>NZ_JAJQKY010000002.1:0-656109 GCF_021213715.1 Pseudomonas sp. CP-1
ACTCTACTAAGTTTGACGTGGTACTGAAATCGGGGGGCAGGTCACCTGCACCAAGTCGATATGTATGGACTCCGATGCATCGTGGTTGACCCACGACGTCATCCCTTCGCTATCCGTCGCGTCGACGGTGCTCCATCCGCCACTAGACCAAACCTTGACCTTGCGTCCGGCAACGGGCTTGCCTGTCTCTTGGTCTATCAGTTGAAAGCGCCCTGAGTACGGTGCCGTGTTACTGGGTAGTGGGGTTACAGGAATGAAAGGGGCGGGAGCGAATGCGTCACCGATAATGACCGTCCCAGAGCCGCCGATGATTACATTCCCGTGGGCCCCAACACTGCCCAGGGTGGCAGCAGGTTGACCATTCATGAACACCGTTGATGAAACTGCCGAGGCGATGGGGCTTCCACAAGCCGAGTTGTCGCCTTGACGTGCAGCAGCTAGGCCATCAAAGATGACGTTTGGAGAGCCTTGAACGATGGGGTTAGTGCCATGTCCGGGTAGTGGGCATGCCGTTGGGTCAGTTACGCGGGCGGCGGGTTTTCCACTCATGGTGCATATCCCTGCAAAGAGTGATTGGAGATGAAGGAGCTTGCCGTGCCACCCTGTCTGAGCTCTGCGGGCAGGGAGGAACCTGTACTCCTGGAAAGTCGCTCGCGAAATTAGCAGGAAAGAAGTGCGCAACATCTTGCTCAGATCAGGGCCAGACCGCGTAAGTACTGAGTTTTATGTGTATGTAACAAATTATTTCTTATGATATTAACCGGGGCTGGGGCAGTATCATTCTTGCAGCGGTGCACCCTCACCTTAGGATCCCGCCCAGAAAATAATCTAGTAAACGTCAGACATTGAAGAATTTGACTCCATTGGTTAGAAGAACGCCAACATAATGGCATCAGCCAATAAGCAGTCGCTATGCTGCTCAACAGATAACACAGGAAAACTTAATCAGTATGCAGAAGCGAAAGATCTACCCAGACATATTTAAGGTTGTCAGTCTATTGCTGTCCGGGGCAGCTGGTATAGGCGGGATATATGTTGGCCAGTCCATGAGCGCCTCGAATGAGGGGAATAAGGTTATTCGAGAAAAGCTAGAGGTGGCTTATGATAAGACCATGCTTTTACCTAAGCTTGCGCTTAACTTGAACTCGGCAGCTACTAACAAGCTTGATGCGAATAGCGTTGACTTTCACATGGCGATGTATTCAAGTGCATTTGAGAAATACCAAGATGAAATCCTGGCCATCAAGAAAATAAGTGATCTCTACGCTAATGACATTGCGGGCGAAGTAAAGAGCCTTTCCGAATGTGCCAAGGAGTTTTCCATTTATGCATCGACGCACTTGATTTTGGAAGCCCGTGATGCAGGGCGACCAACTATCTCCAAGCTGGTATCTTATTCTGATTCTGAGAAGATGCTGGAAAGAGACGAGTCATTGAATGAGACTGCCTATGCACGCCTTCGGTGCGAAAGCGCGACGCATGATTTGAGTGCATCAATAGCGCGTGTAATGAGAAAGCATATTTGAAAGTTCGCAAAAATCCGCATCGATCATTCGACCCGCTCGTGAGATCGGGCCAACCAGGAGGCATTCCTGTCCGATCAGCACTCCGGACTCGTTCCGGAGTTCCGCTTGTGTACTGCAAGCTCGATAGTGCCCGACCGGCAGGAAGCCAGGCGTTTCCTCCGGGCGCTCAAATACTGAGATCAAGCTGAATCCTGAGCCTACGCAACTCCGCCGGGACAAAATCAATTGGGAGGTCAGCCAGGAGGAGAAGTGACAGCGGCCTCCTGACCTGGCGTAGTACACGAAAATGCACCGGGTTCATGGTGCGATGAAGCCCGAGCAACGGGCGCTCACCTGTCTCAATGTTGGTCAAGAGAATCCCGGCAAGCTCAGCTATGCCTTCGGCACTGACAAGGTCATGCAGCCCACTGAACTCCCCTTGATCCTGTAGTGAACGCAGGTGATTGCAAACCAACTGTTCTACCCGCTGGGCGCCAAAGGCCGAGAGCACTGTCGACCACAGACACCGCTCTTGATTCCTCGTCATGTATCGCCCAAACCAAAAGGGCCGCTTACGCGGCCCTCTGGTCAACTCGAAACGAGTTTATTGCAGCCAAGCTTCGACAACGTCAGCGCCGTGCTCGGTTTTCCAAGCTTTCAGCACCTTGTGGTTGCCGCCCTTGGTTTCGACCACTTCACCTGTGTTCGGGTTTTTGTAGACCTTAACGGCGCGCTCGCGGCGAGCACCTTTCACCGGGGCCACAGAAGCCTTGCCAGCGTTCGGATCGAGCAGGGCGATCACGTTCCGCAGGGAGTAGTTGTACTCGGCGAGCAAGGCGCGGAGTTTGTTTTCAAACTCGATCTCTTTCTGAAGCTTTTGGTCGTTTTTGAGCGCTTCGAGGCGGGCGGTTTGCTCGGCAATTTGAGCTTCGAGGGCTTTGTATTCGGCAATGATAGACATAGTGAGTCCTACTTTTTGGAGATCAGTTTTTACTGCGTTCGCAGGCACTAAGCAAGGCACGCAGGTTTCTCTAGCGCGATTCCCTTTTAGCTTGAGAGTAGTCCTTCCCATCAACGGGTGGGAAGAAACCAAATCTTCCCATATTCCTATTTTTCGAGAAATGGTAATAGGTCACGCTAGGGATCAGGGATACGTCAGGCTCTTGGTTATCGAAGATGATTATCTGCCGATCTTTGTAGTTTTCGGCAACATCGCTATAGAACGAATACACCATGTCTCCAGCAATCTTGTCAGCCTCGCTTTGCTCTTCGCCACGGTCTTGGTCGGCCTGTTTGTAAGTGGTAAGAGGCGAGTCAAGTACTACAAAACCAGGGTGTCGACCCAGTGGGGCAAGGTGTTGCATGAGGCCAATGACAAACGACGAAAAGCCGATGGCGCGATAACCCTTTCCGAAGTGTGGTCTTCTCTTGCCAGCGATCACCAAGTCTCGTTTCTTCGTGTCGAACTCAGTTGGCTTGTGGTTAGGAAAGTCCCAGCGCGCCAAAACACTTTCTACGGCTGCGGACAGTTGCTTGATTTCGCTGTCGAAGTCTGGAATTGCGTAATCATCTTGCTTCTCATCGAGCTTTTCTTTGAGTAGATCCAGCTCATGGGCAAGCTCGTCGAAGGAACTGGCTTTATGTCGGAGTGCCAGGATTTTTCGCTTCAGCTCGTTGCAGTTATCTCTAATACCATTCACTGCGTCCAGCACATCAGTAAAGGACATTGAAAGTTTCTGTTCAACATTGAAAAGAATATCCTTCAGGCTGTTGATTGAGGTTTGTTCAGTAGAAATCGTATTGCCTAGGTCTGCGAGTGCAACCGTCAGCTCGTTCAGGTGAAAGTCAATTTTTGCCCTTTCGGCCTCTACAGCAGGCAGGATATCTGTAGGGGAGTTCTCTAAGTGCTCATGGGGAACTTTGCTGCCACAGGTTGGACATAAAACTTCCTCGTATAGCTCAAGCAGGCCAGAGGCCTCGCTTATGCCTAAAAGACGTTCCGCATCAGAGCGATATTTTCCTTGCAGTGCGACAAGCCTATCCATCAGTCCTTGGTTTTCTGCAAGAGTTTCAACTGCCGCCGAAAGATTGATCGATATTGATTGCTTGAAGTTCAATAGGTGATCATTTTCGGAGATCAGGGCGTTAAGCTCCCGCTCTCTGAGTTCGAGGAGCGTTTCTTGTGCTTCTAGGTTCTCTTCAAGTTCATCAATCTCGGTCTCCAACGGCACCCTTCCTTCAGGGTAAAGCCGCTCCAACAAGTACTCGACGGTGGAGACCTTTTGTTTCAGGGTGGATTTGGACGCCAAGTCTTTCTTGATCGACGCGACCTCGGAGTCATCCACCCCGGTTAGTAAGGTGCGCAGCAGCGACAGTTCTGACGTGGCCTCATTATTCTGCCCCGTCCCGAGGGGCGAGTATTCAGCCACAATCCTCGTCTCATCGATAACGAATACCTTCTCCAGGTTTCGTAGAGACAGCGAGGTGGTGGTTAACTTTTCCTTTCCTTGGAGAAGTTTCTTATCACTTAAGGAAATCTTGTCTAGGAAGTAGTTCGATAAATTGTTGAGGTCGCCAAACTGATGCTTCGTTTTGAGCTTGCGAGGCGAGCAACCTGGCTCATATAGAAATATGGGCGCCTTTTCGCTCAGTTCCCGCGTTAAGGTGAAGCCAGAGCCATCGTCATGCTCGAACTGAACGGTCAGTGTGGTGTAGCCGGCAGATTCATCGATAGGCTTGGGAGGCTCTTCGGCGCCAAGAATAAATTTTATGCACTGGACGACGTAGGACTTCCCGGTATCGGATGCGCCCACGACTATGTTGGCGCCACGCTCAAAAAATAGTGCAGAGGAAACTTTGTTCTCGCCGCTGACAGTCAGGCTGCGAATAATCATCTGTAGCGAACCCTTGTGGTAAACAAGCTTTTCTGCTCTTCAAACAGCTCATCAATGTTGTTCTCGATCCACGAGAGATTTTGAATAAGCTTTTTGTAGTAAGAGGATTTCAGCGCGCTTGTGTAGTAAATCGCCTTGTCGGTGGCCTTGTACATGATGCCATCACGACCAATGCTGGTCGTGATTATGCCCTTGGATATAAAGTAAGCCAGTGTGGCGGGAAGTGTTTCTCTTCGCTTGATAATCTCGGCAAAATGATTGGGAAGAGGAGGATGAACATTGGCTACGCCGTTGAACTCTTTGGAGTAGATTAATACATAATCGAAGAAAGCAAGCTGATCCAGGTTGAGCTCTATGTTTTCAATATTGGTCAGAATCAGCGCTATGCGAGTGCCGACCTCAACTGTGCCATTGAAGATTTCGACTGGGAGAGTCATTTTTTTACCCACCGAAAAACCTGGTCATTGACGATGTGGTGACATAGCCCTTTTTTGTCTTGAATTTTTATAAAGGGGTGGAGCGGATGGGAGCTGTACTGGGCAAGAGCCGATATCTCACAAGTCTTTAAGTAGCGCGCATAGCCGTCGATGTATTGCTGGTTCACGGTGGCAGATATGGCCTCGTGGCACTCTTCTTTCAAATCACTGAAGTAGCCGCTGGGCAACCAGTCTCTGGAGAACCGCTCCAGGGACTCGGCGGCGTAGAAGTTATTGCGAGCGCTTTTTAGTTCAGTCTTGAAGTCTGGATAGTTGGCGATAGAGGAAAGGTCAATGACTTCTCCCTTTTTATCGGAAAAAGCTTCAAGCAGAGCCGCTGTATAAATGTGCTCTGATGCCGCAATGGCTTCAGGGGCTTTGGGTA
The DNA here is from genome assembly GCF_021213715.1 of Pseudomonas sp. CP-1. Classification (NCBI taxonomy): domain Bacteria; kingdom Pseudomonadati; phylum Pseudomonadota; class Gammaproteobacteria; order Pseudomonadales; family Pseudomonadaceae; genus Pseudomonas; species Pseudomonas sp. CP-1. The sequence continues at coordinate 5,261 of NZ_JAJQKY010000002.1, forward strand.
TTTCAGGCCTTCTTCTGTTGTAGAATCCGAAGCGCAGCGCATGGAAAGGGGTTTTGCTGTGCAGTTCGATCAACGCCAGCGGAGGAATATCGTCGAAGATCGAGAAGTCAATGGTGTCGATATGTGCAAGAAATTCTGAATCCAGTTCGATGATTTTGGATTTGGTGATTTTGCTAGCGCATGTTTTATCCCATCGGCTCAAAAGCTCAGACTTCAGCTTCTGAGGGTCGTGGAGAGCTTTGATGAGGTTGGTGCCACAGCCCTTGGGCGTTACAAAGTAGTAGCGCTCTGGAAGCAGGTATTCGCCGATGTAGGTGTAATAGCAAATCTTGCCTATCTCTAGGACGGCATCCTCAACACTCAGCTTTTCTTTATAATGTTTGCACTGGTAATTGTTCCACCCGCTCGCGGTATAGGCGATTACGTCACGTCCCATATCCCCGCCGCCACCACATTTGGTGACCTTTCGGTACTGCTCCTTGAGGTAGTGCACTAACTCAAGCGTGAAATCCTCCCAGTCGTCGGAGGACATTATTAACAGCCTGTCCAGCACGGGAACGGGAGCCCCCACTTGGACATCCAGGGCCGTTGCTGAAAAATCAGCTGGCTTTGGTGGAGGGATTTCGCTCTCAATCATTTCGAGCCCCTTCTGGACAGGGCGTTAGTATTTCTTGGACACATAAAACAGCCCGTTCCTTTCCTCAAGCTGATTTCCGGTGGCGATCAGTATTGAATCCAGCGCCAAGTCCCAAGGGATATTCTCCAGCGCTAGACTTATTGTCCCTTCCACGTCATTCGAAACGACGAAGTTCTTGCCTGCAAAGTCCGCGATCAACTGGACGGCAGATCGCACGTCAATATCCAGCAGTCTGATTGATATCGCCTCGCCAGTGAATTTTCTGTCTGCAACGATATGTTCTTTGGCCAGATGGACAATGATCTTGGGCTTCAGGGAGAACAGTGAGATCTGATCTGATGCCCCAAGCTGAACAACGCGGTGTTCTTGTTGATATCGGTCGGCCTTGACTGTGACGCCGTAGCGGCCTTGGTTGAGGCACATGCCGTTATAGAAGGGCTTGTCGAGCTCAGTGATGTCGACTTTGGCGTCAAATGGATAGGCCTCAACCCGCAGGGCGACCTGGCCATTGGGGCACGAGGAGTGGCGGGGGCCAACCTCTAGACCGGCTATGGAAAGAATGCTTTGAAAGGCCGCAATTCCCGCCGTAAAGCCAGTGACTATTAGTCCAAGGGATTTCAGGGATTCGGGGAATTGCATGGTGATATCCGTATCGGCGAGATGAAGCCTTATAACCTGCGTGGTCAATTAGAGGCAATGTCAACTTGCCGGTACTAGTGGCAAGTACGTGCAGGGAAGCTCTGGCGTTGAATCCACGGGCCGCCTCCTTTGGCTGATTCCTCGGGGCATGAGGGCTTAAATCGTCAAGGGGCGCGGGGTGGATGAGTGGTGACCCGGTGCTTTGGGGGCGCAGTTAGGTCATCACCTTGACGGTATAAGTTTTACGACAGCGTTAGTGGGTAAAGTGGGCGTCTGCCTCAGCGATATACTGTGCAGCTTGATATGGAGCCAACATGATCCAGCTGCCCATCGATGCCGCCATCCCCTCTCTGCGCCAGGCCCTGACAGGCCACGACTCCGTCGTATTACAAGCGCCGCCTGGTGCCGGAAAGACCACACGCGTTCCCCTCGCGCTGCTGAACGAGTCATGGTTGGCCGATCAGGGCATCCTGATGCTCCAGCCTCGCCGGGTGGCTGCACGTGCCGCTGCTGAGCGGATGGCCAGTGAGCTGGGCGAGAAGGTGGGTGAGACCGTTGGTTACCGTATTCGCCTGGAGAGTCGGGTCGGCCCGAGTACGCGGATCGAGGTCGTCACTGAAGGGATCCTTGCGCGCCGGCTCCAGGATGACCCTTCGCTGGAGGGGGTTGGTCTCGTCATATTCGATGAATTCCACCTTCGGAGCTTGGACTCTGATTTGGCCCTCGCGCTATGCCTGAATGGCCGTGAGCTGTTCCGTGATGACCAGCCACTGAAGCTTCTAGTGATGTCGGCGACCTTGGAAGGCGCGCGCCTTTCGAGTCTCCTGGAGGATGCTCCGGTCGTGACCAGTGAGGGACGGATGTTCCCCGTCGACACTGTATGGGGTCAGCCCTACCAGACTGGTGAGTACATCGAGCCCAAGGTTGTCCGAGCCTGCCTTGATGCTGTCCACGATCAACAAGGCAGCATTCTGGTCTTCCTGCCCGGCCAGGCCGAAATCCGCCGCGTGCATCAGGAGCTCAGCGACAAACTCGCGGGGCGTGATGACCTTCTGTTGTGTGCCCTGCATGGCGAGCTGGATCTGAGTGCCCAGCGCGCGGCTATCGAACCGGCGCCACCGGGCAAGCGCAAGATCGTGCTGGCGACGAACATTGCTGAGACGAGCTTGACCATTGAGGGTGTGCGCGTAGTGATCGACTCCGGTCTGGAGCGGGTGCCACGGTTTGACCCGTCAAGCGGAATGACCCGCCTCGCGACACAACGCATATCCCAGGCCAGTGCCGCTCAGCGTGCTGGCCGTGCTGGTCGCTTGGAGCCGGGCATTTGTTATCGGCTTTGGTCTCAAACTCAACATGAGCAGATGGCGGCCTATGGCGCCCCGGAAATTCACCAGGCCGACTTGGCGGCTCTGGCGCTGCAATTGGCGCGCTGGGGTGTTACGCCTGATCAATTGAGATGGCTCGATATGCCACCCGCAGCTCCCTTTACCCAGGCGCGAGATCTGTTGGGCCGGTTGGGGGCTTTGGAGGCGGATGGTCGTTTGAGTTCGCATGGCCAGGCGATGGCAGAGGTGCCTGCGCATCCGCGTATTGCTCACTTGCTGCTGCGTGGGCATGCGCTTGGGCTCGGGGCGCTCGCTTGCGATGTGGCGGCGCTCCTAGGTGAGCGTGATGTGCTGCCTGGTGGTGGGGCTGATCTGCACAGTAGGCTCGCGATGCTGGAGGGTAGCCAGCGTATGCCGCGTCATGCGCAGGGGGCGGCACAAAGGATTAAGCAGCTGGCTCGTCAGTATCGGAGTTACCAACGCGGAAGCGTTACCGAGGCAGTGGCTGATCCCGAGCATCCTCGTTGGCTTGGCTGTCTATTGGCGCTGGCCTACCCCGACCGGGTGGCTCAACAGCGCCGAGCTGGAGGCGGTGAGTACCGACTCGCCAATGGGCGTGCGGCCATATTCACTGAGCCTGATGCGCTGATGAAGCACTCCTGGTTGGTAGTGGCGGAGCTGGGTAGCCGTCAGGGCCAACGTGAAGAGCGCATCTACCTCGCGACCGACCTCGATCCTTCGTTGTTCGAAAACGTACTCGCAGAGCAGGTAACGGTCGTCGACGAGCTCGACTGGGATGATCGTGCTGGAGCCTTGGTCGCTGAGCGGCAGCGCAAGGTGGGTGAGCTGGTGTTGAGCCGCGAGCCGCTCAAGGAGCTCGATGCGGATGCTCGTAGTCGTGCGCTTCTGGGGCTTGTTAGGAAGAAAGGGTTGGAATTGCTGCCTTGGACGTCTGAGCTGCGCCAATGGCAGGCGCGCGTGGCGCTGCTGCGTGAGCTGGATATGGCGCAGCAAGGGCAAAGTAAGTGGCCGTGTTTTCGTGATGACACGTTGCTCGCAACTTTGGAGGAGTGGCTGCTTCCGTATTTGAACAACGTCAGCCGGTTGAGTCATTTCAGCCTGTTAGACCTCGGCTCCATTCTGCGCGGCGCGCTTCCTTGGCCTCTTCCGCAGGAACTGGATGAATTGGCTCCCACCCACATCAAAGTGCCGTCAGGTTCGTCGATCAAATTGGACTACAGCGAGTCTCCGCCAGTGCTGGCCGTGCGGCTTCAGGAGATGTTCGGGCTGGCGGATACCCCTCGTATTGCCGGTGGCAAACTGCCGATCAAACTGCACCTCCTTTCGCCGGCAAGGCGACCTGTCCAAGTGACCCAAGATCTCGCGAACTTCTGGCGCAGCACCTACCTTGAAGTGAAGAAGGATCTGAAGGGCCGATACCCGAAGCACTGGTGGCCCGACGATCCGATGGAGGCGGAGCCTACGGCTCGGGCGAAGCCGAGGGGGAGTTGAGGGATGCAGGGGCTGGGCTGTTTTGGAGGTAGGTGTGCTTGCTCCAGCCCTCCGCGTGGCTAGAGGGGGCTCAGTGATCATGGGTTCTAAGGTTGTCGGCAGTTTTATTCTCAGTTCTTCTCCAGGTAGTCCTGAAAACTAAGCCTGTCCTCCTTTTTAATAAAGGGATGTGAGAAGTGGAAGCAATAGTCTTCGGCCTTGGACTGACGAGCTGGAGGGTTTACGAACTGGACGTCGTACTTCTTCAAAATTTCGAAGGTGGGTTCGTCCTCATAAGGGTTGCCGATTCTGTCGTGAAAGAACAGTTGATAGAGCAGTATCCAATACTGGTCGAGTTCATAGAGCGTGCTGCTTTGAACTAACTCGTTCGCAAAGGCTACCGCAGTATCTACACCAGCATCGAAGCCGCTTAACAATGTAATCGCAGCGGCGTCACCGCTCTCGATCACTAGAGCAATGTTTTCGGGTGACGGATAGGATTTCAGTTGCTTCAAGTAATACAAAGCCCAGCACATACCATCTGAGCGACGGTGCAAAGCATTCACTTCGAGGATCTTGTCGAATTTTTCAACCACCAGGTCGGTGTCATAGTATTCCGAGGTCACATCGATCTTCTCAAGCAATGGCAAGAGTATCGGGTAGTGCCAGCTTAAGTTGAGGGCGTAGTCAAACACTGTTGCGGCAGTGCTGCCTTGGGCTCTATGGCAAATTAGGCCGGCTGCAAGTTTGAGTACGCTGCCGTCAGGCTCCGCCCTGTTTAAGTGGACGGCATAATCCAAGAAATTGATTGCGTCGTGGGTGTAAAGCGTTAAGGCGCCGCTTGAGTCATTTTTCCAAGGCAAGGCGTTGTGTAGCTGTGTGGCCCATGAGTCTACTAATGGCTCGGGGAGTTCGGTGATTTTTGTTTTACTGAGGTTCAACGATAGGCGGTAGCGCGAGAGCGCGATATTGAGGGAGCGAATGAAATCCTGCGCTTCCAAATGTGTAGTGCAATAGGCTGTATAGTCATCAATGTACCGCACAAAGCGGAATTTACCCGCTAACTCCCGGTCTACGGCTGCCAGAATGATTTCAACTGCGATGCTTGATGAGGCGGGACCAATGGGAAGGCCCGAGGTCTCATTGCGCTTTGCATTACGGAGTACAGCGTCGAGTTCAGAGCTCCAGTGTTTTTCTCCTTTCTTGACGCGAAGCCGCTCCTTGGCCTCCGCATAACCTTGGATCGCCCATTCCAGAGAATGTGTGTAAATAGAGCCAAAGCAATTTGCTACATCAGCGTGTGCTCTGAAGCCTGCCGCGAAGCTTAACTCTAATGTGCTCTTTGTTCTGGTTTCATGGTCGTCATAATTCATGATGAAGATTCGGCCATCATTATGCTGTTCAGCGGTGACGGCGCTGTTCTTATCTTTCATCAGTCTTGTTACTTCCTCCCTGTGCTCTTTTAGTTTTACATATATCCTAGAGTAGGCCAGGGGGTGGATAAGGCTTAATGTCCTGGGGACATTGTTAAAGCGAGTCGCTCGGAACTCTACTAGATCGAACCAATAAGTTGTCCGCTCCTTGCTGAGTTTTATCTTGGATAGCTCTTCAGCGACTTCAGGTGTAAAGCGGCTGGAAGAGAAGCAAGGAGGGAGCTCTGGGGTGGAGTCCTTTTGATTTGGAAAGTAATTCCAGCGAGTTAATGCTTCTAGGAAATGCCTTTCTTTGCTTTGAAAGATCGCGACATTTGATGCGGGGCTGGTGAATTCTTTCACGGAATTTAAATCTCCCTTGATGATTTTGGTATTGTTATTGTTTAGCAGTATCGAATTTCAGATGTATTTTATGGGGCTAGCCAGCTTTCTTCCCTGATCATACTTCTGGTAGCCCAGGTGGTCGATAGATCTACTTGGTTGCTTTTATTTAGCCCTGCTAGAAGGATGGTCGGCTTGAGATAGCAGCTGCTGGAGCCACCGTAGGGCAATCGAGGAAATTGAAGTGGCCGCTACAGGAGTGATCAGGGGTAGTCGCGGTGACGGTGTGTCAATATTGGCCGGACGACCCGCTGGTGGCCGAGGCCACTGCCCGGGCCAAGCCACGCAAGTAGTCGACGGCGCTCAGAGCACCCGGGTCAGGTCGTCGTCGAGGAAGTGCCGGAAACTCAGGCGCTGGCCGTCGGCGAAGTCGAAGTGGCTGTCCAGGGTCGGGCCGTTGAGGACGAACTCCAGGGCCAGCAGGCGCACACCGACCAGGCCGCGCTGCCGGCCGAGGTCGTGCAGGCGGTACTCGCCCGGGCCTTCGTCGTTCTCGCAGGGCCGCGGCGCTTCGCCGCTGCGCCAGAACACCGTCTCGCCCTCGAAGTAGAGGCGATACCAGCGTTGCTCGAACTGCAGGTAGACCACGTTCACCGGATCGGCCGGACGGCCTTCCCACCACCATTCCTGGATCAGCAGCGACTGGCAGACCTGTCCGCGCAGGGCGGGCTGTTCGCCGTTGATCGTGCAGCAGGGGATGGCGGTATGCATCGGGCTCCTCCTCCGGGGTCGGTTCACAGCAGGGACAGGTCGGCGCCGTCGCTCCGCAACTGGTCGTAGGCCTGGTCCAGGCGGTCGCGCAGCGCTTCGGCGCCGGGAATGTGGCGCGAGACGATCATCCGCAGCGGCAGGCGGTACAGTTCCTGGCTTGCCAACGCCTGGCGGCTGGCCGCTTCCACCGGCGCCTGGTAGTCGAGCAGGTAGTCGCCGCGCCCGAGTTCGAGCATGCGCAAGGCAGCGTGGTGGGTGCCGGTGCGGTACAGGCGCAGGTGCAGGTTGGGGTCCTGGATGAAGTCGGTGACCGGTTTCCAGTAGCTGTAGCCGCTGATCAGGATCAGCCGGCGTCCGGCCAGGTCCTGGGGAACCCGCGGTGCCGGCTGGTGCGCCGGGTAGTACAGGTGCAGGCTGACGTGGCCGAGCACGCGCCGCGCCTGGAGGGTGTCGGCGGCCAGCTCCGGCTTGGCCGCGCCGGCCCACAGCGCCACGCTGCCATCCTGCAGCCCCAGGTACAGGCGCGCGCTGGGCAGGGCGCGGAACGCCGGACGATAGCCGGCCCGCTCCAGCAGCAGGCGGACCAGGCGGGCGCCGGAACCGGCGGCGTGGCCATCCCGGGCGGTATAGATGTAGGGGGGGAATTCGTAGTAGCCGACGTTCAACGACGGCCTTGCGTCCTGCGCATGGAGCTGCGGGGCGGCCAGCAGGGCGAACGCCAGCAGCGCGAGCAGGGGCGTTGTGGTGCGTAGGGGCATGGTGTGCGGCCTTGCCGTTTTTTGTTGTTATGAATGGGGGCGAAGCATGCGGCGCGCCGGGCCGCTTGTCCAGCCCGGCGCGCGCCCGGTCAATGGGGCAGCAGGAAGCGCGCGGCGAGCGGCAGGTGGTTGGAGATCTGCAGCGTATCGCTGCGCCGGACCCGGGCATCGAGACGGGTCAGCGAGGGGCTGTGGAACAGGTAGTCGAGGGTCCGATCCGGCCCCTGGACCCGTGGGTCGTTGGGGAAGTGCGTGTACCAGCGAACCTGGTCGACGCCACTGGCCTCTTCCAGCGACGGCACCATCGGGAAGCGCCCGCTCAGGATGGCCAGTTCGCTGTCTTCCCGGTAGGGCGCGCGCAGCGGCGCCAGCAGGTAGGGATACTGGCCGGGCGGCAGCAGGTTGAGGTCGCCGCCGAGCAGCCAGGGCGTGCGCCTGGCCTGCAGTTCGTCGAGCAGCGTACGGGTGGTCTCGACCTGGCGCTCGAGGGTGTCGTCGTTCGCCTGCGGGCGGTCGAAGCGGGCGTTGAGCACGGCCAGCTCGCCGCCGCCGTCGATCGGCAGGTGGCTGACCAGGATCGCCGGGCGCGGCCCGAACAGGCGGTCGAACAGCCCGCCGTCGCGTGGCGGCAACTGGCGCCGCTCGGCGCTATCGATGCGATAGCGGCTCAGGGTGGCCTGCTTGCGGCCGACGCTGCCGAAGATGTGCGGCGTCGGCACGAAGGCCGACTTCCACTCGTAGGCCTGGGCGCTGCAATGGTAGAGATCGTTGATGCGCTCCTGGATCAGCGCCAGTTGGTCCTGATCGTCGGTGGCGCTGGAGCCGTCGTCGATCTCCTGGAGCAGGACCAGGTCCGGCTGCTCGTCGCGGATCACCCGGACCACCTCGTCGAGGGTGAACGCCAGGTCTTCGGCGGTGGGACGCTGGTCCGGGCCGGTGGCATCCGGCAGGTCGTCCCAGAAGACGTAGCGCTTGCCGGCCAGGTACTGGATGTTCCAGGTCATCACCTTCAGGGCCTGCCCCGGCTTCAGCGCCGGCGCGGCGCCCTGGCAATGCAGGGGCGCGGCTTCGCGATCGGCGGGTTGCCAGCTCAGCAGGTAGCTGGCGAGCAGGGCACCGCCGACCAGCAGGAGCAGGCCGACGAACAGCAGGTTGCGTAGACGGGGCAGTGACATCGCAATCGAGACTATGCTGGAAAGGACCAGAGCATAGAGCTTGCCGCCGCGCATTTCACCCTTGCCGGTCGAATTGACGCAAGGGTTCGCGTTTTTTCGAGCGGGAGGGTATCGCATGCCGCGCAAGGTATTCAGCAGCCAGGCCTACCGCCACAAGGTGGTGCTGGTCAGTGGTGGTTGTTCCGGCATCGGTCGCGCGCTGGCGCTGCGTTTCGCCCGGGCCGGTGCGCGACTGGCGATCCTCGACCTCGACCAGGCGGCGCTGGACAGCCTGGTCCAGCACCTGCGCGACCACCTCGGCGGCGAGGCGCTCGGCCTGCGCTGCGACGTCGCCGACGCCGATGCGGTGGAGCGTGCCGTGGCGCTGGCGTTGGAGCGCTTCGGCGGCATCGACGTGCTGGTCAACAACGCCGGCATCACCCACCGCGGTACCTTCGCCGAAACCGGCCTGGGGGTTTTCCGCAAGGTCATGGCGGTGAACTTCTTCGGCGCCGTGCATTGCACCCGCGCGGCGCTGCCGAGCCTGCTCGAACGGCGCGGGCAGATCGTCGTGCTCGGTTCGCTGACCGGTTTCGCCCCGTTGCTCTACCGCAGCGCCTACAACGCCAGCAAGCATGCCTTGCACGGTCTGTTCGATACCCTGCGGATGGAGCTGGAAGGCACCGGCGTCAGCGTGACCCTGGCCTGCCCGGGATTCACCGCCACCGACCTGCGCAAGAACGCGCTGGTCGGCGATGGCTCGGTGACTCGCCAGCCGGTGCAAGTGCTGGGCAGCCAGGTGGCATCGCCGGTGGAGGTCGCCGAGGCGATCTTCCAGGGCGCCGCGCGGCGCCGGCGCCTGCTGGTGCTGTCCAACGTCAACTGGCGGGCGCGGCTGCTGGCGCGCTTCTTTCCGCGTCTCTTCGAAAAGCTGCTGGTGCCGCGCCTGTCGGGACTCAAGCCGCAACCCTGACGGTGCTCAGTGGGCGTGGTCGTGGGCGTCGAAGCCCTGGCTCATGTCCCAGTAGGAGGCCTCGACCTTGTGCCCGTCGAGGTCGCGGATGAAACACCCGTAGTAGGGCTCGCCGTAAAGCGGACGCGGGCCCGGCGCGCCCTCGTCGTTTGCGCCGGCGGCCAGGGCCGCGGCGTGGAAGGCGTCGACCTGGGCCTTGCTGTCGGCGAAGAAGCCGACGTGGCTGCCGTTGCCGACGCTGGCGGGACGGCCGTCGATCGGCGCCTGCACCCAGAACTCCGGATAGAGCTTGCCGTAGGCTACGGCGCCGGGGTATTCGAGGATCACCTTGCAGCCGAGGGCGGCCATCACCGTGTCGTAGAAGGCTCGGGCACGGGGAAAGTCGTTGGTGCCGATGGACAGGTGGGAAATGCAGCTGGGGTTGGCCGATTCGTCGCTCATGGTCCGTTCCTCGAGGCAGGGCTCGTCAAGCATAGGCCAGCGCGGCGAATCGGCGCGCGGCGCCGTTCACATCCCGTTGCGTGGCGCCGGACCGAGGCTGTAGATGCGGAAGGCGACGATGGTCAATAGCAGCTGGAAGAACCCGCTGAGCGTATGCAGGGCGACCCGCAGCACGACGGCGTCGCCGGCCGAATCGGCGAGCCAGGCTTCCAGGCTCCAGACCGGCAGCAGGATCACCAGCGAACAGGCGAGGATCAGGAAGAATCGCCCACGGGTGAACTCGAAGCTTTCCCGCAGCGCCTGCAGCGGACTACGGCCGCGCAGCACCAGGCAGAATTCGGCGAAGGCCAGCTTCACCATGACGAAGATGCCCGGCAGGATCAGCAGCGACAGGCCGAGCACGATCAGCAGCGAAGTCAGCGCCGCGAGTAGCGCGAAGGCTGGCCACAGGCGCAGCGCGGCGCTCCACAGCTGGCCGACGCGAGGCCGCTCGTCGCGCCCGCGCGCGTCCATGAACAGGATCAGGGCTGCGGTGTAGAGCGGGTAGAAGAGCAGTCCGGCGACCAGGCTCCAGGCGCCCATCTGCTGGGGGCCGACGGCTTCGTCGATCTGCTGCTGGAGCAGGCTTTCGAGGAATATCCAGGGCAGGCAGAGCGGCACCAGGGTGGTCAGGTGGCGGGTGAAGAAGAACCAGGCGTCACGCAGCGGCAGCAGAGGATTCATCGCGGGTCGGCAGATCGGATACGAGCCCGCGACTCTAACCCAGCCGGCCGCCGAGGCCAACGCCTGGCGGCCGCCGTTGCCGTTCAGGCCGCTTCGCGAGCCTGGGCCTGCTCCAGTTCGCGGACCAGCGGCAACACGTGCTTGCCGAAATACTCCACTTCTTCGTGGAAGTGCAGGAAGGCCGACAGCACCAGGTCGACCCCGGCCGCCTTCAGCGCGACGATGCGCTCGGCGATCTGCCGTGGCGTGCCGATCAGGTTGGTCTTGAAGCCGTCGTTGTACTGCACCAGGTCTTCGAAGGTGGATTTGGCCCAGTTGCCATCGCCCTCCGGCGAGGCCTTGCCGGCCTGTTTCACCGCGTCGCCGAAGGCGTTCACCGCCTCGTAGTCGGCCTTGGCGATGATCTCGTCGAGCACCGCCCGCGCTTCCTCCTCGGTGTCGCGGGCAATGATGAAGGCGTTCACTCCGACCTTGACCGAATGGCCGTTGGCCGCCGCCTTGGCGCGGATGTCCTCGACCTGGGCGCGGATGCCGTCGATGCTGTTGCCGTTGGTGAAGTACCAGTCGGACACGCGCGAGGCCATGTCCCGCGCCGCCCGCGAGCTGCCGCCCTGGAAGATTTCCGGGTGCGGCTGCTGGATCGGCTTGGGTTTCAGGGTGTAGTCGTGGAAACGATAGAAATCGCCCTTGAAGGTGAAGTTTTCCTCGGTCCAGATGCCTTTCAGCACGCGGATGAACTCTTCGGAGCGCCGATAGCGTTCGTCGTGCTCCAGCCAGGGTTCGCCGATGCCGGTGAACTCTCCCTTGAACCAGCCGCTGACGATGTTCACCGCGACCCGGCCATTGGTCAGTTGGTCGATCGTCGCCAGTTGCTTGGCCACCACCGCAGGATGCCAGGGGCCAGGCAGGATCGCCGCGATCACCTTGAGCTTCTCGGTGGCCGCCAGCAGGGCGTGGCTGATGGCCACCGACTCGTGCTGGTACTCGGCGCCGTAGCCGGCGGTGAAGCGGATCTGCGAGAGGGCGTAGTCGAAGCCGTTGCGTTCCGCCAACTGGGCCAGCTTGCGGTTGTAGTCGATGTCCCAGCTGGTGCGCTGCTCGATCTTGCTCACCACCAGGCCGCCGCTGACGTTGGGGACCCAGTAGGCGAAGCGGATCGGCTGTTGCTCTTGGCTCATCGGGGGTATCTCCGGGTAGGGGCGTGGTCCGGTGTCTATGAAGGAACCGTGCCATCCCGGATTCATGTTTTCGAATCAATGGCTTATGGGGGATATGGCGGAGGCGGCCTGTCTTCTGCCGGACAGCCCTGTTGTCCCGCTGTTGCCCGGCAGACAGTCAGGCCGGCAAGCGCTGCAACAGTTCGGCGGCGCGCAGTACCACGGCGTACTCGCCGTGCAGGTTGGCCAACGCCATCGCATGTACCTCGTCGGCGCTGCGCGGGGTGCCATGGAAATCGGGCTTGGCGAAGGTGAAGCAGGCGTCGGCCACTACCCAGGTCTGGAAGCCGAGGTTGCCGGCGCTGCGTGCGCTGGCTTCCACCGAGTTCTCCGTGGCTACCCCGACGAGCGCCACCTGGCGGATGTTGCGGACATGGAGCCAGCGTTGCAGGCCGCTGTTGATGAAGGCGTCGGGAACGTTCTTCTCGAACACCGCCTCGTCGTCGCGCGGCGCCAGCGCTGGCTGGAACTCCACGCCGGGCTGGCCGGGCGCGAAGGGCGAGCCGGGCTGCCGGGAAATGTGCCGGACGTGCACCACCGGCCAGCCGGCGGCGCGCCAGGCGGCAAGCAGTTCGACGATGCGCGCCTCGGCGCCGGGATTGTTGCGCGGCGGCAGGTCGTCGCGCTGCATGCCGCGTTGCAGGTCGACGATCAGCAGGGCGACCTGGGGCCGTGCGGAGCGCTGGGCGTGGTCATTCATCGGGAATTCACCGGAGGAACTTGAGATCGTGCAGGGTGCTCCAATATTTCCCTTTGGTGCAATCCATCCTTCCTTCTCGAAATGCAGTCGAGGCGTGCGATGAAATCCGATGAGAAAACCCTGATCGACGGCCTGTTCAGCCGCCTGCGCGAGGCCGAGGGGCAGTCCGCTCCGCGTGACGCCGAGGCCGAGGCGCAGATCAACCAGCACCTGGTGCGGCAGCCGGCGGCGCCGTACTACATGGCGCAGGTGGTGCTGATCCAGGAAGCCGCGCTGAAGCGCCTCGACCAACGGGTGAAGGAGCTCGAGGCGCAGGTCGCCCAGTTGCAGCAGAGCCGTCCGAGCAGCGGCGGCTTCCTCTCCGGCCTGTTCGGCGGCGGCGCGCGCGACGAGCCGGCGCCGAGCCAATCGGGGCGCCCGGCGGGCTGGGGCGAGACGCGTTTCTCCAATCCGGCGGTGGCGGCCGGCGACATGCGTCCGGGTATGGCGCCCGCCGCGGCGGCCGCGCCTTCGCGGGCCAGCGGTTTTCTCGGCGGCGCGTTGCAGACGGCCGCCGGGGTCGCTGGCGGGATGCTGGTGGCCGACCTGCTCACCGGCATGTTCCGCCACAGCCAACCGCAGGAAATCGTCGAGGTGATCCAGGACGTCCCGGTGGATAACCTCGACGCCAGTCAGTTTGCCGATCCCGAGCCGGCGACCGAGCGTTTCGCCGATAGCGACTATCCCACCGACGGCGGTTTCGCCGATGGCGATTTCAGCGATAGCGACTTCAACGACGACTCCAGCTTCCTCGGCGACGACGATTTGTTCACCTGACCGTTAGGGTTGCGGGCCGTGGGCTGCGATAATGGTGGCCCACTGCCGTCGTTCCGGAGTTCCCCTTGAGTCGTCCCGAGTCGCCCGCGGCGAAGAAGATCGCTGTCTTCGCCGATGTGCAGAACCTCTACTACACCGTGCGCCAGGCCTACGGCTGCCATCTCAACTACGCCGCCCTGTGGGCAGACATCGCTCGCGGCGGGAGCATCGTCGAGGCCTATGCCTACGCCATCGACCGCGGCGACCCGCGTCAGCAGCAGTTCCAGCAGATTCTGCGCAACCTCGGTTTCACGGTGAAGCTGAAGCCCTACATCCAGCGTGCCGACGGCTCGGCCAAGGGGGACTGGGATGTCGGCATCACCATCGACGTACTGGATGCCGCGCCACGGGTGGACGAAGTGGTGCTGCTGTCCGGTGACGGCGACTTCGATCTGCTGCTGGAGAAGGTCATCCGCGCCCACGGCGTCGTGGCTACGGCCTACGGGGTGCCTGGCCTGACCGCCAACGCGCTGATCCGAGCGGCGTCGCGCTACGTGCCGATCGAGGGCGGACTGCTGCTCAAGGGCTGACCGGCCGCGCTCCAGAGGACGATGGGAGACGGCGAATCCGCTAGAATGCCGTCCGTTTCCTTTTTTCCGAGTCGCTCATGACGTTCGCTTCCCTCGGTCTGCTCGACCCCCTGCTCAAGGCCCTCGAAGGGCTCGGCCACGGCACGCCTACGCCGATCCAGGCCCAAGCCATACCCCCGGCGCTCAAGGGCCGCGACCTGCTCGCCGCAGCACAGACCGGCACCGGCAAGACCGCCGGTTTCGCCCTGCCGTTGCTGCAGCGGCTGACCCTAGAGGGGCCGCAGGTCGCTGCGAACTCGGTGCGCGCACTGGTCCTGGTTCCGACCCGCGAACTGGCCGAGCAGGTCCACGCCAGCGTCCGCGACTACGGCCAGCACCTGCCGCTGCGTACCGCGGTGGCCTACGGTGGGGTCAGCATCAACCCGCAGATGATGAAGCTGCGCAAGGGAGTGGATATCCTCGTCGCCACTCCCGGGCGGCTGCTCGACCTGTATCGGCAGAACGCGGTGAAGTTCGCCCAGCTCCAGGCGTTGGTGCTGGACGAAGCCGATCGCATGCTCGACCTCGGTTTCGCCCGCGAGCTGGACGAACTGTTCGCCGCGCTGCCGCGCAAGCGCCAGACCCTGCTGTTTTCCGCGACCTTCTCCGACGCCATCCGCACGCTGGCCCGTGAACTGCTGCGCGACCCGCTGTCCATCGAGGTCAGTCCGCGCAATACCGCGGCGAAGAGCGTCAGGCAATGGCTGGTGCCGGTGGACAAGAAGCGCAAGGCCGAGCTGTTCTGCCACCTGTTGCAGGCCAATCGCTGGCGCCAGGCGCTGGTCTTCGCCAAGACCCGCAAGAGCGTCGAGGAACTGGTCGGACTGTTGCAGCGGCAGGGTATCGCCGCCGACTCGATCCATGGCGACAAGCCGCAGCCGGCGCGGCTGCGCGCCTTGCAGCGGTTCAAGGCCGGCGAGGTAGACCTGCTGGTAGCCACCGACGTGGCCGCGCGTGGCCTGGATATCGAGGAAATGCCGCTGGTGGTCAACTTCGACCTGCCGATCGTCGCCGAGGACTACGTGCATCGCATCGGCCGTACCGGCCGTGCCGGTGCCTCCGGCCAGGCGGTGTCGCTGGTCTGCGCCGACGAAGTGGAGCTGCTGGCGGCGATCGAGACACTGATCGGGCAGACCCTGCAGCGCCGCGAGGAGCCCGACTTCGAGCCGGAGCACCGGGTGCCGCAGACCGCACCGGGCGGCGTGGTGCTGAAGAAACCGAAGAAACCGAAGAAACCCAAGGCCGCGGAGAGCGCCGGCAAGCCCGGCAAGATCCACTTGGGCAGTTGGTTCGACAGCAGCGCGCCGACGGTCAAGGCGGTGCGCAAGGCGCCGGGCTTCGGCGCGGGCGCGGCGGGCAAGCCGAAGAAGCGGCCGTCCGGCAAATAGCGAGGCGCTGGCGTACCGGTCTCTAGCGCCTGCCGCGCAACCAGGCCAGCGCGCCGAGTCCGGCCACGCGCCCGCTGGCGAAGCAGGCGGTCAACAGGTAGCCGCCGGTGGGCGCCTCCCAGTCGAGCATTTCCCCGACGCAGAACACGCCGGGCAAGCCAGCGAGCATCAGGTTGCGGTCGAGCGCCTCGAAGCGCACGCCGCCGGCGCTGCTGATCGCCTCGTCCAGCGGACGCGGGCGCAGCAGCGTCAGCGGCAGGCGCTTGATCGCCACCGCCAGGCGGGCCGGCTCGGCATAGGTGGCGGCGGGGGTGAGTTCACGCAGGAGGCCGGCCCGAACCCCATCGATGCCCAACTGGCTGCGCAGGTGATTGGCCATCGACCTGGAGCCGCGCGGGCGAGCCAGGGCTGCCTCGATCTGCTCGCGACGCCTGTTCGGCAACAGGTCCAGCCATACTTCGGCCGATCCCTGTGCCTCGATCCGTTCGCGGATGGCGGCGGAGAGGGCATAGACCAGGCTGCCCTCGATACCGTCGCGGGTCACGACGAATTCGCCCTGGCGCGGCGTTTCGCCCGCCAGTCCCATGGCCACCGGTTTGACCGGAGCGCCGGAGAACTTGTCGCGAAACAGCTCGCTCCAGCCGCCGATCTCGAAACCGCAATTGCTTGGCCGCAGGGGCTCGACCTCGACGCCGCGGGCCCGCAGCAGGGGCACCCAGGCGCCGTCGGAGCCCAGGCGCTGCCAACTGCCGCCACCGAGCGCCAGGATCACGGCGTCGGCCCGTATCGACAGGCGCTCGGCGGCGCTCTGGATGTCCAGCGTACCGTCCGCGTTCCAGCCCAGCCAACGGCAGCGGGTATGGATGAGCACGCCTTGCTCGCGCAGGCGCTTGAGCCAGGCACGGAGCAACGGCGCGGCCTTCATGTCGGAGGGGAACACCCGGCCGGAACTGCCGACGAAGGTGTCGATACCCAGGCCGTGGATCCAGGCGCGCAACGCATCCGCGTCGAATTCGCCGAGCAGTGCGGCGATTTCCTTCTGGCGCCTGCCATAGCGGCCGAGGAATTGTTCCCTGGCCTCGGCATGGGTGATGTTCATGCCGCCGACGCCCGCGAGGAGGAATTTCCGGCCGACCGAGGGCATGGCGTCGAACACTTCCGTGCGTACGCCCGCCTGGCTCAGGACCTCCGCGGCCATCAGGCCTGCGGGACCGCCGCCGACGATGGCGACCTGGGGGGAAGGGGAGGATGCTTGACTGGGCATGTGGACGACGAGCGAGACCTGGGGAAACCGGCGTGCAGTGTAACCGAGGCGAAGACCGCCTCCGAGCCTTGTCGATGCCACCTGGTCCGCTCGCCGTGCGCCTGGTCAGGAACTGATCAACCGTCGGGAGGCCAGGCACGATGCGCTGCACGGAGCGTTTTTCGCACCTTATCCACAGGCGGTTCCACATGCTTTGTGGAAATCCGCCGATGCTCGTCGCGTGGCAGGAACGACTTCCGGTCGCGCTTGCCCGAAGGTGCCTAGGCCTGGGCTTCGACAGCGAAGCGCCAGGTCAGTGGATCAGCGAATTGCGCTTGGCGAACTCTGCGAGGTCGACCAGCGAACCCAGGCCGAGCTTCTGCAGCAGGCGGGTCTTGTAGGTGCTGACGGTCTTGTTGCTGAGGAACAGCTTCTCGCCGATGGCCTTGTTCGAATAGCCCATGGCGAGATGCTGGAGGACGATCATCTCGCGGTCGGAGAGCAGGCCGATAAGCTCGCTTTCGGAAATGCGCTCCGGCGGGGTGCCGAGGGTATCGAACGTGAGCGAAGGAAAGAACGTGTAGCCAGCGATCACGGCGTTCAGGGCGTTGATCAGGTTGTTCAGGTCTTCTTCCTTGTTGACGAACCCACGGGCGCCGACCTGGATACAGCGCTTGCAGAACGCCTCTGCGGATTGTGAAGTGAGTACCAGCACCTGGGTGCGCAGTTCCAGCGACTTGATCCGCGAGATCACGGTCAGGCCGTCGAGCTTGGGAATGCCGATGTCGAGAATCACCACGTCCGGTTCGTGCTCCCGGACCAACTGGATGGCATCCACGCCATTGTCCGTCTCGGCCACCACCTGCAAACCATGCTTTTCCAGCAGGACGCGCACGGCGAGGCGGATGACGGGGTGGTCGTCGACGATCAGGACGGTATGCATAAATTCGATTTACCTTGAGGGACCGGGGCAGGGTCGGGATTCGATTTCCCGGGCGCTGCCGCCGGTGGTCATCCATGTTGGGCGCTAGGCCGAGATCGCCGTCCAGAATAGCCTGTTGAGGCGGGGCGATTCGGTTTTTCATGTGGAACCATGCTAATCCAACCGAACCTCCAAATCAGTAGGAAAATTCCCACAAAACATGGGGACTTGTCCCATAGGTCTAGTAAGGGAAACACAGCAGTATATCGCCGGTATTTCCTGGAAACCCTGTGTGGACCGTGATGAATGATTTGAATGTTCTGGTGTTGGAGGATGAGCCTTTTCAGCGCCTGGTAGCCGTCACAGCCCTGAAGAAAGTGGTGCCCGGATCGATCCTCGAGGCGGCGGACGGCAAGGAGGCGGTGGCGATCCTGGAGTCCTGCGGACACGTCGACATCGCCATCTGCGACCTGCAGATGAGCGGCATGGACGGCCTGGCGTTCCTTCGCCACGCAAGCCTGAGCGGCAAGGTCCATTCGGTGATCCTCAGCAGCGAGGTGGATCCCATCCTGCGCCAGGCCACCATTTCGATGATCGAGTGCCTGGGCCTCAATTTTCTCGGCGACCTCGGCAAGCCATTCAGCCTGGAGCGGATCACCGCCCTGTTGACCCGCTACAACGCTCGTCGCCAGGACCTGCCGCGACAGATCGAAGTCGCCGAGCTGCCCTCCGTGGCGGACGTGGTGCGCGGCCTCGACAACGGCGAGTTCGAAGCCTACTACCAGCCCAAGGTGGCCCTGGATGGCGGCGGCCTGATCGGCGCCGAGGTCCTGGCACGCTGGAACCACCCGCATCTCGGCGTATTGCCGCCGTCGCATTTCCTCTATGTGATGGAAACCTACAACCTGGTCGACAAGCTGTTCTGGCAACTGTTCAGCCAGGGTCTGGCGACGCGCAGGAAGCTGGCGCAGTTGGGGCAGCCGATCAACCTGGCGTTCAACGTCCATCCTTCGCAACTGGGTTCGCGTGCGCTGGCCGAGAACATCTCGGCGTTGCTGACCGAGTTCCACCTGCCGCCCAGTTCGGTGATGTTCGAGATCACCGAGACCGGGTTGATCAGCGCTCCTGCCAGCAGCCTGGAGAACCTCGTGCGTCTGCGGATCATGGGCTGCGGCCTGGCGATGGACGATTTCGGCGCCGGCTATTCGTCCCTCGACCGGCTCTGCGAGTTTCCCTTCAGCCAGATCAAGCTGGACAGAACCTTCGTCCAGAAGATGAAGACCCAGCCCAGGAGTTGCGCCGTCATCAGCAGTGTCGTGGCGTTGGCGCAGGCGCTGGGAATTTCCCTGGTGGTGGAAGGGGTGGAGAGCGACGAACAACGGGTACGCCTGATCGAACTCGGTTGCTCCATAGCCCAGGGCTACCTGTTCGCCCGGCCGATGCCGGAACAGCACTTTCTCGACTATTGCTCCGGATCCTGACGCCGCCGCCCTGGCCTCGGCTGCCGCTAGCCGAACGCCGGGCCTCGCGCCGGACGCGTTTCCTTTCCATACAACTGCCGGCCCTGCCGCACAGACCTTTCATGCGATCAAAACTATTCCTGCTGTTCTTCTGCCTGCTGCTGTCGGGCGGACGCCTGTTCGCCGTCGAAGCGCATCCGTCCCTGACGCTGTTCAGCCAGTTGCGCATCGAGCACGAGGACATGGCGATCGCCGAGGACGACTGGGCCTGGCTGCGCCACAAGGGTCACCTGAGGCTCGGCGCGGCGCTGGACGAGACCTCGCCCTTCAACGTCCGGCTCGACGACGAGAACTACGAAGGCATAACGGCGGACGTCGCCACCCTGGTCGGACAGTTGCTCGGCATGCGCATCAAGGTCGTGAGCTTCGATACCCATGCGGATGCCGTGGCGGCGCTCGCTGCCGGAAAGATCGACCTGCTTGGCAGCCATTACAGCTCGGCGGGCGATTCTTCCCTGGTGCTCAGCCAACCCTACGCCCGTGACCGATTGGCGGTGTTCAAGCGGATGGGGGAAAAGCGCAACTCGCCGGAGGATCTCGCCGGACTCAGCGTGGCGGTGGCCCGGGAGCATGTCGGGGAATTGCGCCAGCGTTTCCCGCGGGCGCGTTTCGTGGTCTTCGGCAGCCATGACGAGGCCGTTGCCGCGGTGGCTTTCGGACATACCGACCTGTATCTCGACGATGTGCTCAGCGCCTACCACCGGATCAATCGATCCTATTACGGCTACGTGAGGTTCGAGCGGTTTGCCGATGCCCGCCTGGAAGGGGGCTACGGCTTCCTCCTTCGTCGCGGCGATACGAACCTGTTGCGCGTCGTCAACTCGGCCATCGGCGCGATCAACCAGGACCGTCTCGAAAGCATCGCCAGGCGCTGGGTCGGCAGCGGCTCCCTGCCAACGGGCCAGCGTATCGCGCTGACGCCGCAGGAGAGCCGCTGGATCGCTCGCCACCCGGTGGTGCGGTTGGTCATCAACGACGACCTGGCGCCGCTGGCCTTCTTCAATTCCGACGAGACCTTCTCGGGCATCGCCTCCGACCTGCTGGACATGATTTCCCGCCGCACCGGCCTGCATTTCCAGGTCACGCCTCGCAGTGGCGGCTTCCCCGAGCAGATCGGCGTATTGGCCAGGAAGGAGGCGGACCTGGCGATCATGAGCCGCAGCAGCAAGCGCGAGGAAATGCTGCGTTTCACCCGCTCGTTCCTGTCCACCTCGTACGTCCTCGTCACCCGGGCGGACGACAAGGGACGCGCGGAGAGCCCCGGAAGCCTCGACGGCAAGCGCATAGCGATTCCCGCCGGCCATGTGGGCATGCAACAGGTGCGCGAGCGCTATCCGCAGGCCTCGATGGTGGAGGTCGGCGTCGCGCTGGATGCCATGAACCTGGTCTACGAAGGGCGGGCCGACGCGGCGGTGGTGCCGCTGGTCACCGCTCGCTACTACATCGTCCGGTTGTTCCGCGAGAGGCTGGGGATCGCCGATTTGGTCCCCATCGGCGCGGCCACCGCCCACTTTGCCGTTCGCCGTGGCGACGCCGAACTCCAGTCGATTCTCGACAAGGCCTTGCTGAGCATCTCGCCGGACGACCTGAGCGATATCGTCAATCGCTGGCGCTCGCCGCCGGGGATGAGTGGCCAGACCTGGGTCGACTACATCCTGGTGATCACCGAGATCCTGGCGATCGCAGCGGCCTTGCTGCTGTTCTGCCTGGGCTGGGTCACTTATCAGCGCCGGCAGATCAGGGTGCGCGCGCGGGTCGAACAGGCGCTCAGCGACCAGTTGCGGTTCGTCGAGGCCCTGACCGACTGCATGCCTCCGCCGCTATATGTGCGCGATGTCAACGGACGGATGCTGTCCTGCAACCGCAGCTACCTGCAGAGCGTCGGCTTGAGTTCCGAGGAGGTGATGAACCGCACCGTGCTCGAACTGCCCATGGAAAACTTCGAGACCGCTCCGGAGTTCCATCGCAGCTACCTGATGGCCATGCGCGAGGGCAGGACCATCGAGGCGGTCTACCCGGTGGCGCTGGGCGGTCGGGAGCGCTGGATCGACCACTGGATCCAGCCGTTCCGCGATTCCAGCGGGACCATCCGCGGTGTCATCTGTGGCTGGCTGGACATCACCGAGCACCGCCAGTTGATCGACGAACTGGAAGAAGCGAAGAACCTGGCCGACGAAGCGAGCCGGGCCAAGACCACCTTCCTGGCGACCATGAGCCACGAGATCCGCACGCCGATGAACGCGGTGATCGGCATCCTCGAACTGGCGCTCAAGCGTGCCGAGACCGGTCGGGTGGACCGCTCCAGCATCGAGATCGCCTATGCCTCGGCGAAGAGCCTGCTGGAGCTGATCGGCGATATTCTCGACATCGCCCGCATCGAGTCCGGTCGCCTCAGCCTGTCGCCGAAACGGGCCAACCTGCGCGAGCTGGTGGAATCGGTGGCACGGGTGTTCGAAGGCCTGGCCCGGCAAAAGCGCCTGAGCCTGGTGCTGGAGATCGATTCGAGCATCAACGGCGACGTACTGCTGGATGCCATGCGCTTCAAGCAGATCCTCTCCAACCTGGTCAGCAACGCGATCAAGTTCACCGACGAGGGCTCGATCCGCATCCGCATCGATGGCCGCCAGGTGGAGCCGTCGCTGTTGCAGGTCAATCTCTGTGTGGAAGACACCGGCATCGGTATTTCCCTGGGCGACCAGCAGCAATTGTTCCGGCCTTTCGCCCAGGTCAACCGCAACCTGCAGAACACCGAGGGCACCGGGCTCGGCCTGGTGATCTCGCGCTCGCTGTGCGAAATGATGGGAGGGCGCCTGGTGATGAGCAGCGAGCTGGGGCAGGGGACGCGGATCGACGTCGAGCTGCGCCTGCAGGTGCTGGAACCGATCGTCGAGAACGTGCGGGCGATCCCGCTCGGCAGTCGCCAGGCGCGGCGGTTGCAGGTGCTGGTGGTGGACGATCATGCGGTCAACCGGCAGATCCTCCATCAACAGCTGAGCTTCCTCGGTCATGACGTGGAGGAAGCGGAGAACGGCCTGAGCGCTCTCAACCTGTGGCATGGGCAACCGTTCGACATGGTCATCACCGACTGCCACATGCCGCTGATGAGCGGCTCCGACCTCGCCCGTTCGATCCGCCAGGAGGAGCGCGAGAATGGCGAGGAACCGGTGGTCATCATCGGCCTCACCGCGGACGCCCAGCCGGAGGAGATCGAGCGCTGCATCCAGGCTGGAATGAACGAGTGCCTGATCAAGCCCATCGGCCTCGATGTTCTCGAGGAGCGTCTTCTGGCCCTGGGCTTCGCCGACGACGACCTGCCCGTCACCATCGACGCCGAACCCGTCGCGATACCGTCGGACCCCCGTCTCTACGACCTGGATTCCCTGCATGCGCTGACCGGCGGCGAGCCGACGATGCTCAGGCGGCTACTCGATGAACTGCTGACCAGCAACCGCAAGGACCTGGAGACCCTCGAGGGACTGGTGCAACGCCAGGAGACCGGCGAACTGGCCGAGCTGGCGCATCGGATCAAGGGCGCGGCGAGGGTGGTGCGTGGCGAGCAACTGGTGGAAAGCTGCCGGCGCCTCGAGGATGCCTGCCTCAGCCCGAACGCCTCGTTCGCCTGGGTGGAGGAGTGCGCCGTTGGGGTGAAACTGGCGATCCTCGCCCTGGACGAGAGTCTGGTGGAAGAGTGCACGGATTGACGTGGCTTGCGCCCGTTGCCCGGGCGGTAAACCAATCGTCATCGCTTTGCCCGAGGATCGGGCATGTCCAGGCGCGGAAAAGACTACACTCCGGTTGGGTAGCCTTTTCCGCGAAGCCTGACCAAAGATCGGAATACCGCCCTCGCGGGCACCCCAGCCGATTCCTGCGGTCAGATAGTCCTTCTGGAGTGCGTTGAACGAAAGGAACCAAGCGATGGCCGACCTGACCAGCCTGAGCATCGAGCATCTGCGCTCGCCACGGCTGTATACCCACCGTCTGATCCTGCGGCCCTGGCTGGTGCAGGACCGAGCCAGGTTCGCCGAGCTGAATGCCGACCCGCGGGTGATGGAGTTCTTTCCGTCCTGCCTGGATCGCGCCCAGAGCGACGCGTTGCTGCGCCGCATCGACGCGCACTTCGCCGAGCACGGTTTTGGCTGGTGGGCGCTGCAGGTCAAGGGCGGCGATCCTTTCATCGGCTACGTGGGGCTGGAGGTCGTGGACTTCGATGCGCCCTTCGTACCCGCGGTGGCCATCGGCTGGCGTCTCGCCGCCGAGCATTGGGCGGAGGGCTTCGCCCACGAGGCGGCCGAGGCGGCGCTGAGCTACGCCTTCGATACCCTTGGCCTGGACCAGGTGGTGGCTTTCACCGTACCGGCCAACGAGAACTCCCTGGGACTGATGGAGCGCCTGGGGATGCATCGCGATCCCACCGACGACTTCGAGCATCCCGACCTGCCTCCCGGCCACCGCTTGCGGCATCATGTGCTGTACCGGTTGACGCGCGAGGACTGGCTTCGCAGATGAGTCGGCCGTTTCCGAAAAGGCCTCTCATGAACGCGAACCTTCCCCCTTCCGCCATTTCCGAACTGCATGGCCCGCGCCTGCTGCTGCGCGCCTGGCGCGACAGCGACCGCGAGGCGTTCGCCGAGATGTGCGCCGATCCGCAGGTAATGGAGTTCTTCCCCAGTGTGCTCGACCGCGCGCAGAGCGACGCCTTGGTCGATCGCGTCCAGGCGCATTTTGCCGAGCGTGGCTACGGGCCCTGGGCCCTGGAGCTACCGGGCGAGGCGGCGTTCATCGGATTCACCGGCCTGTTCGACGTGACCATGGACGTGCACTTCGCCCCGACCGTGGAGATCGGCTGGCGCCTGGCGCCCGCCTACTGGGGCCGTGGATTCGCCCGCGAAGCGGCGGAAACCGCCTTGGACTTCGCCTTCGAGCGGCTGCGCCTGCCCGAGGTGGTGGCCTTCACCACGCCGCCCAACCGCCGCTCCTGGGGCTTGATGGAGCGCCTGGGCATGCGTCGCGATCCGGCCGAGGATTTCGACCACCCACTCCTGGCAGCGGATCACCCGATGCGCCGGCATATCCTCTATCGCGTCGACGCGGCCCGCTGGGCGGAGCGGTGAACATGGGCGACGGCGGCGGCGAGGTGCTCTCCTACCATCGCCTCAGCATGCATCGCCCGGAGCGCTACGCTCCCGGTCCCGGCGGACTGGACTGGGCGACCCAGCCGGCGCCGTTCCGCCAGTACCGGGGCTGCCGGCAAGTCGAACTGCTGCATCGGCCGCTGGAGGAGTCGCCACCCTACGACGGGGTGTTTTCCGGGCCGGCGGCCGCGCCCTCCCGGCTCGATCGCCGCAGCCTCTCGCAGATGCTCTACGACGGATTGGCGCTGTCGGCCTGGAAGGAGGCCGGCGGCACTCGCTGGGCGCTACGGGTCAATCCGTCGAGCGGCAACCTGCATCCCACCGAAGCCTACCTGCTGCTTCCCGGCGGTACCCTGGAGCCGGCGCCACTGCTCGCCCACTACCGTCCCGACAAACATGCCCTGGAGGTGCGCGGCGAACTGCCGGCGCCGCTGGCTTCGCTGCTGGATGACTGCTTGCCGGCCGGCGGCTGCCTCCTGGCATTGACCAGCGTGCCCTGGCGCGAGGCCTGGAAATACGGTGAGCGAGCCTATCGCTACTGCCAGCATGACCTCGGCCACGCGCTGGCCTGCCTCTCGATCGCCGCGGCGATCCAGGGCTGGGAGATGCGCCTGCTGCGCGGCGTCGCCGAAAGCGCACTGGACGGCCTGTTCGGCCTTGACCGGGACGGCTTCGCCGAGTGCGAGAGCGTCGACGCACTGTTCTGGATCGGGCCGGCGCTCACGCAGGAGCCTTCCCTTTCGCCGCGCCTGTGCGAAGGGCTGGCGGCCCTGCCATTGGCCGGCGCACCGAACCGGCTGTCGCGGGAGTACCGGGACTGGCCGGAGTTGCAGCGGATACATGGGCTATGCCGGGCGCCGCGCCTGCCGGCACGCCCGTGGAGGGTCGCACCGGGCGTGCCCGGCAACGACAACCCCGGCCTGCCGCTGCGACCGCTGCTGCATCGGCGGCGTAGCGCGCAGCGCATGGACGGGCGCGCCGGCATCGATGTCGAACTGCTGCGGGCCTGGCTGCGCAGGCTGCTGCCGGAGCGCTCGCCGGTGCCTTTCGCGGTCACCGGTGAGGCCGCGCGGGTCGATCTACTGCTGTTCGTCCATCGCGTCCGGGGCCTGGTGCCGGGGTTGTACTGGCTGGATCGCAGCGGCCTGCGGCGGCCGCCGATGCGTGAGGACTTCCTCTGGCAGCGCGTCGATCCGGAGTTGCCGCTGTACCTGTTGCAGGAAGGCGATGCGCGCGCGCTGTCGGCGTATCTCTCCTGCCAGCAGGACATCGCCGGCGACGGCTGCGTCGCGCTCGCCATGCTCGCCCATCTCGGCGCGGCGCTCGAAGAAGGCCCCTGGTGCTATCCGCGGCTGTACTGGGAATGCGGGCAGCTCGGCCAGTTGCTCTACCTCGAGGCGGAGGCCGCTGGGCTGTCTGGGACGGGTATCGGCTGCTACTACGACCCCCTGGTGCATGAGCTGCTTGGACTAACGGATGAGTCCATGGCCAGTCTCTACCATTTCACCCTCGGCCGCGCGGTGTGGGACACTCGTCTTTGCAACATGCCCGCGTACCCGGCCTTGCGCCGCGACTAGCCCGTCGACAGCCCGAATTCGAGGAAACACCCCATGACCCAGATACTGGACAACCTGGTGGCTTTGCTGAGCCTGGAACCCATCGAGGAGAACCTGTTCCGGGGCATGAGCCAGGATCTCGGCTTCCGCCAGCTCTATGGCGGCCAGGTCCTGGGCCAGGCACTGTCGGCGGCCAGCCAGACGGTGGAGGACGATCGCCACGTACACTCCATGCACGGCTACTTCCTGCGTCCCGGTGACGCCAGCATGCCGGTGGTCTACCAGGTGGACCGGGTGCGCGACGGCGGCAGCTTCAGCACCCGCCGGGTCACCGCGATCCAGAAAGGCCAGCCGATCTTCACCCTGAGCAGCTCCTTCCAGTACGACGAGGAAGGTTTCCACCACCAGATCGAGATGCCCGAGGTGGTTGGCCCGGATAATCTGCCTTCGGAACTGGAGCTGACCCGCCAGCGCGCCGAGCGGATTCCCGAGCGCATCCGCGACAAGCTGCTGTATCCGAAGCCCATCGAGATTCGTCCGGTCACCCAGCACGACCCCTACGACCCGCAGCCCGACGAACCGGTGAAGTACCTCTGGTTCCGTGCCGACGGCAAGCTGCCGGACGTCCCGGCGCTGCACAAGTACCTGCTGGCCTACGCCTCGGATTTCGGTTTCCTTACCACCTCGATGCAGCCCCATGCCGTTTCGGTGTGGCAGAAGACCATGCAGGTCGCCAGCCTCGACCACGCCCTGTGGTTCCACCGCGACCTGCGCGCGGACGAGTGGCTGCTCTACGCCATCGACAGCCCCTGGGCCGGCAACGCACGCGGTTTCGTGCGCGGCAGCATCTTCAACCAGAGCGGCCAGCTGGTCGCCTCGTCGAGCCAGGAAGGCCTGATCCGCAAGCGTGAGGACTGGGCGTGAGGCTGGCCGACATCCGCCACTGGGTGTTCGACATGGACGGCACCCTGACCCGGGCCGTGCACGACTTCCCGGCGATCCGCCGAGCGCTGGACATCCCCGAGCAGGACGACATCCTGCTGCACCTCACCGCCCTGCCCGAGGCCGAGGCGGCGGCCAAGCACGCCTGGCTGCTCGAACACGAGCGCGCCCTGGCCGAGGCCGCGCGGCCGGCGCCGGGTGCACTGGAACTGGTGCGCGAGTTGCAGCGGCGCGGCATGCGCCTGGGCATCCTGACCCGCAACGACCACCAGTTGGCGCTGATCACCCTCGAAGCGATCGGCCTGGGCGGCTGCTTCCCCACCGAGCACATCCTCGGGCGCGGCGAGGCGCGGCCCAAGCCGGACCCTGATGGCTTGCTGCGCATCGCCCGACGCTGGAACGTGACGCCGGCGGAGCTGGTGATGGTCGGCGACTACCGTTTCGACCTCGACTGCGGACGCGCCGCGGGTAGTCGCACGGTGCTGGTCAACCTGCCGGAAAACCCCTGGCCGGAGCTGGCCGACTGGCACGCTGCCGATTGCCATGCGTTGCTCGAGCAACTGCAAACGCCGTAGGAATATCCGGCGGAAAACCTCGAGGGCGGCAGCGCCAGCGGCTCCCCGAAAACGAAAAAAGCGCAGGAGGCCAGGCTCCTGCGCTTTTTTCCTGCGCATCCGTGCGGGATGCGGCGGCCGTTATCAGCCGTTGATCGCGTCGGTCAGCGCCTTGGCCGGAACGAACTTGGCTACACGCTTGGCAGCGATCTCGATCGCCTTGCCGGTCTGCGGGTTGCGGCCGGTGCGCGCGGGACGCTCGGAGACCTTCAGCTTGCCGATACCCGGCAGGGTGATTTCGCCATCGTTCTCCAGGGCGTCCTTGACGATCTCGGCGAGCTGGTCGAGCGCGCTGCGAACGGTGGTCTTCTGCGCGTCGATGGCTTCGGCGATGTCCTGGATCAGTTGGTCTTTGGTCAGTGCCATGGTGGTGTAGCTCCTTGGTAAAAGACTGCGCGAGGGGCCTCGCACAGAAACGGGCGTGATTTTAAACAGCTTGGCGCGAATAAGGTTCCCTTTTCTCCGCTTATTTGTTTCCTCGCACGACGCGCATGACAGAGCCGTTACAGAGGTTTTCGCGGCTGTCCGGAATGATGCCGGCGTCGGTTGCCCGACGCATCCTCATGGTTCTGCCAGGGGCGCATGCCTCCGGTTCTTAGTTAAGGATTATTGGTTATTTATGAGTTAGGGTTTCATCCATTAGGGTTATAAGCAGGACATCCCGTCCCTTTCCATCACCGGAGCCTGCTTACCTCGCGCCAACGCCTGGCCCTCGCTCCCCGTTCGAGGTGCCGCATGAGCGAAGCCCGGCTCCACTCGCCCGACCCCAGGACACCGCGACCCATGGCCGGTTGGGCGGCAAGCCTGCGCGACAGTGGACTGCTGGCGCTGGCAGTGCCGCGCGTGTTCGCCGGCATGGAGCGGGGCTGGGGGGAAATCTTCGCTGGCGTCCGCCACCTGGCCGAGCAGGAACTCGAGCTGGCACGGCGCCTGGCCCTGCATCATCTGCAGATCGCTTCCATTCGCCTGCTGGGTAGTCCTGAACAGCAGCGCCGCCTGTTGCCGGCCAGCGTCGAGCGCCGCTGGCTGTGGAGCGAGGCGGTCGATCTGCGGCGCGCCCAGCCCGAAGCGCAGGAGCACTGGCGGGGCGGTTTCCTGGTGGGTGGACGGGGTAGCGATTGCTTCGCCGTGGAAGACGTGGATCGCTTGCTGATCTCAGCCTGGCACGCGCCCTCCCGCGCTCACCTGATCGCTGTCGCCGAAACGGGGCGGGCAGGCATCGACATCTCCGGCCTCGCCGATGGCTCGGGGCTGTTCTTGCCCGCCGGGCAGCGGCTGCATTACCAGCGGCTGCGGCTGCATCCCGAGGACATCCTGGTGCCGCCCGGCCTGCCGCCGACCCCGTGCGGGCAACTGCGCGAAGGCTTGACCCGATTGGCCCAGGCTAACCTCGACCTGGGCCAGGCTGCGCGGGTGCCGGGCGACGTGGCGGGGCAGGGAGAGGCGCCGCGTCTCCTCGCCCTCGCGCTGCGTCTTGTCGAACTGGCGGCGGAGTCCTTCCAGGCGGCATTCGCCCGCGGCGGCGCGCTGACATTCCGCGAAAGCGCGGCGGCGTCGCTGCTGGCGAGCGAGGCGGAGGCGGTGGCCCGCGCCGGGCTGCTCGCCTGCCTGCGCCGACAGGCCCTGGAAGCCCGTCTGCTGGGCGCGGCCCTGTAGGGACGGGGGGCATGGAGCAAGGGCGGAAGGGCATCCGGGTGCGCATTCGCGCTCATAAACTAATTCCAAAATATTATTTATATCGCTTTTTTTATATCTGTAATCTGCATCGCACCGGACCACCGGACTCGCTGTCGCCACCCATTGCCCGTCCCTGGTCCGTTCTCCTCCGGAGCGCGGCACCGTTGCCTCCGAGGTTCGCCCGATGAAACGCCCGAATTCCCTGCACCGCCTGGTGGCAGCCCTGGCCCTTGCCAGCCTTTCCGTCGCCGCCCAGGCCGCCGACATCACGGTCGGCTACCAGACCGGCATCGACCCGACCAAGGTGCCCCAGGCCGATGGCCTGTACGAGAAAGCCATCGGCGAGAAGATCGACTGGCGCCGCTTCAACAGCGGTCCGGAAGTGATCGCCGCGCTCGCCTCCGGCGACCTGCAACTCGGCAACATCGGGTCCAGCCCGCTGGCAGCGGCGACCTCGCGGAAGCTGCCGATCGTCGCCTTCATCGTTTCCGCGCAGATCAACGCCGCCGAGGCGCTGGTGGTGCGCAATGGAAGCGGGATCGGGAAACCCGAGGACCTGGTCGGCAAGACCATCGCTACCCCGTTCGTTTCAACCTCCCACTACAGCCTGCTCGGCGCCCTCAAGCACTGGCAGATCGATCCGTCCAAGGTGAAGATCGTCAACCTCAACCCGGCCGAGATCGCTGCCGCCTGGCGTCGCGGCGACATCGACGGGGCCTTCGTCTGGTCGCCGGCGCTGGGCGAGATCAAGAAAAGCGGCAAGGTCCTCACCGACGC
The DNA here is from genome assembly GCF_021213715.1 of Pseudomonas sp. CP-1. Taxonomy (NCBI): domain Bacteria; kingdom Pseudomonadati; phylum Pseudomonadota; class Gammaproteobacteria; order Pseudomonadales; family Pseudomonadaceae; genus Pseudomonas; species Pseudomonas sp. CP-1. The sequence goes on from NZ_JAJQKY010000002.1 coordinate 35,039, forward strand.
CGCCGAAGTCGGCCAGTGGGGTGCGCCGACCTTCGAGGTGTGGGTGGCGCGCAAGGACTTCGCCGAGAAGCATCCTGAAATCGTCGCCCGCTTCGCCCGCGTCAGCCTCGATTCCTTCGCCGACTACAACGCGCACAAGGCCGAATGGACCGCCGACTCCGAGCCGGTGAAGAAGATCGCCCGGCTGACCGGCGCCGATCCCAGGGACGTCCCCGAACTGCTGGCCGGCTCGACCTTCCCGGAAAGCCAGGCGCAACTGTCCGCCGACCTGCTCGGCGGCGGCACCGCCAAGGCTATCGCCGGCACTGCCGAATTCCTCAAGGAACAGAAGCGCGTGCCGGCCGTCCTCGGCGACTACTCGCCATACGTCAGCGCCGACTTCGTGCGCCAGGCGGAGCAGGTCCAGGTCGGCCAGCGCTGAATTCCGCGCCTCCGCTCCGCCTGTCGAAGCGGAGGCTTTCTTACCCTACGGAGGGCAGAACACATGAGCCGTCTGACGGCCGAGGCGATCAGCCTCTCATTCGAACAGCGCGGCCAGCGCCGCGCCATCCTCCGCGATCTCAGCCTGGGCCTGGCCAAGGGCGAGTCGCTGGTGGTGCTGGGTCCTTCGGGCTGCGGCAAGTCGACACTGCTGAACATCCTCGCCGGTTTCCAGACGCCGGACCAGGGACGCGTGCAGATCGACGGCCGGACACTCGAAGGGCCTGGCGGCGAGCGCGGCGTGGTATTCCAGGACGACGCCCTGATGCCCTGGCTCAACGCCCTCGACAACGTCGCCCTGGGCCTGCGCATCCGTGGCCTGGGCAAGGCCGAGCGCACCGCGCGGGCGCGCCAGGTCCTGCAACTGGTGGGCCTCCAGGAGTACGCCGAGCAGTCCGTCGCCCAGCTCTCCGGCGGCCAGCGGCAACGCCTCGGGCTGGCACGCGCGCTGGCGGTCGAGCCGGACTTCCTGCTGCTCGACGAGCCGTTCGGCGCGCTCGACGCGCTGACCCGCGAGCGCATGCAGGTGCTCCTGCTGGACCTGTGGAAGCAGACCGGCAAGGGCCTCTTCCTGATCACCCACAGCGTCGACGAAGCCCTGTTCCTGGCTACCGACCTGGTGGTGATGGACGGCCCGCCGGCGCGCATCGTCAAGCGCCTGCCGGTGGACTTCGCGCGGCGTTACGCCGCCGGCGAAACGGTGCGTTCGATCAAGTCCGATCCCGAGTTCGGCCGTTTGCGCCAGGCGTTGCTGGACGAATTCCTCGATGTCGCGGAGGCCGAACATGCCCACTGATACCCTCGGACTCGCCGTCGCCAATCCTGTCCCGCGCAAGCGGCGCCTGCCCGGCGACCGTCGGCGCTGGGCCGCCGGTGCCAGCGTGCTGGCCCTGGCCCTGCTGTGGTGGGCGGCGACCCGTTTCGGCTGGGTCGACGTGCTGTTCTTGCCGGCGCCCGAACAGCTCTTCGAAGCCCTGCAACGGCTATGGCAGGAGGGCTACCTCGATGCCAGCCTGCTGCAACACGTCGGCACCAGTCTGCTGCGGGTGCTCCTGGCGCTCGGCGCGGCGGTGCTGACGGCGATCCCGCTGGGCGTGCTGATGGGCCTCAACCCCTTGGCCGGAGCGGCCCTCGATCCGCTGGTGGAGTTCTACCGGCCGATCCCGCCGCTGGCCTACCTGCCGCTGATCGTCATCTGGTTCGGCATCGGCGAGCTGAGCAAGGTGCTGCTGATCTACCTGGCGCTGTTCGCGCCGCTGCTCATCGCTACCGCCGCCGGCGTGCGTCGCGTCGACCGATCGCGGGTGCAGGCGGTGCGCTGCCTGGGAGCCAGCCGCTGGCAGGTGGTGCGCTACGTGATCCTGCCGAGCGCCTTGCCGGAGGTCCTCACCGGCCTGCGCATCGCCCTCGGCGTCGGCTGGTCGACCCTGGTCGCCGCCGAGCTGATCGCGGCCAACCGCGGCCTCGGCTTCATGGTCCAGTCCGCCGCGCAATTCCTCGCCACCGACGTGGTGGTGGTCGGCATCCTGCTGATCGCCGCCATCGCCCTGGCCTTCGAACTGGGGCTGCGCTGGGTCCAGCGGCGCTTCGCCGCCTGGGGTTGAGCGCGAGAGTCCCGAGTCATTTCCGAACCGACCTTCACCCACGCGGCGAAGGCCGGAGCGAGGGCGCGCAGGGCGCGCCCGCAACCTGCCCGACGAGTAGCACGACATGAGCCTGACCATCCAACCCATCAGCCCGGCCCTGGGCGCCATCGTTTCCGGCATCGACCTCGGCGCGCCGCTGGACGACGCCGGCCAGCGGGCCATCGAGCAGGCCCTGCTCGAACACCAGGTGCTGTTCTTCCGCGACCAGTCGCTGGAACCCAGGAGCCAGGCGCGCTTCGCCGCCCGCTTCGGCGACCTGCACATCCATCCGATCTACCCCAGCGTGCCGGAGCAGCCGGAGGTCATCGTCCTCGACACCGCGGTCACCGACGTGCGCGACAATGCCATCTGGCACACCGACGTGACCTTCCTCGAGACCCCGGCGCTGGGAGCCGTGCTCGCCGCCAAGCAATTGCCGCCGTACGGCGGCGACACCCTCTGGGCGAGCAGCACGGCGGCCTACGAGGCGCTGTCGGCGCCGCTGCGGCGTCTGCTGGACGGTCTCACGGCGACCCACGACATCGGCAAGTCCTTCCCCCGCGAGCGCTTCGGCGTCACCGAGGCCGACCTGGCGCGCCTGGAGGAGGCCCGCCTGAAGAATCCGCCGCGCTCGCATCCGGTGGTGCGCACCCATCCGGTCACCGGGCGCAAGGGCCTGTTCGTCAGCGATGGCTTTACCACCCGCATCAACGAACTGGAGCCGGCCGAGAGCGATGCGCTGCTGAAGTTCCTCTTCGCCCATGCCACGCGACCTGAATTCACCGTGCGCTGGCGCTGGCAGGAAAACGACGTGGCGTTCTGGGACAACCGCGTGACCCAGCACTACGCGGTGGACGATTACCGGCCACAGCGGCGGGTCATGCATCGCGCCACCATCCTCGGCGACAAGCCCTTCTGACGACGCCGCGCGCGGGCTTCCTCCGGCGGCCCGCGCCGGCAACTGTCCGTTCCGCCAGCTTTTCCTCTCGAAAAGGTCGCCTCTGCGACATTCGCTGTCGTGTCCCGGCGTGCCGCTCTCGCCTAAGCTTGGCGGGTCCAATTGTTTCGAGAGTTTTCATCCATGCAAGAACGCATCCCGGATGAGCTGACCTTGCCAGAGCTCACCCTGCGTGGCCTGATCCTCGGTGCGCTGATCACCGTGGTCTTCACCGCCTCCAACGTCTACCTCGGTCTGAAGGTCGGCCTGACCTTCGCCTCGTCGATCCCGGCGGCGGTGATCTCGATGGCCGTCCTGCGCTACTTCTCCGGCGCCAACATCCTCGAGAACAACATGGTGCAGACCCAGGCCTCGGCGGCCGGCACTCTGTCCTCGATCATCTTCATCCTTCCCGGCCTGCTGATGATCGGCTACTGGAGTGGCTTCCCGTTCTGGCAGACCGCGGCGATCTGCTCCATCGGCGGCATTCTCGGGGTGCTCTATACCATTCCGCTGCGCCGGGTGATGGTGGTGCAGAGCGAACTGCCGTATCCGGAAGGGGTGGCGGCGGCGGAAATCCTCCGGGTCGGCAGCGACGGCGCCGAGGACGAGGAAGACGCCCGCGCGCCGCGTGCCGCCGGTAACGCGCCGGGGCTCTACGACATCCTCGGCGGCGGCCTGGTGGCGGCGCTGTTCAGCCTCTGGAGCAGCGGCTTCAAGGTTCTCGCCGAAGGCTTCAGCGTCTGGCTCAGTGCCGGGCAGGCGGCGTTCCGCCTTTCCACCGGTTTTTCCCTGGCGCTGGTCGGTGCCGGCTACCTGATGGGCATCACCGCCGGCATCGCGATCCTCATCGGCGTGGTGATCTCCTGGGGCGTCGCGGTGCCGCTGCTGACCGTCAACAGCGTGCCGGCCGACGGCCAGAGCCTGTCGGACCTGGCGACCCAACTGTGGAGTTCGCAGGTGCGCTTCCTCGGCGCCGGCACCATCGGCGTGGCCGCGCTGTGGACCCTGGCGACCCTGTTCAAGCCGATGGTGCGGGGCGTCTGGGCCTCCCTCGGGGCAGTGCGCGGCAATAGCCAGGCGAACAGCCTGCGCACCGAGCTGGACATGCCGGCCAAGTGGATCCTGCTGATCGCCGGGATACTGCTGGTCTCGCTGTTCGTGGTCTTCAGCCACTTCCTCGGTGCCGCCGCGCCGGACATGGCCAGCCCGCAGTTCTGGAGCCTGGTGGCGGTATGCGTGGTGTTCGCCTTCTTCTTCGGCTTCCTGATCGCCGCCGCCTGCGGCTACATGGCCGGCCTGGTCGGTTCGTCGAGCAGTCCGATCTCGGGGATCGGAATCATCGCGGTCATCCTGGTGTCGTTGCTGATACTCGGCTTCGGCAGCATCGAGGGCGGCCTGCTGGACCGCCAGAACGGCAAGCTGGCGATCGCCCTGGCGCTGTTCACCACCTCGGTGGTGCTGGCCATCGCGGCGATCTCCAACGACAACCTGCAGGACCTCAAGACCGGCTACCTGGTCGGCGCCACGCCCTGGCGCCAGCAGGTCGCGCTGATCGTCGGCTGCATCGTCGGCGCGCTGGTGATCCCCCCGGTGCTGGAACTGCTCTACAGCGCCTACGGCTTCACCGGGGCCCTGCCGCGCGAGGGAATGGACCCCGGCCAGGCCCTGGCCGCGCCGCAGGCGACCCTGATGACGGCGATCGCCAGCGGGATTTTCCACGACGCGCTGAACTGGAACATGATCCTCATCGGCGTCGCCCTGGGCATCGCCCTGATCCTCGTCGACCTGCTCCTGCGCCGTACCGGCAAGGCCTGCCTGCCGGTGCTGGCGGTGGGCCTGGGGATCTACCTGCCGCCGACCATCGGCATGACCCTGGTGGTCGGCGCGCTGATTTCCTGGCTGCTGGAAAATGCCCTGAAGAAGCGCGCGGCGGCAGCCGGGGTCGACGAAGAGACCTATGCCGAAGAGCCGAAGCGACGCGGCGTGCTGCTGGCCTCGGGGCTGATCGTCGGCGAGAGCCTGATGGGCATCCTGCTCGCCGGGGTGATCGGCGCCACCGGCGAGGACGCGCCGCTGGCGCTGGCCGGCGCCGGCTTCGCGGGCATCGCCCAATGGCTGGGACTGGTGGTATTCGTCGCGATCTGCGTGCTGTTCTACCGGCGAGTGCTGGCGCGCTGAGGGATTCGTGGCTGCACGGGGAGGGGATGTTGCCGCTAGCGTCATTCCCTGCGGTCAGGGACGGAGGATGAGGGAAGGGGCGCCCTGCGCGCGCCCCTTTTCCTGCGCTCAACGCACCAGGTGCAGGAACTGCAGGTGCCGCTCGTACTGGTCGAGCATGTCGTTGATGATCTGCTCCTTGGTGTAGCCCATCAGGTCGTAGTCCTGGCTACCTTCGGCGAGATGCACCTCGGCACGGAAGTAGCGGCGATTCTTCAGGTGCAGGCCGCCCATGCCGGCACGCGCGAAGGACGGCGTGAAGTAGCCGCGCATCAGCACCTGGTAGAGGAACCGATGCTGCTCGCCATGACCGATCTCCAGGCTCAGCGAGGCGTTGCCCGGGTCGAGCTGGGCGTCCACCGCCAGGCCCTTCTCGCGGAACACCTCGGAAACCTCGCTGATCGCCGGGCGCACCACATCGTTCATGAAGCGGTACACCTCGTCCCGCGAGGGGAAGTGCACGGCCTGCGACAGGCGTCGCTTCCAGCCGCCGGAGCGCTTGCCGTTGCCGCTCATCAGCGGCGCCAGGGAGTGGCTCCGCGCCCGCTGGCGCTGCGACTCCATGTAGAAGGCCTTGTGCAGGCCCCACATCATCAATAGCAGGATCAGCGAGAAGGGCAGGGAGGTCAGCACCACCGCCGACTTCAGCGCGTCGATGCTGCCGGCGAACAGCAGCCCGCCGGTGACCAGCGCGGTGACCGAGCCCCAGAACACCCGCAGCCACTTCGGTCCGTCGTCGTCGGCGCTGCCGCCGTGGGCGGAGAGGGTGGAGAGGACCACGGTGCCGGAGTCCGCCGAGGTGACGAAGAAGACGAAGCTGACCAGCACAGTGACGGTGATCACCGCGCGGCTCCAGGGGTAGTTCTGGAGCATCTGGTAGAGGGCCATCGACGGCTGCTCGATGGCCACCCGGCCGAGTTCGCTGGCGCCGCCGAGGGCCTGCTCCAGGGCGCTGTTGCCGAAGATCGACATCCACGCCAGGGTGAAGCCGAGCGGGATGAACAGCACGCCGAAGACGAATTCGCGGATCGTCCGGCCGCGCGAGATGCGCGCGATGAACAGGCCGACGAAGGGCGCCCAGGCGATCCACCAGGCCCAGTAGAACACCGTCCACGAGCCCAGCCAGTCGCTGGGACCACCGTAGGCGTAGAGGTCGAAGCTCTTGCCCGGCAGGTGGCCGAGGTAGTCGCCGACGTTCTGCACCAGGGTGTTGAGCAGGTGCTGGGTCGGACCGGCGAACAGCACGAACAGCAGCAGGCTGCAGGCCAGCAGCATGTTGATGTCGGAGAGGATGCGGATGCCCTTGTCGACCCCGGAGACCGCCACCGAGATCGCCGCGCCCATCATCAGCACGATGAGCGCCATCTGCACCGGGTGGGTATGCGGGATGGCGTACAGGTAGTCCAGCCCGGAGTTGAGCTGGAGCACGCCGAAGCCCATGTCGGCGCCGAGGCCGAACACCGTGGCGATGATGCCGAAGCAGTCCACCGTGTAGCCGATCGGCCCGTTGATGCGCTTGCCGATCAACGGGTAGAGCGCCGAGCGCAGGGCCAGTGGCAGGTTGTGGCGGTAGGCGAAGTAGGCCAGGGCCATCGCCACCAGGGCGAACACGCCCCAGCCGTGCAGGCCCCAGTGCAGGAACAGCAGTTCCATGGCCTGCCGCGCGGCTTCCTGGGTTCCGGCCTCGCCTTGCGGCGGCTGGAGGAAGTGGGTCAACGGCTCGGATACGCAGAAGAAGAACAGGGTGATGCTGATGCCGGCGGCGAACAGCATGCCGGCCCAGGACAGGTAGCTGAATTCCGGCTCGTCGTGGTCGGCACCGAGCTTGATCTTGCCGTAGCCGGAAAGCGCGGTGACCACCACGAAGATCAGGTACAGCGTCATCGCCAGCAGGTAGTACCAACCGACGGTCTGCGAGGCCCAGGTCTGTGCGGCCAGCAGCCATTCGCCGGCGCGCTGGGGGAAGCCGATGACCACCGCGGCGAACAGCAGGATCAGGATCGCCGCACCGTAGAACACCGGGGGATTCATGCGGATGGGCGTGGGGGTGGAGGGGGTGGCGGAGGGCGATTGTGCGTCAGTCAAAACAGGCTGGTCTCCTCGTCCTTAATTTGATCAAGCGTTCAATATAAACACGATCAAGGGCTCGGGAGCCAATCCTTCGGACGTATGGAAGCCTTCGGCGCCGCGCTTTTCCCGCACGTTCGCCGAAGGATTCCTTCAGTTCGCCGCCAGTCCCAGGCGCCGCCTTCCCGCCTCCTCGTCGCCGCCTGCCTGCTCGGTGGCCAGTTGCAGGAGCAGGGCCTGTACCTGCTCCAGCGACGGCGCTCTGGCTTGGCCGAGCAGGCGCCGCAGACCGGCCAGCGATGGGTCTGGCGTTGCCCCGCCAAAATTCAGATGCTGCGGCAGGATTTCTTCCTTGTCGCAGACCAGCAGGGCGAAGTGGACGACGTTTTCCAGCTCGCGGATGTTGCCTGGCCAGGGATAGCTCTCGAGGACCCGCTGGGTTTCCACGCCGATGGCCGGCACCGGCAGGTCCAGGCGCTGGGCATAGACGCCGATGAAGTATTCCGCCAGCGGCAGGATGTCTCCCGGACGTTCGCGCAATGGCGGCAGGCTCAGGCGGCCGTCGTGCAGGTACTGCTGCAGGCCGGCCAGGAACTTGCCGGCGCGCACCGCCTGGTCCAGGTCGACGCTGGTGGCGGTGACCAGGCGCACGTCATGGGGAATCGGCTGCTGCGCGCCGACCCGCAGCACCTCGCGTTCCTCCAGCGTCTGTAGCAGCCTGGCCTGCAACGTCAGCGGCAGGTCGCCGATCTCGTCCAGGTACAGGGTGCCGCCATTGGCCGAACCGAACCAGCCGGCGCGGCTGCCGACCGGGCCGTTGTGGGCGCCGGGGGCGTAGCCGAACAGCTCGGCTTCGGCGTGGTTGCGACTGAGGGCGCTGCAACTGACCGCGACGAACAGACCGGCGCGTTCGCTGTGGCGGTGGATCTGCCGGGCGAGCAGCTCCTTGCCGGTGCCGGTCTCGCCTTCGATCAGCACCGGCTGGCCCTGCGGCGCGAGGCGCTCGAGTTCTTCGCGGACCCGGTGCGAGCGTGGGTCGAAGAACACCAGGGCCTTGGCGCGGATGCTCAGCGGACTGCGGTCGGCGTCGGGGAAGGTCAACGGCGCGGGGCGTGGTTTCTCGCTCATGGGTAACTCCTTGACGGCACGGGGCGCCTCCAGCGCCTGCGCCGCGACGACGGACCGGGACGGCTGCGGGCGGGGGCCGTTGCGGAAAAAGAAACGCCGGTGCAAGCCATGCGACACCGGCGTGAACAAGGGGCGCTGCAACGGCGCCCAGCGTGGGAGTCGGGACGGGCTGGGGTCAGAAGGCCGGGACCACCGCGCCGGCATATTTCTTCTCGATGAAGGCTTTCACTTCCGGGCTGGTCAGCGCGGCGGAAAGCTTCTTCAGGGCGTCGCTGTCCTTGTTGTCCGGACGCGCCACCAGGTAGTTCACATAGGGCGAGTCGCGGTCTTCCAGGACCAGCGCGTCCTTGGCCGGGTTGAGCTTGGCCTCCAGCGCGTAGTTGGTGTTGATAAGGTCCAGGTCGACCTGGTCCAGCACGCGCGGCAACAGGGCCGATTCGAGTTCCTTGAACTTCAGGTTCTTCGGGTTCTCGGCGATGTCCTTGGGCGTGGCCAGGGCGTTGTTCGGGTCCTTCAGCTTGAGCAGGCCGGCCTTCTGCAACAGCAGCAGGGCGCGCCCGCTGTTGCTGCCTTCGTTGGGGATGGCGACGGTGGCGCCGTCGGGCAGCTCGGCCAGCGACTTGTATTTCCTCGAATAGCCACCGAAGGGTTCGACGTGTACGCCGACCACGGTGACCAGGTTGGTGCCCTTGCCTTTGTTGAAGTTCTCCAGGTACGGCAGGGTCTGGAAGTAGTTGGCGTCCAGGCGCTTCTCGGCGACCTGCACGTTGGGCTGCACGTAGTCGGTGAACACCTTGATCTGCAGGTCGACGCCTTCCTTCGCCAGGGTCGGCTTGATCAGCTCAAGGATTTCCGCATGGGGGATCGGCGTGGCGGCGACGATGAGCTTTTCCGCGGCGCTGGCGGAAACGCTGATGACGGAGGCCAGGGCAGTCAGCAGGAGCAGTTTTTTCATTCTTCGATCCTTGTAGGGCGATGTCCGCCGCTGCGCGCAGGGCGGTGAAGGAGGGGCGCCAACACGCGAGGGGCGGCTTGAAGGGGAGAGTAGCGACTCTTTTTATTCCATAAAAATATTATTTATTTATTTTTATATTCTATTAATGAATATGCGAGAGCTGAGGCAATTTGTCTCGCGACAACCGACCACAGCAGGACGGTCTAGGCTAACGGGTAAGATTTTCGTACCGAATTGCTCTGCATCAAGGCGGGTGGTCCGGGAATCTGCTTGCGACCCTTCCCGCATTCCTGCCATCCAGGGCTGCGGTCGCTTTCCAATGACAAGAACGATAGCTGAAGGATGTGTTCTAAAACCTTGCGTAGCGTTGCGCGTGAGGAAGCACGGCCGAATCCGCACGTAAGCCGGAAGGGCCGAGAACCTGAAGAGGAGTTGCCATGTTCGGATTGGAGGCTATCGACCTTGCCCGCATCCAGTTCGCGTTCACCGTGTCCTTCCACATCATCTTCCCGGCGATCACCATCGGGTTGGCCAGCTACCTGGCCGTACTGGAAGGCCTCTGGCTGAAAACGAACGAAGAGGTCTACCGCGACCTCTATCATTTCTGGTCGAAGATTTTCGCGGTCAACTTCGGCATGGGCGTGGTGTCCGGGCTGGTCATGGCGTACCAGTTCGGCACCAACTGGAGCCATTTCTCCGACTTCGCCGGGTCCATCACCGGTCCGCTGCTGACCTACGAGGTGCTCACCGCGTTCTTCCTCGAGGCCGGTTTCCTCGGTGTCATGCTGTTCGGCTGGAACCGCGTGGGACCGGGCCTGCATTTCTTCGCCACGGTGATGGTGGCGATCGGCACGCTGATCTCGACGTTCTGGATCCTCGCTTCCAACAGCTGGATGCAGACCCCGCAGGGCTTCGAGATCGTCGACGGTCGGGTGATCCCGGTGGACTGGGTGGCGGTGATCTTCAACCCGTCGTTCCCCTACCGCCTGCTGCACATGTCGGTCGCCGCGTTCCTCGCCACCGCCTTCTTCGTCGGCGCCTCGGCCGCCTGGCACCTGCTGCGCGGGCGCGACAACCCGGCGATCCGCAAGATGCTCTCGATGGCCATGTGGATGGCGCTGATCGTCGCCCCGGTACAGGCGCTGATCGGCGACGCCCATGGCCTCAACACCCTGGAGCACCAGCCGGCGAAGATCGCCGCGATGGAAGGCCACTGGGACAACAGCAGCGGCGAGCCGACCCCGCTGATCCTGTTCGGCTGGCCGGACATGCAGCGCGAGGAAACCCGCTTCAAGGTGGAGATCCCGGTGCTCGGCAGCCTGATCCTCAAGCACAGCCTGACCGAGCCGATCCCGGCGCTGAAGGACTTCCCGCCGGAAGACCGGCCGAACTCCACCGTGGTGTTCTGGTCGTTCCGGATCATGGCCGGCCTCGGCATGCTGATGATCCTGGTCGGCGTCTGGAGCCTGTGGCTGCGCTGGCGCGGCCAGGACAAGCTGTTCAACTCGAAGGCCTTCCTGCGCCTGACCCTGCTGATGGGACCGTCCGGCCTGATCGCGATCCTCGCCGGCTGGTTCACCACTGAGATGGGCCGCCAGCCCTGGGTGGTCTACGGGCTGATGCGCACCGCCGACGCCTCCTCGGCGCAGAGCGTGACGCAGATGAGCCTGACCCTGCTGACCTTCGTGGTGGTGTACTTCTCGCTGTTCGGCGTCGGCATCGGCTACATGATGCGCCTGGTGCGCAAGGGCCCGGTCACCCATGAGGGACGCGAGACCAACCCGGGAGGCGCCGGGCAGAAGCGCACGCCGGCGCGGCCGTTGTCGGCCGCCGGCGAAGGTTTCGACGAAGAGCACGACGGCCACGCGCAAGCGGCCGACCGCGACCAGGACAAGAGGAACTGAGACATGGGTATCGATCTTCCCCTCATCTGGGCGGTCATCATCATCTTCGGCATCATGATGTACGTGGTGATGGACGGCTTCGACCTGGGCATCGGCATGCTCTATCCGTTCTTCAAGGACAGCGGCGACCGCGATGTGATGATGAACACCGTGGCGCCGGTCTGGGACGGCAACGAGACCTGGCTGGTGCTGGGCGGCGCGGCGTTGTTCGGGGCCTTCCCGCTGGCCTACGCGGTGGTCCTGTCGGCGCTCTACCTGCCGTTGATCTTCATGCTCGTCGGGCTGATCTTCCGCGGCGTCGCCTTCGAGTTCCGCTTCAAGGCCAAGCCGGCCAAGCAGCACATCTGGGACAAGGCGTTCATCGGCGGTTCGCTGGTGGCGACCTTCTTCCAGGGCGTGGCGCTGGGCGCCTTCATCGAAGGCATCCCGGTGGAGAACCGCAGCTTCGCCGGCGGTTCGCTGGACTGGATCGCGCCGTTCCCGCTGTTCTGCGGCCTGGCCCTGATCGTCGCCTACACCCTGCTTGGCTGCACCTGGCTGATCATGAAGACCGAAGGCCGCCTGCAGGAGCGCATGCACGACCTGGCGCGCCCGCTGGCGCTGGTGCTGCTGGCGATCATCGGGGTGGTCAGCCTGTGGACGCCGCTGGCCCATGCCGAGATCGCCGCACGCTGGTTCAGCCTGCCGAACCTGTTCTGGTTCCTGCCGGTGCCGATCCTGGTCCTGGTGACCTTCTATGCGCTGCTGCGCTCGGTGGCCAACAACGACCACGTGAAGCCGTTCGTGCTCACCCTGGTGTTGATCTTCCTCGGCTACAGCGGCCTGGGGATCAGCCTGTGGCCGAACATCATCCCGCCGGCGGTGAGCATCTGGGAGGCCTCGGCGCCGCCGCAGAGCCAGGGCTTCATGCTGGTCGGCGCGCTGTTCATCATTCCCTTCATCCTCGGCTACACCGCCTGGAGCTACTACGTGTTCCGCGGCAAGGTGAAGCACGGCGATGGCTATCACTGAGGAGGCGCCGCATATGGTCCGTACGCCGAGTCATCCCGAACGAGATAGCGCGGCCAAACCACCGCTCTGGCGACGCCTGGCCTGGTTGGCGGGTATCTGGACCGCCAGCGTGCTGGCCCTGGGCGTCGCCGCCTGGCTGATGCGCCTGTTCATGAGCGCGGCGGGGCTGGGCGTTCCGCACTGATCGACGATCCCATCCGGGCGCTCCGGCGCCCTTTTCCGAGAGCCCTCCGCTGGAGGGCTTCTTTTTGTCCGCCGATCCGCCAGTGCTTGGTGTTGCGCCGTAGGGCGTCAATCCTCGCGTTCCCGCCTTGCACCATGGCGGATAACCGCGCTGCGGTTATGCGCCCTACGGGAGCCTTGGCGGCGGATGCGCCCTAGCGGCGCCTTGGTAGGGCGAATGACGCCGCAGGCGTTATCCGCCGATTCGCGGTTGCTTGGCGTTGCGCCGTGGGGCATCAGTCCTCGCGGCCCCTGACCCGTGCCAGTTGCTCCAGTCGCCCCAGGTAGTCGCGCGGGGTTTCGCCGAGCAGGCGGCGGAACATGCTGCTGAAGGCCCGCGTACTGCCGTAGCCGAGGTCGCGGGCGACCACCTGCACGCTGTCGCCGGCCAGCAGGCGCGGCAGGGCTTCGGTCAGGCGCAGTTGCTGGCGCCACTCATGGAAGCTCATCTGCAATTCCTGGGCGAACAGCCGCGCCAGGGTGCGCGAGCTGGCGCCGACCCGCAGGCCCCAGTCATCGAGGGTCAGCCCCAGTTCCGGCTGTTTCAGCAATGCCTGGCAGATCGCCTGCAAGCGGCGGTCGCGGGGCATCGGCAGGTACAGCGGCATCCGTTCGAGGTTGGCGATCTCGCTGAGGATCAGCCCTTGCAGGCGCTGGCGGAAGTCGTCCAGGCGCGGCTGGCTCTCGAGGTGGATGGCGCGCAGGATCATTTCCCGCAGCAGCGGCGTCACCGCCAGTACGCAACAGTCGCTTAGCGGTGTCGGCGTTTCGGGTTGCTCGATGAACAGGGTGCGCATGTGCACCTCGCCGGACATGAATATCTCGTGCTCCACCCGGGGCGGAATCCATACCGCGCGGGTCGGCGGGATCACCCAGGCGCCGTGGTGGGTGGCCAGGCGCATCAGGCCGCGAGCGGCGTAGAGGAACTGCGCCTGCGGGTGGAAATGCCGCCCCAGGTGATGGCTGTCGGGGAAGTCGAGGGAGATGGCGGCCAGCAGGCCGTCCGGGCGGTGCTCGATCAGCATGTCCGTTTCGATGACCTCGCTGTCCTGTCTGCGCTTTTCGGTCAACCTATCATGCCCGGGTCATGACGCCCATTCCTCACCGACCATTCAGACCGCACGCCATGAACCGACCTCGAACCGTTATCCGCTTCATCAACGCCGCGCATGTCATCGACCACATGTTCATGCTGATCTTCCCCGCCGCCGTGCTCGGCATGGCCGGCAGCTTCGACCTCGACTACGCCGGTCTGATCGGCCTGTCGCTGGGCGGTTTCATCGCCTTCGGCGCCTGTTCGCTGCCGGCCGGCTGGCTGGGCGATACCTGGAGCCGGCGGCGGATGATGCTGCTGTTCTTCTTCGGCATCGGCGCCGCCGTGCTGCTCACCGGGCTGGCCGGCAGCGTACCGATGCTGGTGACCGGGCTGACCCTGATCGGGGTGTTCGCCGCGATCTACCACCCGGTCGGCACCGCGATGCTGGTGGCACACGCGGAGAACCGCGGCCGCGAGATCGGCATCAACGGCATGTGGGGTAACCTCGGGGTCGCCTTCGCCGCGCTGCTTACCGGCTTTCTCACCGCGCACTTCGGCTGGCGCGCGGCGTTCATCCTGCCCGGCGGGGTGGCCATCCTGCTCGGCATCGGCTTTTTCTTCTGCGTGCGCGAGGAGCCATCGCCGCACCTGTCGGCCAAGGCCGCGGCGCGTGGCGAGGACAGCGAGGGTCTGTCGATGCGCCGGGTGTTCGGCGTGCTGGCGCTGGTCACCGCCACCGGCGGGGTGGTGTTCAACGCCAGCACCGTGACCTACCCGAAGCTGTTCCAGGAGCGCCTGAGCGACTTGCTGGCGTCGCCGCAGACCCTTGGCGTGGTGGTCAGCCTGGCCTATGCCTTCGGCGCGGTGGCGCAACTGATCATGGGCCGCCTGATCGATCGCCTGAACCTGAAGTTGCCGTTCGTCTTCCTCACCTTCTGCCAGGTGCCGCTGCTGCTGGCCCTGGCCTGCGGCCACGGCAGCGCGGTGGTACTGTTCGGCGCGCTGTTCATGTTCGCGGTGTTCGGCCAGGTGACGGTGAACGACGCGATGGTCGCCCACTTCGTCGCGCCGCAGTGGCAGGCGCGGGTCTTCGCCCTGCGCTATTTCCTGTCGTTCGGCGCCAGCGCGGCGGCGATCCCGATGATCGCCTACCTGGAGCCACGGCAGGGGCTGCTGGGGTTGTACCTGGTACTGGCGGGCTTCGCCGCGCTGACCTTCGCCGCGGCGCTGGTGTTTCCGCGTCCGGCGCGCAGCGCCGCGGTGGGCACCTGAGGAAGAGGGCGCCCGGACAGCGCGAGCCGGCCGGGCGCCGATGGCTCAACGCCGTATCAGAGCAGTTCGAGCGCCACGGCGGTGGCTTCGCCGCCGCCGATGCACAGCGAGGCGACGCCGCGCTTGCCGCCTTTCTGGCGCAGGGCGTTGATCAGGGTGAGGATGATCCGCGAGCCGGTGGAGCCGACCGGATGGCCCTGGGCGCAGGCGCCGCCATAGACATTGACCTTGGCATGATCGAGGCCGTGTTCGCGCATGGCGAGCATGGTGACCATGGCGAAGGCTTCGTTGATCTCGAACAGGTCGACGTCGTCCTTGCTCCAGCCGGTCCTGGCGAACAGGTTGGTCATCGCGCCGATCGGCGCCAGGGTGAACTCGCTCGGGTCCTGGCTCTGGGTGGCATGGCCGACGATTCGCGCCAGCGGCTTCAGGCCACGGCGCTGGGCTTCCTCGGCGGTCATCAGGACCAGCGCGGAGGCGCCGTCGGAGATCGAGCTGGCATTGGCGGCGGTGATGGTACCGTCCTTGCGGAACGCCGGCCTGAGGCTGGGGATCTTCTCCAGGTTGGCGGTCAGCGGTTGCTCGTCGTCCTTCACCACGCTCTCGCCCTTGCGGCTGGTGACGGTGACCGGGACGATTTCCGCCGCCAGCGAGCCATCGGCGATGGCGGCCTGGGCGCGCTTGAGCGATTCGATGGCATAGGCGTCCATCTCCTCGCGGGTCACGCCGTACTTGTCGGCGGTCTCCTGGGCGAACGAACCCATCAAACGGCCGGTACGGGCGTCCTCCAGGCCGTCGAGGAACATGTGGTCCTTGATCTCGCCGTGGCCCATGCGCAGGCCGCTGCGGGCTTTCTCCAGGACATAGGGCGCGTTGGACATGCTTTCCATGCCACCGGCGACCATCACCTGGTTGGTGCCAGCCTTGAGCAGGTCGTGGGCCAGCATCACCGCCTTCATCCCCGAGCCGCACAGCTTGTTGATGGTGGTGCAGCCGGTGGCGGCGGGCAGGCCGGCCGCCAGCGCGGCCTGGCGGGCCGGGCCCTGCTTCAGGCCGGCGGGCAGGACGCAACCCATGATCACTTCCTGTACGTCCTCGGCGGCGATGCCGGCGCGCTGCACCGCTTCGCGGATCACGACGGCACCCAGGTCGACCGCGGAAACGCCGGCCAGGCTGCCCTGGAAGCCGCCCATGGGAGTACGGGCGCCGGCGACGATGACGATATCGGACATGGAACGTTACCTCTTGTTCTGGATAGGGTCTGAACGATTCAGTGGGCGGATTCTATCTTGTGACCGGGAGGCTCCGAAAGGTCACGGGGCAAATCACTCTTTTGACTGATGAACAAAGCCCGCCGACGGCTCTAGAGTCGGCCTCATCCTGACAACGAACCCGCTCCCAGGTGTACGCCCCATGCTGAAGACCCGTCTCATCCCGGCCGCCGCCGGCGCTTATCAGTATCCGTTGCTGATCAAGAGCCTGATGCTTTCCGGCCGTCGTTACGAAAAGAGTCATGAAATCGTCTACCGCGACCAGGTGCGCTACAGCTACGCCACCTTCAACGAGCGCGTCGCGCGCCTGGCCAACGTACTCAGCGAGGCCGGGGTGAAGGCCGGCGACACGGTGGCGGTGATGGACTGGGACAGCCATCGCTACCTGGAATGCATGTTCGCCATCCCGATGATCGGGGCGGTGCTGCATACCATCAATATCCGCCTCTCCCCGGAGCAGATCCTCTACACCATGAACCACGCCGAGGATCGCTTCGTGCTGGTGAACAGCGAGTTCGTCCCGCTCTACCAGGCGGTGGCGGGGCAGCTGGCCACGGTGGAGCGGACCATCCTGCTCACCGACGGCACGGAGAAGAGCGCGGAACTGCCCGGCCTGGTCGGCGAATACGAGTCGCTGCTGGCCGCGGCCAGCCCGCGCTACGACTTCCCCGATTTCGACGAGAACTCCATCGCCACCACCTTCTACACCACCGGCACCACCGGCAATCCGAAAGGTGTGTATTTCAGCCACCGGCAACTGGTCCTGCACACCCTGGCGATGGCTTCGACCATCGGCAGCCTGGACAGCATCCGCCTGCTCGGTACCAGCGACGTGTACATGCCGATCACCCCGATGTTCCATGTCCACGCCTGGGGCACTCCGTACGTGGCGACCATGCTCGGGGTCAAGCAGGTCTATCCCGGGCGTTACGATCCGGAACTGCTGGTCGAACTGTGGAAGCGCGAGAAGGTCACCTTCTCCCACTGCGTGCCGACCATCCTGCAGATGGTGATGAACGCCAGGGCTGCCCAGGGCGTGGACTTCAAGGGCTGGAAGGTGATCATCGGCGGGAGCGCGCTGAACCGCTCGCTCTACGAGGCGGCCAAGGCGCGCGGCATCCAGCTGACCGCCGCCTACGGCATGTCGGAGACCTGTCCGCTGATTTCCTGCGCCTACCTCAACGACGAACTGCTGGCCGGAAGCGAGGACGAGCGCACCACCTACCGGATCAAGGCCGGCGTGCCGGTGCCGCTGGTGGATGCGGCGATCATGGACGAACAGGGCCGCTTCCTCCCGGCCGACGGCGAGTCCCAGGGCGAGCTGGTGTTGCGCTCGCCATGGCTGACCCAGGGGTATTTCCGCGAACCCGAGCGCGGCGAGGAGTTGTGGCGCGGCGGCTGGATGCACACCGGCGACGTGGCGACCCTGGACGGCATGGGCTTCATCGAGATCCGCGACCGCATCAAGGACGTGATCAAGACCGGCGGCGAGTGGCTGTCCTCCCTGGAGCTGGAAGACCTGATCAGCCGCCATCCGGCGGTACGCGAAGTGGCGGTGGTCGGGGTGCCCGATCCGCAATGGGGCGAGCGCCCGTTCGCCCTGCTGGTGGTGCGCGAGGGCCAGCAACTGGACGCCCGGGGCCTGAAGGAGCACCTCAAGCCTTTCGTCGAGCAGGGCAACATCAACAAGTGGGCGATCCCCTCGCAGATCGCGGTTGTTACCGATATTCCCAAGACCAGCGTCGGCAAGCTGGACAAGAAGCGCATCCGTATCGAGATCGCCCAGTGGCAGGAAGCTGGCAGCGCCTTCCTGTCGACCGTCTGACGGGGCTTTCCTACACCGCTGAAACGCCCGGAGGCCAAGCAAACGCTTGGTCTCCGCGTTTTCGCGACCGCCCGGTCATTCTCCATCCGCCGCAAAGGCGCGAGCCAGAGTGGTTGCGCCGCGCAAATCACACTTTCGAGGGATCAAGCGGCAGGCAGCGCTAGCTATAGTCCACGCACTCATAACAAAAAACACACATGGAGTAGCGTCGATGACAACCCGTAATCCGTTCTCGCGTCGGGCCCGGTTGCCGTTGGCCGTCAGCCTGGCTTCCTCGCTGGCGGCTCCGGCCTTTGGGGTGACCTTCAACATCGGGGAAATCGAAGGTTCCTTCGACTCGGCGTTGTCGGTCGGGGCCAGCTGGTCGACCGCCAAGCCGAACAAGAACCTGATCGGTGTGAACAACGGCGGCAAGGGACTTTCCCAGACCTCCGACGACAGCCACTTGAACTTCAAGCGTGGGGAAACGTTCTCGAAGGTCTTCAAGGGCATCCATGACCTCGAACTGAAGTACGGCGATACCGGTGTGTTCCTGCGCGGCAAGTACTGGTACGACTTCGAACTGAAGGACGAGCACCGCGAGTTCAAGGACATCGACGACAGCGGCCGCAAGACCCTGGCCAAGTCCTCCGGCGCCGAACTGCTCGACGCCTTCATCTACCACAACTATGCCATCGGCGATCTGCCGGGCAGCGTGCGCCTGGGCAAGCAGGTGGTGAACTGGGGCGAGAGCACCTTCATCCAGAACGGCATCAGCGCCATCAACCCGATCGACGTCACCGCCTTCCGCCGGCCCGGCTCGGAGATCAAGGAAGGCCTGATCCCGGTGAACATGTTCTACCTGTCGCAGAACCTCACCGACAACCTGTCCGCCGAAGGCTTCTACCAGATCGAGTGGGACCAGACGGTGGTCGACAACTGCGGCACCTTCTTCTCCCAGCCGGACGTGGTGGCCGATGGCTGCGACCAGAACCTGGCGGTGCTGACCAACAACAAGGCGTCCATCAACCTGCTCAACAACGTGCTCGCCGGGGCTGGCCTGAGCGTTACCCCGTCGCCCTGGGACGAGGGCATCCTGGTCCGCCGCGGGCCGGACCGCGACGCTCGCGACAGCGGCCAGTACGGCTTCGCCCTGCGCTACTTCGCCGACGAACTGAACACCGAGTTCGGCGCCTACTACATGAACTACCACAGCCGCCTGCCGATCTTCAGCGGCCAGGGCGCCTCGGCCAGCACCATGGCGGCGATCAATGACCTCGCCACCCGCCTCGCCGCGATCAACCCGGCACTGGCCGCCCAGGCCGCGGCGGCGGCCACCGCCGGCAACTCCAGCTACTTCATCGAGTACCCGGAAGATATCCGCATGTTCGGCCTGAGCTTCTCCACCACGTTGCCCAACGGCACCGCGTGGAGCGGCGAAGTCAGCTACCGGCCCAACGCGCCGGTGCAGCTGAACACCACCGACATCCTCTTCGCCGGCCTCGACCCGGTGAGCATCGGCGGCAACCGCCCCTACGACAACGCCTCGGTGCTGAACGGCCAGGCCGGGCAGGACCTGCACGGCTATCGGCGCAAGGAGATCACCCAACTGCAGACCACCCTGACGCACTTCTTCGACCAGGTGATGGGCGCCGAGCGCCTGACCCTGGTGGGCGAGATCGGCTGGACCCACGTCGGCGGCCTGGAAAGCACCTCCAAGGCACGCTACGGGCGTGACCCGGTCTTCGGACCGGGGCCGCTGCCGGGGACCATCTCCGGCCTGGCCAGCTGCCAGGCGCTGAACATCAGCACGCTGGGCACCGCCGAAGCGAACAACGTCAGCCGCTACTGCGAGAACGATGGCTATACCACCTCGGACGCATGGGGTTATCGCGCCCGTGCGATCTGGGACTACAACGACGTGTTCATGGGCGTGAACCTCAAGCCCAGTGTGGCCTGGTCGCACGACGTCGATGGCTATTCGCCCGGCCCCGGCGCCAACTTCGAGGAAGGCCGCAAGGCGGTCAGCCTGGGGGTGGACGCGGAGTACCAGAACACCTACACCGCGAGCCTCTCCTACACCAACTTCTTCGACGGCAAGTACACCACCGTGGACGATCGCGACTTCGTCGCGCTCAGCTTCGGCATGAACTTCTGATGTACGCCGGCCCGGTGCGAACCGGGCCGGCGAGCAGGACTTAACGAGGACGACGAGCGAATGAAAACAACGAAGATTCTTCTGCATACCGGTGTACTGGCCCTGAGCCTGCTGGCCACCCAGGTGATGGCGGCGGTATCCGCCGACGAGGCGGCCAAGCTCGGCACCAGCCTGACTCCGTTGGGGGCGGAGAAGGCCGGCAACGCCGACGGCAGCATCCCCGCCTGGGATGGCGGCCTGGCGACCAACGCCGGCAGCGTCGACAGCCGTGGCTTCCTCGCCAACCCCTATGCCAGCGAGCAACCGCTGTTCACCATCACCGCGCAGAACGTCGACCAGTACAAGGACAAGCTGACTCCCGGCCAACTGGCCATGTTCAAGCGCTACCCGGATACCTACAAGATCCCGGTATACAAGACCCACCGCAGCGCCACCGTCCCGGCGGCGGTGCAGGAGGCGGCCAAGCGCAACGCCACCACCACCAAGCTGGTGGAAGGCGGCAACGGCCTGGAGAACTTCGATACCGCCAACCCGTTCCCGATCCCGCAGAACGGCCTGGAGGTGATCTGGAACCACATCACCCGCTATCGCGGCGGCAGCGTCCGGCGCCTGGTGACCCAGGCCACTCCGCAGGTCAACGGCTCCTACCAGCTGGTCTACTTCCAGGATGCCTTCACCTTCCGTACCAACCTGAAGGACTACAACCCGAACAAGCCGAGCAACGTGCTGTTCTACTTCAAACAGCGGGTCACCGCGCCCTCGCGCCTGGCCGGTAACGTGCTGCTGGTCCACGAGACCCTCAACCAGGTCAAGGAGCCGCGCCTGGCGTGGCTCTACAACGCCGGCCAGCGCCGCGTGCGGCGGGCTCCGCAGGTGTCCTACGACGGTCCCGGCACCGCCGCCGACGGCCTGCGCACCTCGGACAACTTCGACATGTACAACGGTGCGCCGGACCGCTACGACTGGAAGCTGGAAGGCAAGAAGGAAATCTACATTCCCTACAACAGCTACAAGCTCGACGATCCGAAGATCAAGTACAGCGAAATCGTCAAGGCCGGCCACATCAACCAGGACCTGACCCGCTACGAGCTGCACCGCGTCTGGCATGTGGTCGCGACCCTGAAGCCGGGCGAGCGGCACATCTACGCCAAGCGTGACTTCTACATCGACGAGGACACCTGGCAGGCCGCCGAGATCGACCATTACGACGGTCGCGGCACCCTGTGGCGCGTGGCCGAGGCGCATGCCGAGCAGTACTACGACAAGCAGGTGCCCTGGTACGCGGTGGAAACCCTCTACGACCTGCTCTCCGGCCGCTACCTGGCGCTGGGCATGAAGAACGAGGAGAAACAGGCCTACGACTTCAACTACAGCGCTTCGGAAAGCGACTACACTCCGGCGGCGTTGCGCCAGGAAGGGGTACGCTGAGAAACGGCGTTCCTAGCCACGAAGAAACCGGCCTTGTGCCGGTTTCTTCGTTTTCGCGGGTGGCGCTGCCGCTCCGGCCGTCAATTCATTACAAAGTGTTTTCCCGCCTCGCCCGCGGATTCCGTCGTCGCCATCCTCCCGGCGGGCACCTGTGTGGCCGGGAAACGTTTGCCGCGCCTGGACCGCGCCGGGAAACCGGTCTTTCCTTGGTTATCGAGCTGAAGCGCCGGTGCGCTATTTCGTCCGAGCCGATGGATAGTGCTTCAAATAGCCATCACTTGTGGTTAGTCTCCGGAGCGTTCACGCCCCATACATAAACCAAGAAACCGGGTGATGACTGACTTCTCGCGTACCTTCTCGGGCACTCCATCCGCCGTCCTGCCGACGGCCAACCGCTTTTTCCGCCCCCCGCTGCCGTCGGCCCATGTGGCGCGCCCGCGTCTTTGCCGTCGACTGCGCGACGGACTGGACGGTCGCCTGCTGCTGATCGCTGCGCCCGCCGGATTCGGCAAGAGTTCCCTGGCCATCGAGTTCTGCGAAAGCCTCGACCCGCGCTGGCAGAGCCTCTGGCTGGGACTGAGCAGCCGCGAGAGCGATCCCGGACGTTTCCTCGAACGCCTGCTCGATGGCTTGCGACAGTACCACCCGACCCTGGGCGAAGAGGCCCTTGGCCTGCTGAAGATGCGCCAGCGCCACCAGCCGTTCGCCTTCGAGACCTGGCTCGACGACCTGCTCGACGAACTCGGCCCCTGCCTGGACCCGCAGCGTCCCCTGCTGCTGGTGCTGGACGACTACCACCTGGCCCAGGGCGCGGTGCTCGACCGCTGCCTGCAATTCCTCCTCAACCACCTGCCCGAAGGCCTGGTGCTGCTGGTCACCAGCCGGCAGCGGCCGGACTGGCACCTGGCGCGCCTGCGCCTGTCGCGGCAATTGCTCGAACTCAGCGAACAGGACCTGCGCCTGACCGCCGAGGAGAGCGGGGCGCTGATGGCCGCCAGCGGCCTCGAACTCGACGAGGACGCGCTGGACGCGCTGCTCGAGCGCAGCGAAGGCTGGGTCGCCGGGCTGCGCCTCTGGCTGCTGGCGCGCGGCGATCCAGAGGAGCAGGTCAGTCCCGGGGTACACGGCGCCGACGAGCTGATCCGCGACTACCTGCTGGAGGAGGTGATCGAGCGGCAGCCGTCCGAGGTCCAGGCGTTCCTCGCCCAGACCGCACGCTTCGAGCGCTTCTGCGCCGAACTCTGCGATACCGTGCGCGAGGCCGGCGACAGCGCGGCGATCCTCGACCACCTGCAGCAGCACCAGGTCTTCCTCGTGCCGCTGGACGAAAACGGCCAGTGGTTCCGCTACCACCACCTGTTCTCCGACCTGCTGCTGGCGCGTCCCTTGCCCGACTTCGGTCCGTCCGCCGGCTCCCTGCACCTGCGCGCCTGCGGCTGGTTCAGCCGCCATGGCCTGCTCGACCAGGCGGTGGAGCAGGCGCTGCGCGCCGGCCAGCCGGACGTGGCGGCGAGCCTGGTGCAGAACCTGTCGGAAGAGCAACTGCTGGCGGAGCAGAACATCGCCACCCTGCTGCGCTGGAAGATGGACCTGCCGGACAGCCTCCTGGCGAGCACGCCGCGCCTGATCCTGCTGTACGGCTGGGCGCTGGCGCTGGCCTGCCAGCTGGATGCCGCGGAAGAGCTGGCTGGCCAACTGGCGCGTTTCCTGCCGGCGCCGGACGAGTCTGCGCAGCGCGACCTGCTGGCCCAGTGGCAGGCCCTGAGCGGGGTGATCGCGCGCGGCCGCGGCGACATCGACAAGGCCGAGGCGCACTGCCGCGAGGCCTTGCAGGACCTCGCCGGGGAGCGCTATGGCACCCGCCTGCAATGCCTGTCGACGCTGAGCAACCTGGCGGTGACCCGTGGCGACTTCTGGCAGGCGCGCAACTACAACCGCGACGCCCTGGAGTTCGCCCAGCGCTACGGCAACCCGCTGTTCGAGGCACTGGTCCATTACGACCGCGCCCGCGTCCTCCAGGCGCGCGGCGAGGTGGCGCGCGCTGAGGAGGAGGTGCGCCAGGGCCTGGAACGCCTCCAGCACCTGCCGGCGCAACGCCGCTACGCGGTGCGCGGGCGGCTCCTGCTGTACCGCGGCTACCTGCGCAGCCTGGCGCTGCAGCCGGACGAAGCGCGCAAGTGGATCAAGCAGGGAATCGAGGAAACCCGCAGTTGCCGGGATGTCAGCCTGGTGATCGGCTATTGCGTCCTGGCCAGCCTGGAAGGGCGCCTGGGCAACTACGCGGCGGCGTTCGCCCGGCTTGGCGACGTCGAGCGGCTGATGCATGCCTGGGATATCCCGCCGATCTACTACCTGGCGGCGATCACCCTGATCAAGTGCGAACTCTGGCTGGCCCAGGGCCAGACCGAACTGGCCGGCGTCTGGCTACAGCGCCTGGGCGGCACCTACGGCGGGCAGGCGGCCACGCCGCCGGAATGCAGTCCGCTGCTGCCGCTGCATGTGGAGTTGCTCCAGGCCGGCCTGGAGCGCCGCGAAGGACGCCCGGAGGAGGCCGCCCGGCGTCTGGATCGGCTGGCCCGCTCGACGCGGGAGAACGGCGCATTGCTGCCGGCTCGCCTGGCCCTCGGCCAACTGGCCGCGCTGCACCTGGAGCAGGGCCGCGAGCGCGAGGCGCTGGCGACCCTGCAACAAGCCATGGAGGGCGCAGTCGGCGGAGCCTTGCTGCCGCTCCACGAATTGCTCGTGCAGCAGCCGGAATGGTTGCGCGAACAGTTGCAGCGCTTCCCTGCCTGTCCCGGCGCCCAGCGCATGCGCGCGCTGTTGCCGGAGCCGCCCGCCGAGCCCGTGGGCAGTGCGGGCGAGGTGCTCAGCGGGCGCGAACTGGCGGTGCTGGAGCTGATCGCCCAGGGGTTGTCCAACCAGGAGATCAGCGAGCGGCTGTTCATCTCGCTGCATACGGTGAAGAGCCACGCCCGCCATATCAACGACAAGCTCGGCGTCGAGCGCCGCACCCAGGCGGTGGCGCGGGCCAAGCACATGGGGTTGTTGCGCTAGGCGCGCCACCCCATGTGCCTGGCGTGCTGGCTCAGGGCTTCCAGCGTCGCAGGAGCAGGGCGTTGCCGACCACGCTGACGCTGGAGAAGGCCATCGCCGCGCCCGCCACCATCGGGTTGAGCAGGCCGAAGGCCGCCAGCGGGATGCCGATCACGTTGTAGATGAAGGCCCAGAACAGGTTCTGGCGGATCTTCGCGTAGGTCCGCCGCGAGATGTCCAGCGCCGCCGGCACCAGGCGCGGGTCGCCGCGCATCAGGGTGATGCCGGCGGCGTGCATGGCCACGTCGGTGCCGCCACCCATGGCGATGCCGACGTCTGCGGCGGCCAGCGCCGGGGCGTCGTTGATGCCGTCGCCGACCATCGCCACCACCCGGCCCCGGCCTTTCAGCTCGGCGACCGTGGCGGCCTTGTCCGCCGGCAGCACTTCCGCGTGTACGTCGTCGATGCCCAGGGCCTTGGCCACCACCGCCGCGCTGCCGCGGTTGTCGCCGGTGATCAGGTGGCTGTGGATATCCCGTTCGCGCAGGGCCTCCACCGCTTCGGCGGCGCCGTCCTTGAGGCTGTCGCCGAAGGCGAACAGGCCGAGCACGCGTTTCTCCGGAGCCAGTTCCAGCAGCCAGGACAGGGTGCGGCCCTCGGCCTCCCAGTCCGCGGCTGCACTCGCCAGCGCGCCGGGCTTGAGT
Source organism: Pseudomonas sp. CP-1 (assembly GCF_021213715.1). Classification (NCBI taxonomy): domain Bacteria; kingdom Pseudomonadati; phylum Pseudomonadota; class Gammaproteobacteria; order Pseudomonadales; family Pseudomonadaceae; genus Pseudomonas; species Pseudomonas sp. CP-1. The sequence goes on from NZ_JAJQKY010000002.1 coordinate 60,294, forward strand.
TCCTGCTCGTCGAGCAGGCGGCGGTTGCCTAGGGCCAGCCGGCGACCCTCGACCTCGCCCTGGATGCCGCGACCGCTGAGGGCCTGGCTGGCGTTCACCGGCGGAACCTCCAGGTCGCGCTCGGCGCAGCGCTCGAGCACGGCCTTGGCCAGCGGGTGCTCGCTGCCGCGTTGCAGGGCGCCGGCGAGCCTGAGCAGTTGCTCCTGATCGTCGCCGCCGAGGTGGATGATCTGCGGTCGCCCGGAGGTCAGGGTGCCGGTCTTGTCGAAGGCCACGCTGGTGACCGCATGGGCGACTTCCAGGGACTCGGCGTCCTTGATCAGGATGCCGTGGCGTGCGGCCACGCCGGTGCCGGCCATGATCGCGGTCGGGGTGGCCAGGCCGAGGGCGCAGGGGCAGGCGATCACCAGCACCGCCACGGCGTTCACCAGGGCCTGCTCCAGGCCGACCCCGGCGACCAGCCAGGCGCCGAGGGTGACCAGTGCGATGAGGATCACCACCGGGACGAAGACCTGGCTGACCTTGTCCACCAGCTTCTGGATCGGCGCCTTGGCGGCCTGGGCGTCTTCCACCAGGCGGATGATCTTCGCCAGCACCGTTTCCCCGCCGAGCGCGGTGGTGCGCAGGAGCAGGCGGCCTTCGCCGTTGATCGCGCCGCCGGTGACCTTGTCGCCGGGAGCCTTGGGCACCGGCAGGCTCTCGCCGGTGATCAGCGCCTCGTCGGCGTGGCTGCTGCCGTCGAGCACCTCGCCGTCCACCGGGAAGCGTTCGCCGGGACGCACCACCACCTCGTCGCCGAGGCGCAACTCGGCGATCGCCACCTCTTCCTCGCGACCGTCGCGCAGGCGCACCGCGCGCTCCGGGCGCAACGCCTCGAGGGCGCGGATGGCGCTGGCGGTCTGGCGCTTGGCGCGGCTTTCCAGGTACTTGCCGAGGAGGATCAGGGCGATCACCACGGTCGAGGCTTCGAAGTAGAGGTGCGGCATGTGGCCGGGCGGGGCGGTCAGCCAGAGGTAGACGCTGAGGCCGTAGCCGGCGCTGGTGCCGAGGGCGACCAGCAGGTCCATGTTGCCGGCACCGGCTTTCACCGCGCGCCAGGCGGAGACATAGAAGCGCGCGCCGATGACGAACTGCACCGGGGTCGCCAGGAGGAACTGCGCCCACGGCGGCAGCATCCAGTGCAGGCCGGCCCATTCCACCAGCATCGGCAGCACCAGCGGCAACGCCAGCAACAGCGCGGCGATCACCCACCAGCGTTCGCGGCGCAGGCGGCGCTCGGCATCGTCCTGGCGTGGTTGCCCCGCGTCGAGCAGGCGGGCCTTGTAGCCGGCCTGTTCCACCGCCTGCAGCAAGGCCTGGCTGTCCACGGCGCCGAGCAGGTCGAGGTGGGCGCGCTCGCTGGCCAGGTTGACGCTGACCTCGCGTACGCCGGGCACCTTCTTCAGCGCCCGCTCGACCCGGCCGACGCAACTGGCGCAGGTCATGCCCTCGATGGACAGTTCCAGGCTGCGCGCCGGAACCTGGTAGCCGGCCTGCTCGACCGCCGCCACCAGGGCCGGCAGGCTGTCCGCCGGGGCCTGTACGCGGGCCTGCTCGCTGGCCAGGTTGACCGAGGCGGCCGCGACCCCGGGCACTTTCTTCAGGGCTCGTTCGACACGGCCGGCGCAGGACGCGCAAGTCATGCCGCTGACCGGCAGATCGAGCTCGGTTAGCGTGGCGCTGTTCATGAGTCCTCCTTGGAATGGACAGAAGTGGCACCGCAGACGCCCTGGGAGGCGCCGGTGAGATCTGTCGCCAGGTTCAGCCTTGACATCGTGTCAAGGTCAAGCCCCGGATTCATACAGGAAGGCGGCGCAGGGCGCAGTGGCGGCTTTATGTCGCAGGGGCAGGGGGGAGGGGGAATGGCGCTGGAAAACCGTTGCGGCACGGAAAAGCGCAGGGTTTTCACAGGGGTGGGACCGATAACACTAGACCTCGCGAAGGGCTGCGCCAAGGTATTTCGTCGCTTGCGGAAAAAAAACCTGCTGATGACGAAAAGTACTTTTTACCGTCATATTTTTTGCGGTATTTGTGGAACCGTAGACCGCCGAACCCTGCAGCACAGGTGGCGGCCCCGGCCCTCACCTCTGCTGTCAGGCTCTCCCCACCGGAAGAGAGAAGGCGGCTCGCCCCCCGGCGGAGCGCCGACCCGGCATTCCGTCGCCAGGCCCTTAGCAGAAGGTGATCGCGTATGGATGACCACGGACGTTCCCGCCCCACCCAGCCCACCCTGTACGTCCTCGATACCAATGTCCTGATCCACGATCCGAATGCCCTGTTGAACTTCCAGGAACACCGCGTCGCGATCCCGATGACGGTGCTCGAAGAGCTGGACAAGCTGAAGACCGGAAAGCACACCATCGCCGCCGAGTGCCGCCAGGCCATCCGCCTGATCGACCAGGTACTCGGCGAGGCCACGCCCGAGCAGGTCGAGGGAGGGGTACCGATCCAGCGTGGCAAGAACGGCCCCAGCGGCAGCCTGTCGATCCTCATGAGCAAGCGTGCCGAGCCCATCACCTGGCTGCCGGAGCACCTCAACGACAACAAGATCATCAACCAGTTGGTCGAGCTGAAGAGCCGCCACAGCGGCGTACGCGTGGTGCTGGTGACCAAGGACATCAACATGCGCCTGAAGGCGCGCGCCTGCGGGGTGGACGCGGAGGACTACCACACCGACCAGCTGATCGACGACGTGGCCCTGCTGTCGCGCGGCTACCATTCCCTCGCCGGCTCTTTCTGGGACCGCGTGAGCAAGGTCGAGACCCGCCAGGACCACGGCCGTACCTGGCATCGCGTGCAGCTCACCGACAACCTGCCGGCGGTGCACATCAACGAGTTCATCGTCGACGAACAGGGCTTCGTCGGCTGGATCAAGGGCATCCAGCAGGACGAGCTGACCATCCTCGACCTGCACCAGGAGCCGCTCCTGCACCAGGAAGCCTGGGGCCTGCGGCCACGCGACGTGTACCAGTCGCTGGCGCTGTACGCGCTGCTCGACCCGGACATCCACCTGGTCAACCTGTCCGGTGCCGCCGGTTCCGGCAAGACCATCCTGGCGCTCGCCGCGGCCATCGAGCAGACCATGGTCAGCAAGCGCTACCGGCGCATCATCGCCACCCGCAGCGTGCAGGGCCTGGACGAGGACATCGGTTTCCTGCCCGGCACCGAGGCGGAAAAGATGGAGCCCTGGCTCGGCGCCATCACCGACAACCTCGAAGCGCTGCACATGGACGACGAATGCACCCATGGCAGCGTCGACTACATCCTCAGCAAGGTGCCGTTGCAGTTCAAGTCGCTGAACTACATCCGCGGGCGCAGCTTCCAGCAGAGCCTGATCCTCATCGACGAATGCCAGAACCTCACGCCGCACCAGATGAAGACCATCATCACCCGCGCCGGCAGCGGTTCGAAGGTGATCTGCCTGGGCAACCTGGCGCAGATCGACACGCCCTACCTGTCCGCCACCAGCTCCGGCCTGACCTACCTCACCGAACGCTTCAAGGACTTCCCCCACGGCGTGCACGTGACCCTGCAAGGGGTGCCGCGCTCGGTGCTGGCGGAGTACGCCGAGGCGCATATGTAACCACGCGGCGTCGCAGGCGTTGCGCTGCGCCCGGCCTCGAGCCGGGCGCAGCGGCTGGCGTTCACGGATCTGCAACATGTCCTAGACTTCGGGCCCCAGTTCCGGGAGTCCGCCGTATGGCTTTCGCCGCATCCGTGATTCGCACCGTTTCCGGCCTCGAAGTCGAGGTCATGCATGCCTATGCCAGGATCGTCGAGGGCACCGACCCGGAAGCGCTGCACGATCTGCGCGTCGCCGCCAGGCGCCTGCGCAGCCTGTTGAAACCGTTGCGCCTGGGGGCTCTGGCCGAGGACCTGGATCGCGCGGCGAAAGCCCTCGGGCAGGCCACCAATCCGATCCGCGACATGGAAGTGATGGCGGCCGAGCTGGAGCGCCATGGCCTGCTGATTCCGGCTTCGCTGCGCAGGCAGGCGGTGCTCCGCTGGTATCGGCAGGCAGGGAGCAGTCCACAGATCAAGGATTTGCTGGACGCGCTGGACGCCTGGCCGGACGGTGTCCGGCGGGCGATGACGGAAGGTCGCCTCGACGATCTCGAGGCGGAGGCGAGCAAGCGAATCAGGCACCAGTTGCGCAAGCTGCTGGCGGCGCTCGACGATCCCGGACACGATCTTCACGACATCCGCCTGTTGGTGAAGCGCGCACGTTATTCGCAGGAGGCCTACCCGGACCTCTGCCCCCTGCCGGGAAAGGTGCTCGACACGCTGAAAACGCTACAGACCATGCAGGGGGATTGGCACGACCACCAGCAATGGTGCCTCAGGGCCGAAGAGCAGGCCGACCTGCGCCCCCTGAGCGCGGAATGGCGCAGGTCCGAGGCCGCCGCCCTGGACCGGGCCGAGGAATCCGTTCGGCGCCTTGCCAGGTTGCTGGGGAAAGCCATCGGCCGCACCTGAGCGGGTCGGCTACCTGGCCTGGCGGATTATCCGGGGCTTGGGCGAACCGGGCAGCGCGTGGGGGGCTTCGATCCGCTCGCGCAGTTTGCGCAGATATTCCCGACCTTCCCGTTCGGTATGGAAGGGGATGCGATAGGCGCCGACCTGGACGATCCATCCGCCCTTGGTCGAAGGGTGCATTCGCAGTTGCATGGGGCACCTCCCTGTGGGCCCTGTCCAGCGCTCCCGGCGCGGTATAGGTATTGACCAACGCTAGTCGAGCTTTCTCGACGACGTCATCAAACCTTCATCTACCTGTCAGGACTGGCAGGTCGCCGGGAGGCACGGCGACTGGGGCGTCGCTGGTGGCGCGGCTCAGGAGCGTTCCCCATGGGGGCGGTTCTTCACTGCCAGGAACAGCCGGACCCGGTCGTTCAGCTCCTGCAGGACATGGCTGAATCCTTCCAGGCCTTCCTGGAGGGTCGGGTCGCTGCAGCTCCAGGCGAGGGTCTGGGCGGAGTGCGGCAACTGTGCGAGTTCGTCGGTGTCTTTGTCGCAGAGGTCGATGAGATAGTCGAAGGACTCCCCGGCGAAGGTCTCCAGCGGCTTGCTACTCAACCCTTGGGTCGGGATGCCGGCGTGTTCGAGCACGCTCAGGGTGCGCGGGTCGACGCCAGCGGGGCGCACGCCGGCGCTGAACGCGGCGAAATGTTCGCCGTCGGTGTGCCGCAGGATGGCCTCGGCGATCAGGGAGCGGGCGTCATTGGCGATACAGACGAAGAGTACGCGCAGTCGGTCCGTCATCTTTCCGTTCTCCGGAGCGGGAAGCCTGTTGCGATCTTAGTCCGATCGTCACGGACCGGCAGGGCTGTCAGGAAAATTTCACCGGGTGGTCATTCGCCAACGAGGGCATACCTCTTTCTGTATACAATCATTCCCCTTCAGAATCCGGCCAAACCATCCCCGCTCGCGTCCCAGGGCTTACAATGACTGGCCAGTACCTTCCATCAGGAGCACCCACGTGCTGACCCATCTCGATTCCCAGGGCCGCGCCAACATGGTCGACGTCACGGAAAAGGCCGTGACCTCCCGTGAAGCCACGGCCGAGGCCGTGGTGCGCATGCGCCCGGAAACCCTGCAACTGATCCAGGACGGCGGCCATCCCAAGGGCGACGTCTTCGCCGTGGCACGGATCGCCGGCATCCAGGCGGCCAAGCGCACCCACGAACTGATCCCGCTGTGCCATCCGCTGCTGCTCACCAGCGTCAAGCTCGAACTGCAGGCCGAGGCGCCGGACGCCGTGCGCATCCGCGCGCGTTGCCGGCTGGCCGGGCAGACCGGCGTGGAGATGGAGGCGCTCACCGCCGCCAGCGTCGCGGCCCTGACCATCTACGACATGTGCAAGGCGGTGGACCGCGGGATGGTCATCGAGCAGGTCCAGTTGCTGGAGAAGCTCGGCGGCAAGAGCGGCCACTACCGCAAAGAGGAGGAAGGGCAGGCATGATCCGCGTGCAGTATTTCGCCCGTTACCGCGAAGCCCTCGGCATCGACGGCGAGCAGTTGAACTGGGACGCCGGGCTGGCGACCCTCGGCGCCTTGCGCCAGCTCCTGGTGGAGCGCGGCGGGGCCTGGGAGCGTACCCTCGGCGAGCAGAACCTGATGTGCGCGCGCAATCAGGAACTGTGCGGCCTCGACGAGCCGTTGCAGGACGGCGACGAAGTCGCCTTCTTCCCCACCGTCACCGGAGGTTGAACCCATGGCCATCCGCGTCCAGCAGGCCGCTTTCGATCCGGGGCAGGAGCTTAACGCCCTGCATGCGCAGAACGTCGGCATCGGCGCGGTGGTCGGCTTCGTCGGCTACGTGCGCGACTTCAACGACGGTCGCGAGGTCGGCGGGATGTTCCTCGAACATTATCCGGGCATGACCGAGAAGGCCCTCGGCAAGATCGCCGCCGAGGCCGGGCAGCGCTGGCCGCTGCTGCGCCTGGAGATCCTCCACCGCATCGGCCGCCTGGAGCCGGGCGAGCCGATCGTCTTCGTCGGTTGCGCCAGCGCCCACCGGCAGGCGGCGTTCGACGCCTGCAACTTCGTCATGGACTACCTGAAGACCCGCGCGCCGTTCTGGAAGAAGGAAGACACCGCCGAAGGCCCGCGCTGGGTCGAAGGCCGCTGCAGCGACCAGGCCGCCGCGCAGCGCTGGGAGGAGTGACGGCTACCTCCTCGCGCCGCCGGCTTACCTCTTCGGAGGAATAGCCAGCCGGGGGCCCGCGGTTCAGGCTGAGGCATCGCCCGTTCCGAGGACTCCCTTCCATGAGCCACCTGGCCACCTCCACCTTCCAGCCGCTGAACATCGCCATCCTCACCGTCAGCGACACCCGTACCCTGGAAACCGATACTTCCGGCCAGACCCTCGCCGACGCGCTGCTGGCCGCCGGTCATCGCCTGCACCAGCGGAGCCTGAAGTCCGATGACATCTACCAGATCCGCGCGGTGGTCTCGGCCTGGATCGCCGACCCCGAGGTACAGGTCGGCCTGATCACCGGCGGCACCGGCTTCACCGCGCGGGACAACACCCCGCAGGCGGTCGGGCCGCTGTTCGAGCGCGAGGTCGAGGGCTTCGGTGAACTGTTCCGCCAGGTCTCGCAGCGCGAGATCGGCACTTCCACCATCCAGTCGCGAGCGCTGGCCGGGCTCAGCAACGGTACCCTGGTGTGCTGCCTGCCCGGCTCGCCGGGCGCCTGTCGCACCGCCTGGAACGAGATTCTCCTGGCGCAACTGGACAGCCGCACCCGCCCGTGCAATTTCGTCCCGCACCTGAAGACCCCGCCAGCCGTGGCGCCGGTGGCCGGCTGCGGGTGCCGCTCGTGAGCGCTTGCGCCTGCGATGGCGGCCAACTGCGCCCGCTCGACGAGGCGCTGGCCGAACTGCTGGCGCGCGCGCCGCGCCCGCCAGCCTGCGAGAGCCTGGCCCTGGAGCGGGCGCTGGGACGAGTGCTCGGCGAGGACCTGCTGGCGCCGATGGACCTGCCGCATTGGGACAACAGCGCGATGGACGGCTACGCCTTGTGCTCCGCCGACCTGCCGCGCAGCGGCGGCAGCCTGACGGTCGGCGCGCGGATCGCCGCCGGCGACACCCGCGGCATGAGCCTGCCGCTGGGCCAGGCGGCGCGGATCTTCACCGGCGCGCCGCTGCCGACCGGCGCCGACTGCGTGGTGCCGCAGGAACTCTGCGTGGTCGACGGCGAGCGCGTGCAGTTGCCGCCGGTGAGCGCCGGCCAGCATGTGCGCCGGCGCGGCGAGGAGTTGCGTCGCGGCGCGCCGGTGCTGCGTGCCGGACAGCGCTTGCGCCCGCAGGAACTCGGCCTGCTGGCGAGTCTCGGCGTCGCCACGGTCTCGGTGCGTCGGCGCTTGCGCATCGGCCTGCTGAGCAGCGGCGACGAATTGCGCGAGCCCGGCCAGACACTGTTGGCCGGGCAGATCTACAACGCCAACCGTTACTGCATCGGCGCCTTGCTGCGCGGCCTCGGCTTCGAGGTGCACGACGAGGAAGTGCTCGCCGACGAACTGGTGGCCAGCCGCGATGCGCTCAGCCTGGCGGCCTCCGAATGGGACGCGCTGGTCACCAGCGGCGGTGTCTCGGTAGGCGAGGAAGACCACCTCAAGCGCGCCATCGCCGAGCTTGGCGAGGTCAACCTGTGGCGCCTGGCGATCCAGCCGGGCAAGCCGTTCGCCTTCGGCTCCGTGGCCGGCAAGCCCTGGCTGGGCCTGCCCGGCAACCCTGCGGCGGCGCTGGTCACCGCATTGCTGGTGGCGCGTCCGTTCCTGCTTCGCCAGCAGGGACTGTTCGACGTAGTGCCGCGGCCGCTGGCGCTGCCGGCGGCCTTCGACTGGCCGCAACCGCGGGCGCGTCGCCAGTACCTGCGGGCGCGGCTCGATGAGCGGGGGCGGGTGGAAATCCACCCCCAGCAGGGCTCGGCGATGCTGCTTGCCGCCAGTTGGGCGGACGGGCTGGCGGTGATCGAGCGCGGCGCCACCCTGGGCGTGGGTGATGCGATCGACTTTCTGCCGTTCTCCGCACTGATGGCCTGAGGCCTTCTTGATCCCGGTCAAGCGCCGACCGGGAGCGTCTTTCTAGAGTGTGGCGCTTGTGCCCCGGGGTTGCCCACTGCCGCGGAGCGCGTTTTTCGCCAGAGGAGCAACCCCATGCAACTGGTCTGTCCGGCGGGCAGCCTGCCCGCCTTGAAGTCGGCCCTGCGACAGGGCGCCGATGCCATCTACGTCGGTTTCCGCGACGACACCAACGCCCGCCATTTCGCCGGCCTCAACCTTGACGAACGCCAGTTGCAGGAAGGCCTGCGGCGAGTCCACGAGGCCGGGCGGCAGCTCTACGTAGCGGTCAACACCTATTCCAGCGCGCAGGGCTGGGAGCGCTGGCAGCGCGCGGTGGACCAGGCCGCCGACCTCGGCGTCGATGCGTTGATCGCCGCCGACGTGGCGGTGCTCGGCTATGCCGCGAAACGTTATCCGCGGCTCAATCTGCATCTGTCGGTGCAGGGCTCGGCAACCAATGCCGCGGCCCTGACCCTCTATCACGAACGCTACGGCATCCGTCGCGCGGTCCTGCCTCGCGTGCTATCGCTGGCGCAGGTACGCCAGGTGGCGGCCGGCAGTTCGGTGCCGGTGGAGGTATTCGCCTTCGGCAGCCTGTGCATCATGGCCGAGGGCCGCTGCCACCTGTCCTCCTACGTCACCGGCGAGTCGCCGAACCTCTGCGGCGTCTGTTCGCCGGCCAGGGCGGTGCGCTGGAGCGAGGAACCGGAGGGGTTGACCTCGCGCCTCAACGAAGTGCTCATCGACCGCTACGCCGCCGGCGAGGCGGCCGGCTACCCGACCCTCTGCAAGGGCCGTTTCCTGGTCAATGGCCAGCGCTTCCATGCGCTGGAGGAACCGACCAGCCTGAACACCCTGGACCTGGTCCCGCAACTGGCGGAAATCGGCGTGGCGGCGGTGAAGATCGAAGGCCGCCAGCGCAGCCCGGCCTACGTCGAGCAGGTCACCCGGGTCTGGCGCCAGGCGCTGGACAGCTACGCCAGCGCGCCGGGCGCCTATAGCGTGCAGCCGCAATGGCAGCGCGCGCTGGCCGGACTTTCCGAAGGGCACCAGACCACCCTGGGCGCCTATCACCGTTCCTGGCAGTGAGGACCGCCGCGATGAAACTGAGCCTGGGACCGCTGCTGTTCTACTGGGACAAGCGGCAGATATTCGATTTCTACGCCGAGATGGCCGGCCAGCCGCTCGACGTCATCTACCTCGGCGAGACCGTCTGCGCCAAGCGCCGGGCGCTGTCCCTGAATGACTGGCAGGCGCTGGCCCGCGAGCTGGCGCAGGCGACCCGTGCCGAGCTGGTGCTCTCCGGGCTGGCGCTGATCGAGGCCGCTTCGGAGCTGTCCAGCCTGCGCCGGCTATGCGAGAACGGCGAACTCCGGGTCGAGGCCAACGACATGGCCGCCGTCTATTACCTCAGCCAGCGCGGCGTGCCCTTTGTCGGCGGTCCGGCGCTGAACCTCTACAACGGTCATGCCCTGGCCGAACTGTATTCCTGGGGCATGCGCCGCTGGATTCCGCCGGTGGAAGTCTCCGGCAAGCTGCTGCGCGGGGTGCTCGACCAGGCTGCGCAGCTGGGCCTGGAGCAATTGCAGACCGAGGTCTTCGCCTACGGTCACCTGCCGCTGGCCTACTCGGCGCGCTGCTTCACCGCGCGGGCGGAGAACCGGCCCAAGGACGACTGCCAGTTCTGCTGCCAGCAGTATCCCGAAGGTATCCCGCTGCTCAGCCAGGAGGGCGAGGCGCTGTTCACCCTCAACGGCATCCAGACCATGTCCGGCAAGGTCAGCAACCTGCTGGCCGACTACCGCTCGCTGGAACATAGCGGCGCCGACCTGCTACGCCTGAGCCCTCGGGCGCAGGGCATGGCCGAGGTGATCGCGGCCTTCGACCGGGTACGCAAGGGCGCCGCTCCGCCGCTCGCGGTGGAAGGCTGCAACGGCTACTGGCACGGCCGGCCGGGGATGCTGCGGGCAGAGGAGGCGGGGCTATGCTGAACCGCCAACGCCTGCTCCTCGGCGTCGCCGGACGCCTGTTGCCGCTGGCGGCGAAGGTTCCGCGCGGGCTCCAGCACCTGGTCCTGCAACGGGTCGCCAACCGGCTGTTCGCCCAGCCGCTGGAGGAGGGCGCCTTCGACCTGCTGGAAGGTCGCTGGCTGCGCCTGGAAGTCAGGGACCTCGGCGTCGGCTGGTGCGTCACCCGGGTGCCCGGCGGCCTGCGCCTGGTCGAACGGCCACGGGCCAGCGTGACCATCCGCGGCGACTGGCGCGACTTCCTGCTGCTGGCCAGCCGGCATGAGGACCCGGATACCCTGTTCTTCCGCCGCCGCCTGGTGATCGAGGGCGACACCGAGCTGGGCCTGGCGGTCAAGAACCTCCTCGACAGTCTCGATCCGGAGCACCTGCCGCCCTGGTTGTGGAACGCCGTGGAACGGGCCGGGCGGGCAGTGCAGGAGGAGCGCGGCGAGGCGCCCCAGGGGCCGGTCCAGGGGGCGCGGGGCGGCTGAGGTCGGTGGAAAGGGGCGTATAGCGACGCCAATGTCGCTGGGCGCGCCCCTCCGATTGGGTGTATTCCCTGAAGCCTGAAACTCACTGAGGCTCTTTTCAGCGAGGCAACGCCCGGTTCGTTGCCGCATGGGCGGCGCGGAGCGAATGGGCGTTTCCCCTGACCAAACGGATAGCCTGTCTGTCCCCGTAACGCCCCTGTCAACTTGCCCCGGTAAACCGGACCTTCGTGAAGCCTGCGGAGAACTCCGGTATGAGTGGGATGGACCTCAAGCGCCGCCGCGTCGTGCAAGGCCTGGGCGCTGGACTGCTGTTGCCGGCGCTGGGCGCGCCGGCGGTGATCGCCTCGCCCAGGGCGCGGCCGAAGCTGACCGATGGCGTGCAATCCGGCGACGTGCAGGGCGACCGCGCGCTGGTCTGGAGCCGCACCGACCGCCCGGCGCGGATGATCGTCGAATGGGACACCCGTAGCGTCTTCAGCGAGCCGCGTCGGCTGGTCTCGCCGGTCACCGACGAGCGCCTCGACTACACCGCGCGCATCGACCTGCGTGGCCTGCCAGCCGACCAGTCGATCTTCTACCGGGTGCGCTTCGAGGATGCCCGCGACGGCAGCCTGAGCAAGCCCTGGTTCGGCCACCTGCGCAGTGCGCCGAGCGAGGCGCGCAATATCCGTTTCGTCTGGAGCGGCGACACCTGCGGGCAAGGTTTCGGGATCAATCCGGATATCGGCGGCATGCGTATCTACGAAGCCATGCGCCGGCGCCAGCCGGATTTCTTCCTGCACAGCGGCGATACCATCTATGCCGATGGGCCGATCCCCGAACGCATCGAGACCGAGAGCGGGCGCATCTGGCGCAACCGGGTGACCGAGGCCAAGAGCAAGGTCGCCGAGACCCTCGACGAGTTCCGCGGCAACTACCGCTACAACCTGCTCGACGACAACCTGCGCCGCTTCAACGCCGAGGTGCCGCAGATCTGGCAATGGGACGACCACGAGACCACCAACAACTGGTCCTCCAGCAAGCAGCTCGACGAGCGCTACCAGGTGAAGGACATCGACGTGCTGGCGGCCCGCGCGCGCCAGGCGTTCCTCGAATACGCGCCGCTGCGCTTCCAGCGCCAGGGGCGCGACGGGCGGATCTACCGCAAGGTCGCCTACGGCCCTTTGCTCGACGTGTTCGTCCTCGACATGCGCAGCTACCGCGGCGGCAACAGCGCCAACCTGCAGGCGCGGCGCAGCGCCGCCACCGATTTCCTCGGCCGTGAACAGTTGCAATGGCTCAAGCGTGAGTTGCGCGGTTCGCGCGCGCAGTGGAAGGTGATCGCCGCCGACATGCCGATTGGCCTCTGCGTGCCCGATGGCAAGGACGCCCAGGGGCGCGACCGCTGGGAGGCCATCGCCAACGGCAACGACGGTGCCGCCCTCGGCCGCGAGCTGGAGATCGCCGACCTGCTGCGCTTCGTCCAGCGCGCCGAGGTGCGAAACACCGTCTGGCTGACCGCCGACGTGCATTACTGCGCTGCCCACCACTACAGCCCGGAGCGCGCCGCGTTCAAGGACTTCGCGCCGTTCTGGGAGTTCGTCGCCGGGCCTCTCAATGCCGGTAGTTTCGGACCCAACGCGCTGGATGGCACGTTCGGCCCGCAGGTGATGTTCCAGAAGGCCCCGCTGGTCCAGAACAGTTCCCCCTTCGCCGGCTACCAGTTCTTCGGCGAGGTGGAGATCGATGCGCAAAGCCGCGCGCTCACCGTCACCCTGCGCGACCTCGACGGCGAGCCGGTGTTTTCCCAGGAACTGCAGCCCGACGGCGCCTGAGCCGCGGCTACCCCATTCCGATAAAGGAGTATCCCGATGCACCCCTTGCGTAACGCCGCCCTGCTGGGCGGCCTGGCCCTGCTGGGCCTGCCGGTGGCCAACGCCGCCGAGCTGATCATCTCCGAGTATGTCGAAGGCAGCGGCAACAACAAGGCGCTGGAGTTCTACAACAGCGGCAGCCAGGTCCTCGACCTCTCCGCCTACCGCGTCGAGTTCTATTTCAACGGCGCCAGCGCGGCGGGCCGCAGCATCGACCTGAGCGGCAGCCTGGCGCCGGGCAAGACCTTCGTCCTCGCCAACGGCGTGGCCGACCCGGCGTTGCTGGCGCTGGCCAGCCAGCGGGTGGAAGGCAGCTGGTTCAATGGCAACGATGCGGTGCTGCTGCGCCGGCGCAGCGGCGAGATCCTCGACAGCCTCGGCCAGGTCGGCTTCAACCCCGGCACGACCTGGGGCAGCGGCGATGTGCAGACCCTTGACCGGAGCCTGGTGCGCAAGGCCGACATCCGCGACGGCGACAGCGATCCCAGCGACGCCTTCGACCCGGCGGCGCAATGGCTGGGCTACCCGCGCGACACCTTCGCCAACCTCGGCCAGCATGGCGCTGGCGAGCCCGGCGGCGGCGAGGAGGCCGGCCTGCGACCGATCCACGAGGTGCAGGGCGCCGGCGCCGAAAGTCCGCTGGTGAACCAGCGGGTCGCCATCGAGGGCGTGGTGGTCGGCGACTTCCAGAACGCCAGCGAGCTGAAGGGCTTCTACGTGCAGCAGGAAGATGCCACGGTGGACGGCGACCCGGCGACCTCCGAAGGCATCTTCGTCTACGACGGCGGCAACGGCAGCGACGTCAAGCTCGGCGACCGCGTCCGGGTGACCGGCCAGGTCCGCGAGTTCAACGGCCTCACCGAACTGGTCGGGCCGCTGCAGGTCAGCGTCCTGGCGAGCGGCGTGGCCTTGCCGACGCCGGCCGGCATCAGCCTGCCGCTGGCCAGCGCCGATGCGCTGGAGCGCTACGAAGGCATGCGCGTGCAGCTCCGCCAGACGCTGACCGTCAACGAGGTCTACAACCTCGGCCGCTACGGCGAGGTCCTGCTGTCCTCCGGCGGCCGCCAGATGACTCCGACCAACGTGGTGGCTCCCGGCGAACAGGCCAAGGCCATGCAGGCGCGCAACGACCTCGACCGGATTCTCCTCGACGACGGCCGCAGCGGGCAGAACCCCGACCCGATCCGCTACCCGGCGCCGGAACTGAGCGCCTACAACAGCCTGCGCGTCGGCGATCGCACCAGCGCCATCGACGGCGTGCTCGACTACTCGGCCGGCAGCTACCGTATCCAGCCGTTGCAGACGCCGACCTTCGAGGCGGCCAATCCGCGTCCGGCCCAGCCGGCGGTGGAAGGGCGCCTGCGGGTGGCCAGCTTCAACGTGCTCAACTACTTCAACGGCGATGGCAAGGGCGGCGGTTTCCCCACCTCGCGCGGAGCCAACACGGTCGAGGAGTTCCAACGGCAGAAAGCGAAGATCGTCGCGGCGATCCTCGCCTCGAAGGCGGACATCGTCGGCCTGATGGAGATCGAGAACGACGGCTACGGCGAGTTCAGCGCCATCGCCGACCTGGTCAACGGCCTCAACGCCAGCCTGCCCCAGGGCCAGCGCTATGCCTTCGTCAACCCGAACCGGGCGAAGCTGGGCAGCGACGAGATTGCCGTGGGGCTGATCTATCGCGGCGACAAGGTCCGCACCTATCGATCCGCGGCGGTGCTCGACAGTTCGGTGAACCCGGAGTTCGACGACACCCGCAACCGTCCGACCCTGGCCCAGACCTTCCAGGAGATCAATGGCGGCGAACGCCTGACCATCGCGGTGAACCACCTGAAGTCGAAGGGCTCGGCCTGCGACGGCGACCCGGACACCGGCGACGGCCAGGGCAACTGCAACCTGACCCGGGCGCGCGCCGCCCAGGCCCTGGTGGACTGGCTGGCGGGCGATCCGACGGGCGCCAAGGAACCTGACCGCCTGATCATCGGCGACCTCAATTCCTATGCCAAGGAAGACCCGGTGAACGTCATCCGCGGCGCCGGCTACACCGACCTGGTGGCACGTCAGGCGGGCGCAGGAAAGGGCTACTCCTACGTGTTCTCCGGGCAGTCCGGCTACCTTGACCACGCCCTCGCCAACGCCAGCCTGGCGCGCCAGGTACGCGGCGCGGTGGAGTGGCACATCAACGCCGACGAGCCCCGGGTGCTGGACTACAACGTCGAGTTCAAGACCCCTCGGCAGCAGGACAGCCTGTACAACGCCGAGCCGTACCGGGCCTCCGACCACGACCCGGTGGTGATCGGTATCGACCTGCGCCGGGTGGCGATGAAGAAGCACCGCAGGTAGGCAGCGGATAGCGCCCGTGGCGTTGGTCGCCATGCAGAAAGGCCACCCGAGGGTGGCCTTTCTGCATGGCACGTGGGCCTGTAGGGCGAATAACCGCTTGCGGTTATCCGCCGTTGCGGCGGGATACCGGCGGATAACGCCGGTGGCGTATTCGCCCCACGGAACGGAGCCCCCTCCAGGGTGCCCTTCCAGTGTGGCACGTGGGCCTGGTAGGGCGAATAACCGCCTGCGGTTATCCGCCGTTGCGGCGGATGCCGGCGGATAACGCCGGTAGCGTATTCGCCCTACGGAACGCAGGCGGCTTTTGCTTCGTACGTCGTCAACCGCGCAGCGGCGGCAGGTAGCCCAGTTCCATCAGCTTGATGTCCGCTTCGCCGACGCGCTCGAAATGTTCGCGACGGGTTTCGTCCATCGGTTCGCGGCCGTTCAGCAGCAGGGTGCCACGGCCGGGAATGTCGACCAGCTCCGTAGCCGCCGGGAAGTCCGTGGCCCTTAGCGGATGCGGGCAGAAGCCGATCCAGCCGATGCTGCGGCGGTCCGGGAAGGTCCGCTGGTGTACGAAATACGTATGCGGAGCGAGCATGCCCCAGGTCGTTTCGGGCCAGATTTCCAGCGCCGCGAGGAAGATCGCGACGAAGGAGGAAGCCGGTGCGTCGAACACCTGCAGCAGGCTGCCGGCATCTTCCAACTGGAGCCTGGTCGAGACGGCCCTGCCGCTGGCCTCGTAGTCCAGCGACAACCCGCCCTTGAGCGGATCCTCCTCGCCGTTCCATAGCACCAGTTCCACCGCCCGGGTGCGCCGGTCACGCGACAGGGCCTTGGCGAGATCCTGGCGGTGCTCGGTGACGTTGTGGCTGAGGGCGTCGCGCAGGGAGTCGCCGCACAGGTACCAGTTCTCCAGCACCGGATGGAGGGGCGCGAGGGCATCGAGGAAGCGCTCTATCCGTTGCAGGTGCTGGTCGTCGTCCAGTTCGAGGAGCCGTGCCGGATCGAAGTACAGCTCGAATATGTAGCGCCTGAAAGCCTTGGCGTCCGTCATGCGCAATACCCCGGGTTCTCTTCGCAAAACCTTTTCATCTCTTCCTGTTCCTTCGCGCGGGTTTCCTGGTAGTCGTCGTGCTCGTCCGTTCCCGGCATCGGATTCCAGAATGCCTTCAGGTTGGCCAGTCCCATGCGCAGGTACTCCGCGGCGCAGTACTCGTAGACGATCCGCTGCAGGAAGTGCCATTCGACGAACACCGGCGGGGTCGGTCGGGCCTTGTCGCTGTGGACCTCGGCCTTCTGCAGCAGGTCCGACTTCACCTTGGCCCGCGCCCAGGGCCTGGGCACGCCGAGCAGCGGGACGAACAGGAAGGCGTAGTTGGCCTTCGCCTCCAGCAGGGTGCAGCGCGGCTCGTCGAAGCCGTCCCACCAGGTGCCGCTCCAGAACCATTCGTGGGGAAACGGGAAATTGGTCACCCACTGCTGGTAGCGCGCGGACAGGTCCGACATGCTGTGGCCCTTGCCGTTATTGGCGATGGCCATTTCGCCCCGGGACGGCGGGCACTCCACGCAGTCCTTGTCGCGGCCCTGGCTCTTGCTGCAATCGCGCTCGGCTTCCCGGGTCCGGTCGCGGCTCAGCGTGCCGGTCTCGGTCCTGGGCAGGGTCTGCGGCACCGGCATCGGACGCGGTACCGGCCTGGGCAGCGCGCCGGGGGCCGGTCGCGGCAGCGGGCGCGGCGCCGGCATCGGCAAGTGCGGCCGGGGTGGCGCGGGTAGTTCGAAGGGCAGCCGCGGACCCATGCGGGGCAGCGGTCGGAAAAGCGCGCCTATGCCGCTCATGCCGGTCTCCCCGAGGTTTCGTACGCGCGCCATTTCTGGCTGGCCAGGCGAAACTCGACGATCCGTTCGTAGTCCTGGAAGCGTTGTTCCGGGCTGTCAGCCAGCGGCCGGCGCATGTGCGCGAGAAACGCCGGCGTGTCCTGGAAGCCGGGGAAGGCCAGGCCGTGCAGGAGAAAGCGTTCGATCGTCCCGGGCTCTTCGATACCCAGTTCCAGCGCCGTCGTGCGCAGCTCGCCGAGTTGCCGGATGGCGGGCAGCAGGCCGCGCCGTTCGAGCCAGGCGGGAGCCTCCCGGCGTACCTCCAGCAGGACCCGCTCGATGACTTCGTCGTCGCGGACCCGCTGCAGGCGATCCAGTTGGCCGGCATCCAGTTCAAGCATCGGCGGTCCGCTCCGTTTCCCGGTCATAGACGAGATAGGCGCCCTGCAGGGGCTGCCAGACCTGCCAACGCTCCAGCGGCGCCATCACTTGCGTCCATTGCCGCGCGGTCATGACCTGTTCCAGCGCCCGGCGCACTTCCGGGCTGTAGTAGCGCAACAGCGCCCGGCGGCCGTCGGGCATGCGGGTGAAGAGCAGCCCGGCGAAGTGTTTCGCGAGGTTTTCGAAGGACGCCCGGCTCCACAGCCAGGAGGTCATGGGCGAGCGGCGGTCCCAGTCGCGCAGCCAGCCGAGGAATTCGCCCGATGACGAAAGCGAGGCGCTGTCCATGAATTCGATCAGGACCGGCCCGGCATGGGCGATTTCGTCCAGCTCGCTCCCGGCCAGCAGCCAGCGCGAGCGGATTTCCCCCGCGGCCTTTTCCAGGCGGGTGTCCAGGGTCAGGTAGCGGGCGCCGTCCGCCAGGGCGAACAGGCGGCTGTCCGGCGTAGGCGCCGCGAGCGCCGGCTGGAGCCGGCTCACGGTGCGCCGCCGAGGCTTTCCAGGGGCACCAGGGCCTGGTTGCGGCGTGCCGCCAGCAGCAGGCATTGCAGGCACAGCTTCGGTGGGGCGAGGGCGAGAGCGGGTGCGCCGCCGCTGTTGCCGATCAGCACCGTGCCCGCGCCGCCGACCACCAGGTTGCCGTGGGTGCCGACGCTACCTACCACGGTGGCGGGCTTGCCGTTGATCAGTACGTTGGCGA
Source organism: Pseudomonas sp. CP-1 (assembly GCF_021213715.1). NCBI lineage: Bacteria > Pseudomonadati > Pseudomonadota > Gammaproteobacteria > Pseudomonadales > Pseudomonadaceae > Pseudomonas > Pseudomonas sp. CP-1. The sequence goes on from NZ_JAJQKY010000002.1 coordinate 78,531, forward strand.
TGACGTTGGCGCTGAGGGTGGCGCCGCAGGCGGTGGCGTCGCCCTGGCGGGCGGCGGACCGATGGTCGAAGAAGACGTCGGGCGAGCCGCCGACGATCGGGTTGCTGCCGTGGCCCGGCAGCGGACACGCGGTCGGATCGCCCAGGCGCGCAGCGGGTTTGCCGCTCATGCTCAAGTCCCTATGAGATAAACCCTGGCACTCTGCCGTGCCACTCGGGGGCGGACAACCTATCTGAACTGCTCAGGAGGCACCTTCGGAAACGGCTTGGGCAACCGCGTCCTTGCCTGGTTGCGCTTGAAGGGATTTCCTACCTGGAAGTCTCGTCACCCGCCTGCGAAAGGCGCAGGCGTACGGAGCGATGGCGCGATGGGGAGGGGAGTCTGGGAGGAGGGAAGGAGGCGTTTCGCGCAGCGTCGCGTTCGCTTTGCCTGCGCAGGGGCTGTCCGCCGATACCGCGCTGGAGCGACGGATAGCCGCGATAGGGTTATCCGCCCTGCGCCGAGACCGCCGCGGGAGGAGACAGGGAGGCTGTTCCTGGCTCCTCCCGTGCGATCAGTGATGCTCGCGCGTCGCGCGGAAGCGGATGTCCGGCCAGCGTTCTTCCATCAGGCTGAGGTTGACGCGGGTCGGCGCCAGGTAGGTGAGGTGCCCGCCGCCGTCCACGGAGAGGTTCTCGAAGGCCTTGTCCTTGAACTCCTTGAGCTTCTTCTCGTCGTCGCACTCGATCCAGCGTGCCGACCAGACGTTGATCGCCTCGTAGGCGCACTCGACCTTGTATTCCTCCTTCAGGCGGCTGGCGACCACGTCGAACTGCAGCACGCCCACCGCACCGAGGATGATGTCGTTGTTGCGCTCGGGGAAGAACACCTGGGTCGCACCTTCCTCGGCCAGTTCCTGCAGGCCCTGGCGCAACTGCTTGGACTTCAGCGGGTCTTTCAGGCGCACGCGGCGGAACAGTTCCGGGGCGAAGTGCGGGATGCCGGTGAAACCGAAGTTCTCGCCTTCGCTGAAGGTGTCGCCGATCTGGATGGTGCCGTGGTTGTGCAGGCCGATGATGTCGCCGGCATAGGCCTCTTCCAGTTGCTCGCGCTCGGAGGAGAAGAAGGTCAGCGCGTCGGCGATCTTCACGTCCTTGCCCAGGCGCACGTGGCGCATCTTCATGCCTTTCTCGTACTTGCCCGAGCAGATGCGCATGAAGGCGATGCGGTCGCGGTGCTTGGGATCCATGTTCGCCTGGATCTTGAACACGAAGCCGGAGAACTTCTCCTCGGTCGGCTCCACGCTGCGTTCGTGGGTGGCGCGCGACAGCGGCTGCGGCGCCCAGTCGACGATGCAGTCGAGGACCTGGTCGACGCCGAAGTTGCCCAGCGCGGTGCCGAAGAACACCGGGGTCATCTCGCCCTTGAGGAAGGCGTCCTTGTCGAATTCGTGGCAGGCGCCCTGCACCAGCTCCAGCTCTTCGACGAAATTGTCGTAGAGATCGCCGAGGTGGGCACGGGCTTCGTCGGAGTCGAGCTTTTCGATGACCTTGGTCTCGATGCGCTCGTGGCCGTGGCCCGGGACGTAGACGATGATCCTGTCGTCGGCCAGGTGGTAGACGCCCTTGAAGTCCTTGTAGCAGCCGATCGGCCAGGTGATCGGCGCGGCCTTGATCTTCAGCACCGCCTCGATCTCGTCGAGCAGCTCGATGGGGTCGCGGATGTCGCGGTCGAGCTTGTTGATGAAGCTGACGATGGGCGTGTCGCGCAGCCGGCAGACTTCCATCAGGGCGATGGTCCGCGGTTCGACGCCCTTGCCGCCGTCGAGCACCATCAGCGCCGAGTCCACCGCGGTCAGGGTGCGGTAGGTGTCTTCGGAGAAGTCTTCGTGGCCGGGGGTGTCGAGCAGGTTGATCATGTGCTCGCGGTAGGGGAACTGCATCACCGAGGTGGTGATGGAGATGCCGCGCTGCTTTTCCATCTCCATCCAGTCGGACGTGGCGTGGCGGTCGGACTTGCGCGACTTCACGGTACCGGCGACGGCGATCGCCTTGCCCATCAGCAGGAGCTTCTCGGTGATGGTGGTCTTACCGGCGTCGGGGTGGGAAATGATCGCGAAGGTACGGCGCTTCGCGACTTCGGCGGCCTGAGTGGTCATGGATGCGTGCCTGCTGGAATCCGTTGGCGTGGGCGCGGGACGGCCCGGAAAAACGCGGGATTATAGCGGTAAAACGCGGCGCGTCGGGATGCCTGTCATCCGGCGATCGATGGAATGGCCGGTGGACAGCGAACTTGTCGCAGTCGTGCCGTTCCAAGCAGCCAGCGGCGGCCACCGCCGGATAGACTGCTTTCATTTCACCCGATCGAAGGAAATCACCATGAACGGAGTATCCAGACTGCTCTCCCTGGCGTTGCTGGGCGCGGCGCTGCACTGGGCGCCGGCGCAGGCCGAGGAGCAGCCGCGGCTGTTCGAACTGCTCGGCCAGCCCGGCTACAAGGCCACCTGGCACGCCATGTTCAAGGGCGAGAGCGACGTGCCGAAATGGGTTTCCGACGCCAGCGGCCCGAGTTCCCCGTCCACCAGCCTGAGCCTGGAGGGCCAGCCCTACGTCCTGGCCAACAGTTGCAAACCCCACGATTGCGGCAACAACCGCCTGCTGGTGGCGTTCCGTGGCGACAAGAGTGCCGCCTACGGGCTGCAGGTGAGCCTGCCGGACGAGCCCGCCGAAGTCATGCAGACGCCGAGCAAGTACGCCACCTATCGCTGGTACGGCGAACCCTCCAGGCAGGTCCGCGAGCTGCTGATGAAACAGTTGGAGAGCGATCCGAACTGGAAGTGACGCCGGGCCTGAGGGGGACCAGGCCCGGCGGCGGGAAGGGCGGATGATCGCTGGCGATCGTCCGCCGTTGCGCCATGCGCTCCCGCGGTCTTCCTTCAGAAACCGACCGAGGCCTGTACGTACAGGGTGCGCGGCTGGCCGACGTAGAGGCCCTTGTTGTTGTCGTCGAACGAGCGGGTGTAGTAGCGGCGATCGAACAGGTTCTTCACCCCCAGGCCGAGCTTGAGGTCGTTCAGTTGCGGGCCGAAGTCGTAGGTGCCGCGCGCGCTCCAGACCATCCAGCCGGCGATCCGCCCGGTGCTGCCGTCGGCGCTTTCGCTCTCGGTGTTGGCGTTGTCGGCGTACTGGCTGGTCTGGAAGCTGCCGTCGAGGTTGTAGCTCCAGGCGCCGGTGCGGTAGTTGGCGCCAAGGGTGCCCTTGTGCTTCGAGGAGAACGGCACCTGGTTGCCCTTGTTCGGCCCGTCCTCGCGAATGCTCGCGTCGACGTAGGCGTAGCTGGCATAGACGTCGAAGCCGGAGAGCAGCGGGTCGAGATCGGCCAGGTCGTAGGCGATCGCCGCCTCGATGCCCTTGTGCCGGGTCTTGCCGCGGGCGGTCACGCTGTCGGTCTGCTGGTTGCTCTCGTACTGGTTGTCGAAGTTGATCAGGAAGGCGCCCAGTTCGGCGCGCAGGATGCCGTCGTCGTAGCGGCTGCCGAGTTCCCAGGTGCGGGCCTTCTCCGGCTCGATGTCGCCGCTCTGCACTGCCTTGCCCATCTGGCTGTACTGCACGGTGCCGAACGAGCCCTCGGTGTTGGCGTAGAGGTTCCAGCTCGGCGTGAGGTGGTAGATCACGTTGAGCGCCGGCAGCGAGGCGTTGTAGCGGCCGCTGTCCTTGCTGTTCTTCAGTAGGTTCTTCTGTTCGGAATCGATCTTCTCGTAGCGGATGCCGGGGGTGATGGTCCAGTTGCCGATATCGATGCGATCGTCGATGTAGAACGCGTTGGCTTCGGTGCTGCCGCGGGTGTCGCGGTCGTTGCGGCTGCCGGTGCTGGGTAGCTGGCCGCTGTCGGCGCGGGTCCAGTAGCGCAGCTCGTGGCTGGCTTCGTTGACGTAGCGGTGGCCGATGCCCACTTCGTGGCGACTTTCGCCCAGCTCGAAACCCTGGCTGAAGCGGGTTTCCAGGCCTCGCACCCAGTATTCGCGCGGCGACAGGGTGAGGTTGCGGCCCTGGTCGAGGTAGCCGCTGCGCAGGGTCTTGGTGAAGAAGCCGGTGACGTTGAGCTTCTGGCTGGCGTTGGGGGTGTATTCGTAGCTGGCGCTGGCCAGGGTACGGCGGCCCCAGAACTTGTCGTAGGGACGGGTCGACTGGTACGGATCGTCGCGGTAGGCCGCGGCGCTGAGGCCGCCGGGCATGTCGGCCTCGCCGTCGTAGTACTGGGTCATCGCCGAAAACGCGTGTTCGTCGCTGGGCTGGAAGCGGCCCTTGAGAATCAGGTCGTCGATCCGCGTATCGCTGTGCTCGCGCCAATCGCCGCCGCGGGTGCCGGAGTAGAGCAGGGCGCCGCCGAGGCCGTTGGCGCCGGTGCCGCCGATCAGCACGTTGTGGGTGGTCTTCAGGCCGTCCTGGCTGGAGCTGGGGCTGAGTTCGCTGTGCACGTCGAGCTTGGTGGCGAAGTCCTCGGGGATCGCCCGGGTCACGAAGTTGACGATGCCACCGACGTTCTGCGGCCCGTAGCGCACCGCGCCGCCGCCGCGGACCACGTCCACCGCGTCCATGTTGCCGATGGACACCGGCGCCAGCGACAACTGTGGCTGGCCGTAGGGAGCGAAGGGCACCGGGATGCCGTCCATCAGCACCGTCGAGCGCGACGCCAGGCGCGGGTTGAGGCCGCGAATGCCGAAGTTCAATGCCAGGTCGTGGCTGCCGGTGCCGTTGTTGAGCGGCGCGCTGACCCCGGGAATGCGCTCCAGCACTTCGCGGGTGCTGGCCGCGCCTTGGGCCTGGAACTGCTCGCGGCGGACCACGTCGCGCGCACCGGGATGCTCGAAGACGTCGGCGGCGCTGGCGTCGGCCAGCCAGTCGCCGACCACGGTGAGCGCCTGCAGGTTGGCCGGGTCTTCCACCGGCAGCGCCTCCAGGGTATAGGCGCCGTCGCCGCGGGCGCGCGCCTCCAGGCCGGAGCCGGCGAGCAGGGCGGCCAGGGCTTCCTCCAGGGTGTACTCGCCGTCCAGCGCCTGGCTGCGTCGCGCGGCGGTCTGTTCCGGGCTGAAGGCGATCAGCACGCCGGCCTGGCGGCCTAGGTGGTTCAGCGCCTGCTCCAGCGGCTCGGCAGGCAGGCGGTAGTACTGGCGGGCATCGGTGCGGATCTCGGCGGCGCAGGCACTGCCGGCGGAAACCAGGACGGGACCGCCGAGGCAGGCGAGGAGCAGGGCGCGGCTGAGCGGCGACAGGGCGCGTGACGGGGACATGAGGGACACTCCAGTGGATCTTTCGAGGTTGGCTTTCCTCCTCTGTCACGCGAGGTGGGGAAAAAGGCTCAGGTGCGCGGAAATATCTTTCCGCTCATTCGCGCGGGTGCACGCCGACCCAGTAGCGGGTGACGCGCCGTACCTCCACGGGCAGCACCGCCGGCAGGGTGGCGAGGATCCGCTCGCTATCGTCCAGCGGATAGCTGCCGGAAATCCGCAGGCCGCCGATGCGCGGGTCGCAGCCCAGCCGGCCGGGGCGGTAGCGCGCGACTTCGGCGAGGAATTCGTCCAGGCGCATGCCGGCGGCCACCAGCATGCCGTCGGTCCAGGCGCCGCTGCCGACCGGCAGCGGCTGCGGAGCGCCGAGTCGCTCGCGGTCGAAGTCCAGCTGCCGGCCGCTGGGCAGCAGCAGGCCCTGGCCGGCGTGGTTCTCCACCTGCACCGCGCCTTCGTGGACGGCGACGCGGGTGCGTCCGGCGAACTGGCGCACGTCGAACCGGGTGCCCACCGGTCGCAGCCGGCCTTCCGCGCTGTACACGTGCAGCGGGCGCGGGTCCTGGCCGGTGCTGAGCTGGATTTCTCCGCGCAGCAGGAGCAGGCGCCGTTCGCCGGCATCGAAGCGGACATCCACCGCCGTGTCGCTGTTCAGCTCGAGGCGACTGCCGTCGGCCAGGGCCAGGCGCCGGCGTTCGCCGACGCCGGTGGCATAGTCGGCGCTCCAGCGCTGCAGGCTGCCGCTCTCGCGCAGGCCCCAGGCGCTGCCGCCGGCGGCCAGGACCAGCAGCAGGGTCTTCAGCGCGCGCCGGCGTTGCGGCGAATGCGGTGCGTTGATGGCGGCCAGGGCCAGTGGCGTGCCTATCCCGGCCAGGCGCTGGTTGACCGCCTCGATGTGGCGCCAGGCCTGCTCGTGTTCCGGGGCCGCCTGGCGCCAGCGCCGCCAGGCCTGGCGCAGGCGTTCGTCGTCGGCGCCGCCCTGCAGCTCGACCAGCCAGCGCACGGCCTGTTCGGCCACCTGCGGCGGCACCTTGGGTGCGGCGGGCAGGCTCATGGCAGCTCGGCGAAGTAGCAGCGTTGCGCAGCCTTGAGCATGTAGCGCTTGACGCTGCTCAGGGAGATGCCCAGCTGCGTGGCGATCTCGGCGTAGCCCAGGCCGTCGAGCTGGGCCAGCAGGAAGGTCTCCTTGGCCAGCGGCGGCAGGCCGTCGAGCAGGCGGTCCAGCTCGACCAGGGTCTCCAGGACGATGGCGCGGGTCTCTTCGCTGGGGACTTCCCGCTCGGGCAGGCTGGCCAGGGCTTCCAGGTAGGCGCGCTCGACGTCCTGGCGGCGGTAGTGGTTGCACAGCACGCGGCGGGCGATGGTGGTGAGGAAGGCGCGCGGTTCGTCGATGCGCGCGGCCTGGCGCGAAACCAGGACCTTGACGAAGGTGTCCTGGGCCAGGTCGGCGGCGTTCTGCGGGCAGCCGAGGCGGCGCCGCAGCCAGCCCGTGAGCCAGTGGTGGTGGTCGCTGTAGAGGGTATGCAACGCGGCCGCATGGGCGAGGTCGGCGCTCGACACCTGGACATTCCCGGAGCAGAAGGATTAACGAATGATAATAGTTATCATTTTATGCTGCGGGAATGCCTGCCTACAACCGCAGGCTGTCGGCGCCTGGCTTTCAGGAGGCTTTCAGGGCGGCGCGGTACTGCCCCGGGGTGGCGCCATGGGCTTCGCGGAAGCGCCGGTTGAAATGGCTCGGACTGGCGAAGCCGCAGGCCAGCGAGACCTCCTGGAGCGACTGCGCGGAGTACGCCAGCAGGTCGCGGGCCCGCGCCAGGCGTCGTTCCAGCAAGTAGCGGTGCGGCGGCAGGCCGAAGGAGACGCGGAACATGCGCGCGAAGTGGTACTCGGAGAGCGCCGCCAGCTCCGCCAGCGACCCCAGTTCCAGCGGCTGCTCCAGGTGGCTTTCGATGTAGTCGGCCAGGCGCCGCCGCACGTGCGCGGCCAGCCCGCCCTGCCAGCGCACGTCGGTACGTCTGCCGCACCCGGTGAGCAGCAGGTGGTCCACCGCCTGGTGGGCGAGGCTGGTGCATAGCAGGCGCTCGCCGGGTTCGTTCCAGTCCTGTCGTTCCAGGGTCCGGCACAGGGCGGCCAGCGGCTCGTCCTGGATGTAGGTGCGCTCCTCCAGTTGCAGGCTGCGCGGTTCGCAATCGAGGGTGCGTACCGCCGCGCCGGCCAGGCGTTCCGGGCTGATGTACAGGTGCATGAAGCCCAGGCCGCGTGTCACCGCCCAGTCGGAGTGGTGTTCGGCCGGCATCACGCAGAAGCGATCGGGGCCGCCATAGAGCCCGGGACGATCGCGGCGGAAGGTCTGCCAGCCGCCCTGCAGGTAGAGCGACAGGGTGTGATGGCCGGGGTCGCTGTAGCCGAGGATCTCCGCTTCGTCGCGGTACCAATGGGCGAGCGCCAGGCCGTCGCTGAGCGTGCTGCTGCGCAGCAGGCGCGCATTGGAGGTCCGGTCGAGGGTGCGGAATACCTGGAAATCGCTGGGTTGGTGCATGCCGGCCATGCTACCCGCGCCCGGACGCTGCCGCGAGAGGCGGCGGATGAAAAGCGCAAGAATGGACAATGGTCGCGCCCGGCTTCGCCCGCAGACTGACGGCATCCTGTCGTTGCGGAGTCGCCATGAATCTTTCGCTGTACCTGCTCACCGTGCTCATCTGGGGCACCACCTGGATCGCCATCAAACTGCAGATGGGCCCGGTGGCGATCACCCTGTCGATCGCCTACCGCTTCGCCCTGGCGGCGCTGGTGCTGTTCGCCGTGCTGCTGCTCGGCCGCCGCCTGCAAAGGCTCGACGCACGGGGCCAACGCCTGTGCATGGCCCAGGGCGTATGCCTGTTCTGCCTGAATTTCATCTGCTTCTATACCGCCAGCCAGTGGATTCCCAGCGGCCTGGTGGCCGTGGTGTTCTCCACCGCCACCCTGTGGAATGCGCTGAACGCCCGCCTGTGGTTCGGCCAGCGCATCGCGTCGAACGTGATGGCCGGTGGCGGTCTCGGCCTGCTCGGCCTGGGGCTGCTGTTCTGGCCGGAACTGGTGGGTCACCAGGCCACCCCGGAAACCTTCTACGGCCTCGGCCTGGCCCTGCTCGGCACGCTGTGCTTCTCCACCGGCAACATGCTTTCCAGCCTGCAACAGAAGGCCGGCATCCGCCCGCTCACCGGCAATGCCTGGAGCATGCTCTACGGCACCCTGATCCTCCTGGCGCTGTGCCTGTTCCAGGGCGTGCCGCTGAATTTCGACTGGAGCGCGCGCTACGTCGGCTCGCTGCTGTACCTGGCGATCCCCGGCTCGGTGATCGGCTTCACCGCCTACCTGACCCTGGTCGGGCGCATGGGCCCGGATCGCGCCGCCTACTGCACCGTGCTGTTCCCGGTGGTGGCGCTGAACATCTCGGCCTTCGCCGAGGGCTACCGCTGGACCGCACCGGCGCTGGCCGGGCTGGTCCTGGTGATGCTCGGCAACGTCTTGGTGTTCCGCAAGCCGAAGGCGCCGGCGCTGGCCGGGCCGGCGCGCTCGACCTAGCGGAGAGGGAGGCGCGCTCAGCCGCGTCGCCACACCTGTGGATTGACCAGGTCCAGCGGCCGCTCGCCGCGCAAGGCCGCCTCGAAGTTCTGCAGCGCCCGCTCGGCCATGGCCCGGCGGGTCTCGTGGGTGGCCGAGCCGATGTGCGGCAGGGTCACCACGTTGTCCAGGGCGAACAGCGGCGATTCGGCCAGCGGTTCCTTCTCGTAGACATCCAGGCCGGCGCCGAGGATGCGCTTCTCCCGCAGGGCGGCGACCAGCGCGGCCTCGTCGACCACCTGGCCGCGGGCGACGTTGACCAGGATCGCCGAGGGCTTCATCAGGCCCAGTTCGCGCGCGCCGATCAACTGCCGGGTCTGCGCTCCCAGCGGCACCACCACGCAGACGAAATCGGCCTCGCCGAGCAGTTCGTCGAAGCCGAGGAAGCGCGCGCCGAGTTCCTGTTCCAGTTCCGGCTTGCGGTTGTTGCCGTGGTAGAGCACCTGCATGCCGAAGCCGAAACGGCCGCGCCGGGCGATGGCCGCGCCGATCCGGCCGAGGCCGAGGATGCCGAGTTTCTTGCCATGCACGTCGGTGCCGAACTGCGGGGCGTCGACGGTGCGCTTCCAGTTCCCGGCCTTGACCCAGGCGTCCAGCTCGGCGACCCGTCGCGCGGCGCTGATCAGCAGGGCGAAGCCGAGGTCGGCGGTGGTCTCGGTGAGGACGTCGGGCGTGTTGGTGAGAGCGATGCCGCGGCGGTTCAGGTAGTCCAGGTCATAGTTGTCGTAGCCGACCGAGACGCTGGAGATGACTTCCAGTTGCTTCGCCTGTTCCAGTTGCCTGGCGCCGAGCGGCCGGCCGACGCCGATCATGCCGTGGGTATCGGGCAGGGCGGCGGCGTACTGGGCGTCGATGTCGCCCTGTTTCGGTTCGAGCACGCGGACGTTGAACTGGCGTTGCAGGCGTTCGAGATGCTCGGGGGCGAGGCGACTGAAGACGAAGACGTTCTTTTTCATGACGGGACTCTGCAAGCGGGAGCGAAAGCGCCGACCATACCACCGCCATCGAAGCGGCGGGCAGGGGCCCGCCACTGGGCGGGCGATTATCGGCTCAGGAGGGTCTTCCGAGTTCCAGGCCCAGCTCCACCAGCGCCGCTTCGTCGCGCTGGAGCAGGCCGGGCAGGCTTTCCTTGAGGTATTCCACCCAGGTCTTGATCTTCGCGTCGAGATACTGCCGCGAAGGGTACAGCGCATAGACGTTGAGCTGTTGCAGGCGGTGTTGCGGCAGGACCCGCACCAGGGTGCCCTTGCCCAGGTCCTCGATGGCCGAATACACCGGCAGGATGCCGATGCCCAGCCCGGAGCGGATTGCCTCGGTCATGGCGTCGCCGACATTGACCTGGAACGGCGAGGCGCCGATGGAGACCATTTCCTGGCCGTTGGGGCCGTCGAACAGCCAGCGATCCAGCGGCACCACCGGGCTGACCAGCCGTAGGCAGTCGTGGCTGGCCAGCTCCGAAGGCTCGCTCGGCGTGCCGTTCAGGCGCAGGTACTCCGGCGAGGCGCAAAGAATGCTGTAGGTCTCGCCGATGCGCTGGGAAATGAAGCCGGAATCGGGTAGCTCGGAGGCCACCACGATGGCCACGTCGAAGCCCTCGTCGAGCAGGTCCGGCACGCGGTTGGCCATGGTCAGGTCGAAGGTCACGTCGCGGTACTGCTGGCGGTAGCCGGCGATGGCACGGATCACGTAGTGCTGGCCGATGCCGGTCATCGAATGCAGCTTCAGCTTGCCGGCGGGACGGGCATGGGCATCGCTGGCTTCGGCCTCGGCTTCCTCGACGTAGGCGAGGATCTGCTCGCAGCGCAGCAGGTAGCGCTGGCCGGCCTCGGTGAGGGCGATGCGACGAGTGGTACGGTTGAGCAGGCGGGTGCGCAGGTGCGTCTCGAGGTTGGCCACCGCCCGCGAAACATAGGCGGTGGTGGTGTTGAGCTGCTGGGACGCCGCGGTGAAGCTTCCGGTTTCCGCCACGCAGACGAAGGCTCGCATGTTTTGCAGGGTGTCCATCGACGGGGCCTCCTAGGCACGCGCAGAAGTGTGTCAGATTGTTGCGAGGGCGGATTATTTCACATTACGCAATAAACAATCGCACTTGAGCCAGCTTATCAGCAGCCGCCAGCCTCTTAAAATTCATCGGCCCCCGAGCGCACGAACGCTCGAGCGGGTTGAACGGCGCCCGTACCGTTCAAATTCCGTGCTTCGCCCCTCCAGGATCAGACAACGTGCCGCGTGCTCTCAGGAAGGAACTGACCTTGGTCGGCTCCTTCGTCGGTTTTCTCGTCGTTTTCTCCGCAATATCCGGTTGTGTCAGTACAGGCGATATCGCCCCCGAGGCCGCCACGCTCGACGCCAACGCCCTGGCCACCGACCATGCGATCCAGGCTGCCGCCCGCGAGGCCGGCTGGCCGCAGGCGCAGTGGTGGAAGGTGTATGCCGATCCGCAGCTGGACGCCTGGATCGAGAAGGCGCTGGACGGCAATCCAGGCCTGGCGGTAGCCCATGCGCGGGTACGCCAGGCGAAGTCCATGGCCGGGCTGGTGGAGTCCATCGAGTCGCCGCAGATCGAGGGCAAGGGCTCGCTGGTCCGCCACCGCTGGCCGGACGACTATTTCTACGGCCCCGGCGACCTGGCGCGGACCACTTCCTGGAACAACTCCACCGAGATCGGCCTGAACTACAAGCTCGATCTCTGGGGGCGCGACCGCAGCGACAGCGAGCGCGCCGTCGACCTGGCCCACATGGCCGCCGCCGAGGCGCGCCAGGCGCAGCTCGAGCTGGAGGGCAACATCGTGCGCGCCTACGTCCAGCTCTCGTTGCAGTACGCCGAGATGGACATCGCCAAGGCCATGCTGCAACAGCAGCGCGACATCCTCGCCCTGGCCCAGCGTCGCCTGCGCGGCGGCATCGGCACGCATTTCGAGGTCAGCCAGGCGGAAGTGCCGCTGCCCGAGACCGAGCGCCGCATCGAGGTGATCGACGAAGAAATCCAGCTCACCCGCAACCTGCTCGCCGCCCTGGCCGGCAAGGGCCCGGGCGAGGGCCGCACGATCCGCCGGCCAAGCCTGAACCTGGCGGCGCAGCCGAGCCTGCCCAGCGCCTTGCCGGCCGAACTGCTCGGTCGCCGCCCGGATGTGGTCGCCCGCCGCTGGCAGGTCGCCGCCCTGGCCAAGGGCGTGGACGTGGCGCGCGCCGACTTCTATCCCAACGTCGACCTGATGGCCTCGGTCGGCTTCAGTGCCGTCGGCGGCGGCATGCTGGAGTTCTTCCGCAGCGCCAAGTACACCTACAGCGCCGGCCCGGCGGTGACCCTGCCGATCTTCGACGGCGGCCGCCTGCGTTCGCAGTTGGGCGAGGCGGCGGCCGGCTACGACGCGGCGGTGGAGCAATACAACCAGACCCTGGTGGATGCGCTGAAGAACATTTCCGACCAGTTGATCCGCCTGCATTCGGTGGACATCCAGAAGGACTTCGCCGCGCAATCGGTGGCTTCCGCGCAGAAGACCTACGATATCGCCACCCTGGCCTACCAGCGTGGCCTCACCGATTACCTCAACGTGCTCAACGCGCAGACTCGGCTGTTCCAGCAGCAACTGGTCCAGGAGCAGGTGCAGGCCGCCCGGCTGGCCGCCCATGCCAGCCTGCTCACCGCCCTCGGCGGCGGCGTCGGGGCCGGCGCCGATACGCCGGCGCAGCGGAAGCTGGCGCCGGAGAACGTCCCGGTCAGAGCGGTATCTTCGCGATGAGTGGCCGCTCCGCTGGTTTCGCCCTGCCCAGCCGCGACGAGTGGCGGCGCGCGCTGGCCGAGTGGGCGCGCAGCGACGGGGCGACCTGGATCTACGTGTTCAAGGTGCTCTGCGCGGCCTTCCTGACCCTCTGGCTGGCGATGCGCCTGGAGTTGCCGCAACCGAGCACGGCGACCATCACCGTGTTCATCGTCATGCAGCCGCAGAGCGGCCAGGTGTTCGCCAAGAGCTTCTACCGCATCCTCGGCACCCTGGTCGGCCTCAGCGTGATGGTCACCCTGATCGCCCTGTTCGCCCAGGAGCGGGTGCTGTTCCTGCTCAGCTCGGCGATCTGGATCGGTCTCTGCACCGCCGGGGCCGCCCGCTACCGTGACTTCCGCTCCTACGCCTGCGTGCTCGCCGGCTACACCGCGACGCTGATCGGCATCCCCGCCACCAGCCATCCGGAAGGCGCCTTCATGCAGGCGATCTGGCGGGTCCTGGAAATCAGCCTGGCGATTCTCTGCTCGGGGGTGGTCAGCGCGGTGATCATGCCGCAGACCACCAGCGCGGCGATGCGCAATGCGCTGTACGTGCGCTTCGGCCTGTTCGCTGCGTTCGTCCTCGACAGCCTGCGCGGGGTCGGCGGGCGCGAGCGCTTCGAAAGCAGCAACGTGGCCTTCGCCGCCCAGGCGGTGGGCCTGGAGACGATGCGCGCGGCGAGCGCCTTCGAGGATCCGCACATGCGCCTGCGCAATGGCCGGCTGATTCGCCTGAGCAGCGAGTTCATGGCCATGAATACCCGTTTCCACGCCCTCCACCAGTTGCTCGAACGCTTGCGCGCGCAGGGCTCCACCCAGGTGCTGGATGCGTTCGAGCCGTGCCTGGAGGAAATCACCGGGCTGCTCGAGGAGATCCGTGGCCGCGCCGTCACCGACCATGACGCCGAGCGCTTCGCCCAGCGCCTCGCCGACTGCCGCGAACGCCTGATGGCGCGTATCCGCCAGGCGCGCGGCGAGCTGCTGGCGCGGGAGCCGGGTGAAGAGGCGCGGCTGGACTTCAATACCGCCGCCGAGCTGCTCTACCGTTTCGCCGAGGAAATGCACGACTACGCCCTGACCCATGCCTCGCTGGCCGCCCACCGCCACGAGCGCGAGCAGTGGAAGGACGCCTTCACCGCCAAGGCCAACGCGGTGGCGGCGGCAGTGGCGGGGATGCGCACCGGGTTGATGATCCTGCTGTTCGGCTGTTTCTGGATCTACAGCACCTGGCCCAGCGGCGGCACCTTCGCCCTCAACGCGGTGGCGGTCTCGGCGCTGGCCTCGGCGGCGCCGAACCCGAAGAAGGTCGCCATGCAGATGGCCATCGGCACTATGGCGGCGGCGCTGCTCGGCTTCAGCGAGATGTTCTTCGTCTACCCGCACATCGACGGTTTCCCGCTGCTATGCCTGGTGCTGGCGCCGGTGTTCGCCCTCGGCGCGTTCATCTCCTCGCGGCCGCAGTGGGCCGGCTACGGTCTCGGCCTGCTGGTGTTCTTCTGCTTCGGTTCGGTGCCGGCGAACCTGACCGTCTACGACCCGGCCCACGTGATCAACGAGTACATCGCCCTGATCCTCTCGATGCTGCTCTCGGCCGCGGCCGCCGCGGTCATTCTGCCACCCAACAGCGCCTGGCTGTGGAAGCGCCTCGAGCGCGACCTGCGGATGCGCGTGGTATTCGCCATCAGCGGCAGGAGCAGGGGGCTTGGCTCGGCCTTCGAAAGCGGCACCCGCGACCTGCTGAACCAGGCCTATGGCGTCGCCGCCGGGCGCCCGGACGTGCAGCGCGGCCTGCTGCGCTGGATGTTCCTGGTGCTCGAGGTCGGCCACGCGATCATCGAGCTGCGTCGCGAGCAGGAGCGCCTGCCGGACGAACCCTGCTACGCCGAGGCCATGCCCTGGCGCCAGGCGATCCGCGCCATGGGGCGGGCCCTGATCCGGCTGTTCGTGCGCCCCGGCGCGGAGAACCTGGAGCGCGCCCTGGCGGCCGTCGACCAGGCCATCCACGCGGCCAGGCACACCGACGAACCCTGCGCGCCGCACTTCGACAGCTCGCCGCTACGGCGGGTGCGCAGCTACCTGCACTTCATCCGTTCTTCCTTGCTCGCGCCGACCTCGCCGCTGACCGAACTGGCCGGTCGGACGAGCGGCCAAGGTACCGTCCATGCCTCGTGAAATCGCCATCCATGGGGTCTACATGCCGACCCTGACGCTGTTGTTCGTGATCGCCGCGGCGCTCACCTGGGGGCTCGACCGGATCTTCGCCTCGCTCGGCCTGTATCGCTTCACCTGGCACCCGGCGCTGTTCCGGGTCAGCCTGTTCGCCTGCCTGTACGGCGGCCTGTCCCTGACCATCTACCGCTGAGGCGGTAGCGCACCTCTTCGTTATCGTGAGCCGACCATGACCTTGAAATCCGTAATCAGCCTGCTGGCGACCCTGCTGATCCTGCTGGTCGCCGTATTCATCGGGCGGACCCTGTGGGTCAACTACATGGACACCCCCTGGACCCGTGACGGTCGCGTGCGCGCCGACGTGATCAATGTCGCCGCCGACGTTTCCGGGATCGTCGTCGACGTCCCGGTGCGCGACAACCAGTTGGTGAAGAAAGGCGACCTGCTGATGCAGATCGACCCCGACCACTACCGCATCGCGGTGAAGCAGGCCGAGTCGCTGGTCGCCTCGCGCAAGGCGACCCTGGAGATGCGCCAGCTGAACGCCCGGCGGCGCGCGGAAATGGATGAGATGGTGGTCTCCCGAGAAAGCCGCGACGACGCCCACAACACCGCCGCCGCGGCGATGGCCGACTACGAGCAGGCCAAGGCCCAGCTCGACGCCGCGCGCCTGAACCTGGAGCGCACCCGGGTGGTGGCGCAGGTCGACGGCTACGTCACCAACCTCAACGTGCACCGTGGCGACTACGCGCGGGTCGGCGAGGCGAAGATGGCGGTGATCGACAAGAACTCCTACTGGGTCTACGGCTACTTCGAGGAAACCAAGCTGCCGTACATCCGCGAAGGCGACCCGGTGGACATGCAGCTGATGAGCGGCGAACACCTCAAGGGCCACGTGGAAAGCATCGCCCGCGGCATCTACGACCGCGACAACCCGGAAAGCCGCGAGCTGACCGCCGACGTCAACCCCACTTTCAACTGGGTGCGCCTGGCCCAGCGCGTGCCGGTGCGGGTACACATCGACGAAGTGCCGGACGGCGTGCTGCTCTCGGCGGGGATCACCTGCACGGTGATCGTCAAGCCGCAAGGGCGCGACGACCAGGCCTCGGCGGCGCAGGCGCCGGGGCGGGCCGGTTGAGTGGAAGGGGCAGGGAGAAGCCCGGCGGATGCCGGGCTTTTTCGTTTCGGCGGGGCGGAAGAGGGCGCCACTCGCCAGGAATACGCTGCGGTTGGCGGCTGCCGGCGGTGAATATCCACCCGGCGGCCTAGGCCCCGACCTGTTCGGCCGGCGACACGATCAGGCCCTTGCCGCCGCGCGAGCGGCCGGAGCTGAGGTAGTCGGCGATGGATTCCTGGGTGACCTCGCCGAGGAACTGCTGGTCGGGGTCGAGCACCGGCAGCCAGGAGCTGTTGAACTCGTACATCCGCGACAACAGGATGCGCAGGTGCTCGTCGTGGCTGGCGGTGACCCGGAACGGGGTGACGAACGGCGCGCAGGTGCCCTCCTGGCGGCGCAGGTCCTTGCGTCGCACGTAGCCCAGGCCCTTGCCCTGGTCATCCACCACGATCAGGTAGCGCCGGTCGTTCTCGTCCATCAGTTCCAGCGCCTCGGCCACCGGGGTCTGCGGCCGGGCGGTGACCAGGCTGCTGTCGGCGGCGTCTTCGGCGCGCACCAGGAGCAGGCGCTTGAGCGTGCTGTCCTGGCCGGTGAAGGCGCTGACGAACTCGTCCGCCGGGTGCGCCAGCAGGGTGTCCGGGTGGTCGTACTGGAGCAGCCGGCCGCTCTTGAACACCGCCACCTTGTCACCCAGCTTGATGGCTTCGTCGATGTCGTGGCTGACCATGATCACGGTCATGCCGAGCTTGCGCTGCATTTCGAAGAACTCGTTCTGGATCGACTCGCGGTTGATCGGATCGACCGCGCCGAACGGCTCGTCCATCAGCAGCAGCGGCGCGTCCGCCGCCAGCGCGCGGATTACCCCGACGCGCTGCTGCTGGCCGCCGGAGAGTTCGCGCGGGTAGCGTTGCAGGTACTGCTTGGGCTCCAGCTTGACCATGCTCATCAGCTCGCGGGCCTTCTCCTTGCAGCGCGCCTTGTCCCAGCCGAGCAGGCGCGGCACGACCATGATGTTTTCCTCGATGGTCATGTTCGGGAACAGGCCGATCTGCTGGATCACGTAGCCGATGTGGCGGCGCAGGGTGACCTCGTCGAGGTCCGCGGTGTCCTGGCCGTCGATCAGCACGCGGCCGGAGGTCGGCGGGATGATCCGGTTGATCATCTTCAGGGTGGTGGTCTTGCCGCAGCCGGAGGGGCCGAGGAAGACGCAGATCTCGCCTTTCTCCACGGTCAGGCTGACGGAATCGACGGCGCGGAACTCCTTGCCGTTCTTCTGGGTGAAGGTCTTGCTGAGCTTGTCCAGTTCGATCATGTTCGGCTCCTGTCAGTGCGCGCTGGCGCGCAGTCCCTTGGGGGTGAGGATGCGTTGCAGCCATTGCAGCAGCAGGTCGGCGACGATGGCCAGGAGGCTGACCAGTACCGCGCCGACCACCAGCATCGGCATGTTGCTCTGGCTGATGGAAGTGAGGATCAGCACGCCCAGGCCGCCGGCGCCGATCACCGCGGCGATGGTCATCACGCCGATGTTCATCACCACGGCGGTGCGTACGCCGGCGAGGATCACCGGCACCGCGAGGGGAATGTCGACCATCCGCAGGCGTTGCCAGAAGGTCATGCCGATGCCCTTGCCGGCCTCGCGGATGCCCGCTTCGACGCCGGTCAGGGCGAGGTAGGTGTTGCGCAGGATCGGCAGCAGCGAATAGAGGAACACCGCGGTGATCGCCGGCAGCGGCCCGAGGCCCTGGCCGAATACCGAGTAGACCGGCATCAGCAGGCCGAACAGGGCGATCGAGGGGATGGTCAGCATCACCGTGGCGGCGCCCTGCAACGAGCCGGCCAGCCACGTGAAGCGGGTCATCAGCACGCCCAGCGGCACGCCGACGAGGATCGCCAGGCCTACGGCGACCAGTACCAGCAGCAGGTGCTGGAGGGTGAGCTGGCCGACCTGGGACCAGTCGAGATGGGAAAGCACGCTGAAGAAGTCCATTACTGGCTACCTCCCTGGCCGGCCTGGCCGTCGTCGAGCAGGTGGTGTTCGCGGAGGAAGTCGGCGGCGACCTTCTGTGGCGTCTGCTGCTCGATATCGACCCGCGCGTTGAGCGCCTGCATGGTGGCGTCGTCGAGCCGCTCGATGATCGGATCGAACAGCGTGGCGAACTCCGGATGGCGCTGCATGACCTCCTTACGCACCACCGGGGCGGCGTTGTAGAAGGGGAAGTACTGCTTGTCGTCCTTCAGCACGCGCAGCTTGAAATCCTTCAGGCGGCCGTCGGTGGTGTAGACGAGGCCGAGGAACACCTGGCGGTTCTTCAGCGCGGTGTAGACCAGCCCGGCGTCCATCTGGCGGATGTCGTTGCGGGTGAAGTGCAGGGCGTACAGCTCGCTCATGGGGCCGAGGCCGTCGGGGCGGCCGGCGAACTCCGGGTCCATGGCGAACAGGTGGGTGCTCCCGGGCTCGGCCTCCTGCTGTTCGGCGAGCACCCGCGCGAGATCGCTGACGCTCTGGATGCCCAGGCGCTCGGCCTGTTCCTCGGGCATGGCCAGGGCATAGGTGTTGTTGAAGCGGGTCGGCTTCAGCCAGACCAGGCCCTGGGCTTCGTCGAGTTGCTTGACCCGGCGGTAGGAAGCCGCGGCGTCGAGCTTCTCGTCGATGTGGTTGTAGACGATCAGCGACGAGCCGGTGTACTCCCAGACGATATCCAGTTGGCCGCTTTCCTGGGCGGCGCGGGCCAGGGTGCTGCCCAGGCCGGTGGTGACCGTCACGTCGTAGCCGCGCTTCTGCAGGAACTGCGCGGTGATGGCGGTGAGGATGCGCTGCTCGGTGAAGGTCTTGCCGCCGATGCGCAGGGTTTCCGCCTGCGCCAGGCCGGCGGCGAACAGGCCGGCGCAGGCCAGGCAGAGTGAGCGGATCAGTCGGTTCATCAGGCCTCCTTGGCGGTCAGGCCGCGTTCCAGGAACATGCGGCTGAACAGCACCACCAGGGCGTCCAGCAGCAGGGCGAGGAGCGCCGTGCAGGCGGCGCCGAGCAGCAGTTGCTGGTGGTTGTTCAGGTAGATGCCGGGGAAGATCAGGCTGCCCAGGCTGTTGGCGCCGATCAGGAACGCCAGCGGCGCGGAGCCGACGTTCAGCGCCAGGGCCACGCGCACGCCGCCGACGATGATCGGCACCGCGTTCGGCAGTTCCACCCGCAGCAGCACCTGGTTGGGCGTCATGCCGATGCCGGTGGCGGCTTCCTTCAGCGCCGGCGAGACATTGCGCAGGCCCTCGTAGGTGTTGCGCACGATCGGCAGCAGCGAGGCGAGGAACAGGGCGAGGATTGCCGGGCCGTTGCCGATGCCGATGATCGCCAGGGCGATGGCCAGCACCGCCAGCGGCGGGATGGTGTTGCCGACGTTGAACACCTGCATCAGGCGTTCGGCCTGGGCCTGCATGCCGGGACGGCTGAGCAGGATGCCGGCCGGCACGCCGACCAGCAGGGCGGCCGCCATCGAACTGAAGACCAGCACCAGGTGGGCCTGCAAGTAGAACAGCAGGTCCTCGCGGTAGTGGAGGATGGTCGCGGGGGTGATCCAGTGGATCAGCAAGGCCAGTACGGCGGCTGCGGCGCAGAGGCCGAGCAGGGCCTTGCCACAGGTTTTCACCATGGTCGGGACTCCCTTCGGAATGAGCGTTGGCTACGCTGTCGGGCGCTTCGTCGAAGCGCGGAAACAGGCCGGAAATCAAAGGCTTCGGATGGGCACCGAATTGCCGACCCTGAAAGGGTTGACCGTTCGTCGTTCGCGGAGGTTCAACGAAACGGCCATGCTTGTGCCATGACCGGGCCTGGGCAAGCGGCCGCAGCCGCCGTCTCGCCTGGGCTGGCGGCGAACGAAGAAATTTTCCCGGGGGAGCGGGCGAGAAGGGCGTTGCCGCGTCGGCGGCGCGCCATGCACCGTATCGGTGCGATCGACGCCCAGGGCTTTTCTGCGGTTATGATGCGGGTTCCGAAATTTTCTCGGGCTTTTCCAGACATTCGCACCCCACGGTTCACGGATCGGCCTTTTGGGGTAGGTGTTTTACCTTCTGCTAAGGGAGTACCCCGCGTCATGCTCGATCTCGTCGCGGCATTCATTGCCTTGACCACCTTGCTCACCTACGTCAACTACCGCTTCATCCGCCTGCCGCCGACCATCGGCGTGATGGCCACGGCGCTGGTGTTCTCGCTGATCGTCCAGGGTCTGTCGGAACTGGGCTATCCGATCCTCGAGGTGGAGATGCAGGAAATCATCCGCCGCATCGACTTCTCCGAAGTGCTGATGACCTGGTTCCTGCCCGCGCTGCTGTTCGCCGGCGCACTGCACGTCGACCTCTCCGACCTGCGCAGCTACAAGTGGCCGATCGGCCTGCTGGCCACCGCCGGGGTGCTGATCGCCACCTTCGTCATCGGTGGCCTGGCCTACTACACCTTCCCGCTGTTCGGCTGGCAGGTGGATTTCATCTACTGCCTGCTGTTCGGCGCGCTGATCTCGCCGACCGACCCCATCGCCGTGCTCGGCATCCTCAAGTCCGCCGGCGCGCCGAAACCGCTGGCGACCACCATCGTCGGCGAGTCGCTGTTCAACGACGGCACCGCGGTGGTGGTGTTCGCCATCATCCTCGGCATCCTCCAGCTCGGCGAGGCGCCCACGGTCAGCGCCACGGCGATCCTCTTCGTCCAGGAAGCCATCGGCGGCGTGCTTTTCGGCGCGGTGCTCGGCTACGGCGTGTTCGTGATGATGCGCGGCATCGACCAGTACCAGGTGGAGGTCATGCTGACCCTCGCCCTGGTCATCGGCGGCGCCGCGCTGGCCGCGCGCCTGCACGTATCGGCGCCGATCGCGATGGTGGTGGCCGGGCTGATCATCGGCAACCACGGACGCCACTACGCGATGTCGGACGAGACCCGGCGCTACGTGGACAAGTTCTGGGAGCTGATCGACGAGATCCTCAACGCCCTGCTGTTCGCCCTGATCGGCCTGGAGCTGCTGCTGTTGCCGTTCTCCTGGCTGCACGTGGCGGCGGCCTTCGCTCTCGGCGGCGCGGTGCTGGTCTCGCGCCTGCTCACGGTGGGGCCGGCGATCCTGGTCCTGCGCCGTTTCCGTGGCGCCAACCGGCAGGTACCGGCGGGCACCATCCGCATCCTGGTCTGGGGCGGGCTGCGCGGCGGCGTCTCGGTGGCGCTGGCGCTGTCCCTGCCGCTGGGGCCGGAGCGCGACCTGATCCTCAGCCTGACCTACATCGTGGTGCTGGTATCGATCCTGCTCCAGGGGCTTTCCATCGGCCCGCTGGTGCGTCGTATCTACGCCGGCCAGCCGCTGGAGAAAAGCGAGGGGGCGCACTGAGCGCGGCCTTCGCAAGGCGAGCGCCCGCCGTCATGGCGGGCGTTTTCGTTGGCGGCCATCAGGCGCTGTCCTGTGGCGCTTCGTTGCGATGGGTGCCGCGCAGGTTCATCGCCGCCAGGCAGACCTGCAGCAGGATCAGCGCATAGGCCTGGGCGTACAGGCCCCAGGCGATCCACAGCAGGTTGCTGGCGAGGAACACCCAGAAGCCGACCTTGCGTCTTCGCCGGTGCGCCGACGCCACCAGCCAGGCGGCCACCACCGTGACCAGCATGGCGGGCCATTGCAGGTAGTCCAGCCAATGCATGCGCGCATCCTTTTTCCGACCTTTGAGGGGTCAGACCAGCCCTGGCGCGGCAAAGTGCGGTCGGATCGGATAGCCGTGCAGCAGCGACCTGACCCGTTCCTCGTCGAGCGCCCCGTTGAACTCGGCGCCCAGGGCTTCGCGGTGGATGCCGGTGGCGCCCAGCCAGAGGGTATCGATGCGCGCAGCGAGGGCGCCGGGGACGTCGGTCACCAGCGAGTCGCCGACGAACAGGATGTGCCGCGCGCCGCGCGCTTCCAGTTGCCGCTGGGCGATGCGGAAGGCCGCCGGGTCGGGCTTGCCGTACCAACTGACCTGGCCGCCTTCCTCGCTGAACAGCTCGGCGAGCATGCCCGCGCCGTATACCGTGCGGCCGCCGGAAACCACCACGCGGTCCGGGTTGGCGCAGAGGAACGGCAGGTCGGTGGCGCCGCGCAGGGGCGCGAAGCGCTGTTCCAGTTCTTCCTGGGGAAAGCTGCCGACGCCGACGATCAGCGCCGCCTGGGCGATGTCGTCGACGAAGCGCTCGCGGATTTCCGCCGGCCAGCTCTGCTGGGCCAGGCCGACGCCGGCCAGGTAGATGCCGCCACGCCGGTAGTCGGCGGTTTGCAGCAGGGCGTCGATGGTCAACTGGCCGGAGGTGGTGATGCCGGCGAACCAGTCGCGCTGGATGCCCAGGCGCTCGAGCCCGGCGCTCATTTCCACCACGCTGCTGGACGAGTTGCTGAGGAACCAGACCGGGCGGCCTTCGGCGTGCCGCCGGGCGAGCCAGGCGAGGGCGCCGGGGAACGCCTCGGCGCCGTCCATCACTACGCCCCAGAGATCGAGAAGGAAGCCGTCATAGTCGGCGCAGAGCGCTTCCAGTTGCGCATGGTCGAGCAGGCGGGTGCTGGTGGCGGCGCTGAAGCGCGGGGAGGTCGGGGCATCGCTCATGGGAGTCTCGTCGCGGCTGTCGAAGTGGGCCGCCGCGTGCGGCGGCGAGCCCCAAGGGTGCCAAACTTGCGTGACGGGACCAAGCCTTTCGGCCCTGCGCGTGTTTACGGCCGGTCGAGCGCCTGGGCCATCCACTCGCGCACATGGCAGAGGGCGAAGCGCGATGGGCTGCATTCGCCGTTGGCCATCGCCAGGCGCAGGCCGTCGACGTCGGCGCCGCGCACATAGGCGCTGGCGTCGCGCATGTCGTCCTCGTCGCCGAACCCGCCGCGCTGCATTTCCTCCAGCGCGGCCTGCTTGTCCCAGCCCTGCACGACGATGCGGTACATGGCGGCGAACAGTCCGGTGCGGTTGTTGCCGTGCTTGCAGTGCATCAGTACCGGGCCTTCGCGCTCGGCGGCCTGCAACTGGCGGAGGACGCTGAGCACCTCGGCGTCGTCGACCCGGTCGGCGTGGGTCGGCAGGCTGACCACCCGCACCGGAGCCTGGCCCAGCCAGGCGCGGTCGTCGTCCTTGATGAAGCTGACCACCGTCTTCACCTGCAGGCGTTGCAGCAGCGCGACGCTCTGTGCGTTGGGCAGCGCGCTGCGATAGAGGGTGGGGCTCATGCGGTAGAGGTTGATCGACGGGTCGACCGCTTGCGCCCAGGCTGGCGAACGCGGGGCGGCAGTCTCGGCGGCATGCAGCGGGCCGCCGAGCAGGAAGGCGCCGAGCACGGCGGCGAGGAGCAGGCGGAGCCAGGCGAGCGGTGAACGGTGCATGTCGGCCTCGTGCGGTGGGTGGCCAACACTAGGCGAGGGCGGGTCAAGCCGAGCTGAAGAGAATGTGAAGAATTCGTTGAGGCAGCTTCACCCGTCACGCAGGAAGAATCCATAGACCCTGCCGGAGAAGAACACCAGCAACAGCGCCGGATAGCACAGGTAGTGCAGCACCACGATGAGCAGTGCCGCCGGGCTGGGATCGCCTTTCAGCGAGGCGAGGCCGACCAGTAGCAGGTAAAGGATCCCGAGCACTCCGCCATACAGGGCGACCAGGCGCAAGCGCTCGCCCCAGGTCGGCCAGCGCCGCTGCGCGCGGGCGAACCACCAGGCCAGGCCGCCGGCGACCAGCGCGGCGATCAGCAGGCTGGCCGGCAGGCCGCCGAAGCGGACCACCCCGCGCAGCAGCACGTTGAGCAGGATCGCCGCGGCGATCCCGGCCAGGGCGTAGTAACGGATGGGTACGGCAAGGCGGTCGCCCATAGCGGTATCTCCTGGCGGTTTCAGAGGCGCGTGTCGAGGCCGAAGCGCTTCTTCAGCAGCCGCTCCAGCAGGCCGCGCGGCATCCAGCGGGCCAGCGCCGGCAGGGCCCGGCTGCCATTGCCGATGCGCACCAGCGGCGGGCGCGGACGGCGCTGCACGGCGGCGAGCAACTGGCGGGCGAAGTCTTCGGCGGGCGTGGGATTGTCCTGGGATGCCGCGGCGCGCGCCTGGATCTGCCGGCGCAACGGCCACCAGGGCGAGCGTTCGTCGACCACGCTGTCCATCTCGCGGCTGGCGCTGGCGCCGAAGTTCGAGGCGATGGCGCCCGGCTGCACTTCCAGCACCTCGACGCCGAACGGTGCCAGTTCCAGGCGCAGGGCATCGCTCAGCGCATGCACCGCGGCCTTGGAGGCGCAGTAGGCGCCGGCGAAGGGCGTGACCAGCACGCCGGAGACGCTGCCGACGTTCACCACCAGGCCGGACTTGCGCCTCAGTAGCGGGAACAGTGCGCGGGTCACGCCGACCACGGCGAACACGTTGGTCTCGAACTGCCGGCGCATGGCGTCGACGCCGCCGTCCAGCAGCGGACCCATGGCGCCGTAGCCGGCGTTGTTGACCAGGACGTCGAGGCCGGCGGCTTCGACTTCCAGCTCCTCGGCCAGACGGGCCAGCGCGGCGGCGTCGTTGACGTCCAGTTGCACCGCCTGGAAGCCGGCCTTGGCCAGGGCGCGCACGTCGTCTTCCTTGCGTGCGCTGGCCCAGACCCGGTAGCCGGCGCGCTGGAAGGCGTCGGCGAGGGCGCGGCCGATGCCGCTGGAGCAGCCGGTGACGAAGGCGACGGGTTGGCTCATGGGCGGCGTTCCTTGGCTGGGAGTTGGAAGGAGGGCGGCCTACCGTACTGGATTCGCCGGCCGCGGAAAACCGCCCGAAGGCTCGGTCAGGCGTCCTTGCGCGCGATCCGCAGCGCCAGCGGCATGCGAACCCTGCGTGTCGAGGTCGGCTCGCCCCAGAGCGCGGCGACCCGTTGCAGGGCCTGGCGCACGAAAGCGTTGCCCTGCGCCTCGCGGCACAGGCGGCTGGCCGACCAGGTGGCCATGTAGTCGAACAACCGGGCCAGGCTCCATTGTTGCTCGATGACGAAGGCCGGCGCGGGGAGTTCGCCCAGCGGCAGCTCGACATCCCGGTAGGCGTTCCACAGCAGGCGGTTCTGTTGCGCCCAGTACGGGCCGATCGGGCGCAGGTATTCCTCGTCGATGGCGGCATCGATCTGCGCGTCGATGCTGAACCAGCCGTAGCCCCAGGCGGCGAACACGCCGCCGGGACGCAGCACGCGCAGCAGCTCGCGGTTGAAGCGCGAGTGGTCGAACCAGTGCCAGGCCTGGGCTACGCAGACCAGGTCGAAGGCGGCGTCGGGATAGTCGGTGGCTTCGGCGTCCTGCACGCTATAGCGGATACCCGGATGGACAACGGCGTGTTCGATCTGCTGCGCGCTGGTGTCGCTGGCGAGGACTTCGCCGAAGTACTGCGCCAGGCCGAGCGCGGCCTGGCCGGTACCGGTGGCGCAGTCCCAGGCGCGCCGGCGCTGGCCGCAGAGCCCGGCGAGATGGCGGTAGAGCGCATCGGGATAACGCGGGCGGGCGCTGGCGTAGGCAGCGGAGCCCTGGTCGAACAGACGGCGGGTTTCCATCGGGTCCTCCCTCGGTCAGTTGCCGAAACGCCCGTCCAGGCGTTCGGCGCGGAATTCCAGGGTGCTGGCGCGATAGCCCGGACGCAGCGGCGGCAGCGGCAGGCAGTCGTGCCAGCTGTCGCCGCCGAGCAGGGCGTTCGGCGCCCGGTAGCGCGGGCTGTCGAAGCTGGTGTCGGCCAGGTTGACGCTGTCGCCGGGGCGGTAGGCGGCGATCCTCCAGCGTAGCTCCAGCAACGGACGGTCGCTGCCGTTCTTCAGCTCGACCGCCAGCGGCCGGTCCACCGGACAGCGTTCCGGCGCATAGCTCAGGCGCAGTTCCTGGCGTTGCAGGTGGCGGCTTTCGTCGTTGTCCTGCCAGATCACCCAGGCCGCCACCAGGCCCAGCCCGGCGAGAGCCGCCAGGGAGACCGGCAGGGCCTTGGCCGGGTATCGGACGAGGAGGATGACCCAGGTGAGAACCAGCAGCGCACCGATCAGCATTGAAATGTCCTTTCTTCGAAGCCGAGGGGACATCCTAGCGCACTGCTGCGTATCGCAGGCGGTACGGGCACGCTTACGCGGCGGAGGAGCCGCGATATGCGCGAGGGAGGCCGAAAGGCGGGCGGCAGGCTGGGGATAGCCGCCGCCCCCGGCCGCGCCGTCATTCGCAGCGGCGTTTGCCGCCCGGCGTCAGCAGACGCTCCAGCTCGACGAACAGGCGCTCGGCGTCCTGCGCCTCGCAGTCCTCGCCGTAGCGCTTCTTCAGGCCGTGTTCGCTGAGGGTCAGGTGCAGGGTCGGGACTACCTCATGGCGCGCCAGGCAGCCTTTCACGCAATGCAGCGGGCAACCGTCGAGGGCCAGGATCGGTCGCCCGGAGCGGGCCCGGCGGACCAGCAGCGGGACGTCGCCGCCGACTCCGGCGATGCAGGACATCTCCGCCAGCCGGGCGCGATCCAGGCGCAGCGCGAGATCGTTGGCCAGTTGCGCCACGTTGGAGCAGCCGGAGCAGGCGTAGACCAAGGGAAGGGGATCGTCGGGGCTGCGTTCGAACATCATGACGGGCGCCTCGTGGAAGGAAGCCGCCAGTATCGACGCAGCGCCGCGGTGGATTTCTTGACCGGAATCAAGCCCGCGCGCGGCTTACACCAGGTCGTTCTCCACCGCCCACACCGCGGCCTCGACCCGCGAACGCATGCCGAGCTTGTGCAGCACCCGCTTGACATGGACCTTCACCGTGCCTTCGGTGATGTCCAGCTTTCGCGCGATCATCTTGTTGCTGTAGCCGTGGGCGATCTGGCGGAGGATCTGCCGTTCGCGCTCGGTCAGCTCGTCGAGGCTCTTCGAGCGGTCGTCGCCCCGCAGGGCCTGGGCGAGGATCTGGGTCAGCTGCGGGCTGAGGGTCATCTGTCCGGTGGCGGCCTGGCGGATGTGCTCGAGCAGGCGCTCCGGCTCCATGTCCTTGAGCAGGTAGCCGTCGGCGCCGGCGCGCAGGACGTTGACCACGTCGCCCTTGTCGTCGGACACGGTGAACACCACGATGCGCGCGTCGACTCCGGCCTCGCGCAACGCGCGCAGGGTGTCCAGGCCGTTCATGCCCTTCATGTTCAGGTCCAGCAGGATCATGTCCGGGTCCAGCTCGGCGGCCAGGCGCAGGGCTTCCTCGCCGCTGCCGGCCTCGCCGACCACGCTGAGGTCGTCTTCCAGTTCGAGCAACTGGGCGACGCCCTTGCGCATCATCGGATGGTCGTCCACCAGCAGCAGGCGAACCGGTTCGTCGGCGGTGGCTGGCATGTCCGTCATGGGGTCGGCTCCTTGGCGGCGGAGGGTTGCAGGGCGGTCGGCACGAAGCTGAAGAGCACTCGCGTGCCGTGGGGCGCGCGCGCTTCGAAGCGCAACTGGCTGCCGAGGGTCTGGCCGCGCTCCTGCATGATGGTAAGCCCATAGTGGCCGCTGCGGTTCTGCTGCGGATCAAAGCCGACGCCATCGTCCTCGACGGCGATGCTCACCTGGCCGTCGGCCTGGCTGCTCAGGCGCACCCAGGCCCGTTGCGCCTGCGAATGGCGAACCACGTTGGAGAGCGCCTCGCGGACGATCTGCAGGACGTGGATTTCCTCGTTGGGGCTCAGCGGCACGTGTTGCAGGCGGTTGTCCAGTTCGATCGCCACCTCGCCGCGCTCGCCGAACTCGGCCACGGCGTTCCCCAGCGCGGCTTCCAGGCTCGGCTCGTCGAGGCTGAGGCGGAAGGTGGTGAGCAGTTCGCGCAGTTGCCGGTAGGCGCCGTTGAGGCCTTCGCGCAGTTCGTCGAGGGTGTCCTCGATCTTCTCCGCCGGCGCCTCGCGCTTGAGCAGGGTGCCCAGGCGGCTGACCTGGATCTTCAGGTAGGACAGCGACTGTGCCAGCGAGTCGTGCAGTTCACGGGCGATGGTGCCGCGCTCGGCGAACAGGGCCAGGCGGCTTTCCTGTTCCTGTTGCAGGGACAGGGCGAAGGTGCGGGCGATGTTGTCGCAGAAGGTCTCGATCAGTTGCTGCTGCCAGTTCTCCAGGCGGCCGCTGCGGCTTTCGATGAACAGTTCGCCGAAACGGTGGCCGGCGATGGACAGGGGCTGCATCAGCAATGGCTGGGCCAGGGACGAGGGTTGGTCGCAGGCGCTGGCCTGCTCGCGGCAGCTACCGCAGTCGCCCTGCAGGCAGAAGTCCGCCGGGCGCTCGGTGGTGGTCAGCGAACTGTAGGCGCGCTCGACCCCGTCCTTGTTCAGGCAGAGGGTCACGCGGCCGGCGTCTAGCACTTTCTCCAACTGGTTCAGCAGCGGTTGCAGGGTGCGGCTGTCGTAGGGGTTCTCGCCCAGCCGGCGGGCGCTGGCGTAGAGCAGTTCGAGGCGCTGGTGGCTCTGCGAGAGGGCGCGGGTCTTGTCCTCCACGCGCTCTTCCAGGTCGCCGTAGATGCTCTTCAGCTCGCCGGCCATCTGGTTGAAGCGCTCGCCCAGTTGCGCCAGTTCGTCCTCGCCGCTGTAGGTGACCCGCGCGTCCAGCTCGCCGCGGCCCAGGCGGCGGGCGGTGCTGGTGAGTTCGCGCAGCGGGCCGATGACGTGGTAGCTGAGGTCGTAGAGGGTGACGAACACCACCAGCAGGCTGAGGAACAGGCACAGGCCCTGCACCGTGCTGAGCAGTTGCGAGCGGCGCTCGGCCTTGGCCTGGAGGATGCCGACGAAACGGTCGATGTCGCCGACGTAGGCGTCCAGCACGGCGCGTCCGGGCAGCGCGCGCGGGTCCAGGCGCGCCAGGCCCTCGCGCAGCTCCTGGTGCAGCTGGCGGATCGGGTCGTCGGCGTCCTGGCGTTGCAGCAGGCGGCGGATGTCGCCGCTGTCGAGGCGTTCGCCGAGGGTCCCGAGCAGCGCCTGGCGGCCTTCCAGGCTGGGCTCCAGGGCGACCCGGTAGGTGAGCATGCGCAACGAGCCGGCGTGGTTGATCACCGCGGCGTCCTGGTGCGTGTAGTCGGCGAAGAGCAGGGCGCTGAACATCCCGATCAGCGCCAGCGATACCAGCAGGGTGAGGTAGCAGCCGAAGCGGACTACCAGGGAGCGGCGCAGGATCGGCTTTCCGGCCCTGTCACTACCTCCAAAGAATCTGTCCCGCTGGTCAGCGTCCGGCGCGGTCGCCTTGTTCATGTAAAAAGCCTTTTAAAACAGTGGGTTGCGCAATAATTCAGACCATACCTCTTTCGAGGTAGGGGCGCGCATCTAGGCACGGAACGGCCGGTATTTCATTGATTCCTATCAAATTTGCATAGGAACACCTTCCCTAGGCTCTCGCTGAACGCTGTCCGTGCAGAGAGTTTAGCCATGGCTTCCCTACGTCAGAAACAGTACTCCGTCCTCGGCATGAGTACCTTGTCCTTCGCGGTGAATTTCGCCGTGTGGACGATGTTTTCGATCATCGGCATCCGCATCAAGGACGAGCTTGGCCTGAGCGAATCCCAGTTCGGCCTGATGGTCGCCCTGCCGATCCTCACCGGCTCCCTGGTGCGCCTGCCGCTGGGCCTGATCACCGACCGCTTCGGCGGCCGCATCGTGTTCTTCATCCACATGCTGCTGGTGGCCATCCCGATCTACGGCCTGGCCTTCGCCAGCCAGTACTGGCACTACCTGGTGCTCGGCCTGTTCGTCGGCCTGGCTGGCGGCTCCTTCGCGGTCGGCATCGCCTACACCTCGGCCTGGTTCGAGAAGGAGCGCCAGGGCACCGCGATGGGCATCTTCGGCGCCGGCAACGCCGGCGCGGCGATCACCAACCTGGTGGCGCCGATGATCGTGGTCGCCTTCGGCTGGCGCATGGTGCCGCAGGTCTACTCGGTGGCCATGCTGGTCACCGCCGTGCTGTTCTGGCTGTTCACCTGGACCGATCCGGCGCACCTCAAGGGTGCCGCCGAGGCCAGCCAGCGGCCGAGCCTGGCCAAGCAACTGGCGCCGCTCGCCGAGCTGCGCGTCTGGCGCTTCGGCCTGTACTACTTCTTCGTCTTCGGCGGCTTCGTCGCCCTGGCCCTGTGGCTGCCGAAGTACTACATCGCCGAATACGGCCTGGACCTGAAGACCGCGTCCTTCATCACCATGCTGTTCACCCTGCCGTCCGGCCTGATCCGCGCCCTCGGCGGCTGGTTCAGCGACCACTACGGCGCGCGCTCGGTGAACTGGGGCGTGTTCTGGGTCTGCCTGGTGTGCCTGTTCTTCCTCTCCTACCCGCAGACCACCATGACCATCCACGGCATCCAGGGCGACCTCAGCCTGGGCATCGGCCTGAACGTCTGGCTGTTCACCTTCCTGGTGTTCGTCGTCGGCATCGCCCAGGGCTTCGGCAAGGCCAGCGTGTACCGGATCATCCACGACTACTACCCGAGCAACATGGGCACCGTCGGCGGCATGGTCGGGGTGATCGGCGGCCTCGGCGGCTTCTGCCTGCCGATCCTGTTCGGCTACGCCGCCGACCACATCGGCGTGCGCTCCTCCTGCTTCATGTTGCTGTTCGGCCTGACCGTGGTCTGCATGGTCTGGATGCACTACGCGATCAAGCAGCAACGCCGCATCGACGGCCAGGCCGCCTCGGCCGACGTCGACCTTCCTCCCACCCTTCCCACCCACTCCTGAGGTAATGCCGTCATGGGCATGATCGCCAATACCCAACTGAAAGCCGCACGGGGACCGCTGCTGCTCGACTGGCGCCCCGAGGACCCCGAGTTCTGGGCGCGCAACGGCAAGCGCATCGCCAGCCGCAACCTGTGGATCTCGATCCCCGCGCTGCTGCTCGCCTTCGCCGTGTGGATGATCTGGAGCACGGTGACCGTGCGCCTGAACAGCGCCGGCTTCGCCTTCAGCAACGACCAGCTGTTCCTGCTCGCGGCGCTGCCGTCGATCTCCGGCGCCACCCTGCGGGTGTTCTATTCGTTCATGGTGCCGATCTTCGGCGGCCGTCGCTGGACCGCCCTGAGCACCGCCTCGATGCTGATCCCGTGCATCTGGCTGGGCTTCGCCGTGCAGGACCCGAGCACCCCGTACTGGGTGTTCGCCCTGATCGCGCTGCTCTGCGGCTTCGGCGGCGGCAACTTCGCCTCGAGCATGTCCAACATCAGCTTCTTCTATCCGAAGAGCCAGCAGGGCACCGCCCTCGGCCTGAATGCCGGGCTCGGCAACCTCGGCGTCTCGGTGATGCAGTTCGCCGTGCCGCTGGCGGTGGCCGGCGGCCTGTTCGGCGCCTTCGGCGGCGAGCCGCAGCAGCTCGGCGACGGCGGTCGCCTGTGGCTGCAGAACGCCGGCTGGATCTGGGTGCCGTTCATCGCCGTGGTATCGGTCGCGGCCTGGTTCGGGATGAACGACATCGCCGACGCCAAGGCCTCGTTCCGCGACCAGGCGGTGATCTTCAAGCGCAAGCACAACTGGCTGATGTGCTGGCTGTACGTGGCCACCTTCGGCTCGTTCATCGGCTTCTCGGCCGGCTTCG
Organism: Pseudomonas sp. CP-1; assembly: GCF_021213715.1. NCBI lineage: Bacteria > Pseudomonadati > Pseudomonadota > Gammaproteobacteria > Pseudomonadales > Pseudomonadaceae > Pseudomonas > Pseudomonas sp. CP-1. The sequence continues at coordinate 109,936 of NZ_JAJQKY010000002.1, forward strand.
CGATGCTCAGCAAGACCCAGTTCCCCGACATCAACCCGCTGCAATACGCCTTCCTCGGTCCGCTGGTGGGCGCCCTCAGCCGGCCCCTGGGCGGCTGGCTGGCGGACAAGTTCGGCGGCGCGCGGATCACCCTGTGGAACTACGCACTGATGATCGGCGGGGTGTTCACGGTGATCGCCTTCCTGCCGGGCGACGGCGGCCAGGGCAACTTCTTCGGCTTCCTTGGCGCCTTCATCCTGCTGTTCTTCTTCGCCGGCATCGGCAACGGCTCAACCTTCCGCATGATCCCGGTGATCTTCCGCAACGAGTGGGCCCGGCGGGTGCGCGACGGCCAGGCCGACGAAGCCGGCGCGGCGCGCAACGCGAGCATGGAGTCGGCCGCGGTGATCGGCTTCTCCGCCGCCATCGGCGCCTTCGGCGGGTTCTTCATCCCGAAGGCGTTCGGCACCTCGCTGCACATGACCGGCAGCGCCGAGGGCGCCCTCTACGTGTTCATCGCCTACTACCTGAGCTGCATCGTCGCCACCTGGTGGTGGTACGCGCGCAAGGGTGCGGAGAGTCCCTGTTGAGTCCGTCGGCAGCAGCCCGCGGCAACCCCTGATTAGCGTTGTAACGCCCGGCACAGACCGGGTGAGGAGATCAAGATGAGTCACCTGCTCGACCGCCTGCAGTTCTTCAAGAAGAAGCAGGGCGAATTCGCCGATGGCCACGGCGAGACCAGCAACGAGAGCCGCGCCTGGGAAGGTGCCTACCGGCAGCGCTGGCAGCACGACAAGATCGTGCGCTCCACCCACGGGGTGAACTGCACCGGCTCCTGCTCCTGGAAGATCTACGTGAAGAACGGCCTGATCACCTGGGAAACCCAGCAGACCGACTACCCGCGCACCCGTCCGGACCTGCCCAACCACGAGCCGCGCGGCTGCCCGCGCGGGGCCAGCTATTCCTGGTACATCTACAGCGCCAACCGCCTGAAGTACCCGAAGGTGCGCAAGCCGTTGCTCAAGCTCTGGCGCGAGGCGCGGGCGCAGCACGGCGACCCGGTGAACGCCTGGGCCAGCATCGTCGAGGACGCCGCCAAGGCGAAGAGCTACAAGAGCCAGCGCGGCCTGGGCGGCTTCGTCCGTTCCAGCTGGGACGAGGTCACCGAGATCATCGCCGCGGCCAACGTCTACACCGCCAAGACCTACGGTCCGGACCGGGTGATCGGCTTCTCGCCGATCCCGGCCATGTCGATGGTCAGCTACGCCGCCGGCGCCCGCTACCTGTCGCTGATCGGCGGGGTCTGCCTGAGCTTCTACGACTGGTACTGCGACCTGCCGCCGGCCAGCCCGCAGATCTGGGGCGAGCAGACCGACGTGCCGGAGTCGGCCGACTGGTACAACTCCAGCTACATCATCGCCTGGGGCTCCAACGTGCCGCAGACGCGGACCCCGGACGCGCACTTCTTCACCGAGGTGCGCTACAAGGGCACCAAGACCGTCTCCATCACCCCGGACTATTCCGAGGTGGCCAAGCTCACCGACCTCTGGCTCAACCCCAAGCAGGGCACCGACGCCGCGCTGGGCATGGCCTTCGGTCACGTGATCCTGAAGGAATTCCACCTCGACCGGCCGAGCGCCTACTTCGTCGACTACTGCCGCCAGTACACCGACATGCCGATGCTGGTGTTGCTGGAAGAACACGCCGGCGGCGCGTTCAAGCCGACCCGCTACCTGCGCGCCGCCGACCTGGCGGACAACCTCGGCCAGGACAACAACCCCGAGTGGAAGACCATCGCCTACGACGAGCGCAGCGGCGGGCTGGTCTCGCCCACCGGCGCCATCGGCTATCGCTGGGGCGAGTCAGGCAAGTGGAACATCGCCGAGCTGGACGGCAGGAGCGGTGACCAGACGCGCCTGCAACTGTCGCTGCTCGATGGCCCGGAACATGCCTGCGAGGTGGCCTTCCCGTATTTCGCCGGGCAGGAGCACCCGCACTTCAAGGGCGTCGCCAACGACGAGGTACTGCTGCGCCGGGTGCCGTTCCGCGAGATCGTCGCGGCGGACGGCAAGCGCCTGCGGGTGGCCACCGTCTACGACCTGCAGATGGCCAACTACAGCATCGACCGCGGCCTGGGCGGCGACAACGTGGCGACCTCCTACGAGGACGCCGACACGCCCTATACCCCGGCCTGGCAGGAGCGCATCACCGGCGTTCCGGCGGCGCGCGCGACGCAGGTCGCCCGCGAGTTCGCCGACAGCGCCGACAAGACCCGCGGCAAGGCGATGGTGATCATCGGCGCGGCGATGAACCACTGGTACCACATGGACATGAACTACCGCGCGGTCATCAACATGCTGATGATGTGCGGCTGCATCGGCCAGAGCGGCGGCGGCTGGGCGCACTATGTCGGCCAGGAGAAGCTGCGCCCGCAGACCGGCTGGGCGCCGCTGGCCTTCGGCCTGGACTGGAGCCGGCCGCCGCGGCAGATGAACGGCACCAGCTTCTTCTACCTGCACAGCTCGCAATGGCGCCACGAGAAGCTGTCGATGCACGAGGTGCTGTCGCCGCTGGCCGACGCCAGCCGCTTCGCCGAACACGCCCTGGACTACAACATCCAGGCCGAACGCCTCGGCTGGCTGCCGTCGGCGCCGCAACTGAACCGCAACCCGCTGCGCATCGCCGCCGAGGCCGAGGCCGCCGGCCTGCCGGTCGCCGACTACGTGGTGCGCGAACTGAAGAGCGGCGGCCTGCGCTTCGCCAGCGAATCGCCGGACGATCCGCAGAACTTCCCGCGCAACATGTTCATCTGGCGCTCCAACCTGCTGGGCTCCTCCGGCAAGGGCCACGAGTACATGCTCAAGTACCTGCTCGGGGCGAAGAACGGGGTGATGAACGATGACCTCGGCAAGGCCGGCGGTCCGCGTCCCACCGAGGTCGACTGGGTCGACGACGGTGCCGAGGGCAAGCTCGACCTGGTCACCACCCTGGACTTCCGCATGTCCTCCACCTGCATGTACTCGGACATCGTCCTGCCGACCGCTACCTGGTACGAGAAGGACGACCTCAACACCTCCGACATGCACCCCTTCATCCATCCGCTGTCGGCGGCCACCGATCCGGCCTGGGAAGCCAAGAGCGACTGGGAGATCTACAAGGCCATCGCCAAGAAGTTCTCCGCCGTCGCCGAAGGCCACCTCGGCGTGGAGCAGGACCTGGTCACGGTGCCGCTGCTGCACGACACCCCCACCGAGCTGGCGCAGCCGTTCGGCGGCGACGGCCATGACTGGAAGAAGGGCGAGTGCGAGCCGATGCCGGGACGCAACCTGCCGACGCTGCACCTGGTCGAGCGCGACTACCCGAACGTCTACCGCAAGTTCACCTCGCTCGGTCCGCTGCTGGACAAGCTGGGCAACGGTGGCAAGGGCATCGGCTGGAACACCGAGAAGGAAGTGAAGCTGGTCGGCGACCTCAACCATCGCGTCGTCGAGAGCGGCGTCAGCCAGGGCCGGCCGCGCATCGACAGCGCCATCGACGCCGCCGAGGTGGTCCTCGCCCTGGCTCCGGAAACCAACGGCCAGGTCGCGGTCAAGGCCTGGGAAGCGCTGTCGAAGATCACCGGCCGCGAGCACGCCCACCTGGCGCTGCCCAAGGAAGACGAGAAGATCCGCTTCCGCGACATCCAGGTGCAGCCGCGCAAGATCATCTCCAGCCCGACCTGGTCCGGCCTCGAGGACGAGCACGTCAGCTACAACGCCGGCTACACCAACGTCCACGAGCTGATCCCGTGGCGCACCATCACCGGTCGCCAGCAGTTCTACCAGGACCACCCGTGGATGCAGGCGTTCGGCGAAGGCTTCGTCAGCTACCGGCCGCCGGTCAACACCCGGACCACCGAGAAGCTGTTGAACAGGAAGCCCAACGGCAACCCGGAGATCACCCTGAACTGGATCACCCCACACCAGAAATGGGGCATCCACTCCACCTACAGCGACAACCTGCTGATGCTCACCCTGTCGCGCGGCGGTCCGATCATCTGGCTCAGCGAGCACGACGCGGCCAAGGCCGGGATCGTCGATAACGACTGGGTCGAGGTGTTCAACGCCAACGGCGCGGCGACCTGCCGCGCGGTGGTCAGCCAACGGGTCAAGGACGGCATGGTGATGATGTACCACGCCCAGGAACGCATCGTGAACGTACCCGGCAGCGAGACCACCGGCACCCGTGGCGGCCACCACAACTCGGTGACCCGCGTGGTGCTCAAGCCGACCCACATGATCGGCGGCTACGCCCAGCAGGCCTGGGGCTTCAACTACTACGGCACGGTCGGCTGCAACCGCGACGAGTTCGTCGTGGTGCGCAAGATGAGCAAGGTCGACTGGCTGGACGAACCCCGCCACGGCGGACTCGGCGGCGACGCCCTGCCGCAACCGCTGCCCCAGGACATTTGAGGAGAGACGCCATGAAAATTCGTTCGCAAGTCGGCATGGTGCTGAACCTCGACAAATGCATCGGTTGCCACACCTGCTCGATCACCTGCAAGAACGTCTGGACCAGCCGCGAAGGCATGGAGTACGCCTGGTTCAACAACGTCGAGACCAAGCCCGGGATCGGCTACCCGAAGGAATGGGAAAACCAGGAGAAGTGGAAGGGCGGCTGGGTGCGCGCGGCAGACGGTTCGATCCGCCCGCGCATCGGCGGCAAGTTCCGCGTGCTGGCGAACATCTTCGCCAACCCGGACCTGCCCGAGATCGACGACTACTACGAACCGTTCGACTTCGACTACCAGCACCTGCATACCGCACCCAAGGCCGAGCACCAGCCGGTGGCGCGCCCGCGCTCGCTGGTCTCCGGGCAGCGCATGGAGAAGATCGAGTGGGGCCCGAACTGGGAGGAGATCCTCGGCACCGAGTTCGCCAAGCGGCGCAAGGACAAGAACTTCGACCAGGTCCAGGCGGACATCTACGGTGAGTACGAGAACACCTTCATGATGTACCTGCCGCGCCTCTGCGAGCACTGCTTGAACCCGGCGTGCGTGGCGTCCTGCCCGAGCGGGGCGATCTACAAGCGCGAGGAGGACGGCATCGTCCTGATCGACCAGGACAAGTGCCGCGGCTGGCGGATGTGCATCTCCGGCTGCCCGTACAAGAAGATCTACTTCAACTGGAAGAGCGGCAAGTCCGAGAAGTGCATCTTCTGCTACCCGCGCATCGAGGCCGGCCAGCCCACCGTCTGCTCGGAGACCTGCGTCGGGCGCATCCGCTACCTCGGCGTGCTGCTCTACGACGCCGACCGCATCCACGAAGTGGCCAGTTGCGAGAACGAGCGCGAGCTGTACGAGAAGCAACTGGAGATCTTCCTCGATCCGTTCGACCCGGCGGTGATCGCCCAGGCGCGCAAGGACGGGGTGGCCGACAGCGTCATCGAGGCGGCGCAGAAGTCGCCGGTGTACAAGCTGGCGATGGACTGGAAGCTGGCCCTGCCGCTGCACCCGGAATACCGCACGCTGCCGATGGTCTGGTACGTGCCGCCGCTGTCGCCGATCCAGAACGCCGCCGCCGAGGGGCACATCGGCAGCGACGGGGTGATCCCGGACGTCGAGTCGCTGCGCATCCCCGTGCAGTACCTGGCCAACCTGCTCACCGCCGGCGACACCGCGCCGGTGCTGCTGGCGCTCAAGCGCCTGCTGGCGATGCGCGCCTACAAGCGCGCCGAGCACGTCGAAGGCCGCCAGGACCTGGAGGTGCTGGCCAAGGTCGGGTTGAGCGTGGAGCAGGTGGAGGAGATGTACCGCTACCTGGCCATCGCCAACTACGAGGATCGCTTCGTGATCCCCAGCGCGCACCGCGAGGAAGCGCTTTCCGATGCCTTCGCCGAGCGTTCCGGCTGCGGCTTCAGCTTCGGCAACGGCTGTTCCGGCGGCAGCAACTCCGCCGTCAACCTGTTCGGCGGCAAGCCGACCAACCGCCGCGACGTGATCCAGGTCGTGCAGATCCAGGAGTGAGCGCCATGAACGATCACAGCCAACTGTTCCGCCTGCTCGCCCTGCTGCTCGACTATCCACGCGCCGAGCTGCGCGAGGAGAGCCTCGGCCTGCATGCGCTGATCCGCACCTGCGAACTGCCGGAAGCGCTGCGCGACGGCCTCGCGGCGCTGCTCAACGAGCTCTGCCAGGGCGACCTGCTGGACGTCCAGGCGCGCTACGACGGTCTCTTCGAGCGCGGCCGCTCGGTCTCGCTGCTGCTCTTCGAGCACGTCCACGGCGAGAGCCGCGATCGTGGCCAGGCGATGGTCGACCTGCTCGACCGCTATACCGGGGCTGGCCTGCAGATCGACGTACCGGAGCTGCCGGACTACCTGCCGCTGTACCTCGAATACCTGTCGCTGCTGCCGTTCGCGGCGGCCAGCGAAGGGCTCGCCGAAGTGGCGCACATCCTCGGCCTGCTGGCGCTGCGCCTGGAGGAACGTGGCAGCGCCTACGCGGCGATTTTCGAGGCGTTGCTGGAACTCGGCGGCGAGCGTCCGGACCTCGGCGCGTTGCGTCGCGACCAGGCCCAGGAACAGCGCGACGACAGCCTGGAGGCCATCGACCGGGCCTGGGAGGAAACCCCGGTGAGCTTCACCGACCCTGCCGGCGGTTGCCCGTCGAGCAGCGGCCGCCGTCCGACGGCGTCCACCGAACAACCATTGCAATGGGTCGCCCAGCCGGTACCGCAGATGCAGTACCGCGCGGCCCGCGAAGGAGTCTGAGCATGTCGACCAATCTTCTGTTCTTCGGGATCTATCCCTATGTCGCGCTGCTGATCTGCCTGGTCGGCAGCTGGGCGCGCTTCGACCTCTCGCAGTACACCTGGAAGGCCGGTTCCAGCCAGATGCTCAGCAAGAAGGGCATGCGGGTATACAGCAACCTGTTCCACGTCGGCGTGCTGTTCATCCTCGCCGGCCACTTCGTCGGCCTGCTGACCCCGGCCTCGGTCTACCACCACCTGATCAGCACCGAGAACAAGCAACTGCTGGCGATGGTCTCCGGCGGCTTCTTCGGCGTGCTCTGCTTCATCGGCCTGAGCGGACTGATCCTGCGCCGCCTGACCGACGCGCGGGTGCGCGCCACCGGCAACGCCTCTGACCTGATGATCCTGCTGGTGCTCTACGCCCAGCTGATCCTCGGCCTCTCCACCATCGTCGCCTCGACCCATCACATGGATGGCTCGGTGATGGTGATGCTCGCCGACTGGGCCCAGGCCATCGTCACCCTGCGTCCGCTGGCGGCGGCCGAAGCCATCGCGCCGGTGGGCCTGGTCTACAAGCTGCACGTCGGCCTGGGCCTGACCCTGTTCGTGCTGTTCCCCTTCACCCGCCTGGTGCACATCGTCAGCGCGCCGGTGTGGTACCTGGGCCGGCGCTACCAGATCGTGCGCCAGAAACGTCCTGCCTGAACCCTGGGCGGCCGGCGCATCCGGCGCCGGCCCGCCGAACCGAGGTGATCGATCATGAGTTGCTCCCACTACGAAGAACGCGTCGAGAAGGTCGAACTGCCGCAACTGAAGGTCAACGGCGTGGCCATCGGCGAAGACCTGCTGGCCCGCGAACTGCAATACCACCCGGCGGACAGCTACGCGCTGGCGCTGGAGGCCGCCTGCCGTGCGCTGATCGTCCGCCAGTTGCTCCTGCAACGGGCCGACGCGCTGGGCATCGAGGCCCGCTGCGAAGACGGCGAGACGCCGGAGGAAGCGCGCATCCGCCAATTGCTGGAGGAAGAGGTGCAGGTCCCGGAAGCCGACGAAGACGCCTGCCGGACCTGGTACGCGGCCAATCCGGGACGCCTGCTCGGCCCCTGGCGCCTGCAATTGCGCCATGTGCTGCTGGCCTGCGCGCCGGACGACCTGGAAGGCCGCGAGACGGCGCGCAAGCAGGCCGCGGAGCTGCTCGACGAGTTGCGCGGGCATCCCGAGCGCTTCGTCGACCTGGCCCGGCGTTTCTCCGCCTGTCCGTCGAAGGAGGCGGGCGGCGACCTCGGCTGGATCGAGCCGGGGCAGACCGTTCCCGAATTCGAGAAGCGCCTGCTGCGCCGCGCGCCCGGGCTGCTGGAGCATCCGCTGGAAAGCCGCTATGGCCTGCATGTGGTGGAACTGCTGGGGCGCGAGGGCGGCGAGCCGCTCGACTTCGACGCGGCCCGCGCGCAAATCGCCGCGCACCTGCAAGCGCAAGTGTTGCAGCGGGCCGTGGGGCAGTACATCGGCGTGCTGGCGGGAGACGCCTGCATCGAGGGCTTCGCCTTCGAGGGCGCGGATGGGGCGCTGGTGCAATAGGTTTCGGCGCCGTTGTTTCCCTCTTCCTCCCGCACATCAATCGGAGTACCCAGGACATGACCGACTGGATCGATGGCCAAGGCCGACAGATCGACTACCTGCGCCTGTCGGTCACCGACCGTTGCGACTTCCGCTGTGTCTACTGCATGGCCGAGGACATGCGCTTCCTGCCGCGCCAGCAGGTGCTGACCCTGGAGGAGATCGAGCGGGTCGCCCGGCTGTTCGTCGCCGGCGGCGTGCGCAAGCTGCGCCTGACCGGCGGCGAGCCGCTGGTGCGGCCCGGCATCGTCGGCCTGTGCGAGCGCCTGGCGGCACTGCCGGGGTTGCGCGAACTGTGCATGACCAGCAACGGCTCGCAACTGGTGCGCTACGCCCGGCCGTTGTACGACGCCGGCCTGTCGCGTCTCAACATCAGCCTCGACACCCTCGATCCGCTGCGCTTCCGGGCGATCACCCGCAACGGCGAGCTGGACAAGGTGCTGGCCGGCATCGACGCCGCCCAGGCCGCCGGTTTCCGCCGGATCAAGCTGAACGCGGTGGTGATGAAGGGGCGCAACGCCGATGAGGTGCCGGCGCTGGTGGACTTCGCCATCGCCCGCGGCCTGGATATCAGCTTCATCGAGGAGATGCCGCTTGGCCAGGTCGGCCGCGAACGTGGCGAGAGCTTCTGCTCCAGCGACGAAGTACGCGCGCTGATCGCCCAGCGCCATGCCTTGCTCGACAGCGCCGAGCAGAGCGGCGGGCCGGCGCGCTACGTGCGCCTGGTCGAGCATCCGCAGACACGCATCGGCTTCATCTCGCCGCACTCGCACAACTTCTGCGCCACCTGCAACCGCCTGCGCCTGACCGTCGAGGGCCGCCTGCTGCTGTGCCTCGGCCACGAGCATTCGCTCGACCTGCGCGCGCTGCTGCGCCGCCACCCGCTGCACGACGGGCCGTTGCTGGAAGCGATCGGCGAGGCGCTCCAGCGCAAGCCGGCGCGCCATGAATTCAGCGCCGCCGGCGAGGTGCAGGTGCTGCGCTTCATGAACATGAGCGGCGGCTGAGGCGACTCAGGGCGTAGCCAGCGGGCCTTCGCCAGGGGCCAGGGCGAGGCCGCTCTTCTGGTAGGCCAGCAGGGTCTCGCTGCTGTACAGCTCACCCCAGGAAAACATCACGGCATAACCGTCGCTGGAGCTGCGCGCGATCACATAGCTGTAGCGGCTTGCAGTCGAAAACCGGCGGGCTCGCAATCAGCGCGATTTTGGGCTCAGATTATCTGCGACTGACGGTGGAGGCGGGCTCACATTAATTGCGAGCGAGCTTGCAATCCGTGCGCCGGGCTTGCAATCCGTTACCGCGGGCTCAGGCTCTTTGCGACTGACGCTCATACCTGTAATCCGGCACTTTGCATCTTTTCCTGCAACTCGAAAATGTCGGTGCGGTAACCAATTTCTTCCATCGTGGGGCGGCGCAGATCGTTACACAGCTTGGGATGGCCAGCCAGGACAATGGACAAGCGTCGCCGGCCGCTGTCGTCTTCGGCCAGTTCGAGCAGTCGCTTCAGACCGGTCAAGGTATGGCCATTGAGATCATGGGCTTCATCAACGAACAGGGCCACGGGGCGCTTGCTCTTCTTTACCAGTTCGTACAGTTCGCGATCCCGTTTTTCGATCTGGGTGGGAATGCGTACCTGTTTCTGGGTGGAAAGGTCATAGAAGAGCGCGGCGATGAAGGTGGCCAGCTTGATGTTGTGCTTCTCGATGGCCATCGATCTGGACTCCGTGACTTTCTTTTCCTCTTCCAGCAGGTGCTACAAACGACGCAGCATCACCGTCTTGCCGCTGCCGATCACACCCCACAGGGCGATCAGCCGGCCTTCGAAGATGGCGCCGCGGATGTCTCTCATCAACTGCTGATGATGGGTGGTTTCAAAATAGCCCGCCTGATTCGAGGGGGGCTCAGTCCGTAGCCAGGGTCTCGCTCAGCACCTGGTCGATGAAGGCGCGGTCATCCATTGAAAGCTTGGCCAGCGGCATTGCCAGTTCCTCGGCGATAGCCGGCTTGGCCGCAATGCGGGATTCCTGGGGCTCGAAAACGAAGGGCTGGATGGGGAGCGTCGAGTCAGTAGAACCGGGCTCTAGTCGTACATCTTCCCCGGAAAGCGCCGCGATCGGCAGCCCCAACTGGTCCGCGAGAGATCGGATACGAGCCGAGCGCTCGTCTGCCTTGCTGCGCTTGAAAGCCCGGTAGCGGTGCTGCGGAATGGGGCCGGACACCGGGTAGTGAGGACCGAACCGCTCGCCATCGAACTCGGCATGCAGCTCATCGTCGAACAGCCCCCAGAGCAGCACGACGTAGTCGCCGGCCATCTCTGGCTCAAGCTCGTACGCGGTACCGTCGGTGGTGATTCGGGCATCAGGCCCGACTTTGCGCCGCTCGGGCTCCCGAGCAAAGCGGCAGAACTGATCCCATGAGCACATTTCACGGATCCCCTCTGTTGGCACATGGGTGATCCAGTCCTCGATCCGTGAAAGGGGTTCGGCACGATGTGTCTGCTGGTTGTAGGTGCGCACTAGGTAGCGCAACAGCCACTCGTTGGCCTGGGCTTCGGTTTCCGGCTTGTGGAAGTGGTACAGGGTCTCGTGGGCTTCCTTCACTGTGCGGAAAGGACGTTCGACCTTGCCTTTCGAGCGGGCCGTGGTGCGCGTTCCATCCTTGCTGGCAGGGATGTGTGTCTGCCACTCGATGCCCAGCGCCCGCATGACGCTCTGGAAAACGCGACGCTTGGCCACCGGACCGTTGTCCAGATAGATCAGCTTGGGCCGGCCCTGAAAGGGAAAACTCGGGTCCGCTTTCGGCGCCATCGAGTTGAACAGAAAACGAAGTGCCGTCTCCGCATCCTCACCATAAACGCAGTGGTATTCCTGGTAGGCCACACCGCTGCGGTCATCCACCACGCTGAACAGCATCAGGGTGGGTTCGCCCTTGGCGGGATCGATCCACCGCGGATGCTCAATATGCTTGAGGTCCGACGGCGACATGTCGAACTGCCAACAATCGTTGCTGTGCTCAGCCTGGAACCGAGTTGCGCCTGGCTCCCGGGACAGTTGAGCAGGCCTTAATCGCCAATGTGATAGATATCGGTTGACGGTGGGTCTGTGGAGTACGCCTCTTGGGGCAACAATGAGGCCCCGGTCAGTTTCTACACCGTACTCTTCCAGCAGCTCAATGGCGCGGTGTGTAGATAGATGCCGCCCCTGCTTGTTGGTGGTGCGCAGCTTCAACGCCGCAATCAGTTCGCAGTAGCGCTCCAGTTCCGCCTGGGGCAGGACGCGGGGCTTGCCCTGGTCGGAGCGGTGGGCTGCCTAGGCCTGTGCAGAAGGACCAGGGCGCGATAGACCGTACTGGAGGAAACGCCGTACAGTTCAGCTACAAGGGCCACCTGACGGGCCCGCTCCGGGCTCTTCTTCGGCAAGTGATCCAGGCGCTGCCGCAGTTGCAGCAGCGAATCGACGGGAATGGCCTTACGCCTGCTGGTGGCATTCCGTTCTGCCTCGGTGATGTAGTTGTAGAGCGTCGAGCGGCCGATTCCCATCATCCGACAGATCTCCACCACGGTGTATTGGCGCTCGTGATAGAGCTTCAGGGCGACTTTGCGCTTGGCGGGATCCAGGCGTTTCTTGCGGCCGCCCAGCCGACCGCGAGCACGTGCTGCAGATAGTCTCGCATGGGTGCATTCACTGATCAGGTTGCGCTCGAACTCGGCTAGCGCGGCAAAGAGGTGGAAAACCAAACGCCCTCCGGTGGATGTGGTGTCGATGTTCTCCTGGAGTCTCTTCAGACCCTCGCCGGCATCCTCCAATTGCTCGACCAGGTAGATCAGGTCCTTGATCGAGCGGCCAAGCCGGTCCAGCCGCCAGACCACCACCGTGTCGCCCCGCTTTAGATTGGCGAGAAGCGCGGCCAGGCCGATTCGATCGGCCTTGGCGCCGCTGCAGTGTCTTCGAACACTCGCTCGCAACCCGCCTTGGCCATCGCATCGCGTTGCAGGTCCAGTAGTTGATCGTCGGTGGAAATGCGCACGTACCCAATCAGTATGATTCGTCCAGAAATGCGCGAAAGGCAGCATAGGTGAATTTTGAAAGCGAGAAATCGTTACTGGACTAAAAGTACGCGGCTTCTGGGGGCGGCCAAGGGGAACGAGGCTGGCGTCCAGAAAACGGTCGTCTGATGGACGCTTCCACGAACGGAGCGATACCGCAAAGGGAAGAATGGAGTGCAACCATCGTAGAGCTTCAAACTGAGATATTGCAGTTGATTGCCGCATCTGGCCGGCCTATTGCCGTGCATTTTCTACCTACTACTGCATCGCTCAAGAAGGTTCTGTAAATATATTGGTTCAACTCTTTCGATAGGAAAGCCATTCATGACAAATAATAGTGCGCCACCACTTGTCGTGACCAGAGGAAATGATAATGGTTACGAGCCTGGGTCGATGGTTATTACGCATGTACAGGCTAGTGGGCTAGACATAATCCAGTACATTCCAGGTCGGTCAAGCTACGGTACTCCACCATTTGTCCCGCCAGGACCAAGCCCGTATGTTGGCCCTGGAATGCAAGAGTACAGGAGGCTAAGAGATACTCTTGATAAGTCCCATTCAGAACTAAAGAAAAACCTGAAGAATAAAACCTTGAAGGAGGTAGATGAACTCAAGAGTGAAGCGGGGTTGCCAGTTAAAGCGGTCAGTGCCAATGACATCCGCGATGAAAAGAGTATCGTTGATGCACTCATGGATGCCAAAGCAAAATCGCTAAAGGCCATTGAGGATCGCCCGGCCAATCTTTATACGGCTTCAGACTTTCCTCAGAAGTCAGAGGCGATGTACCAGAATCAGTTGCTAGCCAGTCGAAAGTTCTATGGAGAGTTCCTTGATCGACATATGAGTGAGCTGGCCAAAGCGTACAGCGCTGATATCTATAAGGCGCAAATCGCTATCTTGAAACAAACGTCTCAAGAACTGGAGAGTAAAGCCCGGTCAATGGAGGCGCAAGCCCAGCAGGTCACTCAACAGCTCGGTGCCGACTTCAACGCGATCACCACTCCGACCGCCACCAAGGTCCAGCAACGTGTGAAAGCAGTGGATGCTAGTCTGTCTCAGGTTTCCACCCAGGTCAGTGGTGCAGTCGCCTCGGCAACCCAGGCGGTGCAGGTCAAGACAGCGCAAGCCCAGCAACAAGCCAACAGCCAGATTTCGTCCAGCCAGAACCTGATCAGCGCGGCATTTCGGAATCAGATTGCCTTGGCAGCACAGGCCAGTGGAGAAGCCCAGGTCACGGCTTTCAACACCAAAGTCAAGCAGATCGTCAACGAAGCCACGGCGTTTTCGACAGCACGAAAACAAGCGCTGGCTCAGTTTGCTGCCAATGCGGCCGCCGAGGTCGAAACCGAGGTCAACAGGCTAACCGCCCAGGTCAAGGCCAGCCCCACCAAGGCGGCTTCGCAAGCTGCACAAGCAACCCTTCGACAATTCACTGAAAGCACCTATGCCAAGGTGAACACCTTTGCCCAGCAGACCGAAGCAGCGCTGCAGGCTAAGGCAAAAGAGGTCTCAGCAGCGGTAGCCGAAGCACAGCGTGCGGCGACCAACGATTTGCAAAAAACAGCCGATGTAGTACCAGATCAGATCATCCAGGCTGCGAACACCTTGGCGATGCCGGCCACCTCTGCGCCGCTGGTTTCGGTGGCCGGGTTTGGTAGTGCGGCAGTGGAGACGGCTCGCCTGGCGGCTTCCCTAACGAATGCTGTCAATCGCCTGGTTCAGATTGCTGGTAGTGGACCCGGCGCATACGTTGCCACCTTCGCGGTGCTGTCGCTGTATTCCGACCAGGCTGGTAAAGACAGTGACAAGGTTCCTGCCGGCGTTCGCAATGCATTGGCACTGGAGGCGTCCGCTCTGGGGCTTCCTGGCACGGCTGATTTGCAAAGCGTCGCCAAGGCAGGTGGCACGGTTGATATGCCGGTACGACTCACGAGTGCTGCACAAGAGAGCCCGAGTGGTAAATCGCAGATTGCCGCGATGTTGACCAACGGTGCAACTGTCCCCAAGGGCGTGCCTGTTCGCGCCGCGACCCTCAATGCTGCGACGGGCCGGTATGAGGTGACGGTTCCCGCAAAGTCCACCGTGCCGAATACACCACCGCTGATCTTGACCTGGACCCCTGCCACCCCTCCAGGAAGCCAGAACCCCTCAAGCACCACTCCGGTCGTACCGCAGCCGGTTCCGGTGTATGAGGGAGCAACGATCACCCCAGTACAGGCCGAGCCGGAGTCCTATCCGGGAGTGCCGTTAGATCTGGACGATCTGATTGTGATCTTCCCGGTGGGCTCGGGGGTTAAGCCAATCTATATAATGTTCAATCATAACCCTCATGATGTTGTTATTGATGATAAGATCAGAGAGCAAATTCCAATTAGAGGGTGGACTGAGGTTGAAATTAGAGATGTTATCGGAAAAGGTGCAACAGGTAGTTCTTCAGATAAGCGTCGGCCTAATAAGACGATAGATGGGCTGGGGCGGAATGACTCTGCAACAGTATATGGAAGTCCTCCTAATGGATATATAGTTGTGAACGATAGGACAGGTGAAGTTATTCAAATTGCAGATCGGAACGATTCCGCATGGGCGGTTGACGGGCGAATCATCTGGAGAAATAAGTAATGATCAATCCTAACTCTGTCGAAATAGTTGACAATGGCCTAGATTTTTTTTCAAAAGAAGGCAATGGGAAGATGTGGCTAACTACGAAGGCAACTCTGGAAGTCGTATCTTTGGCAACTAAAAAAGGGTTGGCAATTTCAAAAATTGAGGGATTCATCTGGCATAAGGATGTAGGGAGGTTCGAGGCAAGACTTGATGCCATATTTGAAGGGCTTGTCAATCCAGTAAAAGTGCCTGATGATGTCAATAATAATAACACTAGAGCGAAAGAGAGTACAGAGGAAGATGCTTCTCTTGGGCATGATGCTTTTATTGTAACAATTGCCTCCAGAAAATAAAGGTGGAACCTTGGGGCTGAGTTGGCTTGCAATCCCTTGCATGGACTACAAACAATATAGGCTCAGCCCCCTTAGGGATGGTCTGAAGTAGCCATGTCTTTCTGGCCGACTTCAGCCCCCGGCGAATTTGAAAGCGGAGAATCGATTAAAAACGATCCGATCACCCACTCATTTCTGTGTTTTTAGCCGCCGCGAGCACCTCGCAGCAGCCATTCCCCCATTACAGACGCGCCTCTGCTTGCGCTTGCCGGCGTACTCGGCGTCGGCAAAGGTCATCTGCTTCATCGGGAAACTCGGGCAACGGGATCGGCGTATTACCGGTATGAGCGTCAGTCGCAAAGAGCGTGAGCCCGCGGTAATGGACTGCAAGCCCACCGCATGGATTGCAAGCTCGCTCGCAATTAATGTGAGCCCGCCCCCACCGTCAGTCACAGATAATCTGAGCCCAAAATCGCGCTGATTGCGAGCCCGACGGTTTTCGATTGCAAGCCGCTACACATAGCTGCGCCGCGCGTCCGGGTGGCCGGGCATGTCCAGCCCGACCGGGTCCCGTACGTCGCTCAGGCACCCTTCGGTACTCGCGCTCGGCGCCGACCTGGGCGCGCTAGCTGGCGGAGCGCGGTTTGCGACGGGTAGCGAAGCCTTTCAAGGGCGTTGACGAAACGAAAAAATCCCCGCGGCATGAGCGTGACGCGGGGATCCAGGCGTAAATAGAGCCTTAACCGTGATAGCTGAAATGGAGCAAGGGGGTGATGTCTGCGTAGCGGAACACCTCGCGGGTGGCTGTGTATGGCTCAAGACTAAGTCCCGCGGACCGGCGGGCCTATTCCTCGAAGGAGGTAAGGAGGGGTAGCGGAGGAGGGACGGCGATTGACGATGTATACTTTTTGGTCCAGATTGGACGAAAAGTATAAAGGCGGATCACCGTCTGTTTCCCGCCCGGGCCGCGGGCGCACCTTCGTCACCCCTGGAGTCGTCCATGATCAAGTCGCTGAACACCAAGAACCTGCTGGGAGGCCTGCTGCTCGGCGTGCTCGCCAGCGGATCCGCCGTCGCCGCCGATGGCAGCCTGCGAATCGGCATCGAGGCCGCCTACCCGCCGTTTTCCTTCAAGACCGCCGAAGGCGAACTGGCCGGCTTCGACTACGACATCGGCAACGCGCTGTGCGCGCAGATGCAGGTGAAGTGCCAGTGGATCGAGCAGGAGTACGACGGCCTGATTCCCTCGCTGAAAGTTCGCAAGATAGACGCCGCGCTGTCCTCCATCACCATCACCGAGGAGCGCCGGCGCTCGGTGGACTTCACCCACAAGTACTACTTCACGCCGGGCCGCCTGGTGATGAAGGAAGGCGCCCAGCTCGACGACAGCTTCAGCCAGTTGGCCGGCAAGCGCATCGGCGTGCAGCGCGGCGCTACCGCCGACCGCTTCGCCAGTGCGGTGCTGGCCAAGGCCGGTGCCGAAGTGGTGCGCTACACCAGCCAGGACGAGATCTACCTGGACCTGGTGGCCGGCCGCCTCGACGCCACCTTCGCCGACTCCATCCCGTTGCAGACCGGCTTCCTCGATACCCCGCGCGGCAAGGGCTACGCCTTCGTCGGGCCGGAGTTCAAGGACCCGAAATACTTCGGCGAGGGCGCCGGGATCGCGGTGCGCAAGGGGGACGCCGAGCTGGTCGGCAAGCTCAACGCGGCGATCGACGCGATTCGTGCCGACGGGACCTACAAGCGCATCGAGGGCAAGTACTTCAAGAGCGACATCTACGGCGACTGACCGCTCGCCGGCGGCGGCTGCCGTCAGTCGCCGCCTTCCTTCAGCTCCTTGAGGTGCTTGTAGACCGTCGCCCGGCCCATGTTCAGCACGTTGGCCACATAGTTGGCGGCGCTCTTGCCCTTGAACGCGCCCTCGGCGTGCAGGGCCAGGACCAGTTCGCGCTTGTGCTCGCGGGTCAGCAGGTTCAAGCCGAGCTGGCGCTGCCGCAGCCAGCCGTGCAGGAAGGTGTTGATGCGCTCCTGCCAGTCGTCGCGGAACAGCGCGTCCGGTTGCGGGATCAGCTTGCTCGGCGAGAGGAACAGGTCGAGCGCCGCCTTGGCGCTCTCGAACAGGCTGATATTCAGGTTGATGCACAGCACCGCCAGCGGCTGGCCGGCGGCGTCGCGCAGCACGGTGCTGACCGAGCGGATCTTCTGCCCGTCCCAGTTGAGCTTCTCGTAGGGACCGATGTTGCGCTCGTCGCTATCGCCTTCGAGCATGTCTTCCAGCGCCGAGTCGTCGCCGACCTCGCGCTTGGACAGGTTGTTGGCGATGTAGTCGACCCGCTGGCTGCGCAGGTCGTGCAGGACCACTTCGGCGTGGGGGAAGAACAGGGTGGCGATGCCGTCGGCGATCGCCCGGTAGTTCTCCAGGCTGGGGTCTTGGCTCGGGCTCATGCGCAGGAACTCTCGTGGGACGGCGGGCGAGGCGAGTGTGCCGCAAACCCGCCGCCGGGTCATCAGGGGGACAGGCGGCGCGGCGACAGCATCGCCTCGTCCAGGCCGTGCTCGCGCAGGTGCGCCGGCAGCGGCTGGTGGCGGATCAGCGCGGCGCTGGCCTCGCCCATCGCCGCCGAGGTCTGGATACCGTAGCCGCCCTGGGCAGCGACCCAGAAGAAGCCTTCCGCATCGGCGGCGTAGCCGGCCACCAGGTCGCCGTCGGCGACGAACGAGCGCAGCCCTGCCCAGGTGTGTTCCGGGCGGCGAATGGTGAGGGTGGTGGCTTCTTCGATCAGGTACATGCCGGTGGCGATGTCCAGTTGCTCGGGCTGCACGTCGTGGGCCTCGACCGGATCGGCGTTGGCCGGCGAGCCGAGCAACATGCCGGCGTCCGGCTTCAGGTAGAAGGATTCGTCGAGGCTGACCAGCATCGGCCAGTCGTGGCAGTCGATGCCCGGCGGCGGGGCGAAGATGAAGGCCGAGCGGCGCTTGGGCTGCAGGCCCAGCGGGCGGACGCCGGCCAGCCCGGCGATGGCGTCGCACCAGGCGCCCGCGGCGTTGACCAGAACCGCGGCGCGGTAGCTGCCGGCGGCGCAGCGGACTTCCCAGGCGCCGTCGACCCGGCGGATCTCCAGCGCTTCGTGGTTGCACAGGACCTGCCCCTGGTTGCGGCGGATGCCGCGCAGGTAGCCCTGGTGCAGGGCGTCGGTATCGATGTCGGCGCCGGTGGGGTCGTAGGTGGCGCCGAAGACCTTGTCGCGACGCAGCACCGGCACGATCGAGCAGGCCTGTTCCGCGTCCAGCAGGCGCATCTGCGGCACCAGCGCCTTGCCGCTTTCGTATTGGCGGCGGAGTTCTTCCGGATCGTCGCTGAAGTCGACCACCATTTCCGGACGCGGGCTGAGCAGCGGATGCTCGCAGAAGCCGGCCGGCGGGTTGTCGAAGAAGGCCCGGCTGGCGGCGGTGAGCGCGCGCACCTGGGGCGTGCCGTAGGCCACCGTGTAGTGCGCGGCGGAGCGGCCGGTGGAGTGGTAGCCGGGCTGCGCCTCGCGCTCCAGCACCACGATCCGGCCGTGGGCCGACAGCCAGTAGCCGGTGGATGCGCCGGCGATGCCGGCACCGATGACGAGGTAATCCGCTTCGATCATGCTGCTCTCCTGCATCGCGCGATCAGCCTGCCTGGCGCAGGCGGTAGAGGGCGTTGGCCAGGGCTACGTCTTCCAGGCCCAGGCCGATCGAGCGGAAGAACGCCGGGCGCCGGTATTCCGGACGTGGCGCCTGGCCGCTGAGCAGCTCGGCGAGGTCGCCGCGGATCGCCTCGGGGCTCCAGCCATGCTGTTCGGCGGCGATCAGCATCTCGCCGGCGGAGCCTGGGGTGGTGTGCCGGTAGTCGCAATAGACGTCCATGGCCGCCAGGCTTTCCGCCGGTACCTCATGGGCGCGGGGCGCGTTGGTGCTGATCGAGGTGACCAGCGCCGGGCGCTCGAGTTGGCGCGGGTCGATCACCGCTCGGGCCGAGGAAGTGCAGAGCAGGATCACATCGGCTTCGTCCAGCGCTTCCTCCAGGCTGCCGGCGGCTTCGGCGCGCGCGTCGATGGCGCGCAGGCTTTGCAGGCGGCGCTCGTCCAGGCTCGGCGAATGGACTCGCACGCCCTGCCAGTCACGCAGGCCCTTCACGTATTGCAGGTGGGCATGGGCCACCGGTCCGCTGCCGATCAGAGCCAGGCGGCCGGCTTCGGCCGGAGCCAGGGCATCCACCGCCACCGCGGTGGTGGCGGCGGTGCGCGCGGTGGTCAGCCGGGCGGCATCGCAGAGCAGCAAGGGCTGGCCGGTCTGCATCGACATCAGCAGGGTCCAGGCGGTGACCAACGGGCCCTGTTCGCGGACGATGTAGGGCGAAGTCTTGACCCCGTAGACCTGTTCCTGGGCGAGCACGCCGAGGTAGTTGATGAAGTCGCCGCGACCGGCGGGGAACTCCACCAGTTGCTGGGCCGGCTGGAGCGCCTGGCCGGCGGCCAGGTCGAGGAACAGCTGGCGCATGGCCTGGAGGACGTCGATACGGGCGAGCAGTTGCTCGGCTTCGGCCTGCTGGACGATCAGGGGAGTGGCGGCGCTCATGCGATCTCCGGAATGGATGTAAACAATTTGTCCATTCTGGACTTTAAGGTATTGCCGGGCAAGCGCCGACCCGCCTCGATGACCGACGGCGGCACCTGCGTGTCGCAGAAACGAAAAAGGCGAAGCCGGATGGCTTCGCCTTTTTTCTCCACGCCTGCGTTCAGTGCTTGCGCGGTACCGGCTTGAGCAGTTCGGCCGGCGGCATCTCGCAGGTGATCTTGCGGCCCAGCAGTTCTTCGATCGGCGGCAGGGCGAAGGCATCGTCCTCGCCGGCGAAGCTGATCGAGGTGCCCGAGGCGCCGGCGCGGCCGGTACGACCGATACGGTGCACGTAGTCGTCCGGGTCCTCCGGCAGGGTGAAGTTGATCACATGGCTGATGCCGTCGATGTGGATGCCGCGGCCGGCCACGTCGGTTGCCACCAGGACGCGGATCTTGCCTTCGCGGAAGCCTTCCAGGGTGCGGATGCGCTTGTGCTGCGGTACGTCGCCGGACATCTGGGCGGCGCTGATGCCGTCCTTGGTCAGGCGTTCCTCGATGCGGCGGACTTCGTCCTTGCGGTTGGCGAAGACCATCACCCGTTCCCAGTTGTTCTGTGCCACCAGGTTGTACAGCAGCTTGTACTTGTCGCTGCCGGCCACGGCGTAGACATGCTGCTCGACGGTGTCGCTGGCGACGTTCTCCGGCTCGATCTCGACGATCGCCGGATCGACGGTCCACTGCTTGGCGAGGTTCATCACGTCGTCGGTGAAGGTCGCCGAGAACAGCAGGGTCTGGCGTTCGCCCTTGTGCGGGGTCTGCCGGATGATCTGCCGGACCTGCGGGATGAAGCCCATGTCGAGCATGCGGTCGGCTTCGTCGAGGACCATCACCTCGACCATGTCCAGGTGCACCTCGCCACGCTGGTTGAAGTCCAGCAGACGGCCTGGGGTGGCTACCAGGATGTCGCAGAAGCGCGCTTCCAGCTGCTTGAGTTGCTTGTCGAAGTCCATGCCGCCGACGAAGGTCATCACGTTCAGCCCGGTGTACTTGGTCAGCGCCGCGGCGTCCTTGGCGATCTGTACCACCAGTTCGCGGGTCGGGGCGATGATCAGCGCGCGCGGCTCGCCCATGTAGCGCTCTTTCGGCGGCGGGGTCTGCAGCAACTGGGTGATGATCGAGATGAGGAATGCGGCGGTCTTGCCGGTACCGGTCTGGGCGCGGCCGATGGCGTCCTGGCCGCGCAGGGTGAAGCCCAGTACCTGCGCCTGGATCGGCGTGCAGTAGGGGAAGCCGAGGTCATGGATGGCGTGCATCAGGCTCGGGGCGAGGTTGAAGTCGTGGAAGCGAGTCTTGCCTTCCTGCGGTTCGACCACGAAGTCTTCCAGCTTCCAGTTGTCCACCGGCTTCGGCTTGCGTTCGCGGCGCGGCTTGTCGCTGCGCGGCTTGGCGTCCCGGCCTTCTTTGGCGGCGGGTTTGGCGGGCTTTTCGCTTTTCTCGGCCTTTTCAGCGGCGCGCGGGGCGCCGGACTCGTTGTCGGCGCGCGGGGGGCGCGGTTTGCGTGGGCGTTTCTCGGTCGGCTTTTCGCCGGTGGGGGCGGTACCTTTCGCGGTAGCGCCGGCAGGGCCTTGCGGGACCGGGGAGGAACCGCTCTGCGGCTGGGTTCCGTCGGCCTTGCCGAAGATTTTCTTGAGTGCTTTGAGCACGGCGATCTCGTAGTGGTTAAGGAATGAACGGGCGCCAGTGTAAAGCATGTTGCCAGCGGGGAGAAATCCATGCTTGGCCGGCGCCTTCCAGGCCTGGCCGGACGGGGCCTGGAGGCGGCTGCGCGAAGCTCCCGGGGCAGCCTCCGGGAGGGTTCGTGCGCGCGACCGGCGGCGCGCTACAAAAAGACAACGGTAGGGCGACGACGGGGGTGGCATCTTCGGGACGGTGCCGGAGCGATCCGGCGAGTGTCCGCCCACTCACCAACGGAAGAACAAGAAAACCATGAATCCGTCCCCATCGATCGCCGGGCTGAGCGATATCGAAGCCCTGGAACGCGTGCCGCTGGAACAGCGCGACCTGCCATCCAGCACCTACGAACTGTTGCAACGCTCGGCCCAGCGCCACGGCCAGCGTATCGCCCTGAGCTGCCTGCTGCATGGCAGCGCTGCCGAAGAACCGTTGCGGATCAGCTATGCCGAGCTGTTCGCCCGCGTCACCCAGACCGCCAACGCCTTGCACCGGCTGGGCCTGGAAAGCCACCAGGCGGTGTCCTTCCTGCTGCCCAACCTGCCGCAGACCCACTACGTGATCTGGGGCGGCGAAGCTGCCGGGATCGTCAATGCGATCAACCCGCTGCTCGAGCCGGAGCACATCGCCGAGCTGATCCGCGCCTCCAACACCCGGGTGCTGGTGACCCTGGCGCCGTTCCCCGGCACCGACCTGTGGCAGAAGGTCGCCGGCCTGCGCGCGCAGCTGCCGGAGCTGTACGCGATCGTCGTGGTCGATCCGGCCAACCTGTTGCCGGCGCCGCAGCGCGAGACGCTCAAGGCCCAGCGCGGGCCGCTGCCGGAGGGCGTGCTGGACTTCGATACGCTGATCGCCGACTGCCCGGCAGACCGCCTGGAGAGCGGACGGGCGATCCATCCGGACGACGTCGCTTCCTATTTCCACACCGGCGGCACCACCGGCACGCCGAAGCTGGCGCCGCACAGCCACTTCAACGAGGTGGCGATGGCCGAGATCATGGGCCTGAACGCCGACTACGGGGTGGACGACGTGCTGCTCTGCGGCCTGCCGCTGTTCCACGTCAACGGCGTGATGGTTACCGGCCTGGCGCCCTTCCATCGCGGCGCCCAGGTGCTCCTGGCCGGGCCCCAGGGCTACCGCAATCCGACCCTGATCCAGGACTTCTGGAAGCTGGTGGAGCGCTACCGGGTCACCAGCTTCAGTGGTGTGCCGACCATCTACGCGGCGTTGCTGCAGGTCCCCAGCGATGGCCGCGACCTGTCCAGCCTGCGTTTCGCCCTGTGCGGCGCGGCGCCGATGCCGGTGGAGCTGATCCGCCAGTTCGAGGCGCGTACCGGGCTCAAGGTGATCGAAGGCTACGGCCTCACCGAAGGTACCTGCGGCACCAGTTGCAACCCGCGTGGCGGCGAGCGCCGGCCGGGTTCGATCGGCCTGCGCCTGCCGTACTGCCAGGTGAAGGTCGCGGTGCTCGACGGCGAGGGCAATTACCTGCGCGATGCCGTGCCGAACGAGGTGGGCAACCTCTGCCTGAAGGGCCCGACGGTGTTCAAGGGCTACCTGCAACAGGACCGGAACCGCGATATCTGGGTCGGCGATGGCTGGTTCAATACCGGCGACCTCGGTCGTATCGACGAGGACGGCTACATCTGGCTCACCGGGCGCAGCAAGGACCTGATCATTCGCGGTGGCCACAACATCGACCCACAGATGATCGAAGAAGCGCTGCACCGGCATCCGGCCGTGGCCCTGGCGGCGGCGGTGGGCAAGCCGGACGCCAAGGCCGGCGAGCTGCCGGTGGTGTATATCCAGCTCAAGCCCGGCGCCAGCGCCAGCGAGGAAGAGCTGCTGGAACACGCCAGCCGCCACGTACCGGAGCGCGCGGCGGTGCCCAAGGATGTCTGGCTGATCGAGAGCATGCCGGTCACCGCGGTGGGCAAGACCTTCAAGCCGGCGCTGCGCCTGGACGCGATCCGCCGGGTGCTGGAGGAGGAAAGCCGGAGGATCGCCGAGGATATCCGCGTGGAGGTGGTCGCCGACGAGCACCACGGCCAGCTCGCCCACCTGCACGTTCCCGCGCTCGACGAAAGACGCCGGGCGGCGCTGGAAAAGCTGCTCGGCGGCTACGCGCTGAACTACCGGCTGCACGCCGTCTGAGAGAAGCTGCGGGCGTCAGAGGCGCTTGCGCAGCCAGGCGCCGATGTCGTGGATTTCCTCCAGGGACACCTCGTGGCCCATCGGGTAGTCGTGCCAGTCCACCTCCACGCCCTGCGCCTGCAAGGCGTCATGGGCCGCGCGGCCGAGCGCCGGGTCGACCACGTCGTCCTGGCTGCCATGCAGGTGCAGGACCGGAATCCGCTTGTGGCGCTCGTCCAGCGCCAGGTCGTCGAAGGTCGGCGCGTAGGTGGATAGCGCCAGCACCCCGCCGAGCGGCTGGGCGTAGCGGCGGAAGGCGGTATGCAGGACCACCGCGCCGCCCTGGGAGAAACCGGCGAGGATGATCCGCTCGGCGGCGATGCCCTTGGCGCGCTGTTCATCGATGAGGGCGATGACCTGGTCGGCGGAGGCGTTCAACTGGTCTTCGTCGATCGCCCGCGCCGGACTGAAGGCAAGGATGTCGTACCAGCTCGGCATGACCCAGCCGCCATTGACCGTCACCGCCTGGCTCGGCGCCTGGGGAAGGATGAAGCGGGTGCTCGGCAGGACCACCTGCAGGGCTTCGGCCACCGGCTTGAAGTCGGTACGGTCGGCGCCCAGGCCGTGCAGCCAGATGATGCAGGCGTCGGCATTCGGGGCATCGAGGATCAGGGGTTCGCTCATAACGGCTCCAGGCAGGGGGCATATGCGTTCGGAATGGGAGGACCATTCGACAACAGGCGCTTTCCCGCTCGCAAGTCGGCCAGATTGTCGCAGATCATGCATTCGCCAATTTCCCGCGGATGCGCTTTGCTAAGGGAAGTGCGCCGGGCACGCCGTTCGTCGCCCGCCGCCGTCGCACCGCCGGCTGCCCCTGCCGGTGCCGCGGCGCTTGCGGTTACAGTGCGGCGACCGGCCCGGGAAGCGACCGGCGCGGGGCCGGCGGTTCACCCAGGGGCGGCGAAGGGAGTGGCGAACAGATGACAATAATGAAAGGTACCTGGCTGCTGCTGGCCGCCGTCTGCCTCGGCGCCAGCGCCACGGCCGAGGCCGGCGCGACGCTGGATGCGGTGAAGCGCAAGGGCTACGTGCAGTGCGGCGTCAGCGACGGCCTGCCGGGGTTCTCCTACGCCGACGCCAAGGGCCGTTTCAAGGGGCTCGACGTCGACATCTGCCGGGCGCTGGCCGCCGCGCTGTTCGGCGACGCCGAGAAGGTGCGCTTCACCCCGCTGTCCGCCACCGAGCGGTTTTCGGCGTTGCAGTCCGGCACGGTCGACCTGCTGTCGCGCAACACCTCATGGACCAGCTCGCGGGATACCGCGCTGGGCATCCACTTCACCGGCGTCACCTATTTCGACGGCCAGGGCTTCCTAGTCAATCGCAAGCTCGGCGTGTCCAGCGCCCGCGAACTGAAGGACACGACGGTGTGCATCCAGTCCGGCACCACCAACGAGCTGAACGTGGCGGACTACTTCCGGGCCCACGGCATCCGCTACAAGGCGGTGCTCGACGACAGCTACGAGAAGAGCGCCCGTGCCCTGGAGGCGGGGCAGTGCGACGTGCTCAGCTCCGACCAGTCGCAGCTCTACGCCCAGCGCCTGAAGCTGGCCAAGCCGGAGCAGTACGTGGTGCTGCCGGAAGTGATCTCCAAGGAGCCGCTCGGCCCGGCCGTGCGGCAGGGCGACGAAGCCTGGTTCAACATCGTCCGCTGGACCCTGTACGGCCTGCTCAACGCGGAGGAGCTGGGGGTCACCTCGAGCAACGTCGAGCGCCAGGTCAGGGACAGCCGCAACCCGGACGTCGCCCGCCTGCTCGGCAGCGAGGGCGACGCTGGCAAGGACTTGCAACTGCCGCGCGACTGGGTGGTGCAGATGGTGCGCCAGGTCGGCAACTATGGCGAGATCTTCGCCCGCAACGTCGGCGACGGCAGCCCGCTGAAGATGCCGCGCGGCCTCAACGCGCAATGGAATCTCGGCGGCCTGCACTATGCGCCGCCGATCCGCTGACCGGCGGGGGCTGGCTGAACTCTCGCCAGCACCGACAATCCGATAACAGACAGACGCACCGGTGCCGGTGCACTATAGAGCGACGCGTCATGCCGAACACCGAACAAGAGAATTGCCCGTGAACCTATCGATGACTCCCATCAACAAAGCCAAGGCCTGGGGCGTCCACGCCGTCACCGCCAGCGGCGTGATCCTGGCCTTGCTGGCCCTGCTCGCGCTGGTCGACAACAAACCCCAGGCCTGCCTGCTCTGGCTCGGCCTGGCCCTGCTGGTGGACGGCCTCGACGGCACCCTGGCGCGCAAGTACGAAGTCAAGGAAATGCTGCCGCATTTCGACGGCTCGGTGCTCGACCTGGTGATCGACTACCTGACCTACGTGTTCATCCCGGCCATCTTCATCTACCGCTACATCCCCCTGCCGGAGCATTTCGAACTGCTGGCGGTGGGCGTGATTCTGGTTTCGTCGCTGTTCTGCTTCTGCAACGTCAACATGAAGAGCACCGACAACTACTTCGTTGGCTTCCCGGCCGCCTGGAACGTGGTGGCGGTGTACTTCTACGTGCTCGACCTGCACCCCTGGGTCAACCTCGCCACGGTGCTGGTGCTGGCTGCCCTGACCCTGACCCGGATGAAGTTCCTCCACCCGTTCCGCGTGCGCCAGTTCATGCCGCTGAACATCGCGGTGACCTTCGTCTGGCTGATCAGCAGCGGTCTGCTGATCGTCCAGCAGCCGGCCGACCTGCCGATCCTGCTCGGCCTGTGGTTCGCCGCCTCGGCCTATTTCGTCGGTATCTGCCTCTGGCGCAGCGCCCGCGAGTGGTTCGGCTGAAACGACCCGGCGCGACGGCGTTCCCGCCTGGGGACGCCTGGCAAGTCCCTATCATCGCAAGGAACCCCGCATGGCCCACCCCAACGCCGAACTGATCGAGCGCTTCTACCAGGCCTTCCAGCGCCTCGACGGCGAGGCCATGGCGGCCTGCTACGCCCCCCAGGCGACCTTCCACGACCCGGCCTTCGGCGAACTGCGCGGGCGCGAGGTGGGCGACATGTGGCGCCTGCTGACCAGCCGGGCGCGGGACTTCCGCCTGGACTACGCGAACGTCCGCGCCGACCAGAACGAGGGGCGTGCGCAATGGGTGGCCCACTACCTGTTCACCCAGACCGGGCGCAGGGTGGAGAATCGCATCGAGGCCCGTTTCCGCTTCGCCGACGGTTTGATCGTCGAGCATCGCGACCAGTTCGACCTGTGGCGCTGGAGCCGCCAGGCGCTTGGCGCCAAGGGCCTGCTGCTGGGCTGGGCGCCGCCGGTGCAGCGGGCGATCCGCGGGCAGGCGCGCAAGGGCCTGGCCGCCTACCAGGCTGCCCATCCGGCGGCCGGCTGAGGCTGTCGGTGGCCGAAGCGCGGATAATCTCCTAAGCTCGCCGCGGACAACCCGCAGGACGCCGCGATGATCACGCTCTTCCAGTTCCCCGCCGCATTCAACGTACCCAATGCCAGTCCCTACTGCCTGAAACTGGAAACCTGGTTGCGCCTGGCCGGCCTGGAGTACCAGGTGAAGGTCGTCAGCGACCCGCGCAAGGCGCCCAAGGGCAAGCTGCCCTACGTGCGTATCGAGGGCGAGGCGATCGGCGACAGCGAGATCGTCATCCGTACCCTCGGCGAGCGCTACGGTGTCACTCTCGACGCCGGCCTGGATGCACGGGGCAAGGGCTGGGCACGGGCGATCACGCGCCTGTGCGACGAACACCTGTACTACCTGATGCTGTATTTCCGCTGGTTCGACGAGGACAGCTGGCGCGTGCTCAAGCCGGTGTTCTTCGGCTCGCTGCCATTCGGCGTGCGCGACGCGGTGGCCTGGGCCATGCGCCGCAAGGTCCGCGCTACCCTCAGGGCGCAGGGACTCGGGGTCCACGGCAGGGACGAACTGCTGGCCTTCGCCCGCGACGACCTCGATGCCCTCGACGGCCTGCTCGGCCAGGTCCCGTACTACGGCGGCGAACATCCGTGCAGCGCCGATGCCGCCGCTTACGGTATCCTCGCCAACCTCATCGAGGCGACCCTGGATACCCCGCTCAGCCATGTGGCGCGAGGCTATCCGCGCCTGGTGGCGTATTGCGAGCGGATGCGGGAGCGGGTCTGGAGTGAGTGAGGCGACGGCCGCCACGGCGGCGATCGGGAAGTGTTGGTCGGTCTACCTGGTGAGGGCGGAAAACGGCGCGTTGTACTGCGGCATCAGCGACGATCCGCTGCGCCGCTTCGACACTCATTGCAGCGGCAAGGGCGCGCGGTTCTTCCATTCCAGCCCCGCCCGCGCGCTGGTCTACGTCGAGGCCTGCGCCAGCAAGGGCGACGCCCTGCGCCGCGAGCGGGCGATCAAGGCCCTGAGCAAGCGCGCCAAGGAGCGCCTGTTGGTCGGCGTACCGGTGTTGCGCGAGGTCGGTGAGCCGGCAATCTAGGACGTTCATCTGCGGTCATGGGGTATTCGTGGGTTATCTGAAGAATCATTGGTGGAAACGCTGGATCCGCCGCCGCGGCTGCAAGCTGGCCGGCGGCCCGGCCAGTGTCGGCAAGCGCACCACGCTGGTGCTCGAGGAGCAGGTCGAACTCGGCCACCTGCGCATCGTCCCGCCGAGGCTGGAGATCGGCGCCTACAGCTATGTGCGCAGCGGCACCGACCTGTCCCTGGTGGCGTCCATCGGGCGTTTCTGCTCGATCGGCTCGGACTGCTTCATCGGCCAGGAAAAACATACCCATCCCAGCGACTGGGTGAGCAGCCACCCCTTCCAGCACACCGGCACCGCGCTGCGCTACGAGCCGGCGCTGAGCTACGCGGAAATCGGCCACGACGTCTGGATCGGGCACAGCGCGATGGTGATGGAAGGGGTCAAGGTCGGGACTGGGGCGATCATCGCCACGCGCGCTGTGGTCACTCGCGACGTGCCGCCCTATGCCATCGTCGCCGGCACCCCGGCGCAGGTGATCCGCTACCGGCATCCGCCGGAGATCATCGAGGGCCTGCTCGCCTCACGCTGGTGGGAGCTGGATAGCGCCTTCCTCACCGGCCTGCCGCTGGACCGTCCCCGGGAGTTCCTCGCCGCCCTGGAGGCGCGCGAGGCGCCGCGTGCGGCGTACCGGCGGATGACCATCACCCGCCAGGGGTGCCGGCTGGATTGAGCGCGCCCATCGCCAGGCCCATCGGGCCAGGCGATGGGGTGCCCTTCATGTCCCGGATTGTCATAGGCGCGTTTTCCCAGCCGCGTTAAGCTGGTGCCTCACATCCGCCCGGAGGCGCCCATGTCAGAGCTGATCCTGCATCACTATCCCACTTCGCCCTTCGCCGAGAAGGCGCGCCTGCTGCTCGGTTTCAAGCAACTGTCCTGGCGCTCGGTGATGATTCCGCCGGTGATGCCCAAGCCGGACCTGGTGGCGCTGACCGGCGGCTATCGGAAGACCCCGGTGTTGCAGGTCGGCGCCGATGTGTATTGCGATACCGCGTTGATCGCCCGTCGCCTGGAGCAGGAAAAGGCGGTCCCGGCGCTGTTCCCCGAAGGCCAGGAGATGGTCGCCGCGAGCTTCGCCCAGTGGGCCGACGCGGTGCTGTTCCAGCACGCGGTAAGCCTGGCGTTCGCCCCGGAGTCCATCGCCGTGCGCTTCGGCAAGCTGCCGCCGGAATTCCTCAAGGCCTTCATGGCCGATCGCAGCCAGCTATTCAGCGGCGGCAGCGCCGGCCGCCTGCCGTTGGAACAGGCGCGCCACCAGTGGCCGGCATTCATGGCGCGACTGGAGCGCCAGTTGTCGCGCGAGGACGGCGACTTCCTGTTCGGCGAAGCGTCCGTCGCCGACTTCGCCGTGGCGCACTGCCTGTGGTTCCTCAAGGGCACGCCGGTCACCGCGCCGCTGGTCGACGACTACCCGCAGGTGCAGGCCTGGTTGGGCCGGGTGCTCGGCTTCGGCCACGGCGCGCCAGCCGAGATGAGTGCGGAGGAAGCCCTGGAGGTGGCTCGCGGCAGCCAGCCCGCGGCATTGCCGGACGAATCCTTCAGCGATCCCAACGGTTTCCTGCCCGGCCAGGCGGTCGCCATCGCCGCCACCGACTACGGTGTCGACGCGGTACAGGGCGAACTGCTCTTCGCCGGCAGCGAGGAACTCATCCTGCGCCGCGAAGACCCGCGGGCGGGTACCGTGCATGTGCATTTCCCGCGCCTGGGCTTTCGCATCGAGGCGCGTTGAGGCATGCCGACGGAGACCCCGTCGCCGCGCCCGGACGCCGATCCGCCGCAGTGCGCGTTGCCCGAGGCGAGGCCGGACCGCGACGCTGGCACCAAGCTGCGCGCCGCGGTGCTCGGCGCCAACGATGGCCTGGTGTCGAACCTGTGCCTGGTGATGGGCGTGGCGGGTGCGAGCATGGCGCATTCGTCCATCGTCCTCACCGGGATGGCCGGACTGGTGTCCGGGGCCTGCTCGATGGCCCTCGGCGAGTGGCTGTCGGTGACCAACGCCCGCGAGATGGCGAGCAAGCGCATCGCCGAGGAAGAACGCTTGCTCAGGCTCTGCCCGGACACCGAGACCCAGGAACTGATCGATATCTTCACCGCCAAGGGGCTGAGCGAGGTATCCGCCCGGCGCGTGGCCCTGCAACTGATGAACGACGGTCGTGGCGCGCTGGACACCTTGTCCCGCGAGGCCCTCGGCATCGATCCGACGGAGTTGGGCGGCAACCCGTGGAACGCGGCGGGTACGTCGTTCCTGCTGTTTTCCCTTGGCGCTCTGGTGCCGGTGGCGCCGTTCCTGTTCCTTGACGGTGCCGCGGCGCTGGTCGCAAGCCTGCTGTTCAGCCTGCTTGCGCTGCTGTTCAGCGGCGCGGTCACCGCCCGTTTCACCGGGCGGCCGCTGGCGTTCTCGGCGTTGCGCCAGGTGCTGGTCGGTACCCTTGCCGCGGCCTTCACCTATGGGTTGGGTACCGCGCTCGGCGTGGGCCTGGGCTGAAAGTCCTTCGCCTGCGGGGGACTCCGTTTTACACTGCGACACCCGGCCGGCGTGGCCGGGAACAGGAAAAACCGACCAGGGAGTGGCCATGAACGCCTACGACATCGAAATCGTCAACGACGCCGCGCACGCCGGCGAAGCCAACCACGGCTGGTGCTTCGGCCTGCCGCCGGGCATCCGTCCGGAGCAGTGGCCGCTGGATCCGGACACCGGCTATCCGCTGATGCACGGCTTCACCCTGCTGCTGCCGGAGGACTACCGGGTGCATGGCCCGGAGATCGTCGCGCTGAGCTTCTTCTCCCTCGCCCCGGACCAGAACGACGGTGGACCGACCAGCGTCGATGGCATTCGCGAGATGCTCATCGATCCGCCCGCGCAACCGCCGGCCGACGCGGAACTGCGGCCGTTCTGGGAGGCCGGGCGCAATAGCCATCCGCGTCTGCATCGGATGGAGGACATCCTTGGCGGCGCCTATGCGTTGATCCTGCTCGACGCCGCTGAATTCAGCGGCGCGCCCTGCCAGCCGCCGGCGCTGCCGGCGGGCAACCCGCTGCTGGCGCAGACCGAGCCGCCGCAGTGGCTGGAGGCTGGTTCGGCGGCCAGCTTCGTGCCGGACTGGGCGGAGGACGACTACTACCTGCTGCGCGCCCTCGGTGGTCGCCCGGCGGCCGGCCACCAGCAGCGCTACCCGCTGCGCTGGACGGCGCGGGCGCAAGACCCCAACGCCGGGGTGGTGCCCAGCGAATACGGCGACGGCGGCTACCAACTGCCGCACTACTGGCTGGACGGCAAGATCGAGCGCGACAACTACCGCGAGCATCCCTGGGTGGAAGGGCACCTGCCGAACCATATCGGCGGCACCATGCGTCCGGTGCAGGGCGTGCCGGAGATGAGTCCCTTCTACGTAGAGTTCGAGGAATACCTGGGCGGCTACAACTTCGGCGGCGGCAACGCCCAGCTCGATTTCCGCGACATGCGCTTCGACTGGGCCTGCGGCTGAGGAGGGAAAGGGAGCGCCGGCGGCGCTCCGGGGCGGCGCGGGTCAGTCCTTGCGCCGCTTGAGCTGGTCCTTCAACTGGGTCGGCAACTGGCGGATGATCAGCATGTCGCGCTCTTCGTCGTATTCCACCTTGGAGCCCAGCAGGTGCGCCTCGAAGCTGATCGACAGGCCTTCGGCGCGGCCGGTGAAGCGGCGGAACTGGTTGAGGGTGCGCTTGTCCGCCGGGATTTCCGGCGACAGGCCGTAGTCCTTGTTACGGATGTAGTCGTAGAACGCCCGCGGTTGCTGGTCGTCCATCAGTTCCGAAAGCGCGTCGAGGGTCATCGGCTCGCCGATGCGCGCCTGCGAGGTGGCGTAGTCGACCAGCGTCTCGGTCTTCTCGCGGGCCTGTTCCTCGGCCATGTCCTCGCTTTCCACGAAATCGCTGAAGGCTTTCAGCAGGGTGCGCGTCTCGCTCGGCGAATCCACCCCTTCCTGGCAGCCGATGAAGTCGCGGAAATAGTCGGAGACCTTCTTCCCGCCCTTGCCCTTGATGAACGAGATGTACTGCTTCGACTGCTTGTTGTTGCGCCATTCGGAAATGTTGATCCGCGCGGCCAGGTGCAACTGGCCGAGGTCCAGGTGGCGCGACGGGGTGACCTCCAGCGACTCGTTCACCGCCACGCCTTCGCTGTGGTGCAGCAGGGCGATCGCCAGGTAGTCGGTCATGCCTTGCTGGTAGTGGGCGAACAGGACGTGGCCGCCGGTGGAGAGATTGGACTCCTCCATCAGCTTTTGCAGGTGCTCGACCGCTTCGCGGCTGAAGCCGACGAAGTCGCGGTCGCCCTCCAGGTACTCGCCGAGCCAGCCGCTGAACGGGTAGGCCCCGGACTCGCCCTGGAAGAAGCCCCAGGCCTTGTTCTTGGCGTTGTAGCTTTCGTTGAGGTCGGCCAGCAGGTTCTCGATGGCCTGGGAGTCGCCCAGCTCGGCGTCGCGCGCGTGGAGCACGGCCGGGGTGCCGTCGGGCTTCTTCTCGATCAGGTGGACGATGGCGTGATGGATCGGCATGTCAGGTTCGACCTTTCAGGTAATCGGCGGCGCCGCGCAGGTTTCCGCGATGCTGCGGGACACGCCGCTGGCGCGCCCGCGGATCGGCCAGTTTACCCGAGGTTGCCGGCTTCTGCCTGCGTCGCCTGGCGTTCCTGCAGACCGTGCAGGCGCTTGATCACGAAGTTCAGGTGCAGGTGCAGCTCGTACAGCTCGTGGTAGTAGGAGAGCGGCACCTCCACGGTGTTCAGCTCGCTCTCCAGTTTCTCCAGCCGCTCGATCTCGCTTCTCAGTTGCTCGGCGTCGGTGCCGCTGTCGAGCTTGCGGTCGATGTCGCGGATGTAGCGGTACCAGCGGTAGATGCGCGCGCGGATGCGCCAGCGATACAGCGGGCCGATGGACTTCATCAGCGGGATGAGGATGGCGATGAACGGGATCAGCAGGATGATGTAGCGGTCCGCCAGGGAGGCGATGCGGAACGGCAGGTAGCGCTGCAGCAGCGGCAGGCCGCTCTTGTAGTAGCGCTCGGCGTCCTCGTGCAGGCGCAGGGTGCGCGGCTCGGCGCTGGGGAAGGCGCCGGGCTTGTCGAGCAGGCTGCCGTCCTTCATCACCTCGCGCGCGGCTTCCAGCACCAGCGGGATCAGCGCCGGGTGGAAGCGCTCGTTGATCACCAGGGTGGCCACCGGCGACAGGGTGCTGATGTTTCGTTCCGGCACGTTGCGCGGCAGGTTGAGCAGGCCTTCGCCGACCTCGACCCGCTTGAGGAACGGCAGGCGCGCCTCGTAGGCGGCGCTGCGGCGGAAGTTGACCAGGCGAAGCTGGTCGTTGTCGGCCAATTTCTGGATCGCCGGGTTCTCCGCCGGCCCGACGATGAACGCCGCGTCCAGCTTGCCGGCCAGCAGGTCGTCGACCACCGCGTTGCCGCCGCGGGCTTCCCAGGTGATCGGATAGTGTCCCGGGGCGATGTCGTTGGCCTGCAGGATCGCCTCGGTGGCGGCGCGGGTGCCGCTGCCGTCGCTGCCGATGGCCAGGCGCAGGTGCAGCAGGTCGCTGAGCTGGTCGATGTGCACGTTGCTGCGGTGGAACAGCCAGAGCGGCTCCTGGTAGACCGCGCCGAGGGTCTGCAACTGGCGCGCCTGCCCGGCTTCGAGCTGGCGCTCCTGGCCGCTCTGGACCAGGGCGATGTCGACCTCGCCGGTGCCGAGCAGGCGCTCCAGGTTGTCGCGCGAGCCGGCGCTGGGCACCAGCTTCAGTTCGAATCCCTGCTCCTTGAGCTTTTCCCGGAGCTTGCCGGCGAACACGGCGTAGCCGCCGCCCTCGGCGCCGGTGGCCATGGTCGCGCTCATCGGCGGCGGCGGGGCGACGAAATAGAACACCGCGGCGACCAGGGCGGCGATCACCGGGATCAGCCAGAGGTTGGCGCGGATCAGGATGGCGAGGTCCTTGAGCAGGTGCTTGATGCGATTCATGAGCGGTCCTTGTGCTGCTCTTCAGAAGGGTATGGCGGATGCGGGCGGGCGCACTCCTCAGCGTAGCCGAGGGTCACCGGCGGTCCGTGCGGAACTGCCGGCAGAGCACCCGGTGGCGATGCCGGAAGATGCGGGTGAGGAACCAGCGTACCAGCCCGGCGGCGAATAGCGGGCGTACGGTCAACTGGTCGACCAGCAGGCATTCCCCGGCCTCGCCCGGTGCCGGCAGGATGCGTCGCTCGTGGCGCCAGAGGCGCATGCCGGTCATCGGCGACTGTTCGATGAAGCCACGGCCGGGCGTCAGCTCCAGCAGGGTCAGTTGCGAAGTGCCCAGCGGCAGCAAGCCGAACAGGCGCATGTGGCTGCGGAACAGCGGGCGCCGGGGCACCACCTCCAGGTCTTCGAGGCTGCGGATACCGGGCGGTACGCTCATGCTCAGCAACGGGCGTATCTCGCGGAGTATCCCGTCCACCGAGGTGATCCACCGCCAGAGCTGTTCGGGGCTGGCCTGCAGGCGCGATTCGAAATGCAGGCTGATATTCATCGCAGGCTCCTGCTAGGGTTGTGGGAGGACGCGCTGTCCATGGCGCCCGTGCCGTGCAAGCCTAAGCCAGACGAACCGAGACGTCGAACCGAAGGAGGACGCCATGCTGATCCGCGCCGCAACCTCGACCCTGCTGGTGGTCGATATCCAGGAGAGCCTGCTGCCGGCCATCGACGACGGCCCGGCGCTGGTCGAGTACAGCCAGTGGTTGTTGCGCGTGGCCCGCGCACTGGACGTGCCGGTGCTGGCCAGCGAGCAGTACAGCAAGGGCCTGGGGCCGACGGTGGCGGCCCTGCGCGATGAGCTGGAGCCCACGCAGATCCTCGAGAAGCTGGATTTCTCGGCCGCCGCCGACGGTGCCCTGCTGCGCGCGCCCGGCGGCGACCGCCGGCAGTTCGTGGTTTGCGGCAGCGAGGCGCATGTCTGCGTGCTGCAGACCGTGCTCGACCTGCTTGGCCGTGGTCGCGAGGTGTTCGTCGTGGAGGAGGCGATCGGTTCGCGGCGGCCGAGCGACAAGGCACTGGCCGTGGAGCGGATGCGCCAGGCCGGGGCGATGATCGTGTCGCGGGAGATGGTCGCCTTCGAATGGATGGAACGCGCCGGCAGCGACCGCTTCCGCGAGATCAGCCGCAACTTCATTCGCTGAGCGGCGGTTGCTCGGCCTGGTAGCGCCGGGCCTCCTCGCGCAGCCAGTCGGCGAAGGCCTGGTGGCGGTCGCTCGGCGGCTCGCGCTGCGGCCAGACCAGCCAGTAGGGATAGGGGTAGGGCACGCGGATGTCGCCCAGTTGCACCAGGCGGCCCTCGGCGAGGGCGCCGGCGACCAGGCTGCGACGCTCCAGGGCGATGCCCTGGCCCAGGCGCACGGCTTCCAGCAGCAGGTTCGAGTCATTGATCAGCAGTCCGTGCTGCGGTTCCGCCACGCCGGCGCGCTGGCACCAGAGCGCCCAGGATTCGGTGGAGCGCAGGGTAGGGCAGGCGACGATCTCGCTCGGCGTGCGCGGCAGGCGGCCGCCGTTGAAGTCGGGCGCGGCGACCATCAGCAACTCGTCGTCGAACAGGCGTTCCCGACCGACCCCTTCCCAGTCGCCCTTGCCGATGCGTACGCCGAGGTCGGCCAGGCCCTGGCGCAGGTTCTGCACGTCGAGACTGGCTACCAGCCGCACGCGACAGTGCGGATGGCGCTCGCGAAAGCGCGGCAGGCGAGGCAGCAGCCAGTTCAGGCCGAAGGACGGCATCACCGTGACCACCAGCTCGCCCTCCCGCGGACGCGCCCGCACCACCCGCGTGGCGTCGGCGATCTCGCCCAGAGAGGCGCGTACCTGCAGGGCGTAGAACCGGCCGTTCTCACTCAGGCGCAGGCCGCGCCCCTCGCGGACGAACAGGGCCAGGCCGAGGAGGTTTTCCAGCAGCTTGATCTGCTGGCTGATCGCCGAGTGGGTGACGTGCAGCTCGCTGGCGGCCTGGCTGATACTGCCGAGCCGGGCGACCGCTTCGAAGCTGCGCAGCGCGGTGAGGGGAGGGAGGTCGCTCATGTAAGTTTTTCTAAAGAGTTCGCTGAATTTATCTCGATATTTTTCGCGTTGTGCAACGACTAGAGTGATTTCCCCAGGCGCCACCCTCTTAGCGGCGCTTAATCATCGACAAAGGATGCCGCGATGCAACTGATCGGTATGCTGGATTCGCCTTTTGTGCGCCGGGTCGCCATCGCCCTGCGCCTGCTGGACCTGCCCTACGAGCACCGGCCGCTGTCGGTGTTTCGCAATTTCGAGGCGTTCAGCCTGTTCAACCCGATGGTCAAGGCGCCCACGCTGGTGCTGGACGATGGCACCGTGCTGATGGACTCCAGCCTGATCCTCGATTACCTGGAGTGCCTGGCCGGCCGCGAACGCAGTCTGCTGCCGCAACGGCCGCAGGCCCGTGCACGGGCGCTGAGTCTGATCGGTGCGGCGCTGGTGGCCTGCGAGAAATCCGTGCAGATCTACTACGAACTGAACCTGCGTCCCGAGGAACGCCGCCATGGCCCCTGGCTGGAGCGGGTGGAGGGGCAGTTGCTGGCGGCCTACGACTGGCTGGAGGCAGCGCTGCGCCAGGAGCCGCTGGCACGCGACGGCGGCATCGAGCTGGTCGGGGTGACCGTCGCGGTGGCCTGGCGCTTCAGCCAACTGGTGGTCGCGGAGCGGGTCGCCGCCAGCGAATACCCGGAACTGGCAAGCTATTCGGATTATGCGGAGGGGTTGCCGGTGTTCCTCGAGACGCCGCCGGTCTGAGCCCGCGAGGGGCCAGGCTGGCGCCCCTCGAACGGCTCGTTTCCGCCTGCGCCAGGCCCCGGTTCGTCGGCTGGCCGCCCGACCTGGGCGCTGCGGGTCGGTACCGGGCACATGCCGGGGCGGGCCGCGATCGGGGCCCGTTCCGCGCCGTGGCGTCAGCGGGCGAACGCCTGTGCGGGATCGTCCGACGGCTCGACCGCGATCGCGATTTTTCCCCGGATGCCATTGTCGCGACTCTCCAGGCGGGCGTGGGCGAGGGGGATGTCGGCAAGCGAATAGACGGCGCCGACATGCGGGCGCAACCGGCCGCGCTCGACCAGGGCGCTCAACTCGTCGAGCTTGCCGCGGTTCTGCCGGGTGAAGACGAAGTGATAGCTCGCGTTCCGGCCCCAGGCCTGGAGGAGGTTCTGCGGCTGGGCGAGGTCGACGATGCTGACCACGCGGCCGAGCTGCGCGAGTACCTCGGGGCTGTGCGACAGGGTGTCGCCGCCGATGCTGTCGAACACCACGTCGACGCCGTGGCCTCCGGTTTCCCGCAGGATGGCCTCGACGTAGTCCTGCTTCTGGTAGTCGATGAGCACATCGGCGCCCATCTGGCGGGCGAACTCGAAGTTGACCTCGCGCACTGTGGTGAAGACCCGGGCTCCCATGGCCTTCGCCAACTGGATCGCGACATGCCCGACGCCGCCGGCGCCGCCGTGCACCAGGATGCTTTCGCCGACCCTCAGCGCCGCGCGTGTGACCAGCGCTTCCCAGGCCGTGCCGCCGACCAGGCTGAGGCTCGCCGCCTCCAGGTGGCTCAGCGCGGCGGGCTTCCTGCCGATGATGCCTTCCGCTGCCAGGTGGTACTCGGCATAGCTGCCCTGGCCTTCGAAGATCTGCGGGGTGTACCAGACCTCGTCTCCCGGTGCGACGGCGGTCACTCCCGGCCCTACCGCTTCGACGACGCCGGACACGTCATGCCCGGTGATGGCCGGAAGCGCTACCAGGTCGGGGTAGTCGCCGCGACGGACCTGGTAGTCCAGCGGATTGATCGAGGTCGCATGGACCCGCACCAATACCTGTCCCGCCTGCGGCACCGGTTTGGGCACTTCGCGCAGCTCGAAGGATTCCGGACCGCCAAACGCCTTGAGTATCAACGCTTTCATTGCATATCCTCGTTTCGGTAAAAAGGGATATCGGGAATTTTCGATATATTGTGGTGTAGAAAGAACTACAGTTCCGCGCCGATCAGCTCGACGAGGGCACGGATATTCGCTTCGTTGCGCTTGTAGTAGGTCCATTGGCCGATCCGCCTGACTTCGACCAGGCCCGCCCGTTGCAGGATCGCCAGGTAATCGGACACGGTCGACTGCGACAGGCCGACGCCCTCCTGGATACTGCTGACGCAGACGCCCACGGTGTCGACGTCGCCCTCGTCCTGCGGAGGAAAGTTCTTCGCCGGGTCCTTCAGGCCTTTCAGGATTTCCAGGCGTGTCCGATTCGACAGGGCTTTGAATGTTTCGAGCAGGTCCATGGCGGCGAGGATATCGGGAATTTCCGATTTGTCAATCCGGGACGACGGAGACCTGCCGTCGCTGTTGACCTCAAGTTGGGTTCAGGTCCTAGAGTGCCATCCGGCGTTCCCGCCGTTCCTCCCGATCAGCGCAGGCCTTGCGCTCGTTGGCGCCGGAAGGGCGCCGAGCGACGACCGCCCGTACTCTGCAAAGGACCCGGAATGGACACCCAGACTTCATTGATGATCTTCCAGCTCACCTGCTGCCTCGGCTTCGCCCTGTGGCTGAGCCTCGCCCTGATCAACAACCTGCAGGCCTTCGCCAGCTCGGTGGGGGCGATCGGCGTGACCATGTCGATGGCTCCCCTGGCCCAGCCGCCCGCGATCGACATGCCCTTGCTGGCGCGGGCGGTGCGCTCGCCGCTCATGCACCGCCTGGCCTTGTCGATCATCGTCGCGCTGCAGGTCGCTGCCGTCGTCACGGCCTGGACCGGCTGTTACGAACTGCTGTTCGGCGCCGGCCTGGAGACGGCCCGGCCCTGGCTCAACCTGGCCCTGAGCGCGGCCCTCGGCTTCCTCTTCGGCATGCTGCTGGGCGGGCTCTGGTTCGGCTACTGGATCCGCCAGGAGGGATTGCAACTGACCCACCTGCTGCTGGTGGTCTGGGTGCTGGCGAACTTCTTCGTGCTCAACGTCCGCTGGAGCTGACGGGGACTGCCGGTACGAGGGAGCAGGGCGCGAGGACGGCGACGGTGGAGCGAGCCGGACGCCCGTCGATGGCGCGAAGTCGCATCTCGCTCCTGCCACCCGGTCCCTCGGCTCCCCTCTGTTCGCACGCGCTGCATGGGCTGACGCAGCTGGAACTGCCCCCGGGCAGTGGCAGCCGGCTGCCTCGAGGACAGGTGCTCCGGCTGGCTCGGCATGGTCACTGGAGTTCAGCCCCGGGGTTCTTCGAGGAAAGCAGAACCTGCGGCATCGGCTCCTTTCGCCCGACTGGGCTCAGCGCAGCTCTTCGGCGGCGGCGACCAGTTGTTCGAGTTGATGGTGGATCTGGGCCCTGTCCAGCAACTGCAAGGGCTGGCGGTTCCAGAGCAGCCGTTCGCCGCTTTCGGGGTCGCGGCCCAAGATCGGCTTGCAAGGGTCCTGGCTGAACAGGTTCTGCTCGCTGGCCGCAGCGTCCCCTTGTCCTTCCAGGCGGGTGAACATCAACAGGTGATCGGTCGGATGTTCTGCCAGATGGCAGAGATGCGGGCCCACCTGCAGGCTGAGTACGCTCTCCTCGTCATTGGGCGTCGGGAGATCGAGAGCGAGAAAAAGCTGGTGGATGGCGGCGCGGTAGAGTGGATTCATGGCGTGCTCCGAGTCACTGGAGGCAGCCATTAGAGCAGTGCCAGCACGGAGAGACTGTTAATCGTGGTTCTCTTTTTTTAGGTTTTGCCGCTGCCGATTCCAGTGGAAAAACGGCGGCCGATCCTGATAGGCGATGGGGTGTCCGTTTTTGGGCTCGGCAGCGGAGCCGGGTGGAGAGGCGTGCCGGCTATTCGCCCAGTGGTTCCAGGAGGGCTGCTGTCCAGCGCTCCTTGCGCCAGGCCCGGCGCTGCTTCTTGTCGAGGTAGGTCCAGGCGACGAAGCGGCTCTGCTTCTGTCCCTGGGCCATGTCCACCACGCGGATATCGCTGGCGCCCAGCGTCTTCAGGCGCTCCTGGAGGTTCGGCAGGTTGCTCGCCTTGGATACCAGGGTGGTGAACCAGAACACCTGCGTGGCAAACGCCCGGCTTTCCTCGGCCATGCCGGCCAGGAAGGCTGCTTCGCCGCCCTCGCAGTACAGCTCGGCGCCCTGGCCGCCGAAGTTCAGTAGCGGCAGGGTACGGGTCGGGTCGAGCTTGCCGAGGTTCTTCCACTTGCGCCGGCTGCCGCGCGTGGCTTCGTCCAGCGAGGCGTGGAAGGGCGGGTTGCAGAGGGTCATGTCGAAGCGCTCATCGACGCCGATCAGGCCCTGGAATATCTGCCTGCGATCAGGCTGCCGGCGCAACTCGATGGCAGCGGCGAAGCGTGGGTTGGCGGCGAGGATCGCAGCGGCCGAGGCCAGCGATTGCGGGTCGATGTCGGCGCCGACGAAGCGCCAGCCGTATTCGTGGTGGCCGAGCAGCGGGTAGATGCAGTTGGCGCCGGTTCCGACGTCCAGCGCACGCAGGCCGGGACCGCGTGGAATCAGGCCATCGTGGCTGGCGCCGAGCAGGTCGGCCAGGTAGTGCAGGTAGTCGGCGCGACCGGGAATGGGCGGGCACAGGTAACCATCGGGGATATCCCACTCGCGTACGTCGTAGAACTGTTGCAGCAGCGCGCGGTTGAAGGCTTTCACCGCCGCCGGATCGGCGAAGTCGATGCTCTGCCTGCCGTACGGATTGAGGATGACGAAGCGCTCCAGTTCCGGGCTGCCGGCGATCAGGCGCGGAAAGTCGTAGCGTCCCAGGTGGCGATTGCGCGGGTGCAGCGGGCTGGCGCTCTTGCGCTCGGCGTCGGGATGCGGGCTGGTCGGGCGGGGCATGGTCTCGGTTTCCGTGACGGCGAGGCGGGCATTATTCACATCCGCCGGAGGCTGGCCAGTGTTTCTGCCGAGCGGCGCGCTCCTGGCCCGGTCACAATGGAAACAGCCACGGAATCACCAGCACGCAGACGAACATCACCAGCAGGGTAAATGGCACGCCGATCCGGACGAAGTCGCCGAAGCGGTATTGGCCAGGGCCCAGCACCAGGGTGTTCACCGGCGAGGAAATCGGCGTCATGAAGGCTGCCGAGGCCGCCACCGCCACCACCATGGCGAAGGGGTAGGGCGAGGCGCCGATCTGGTTGGCGGTGGCGATGGCGATCGGCGCCATCAGCACCGCGGTAGCGGTGTTGGAGATGAACAGGCCGATGGCCGCGGTGAGCAGGAACAGGCTGGCCAGCAGCACGCGCGGGCCGGCGTCGCCGAGGGCGTCGACCAGCAGCGAGACCACCAGGTCGATACCGCCGGTCTTCTGCAGGGCCAGGGCGAAGGGCAGCATGCCGACGATCAGGACCAGGCTTTGCCAATGGATGGCGCGGTAGGCGCCGTCCATGTCGATGCAACGGAACAGGCCCATCAACAGGCAGCCGACCAGCGCCGCGACCACGTTGGGAACCACTCCGCTGACCATCAGCGCCACCATCACGGCCAGGCTGAGCAGGGCGTGCGGCGCCTTGCTCAGGGCCGGCGCCACCTCGTCGATCTCCGCCGGCAGGCTGAGCACCAGGAAATCGCGGTTGCGTCCCTGCAACTGGCGGATCGCCTTCCAGGCGCCGATCACCAGTAGGGTATCGCCCAGGCGCAGCTTCTCTTCCAGCATGCCGTCGGTGAGCGCTTCGTGGTCGCGACGCAGGCCGACCACGTTGAGCCCGTACTGCGAACGGAAGCCCAGCTCCAGGACGCTCTTGCCGAGCAGGGTGGAGTCCGGCGGCAGAGTCACCTCGGCCATGCCGACCTCCCGCGACTGGTCGATGAAGTAGCTGGCGCGGAACGGCAGGCGCACCAGGTTCAGCTCGGCGCAGCGCCGGTCC
The DNA here is from genome assembly GCF_021213715.1 of Pseudomonas sp. CP-1. Classification (NCBI taxonomy): domain Bacteria; kingdom Pseudomonadati; phylum Pseudomonadota; class Gammaproteobacteria; order Pseudomonadales; family Pseudomonadaceae; genus Pseudomonas; species Pseudomonas sp. CP-1. Next base: position 152,070 of record NZ_JAJQKY010000002.1, read on the forward strand.
ATGTCCTCCGGAGGGGCGAAGACGTCCAGCAGCAACACGTCGCCCGCCTTCAGCTCGGTGCTGCCGCCGACCTTGACCACCTCGCTGTGGAACTTGCGCACCCGCTCCAGGCCGACCACGTTGGCGCCCAGGCGGGTGCGCAGTTGCAGTTCTTCCAGGGTGCTGCCGATCAACGGCGAGCCGAGCTGGACCTGCAGGCGCCGCTCGCGGCCGGCCAGGCGATAGTCGCGGATCAGGTCGCGCAGGGTCCGCCGTGCCTTCGGCGCGCCGACTTCCGCCGGGCTGGCGGCGTTCAGCCAGTTGCGCGTGAGCAGCATGTAGGCTACGCCGATGGCGAGCACCATCAGGCCTATCGGGGTGAAGGCGAAGAAGCCGAAGCCGGCATGACCCTCGCGCGCCAGCTCGCTGTTGACCACCATGTTCGGCGGTGTGGCGACCAGGGTCATCATGCCGCTGATCAGTCCGGCGAAGGCCAGCGGCATCATCAGCCGGCCCGGAGGGATCTTCAGCTTGGCGGCGATGCTCAGGACCACCGGGATGAAGATCGCCACCACCCCGGTGGAACTCATCACCGAGCCCAGCCCGGCCACCGCCAGCATCAGCAGTACCAGCAGGCGCGCTTCGCTGCTGCCGGCGCGGGCGATCAGCCAGTCGCCGACCTGGTAGGCCACCCCGGTACGCACCAGGCCTTCGCCGATCACGAACAGCGCGGCGATCAGTATCACGCTGGGATCGCTGAAGCCGGCCAGGGCTTCGTTGAGGGTAAGGGTTCCGCTGACGCTGAAGGCCATGATCACCAGTAGGGCGATCACGTCCAGGCGCAGGCGGTTGTGGATGAAGAGGGCGACGGTGGTGGCGAGCAGGCCGACCACCCAGAGCAGTTCGAGGTTCATGCGGGCATCTGAGCGGGAGGATGCCTGCGAGTGTGGCAGACGGACGCGGATCGCGCCTTGATCTGCTGCAGGTCGACTGCGCCTCCCCGCTTCGCCGCGGAGAGGCGCAGCGGCCCTGTCAGCCGAGGAGGAGGGCGTCGTCGGCGAGCTTCTCGCCGCGCACCTTCTCGAACATCGCCAGCAGGTCCGGTACGTCGAGGCCCTTGCGTTGCTCGCCGGAGACGTCCAGCACTACCTGGCCCTGGTGCAGCATCACCGTGCGCTCGCCCACGTCCAGCGCCTGGCGCATGCTGTGGGTGACCATCATGGTGGTGAGTTTCTTCTCGGCGACGATCCGTGCGGTGAGATGCAGGACGAAGTCGGCGGTGCGCGGGTCGAGCGCCGCGGTGTGTTCGTCGAGCAACAGGATGCGCGACGGCTGCAGCGCCGCCATCAGCAGGCTGACGGCCTGGCGCTGGCCGCCGGAGAGCAGGCCGATGCGGTCGCCGAGGCGGTTCTCCAGGCCGAGGCCGAGGGTCGCCAGGCTTTCCCGGAAACCGTCGCGCATCGATGCCTGCACCGCCCTGCCGAGGCCGCGACCGGTACCGCGACGCTGCGCCAGGGCCATGTTCTCCTCGATGGTGAGGTCCTCGCAGGTACCCGCCATGGGGTCCTGGAACACCCGCGCGACGCGGTTGGCGCGGGCCCAGACCGGCTTGCGGGTGACGTCTTCGTCGTCGATCAGGATCTGCCCGCTGTCGATCGGCAGGTCGCCGGATACCGCGTTGAGGAAGGTCGACTTGCCGGCGCCGTTGGAGCCGATCACGGTGACGAACTGGCCGGCCGGGATGTCCAGCGACAGGCCGCGCAGGGCGCGGGTCTCGATGGGGGTGCCGGGGTTGAAGGTGATCTTCAGGTTCTTCGCGCTGAGCATGGTCAGGCTCCCTTCTTGCCGAGCAGGCGTTTCTTCATCATCGGAATCACCAGGGCGATGGTGACCAGCACCGCGGTGACCAGGTTCAGGTCCTGGGCCTGCAAGCCGATGAAATCGCTGTTCAGCGCCAGGGCGATGAAGAAGCGGTAGACGATGGCGCCGAGGATCACCGCGAGGGTCGCCAGGATCAGCCGGCGCGAGGGCAGGATGCTCTCGCCGACGATCACCGCCGCCAGGCCGATGACGATGGTGCCGATACCCATGGAGATATCGGCGCCGCCCTGGGTCTGCGCGAACAGCGCGCCGGCCAGCGCCACCAGCGCGTTGGAGATGGCCATGCCGAGCAGGATCATGCCGCCGGTGTTGACCCCCTGGGCACGGGCCATCCGCGGGTTGGAGCCGGTGGCGCGGATCGCCAGGCCTTTCTGGGTGGTGAAGAACCAGTCCAGCAGCAGCTTCGCGGCGATCACGATGAACACCAGCAGCAGCGGGCGGAACACGTAGTCGCTGAGCCATTCCGGCTGCAGCAGGGTGAACAATGTCGGCTCAGCGATCAGCGGTACGTTGGGCTTGCCCATGATGCGCAGGTTGATCGAGTAGAGCGCGATCATCATCAGGATGCTGGCGAGCAGGTCCATGATCTTCAGCTTGACGTTGAGCAGGCCGGTGGCCAGCCCGGCCAGTGCGCCGGCGGCGGTGGCCGCCAGGGTCGCGCTGTACGGGTCCCAGCCGAGGGCGATGAGGGTCGCGCAGACCGCGCCGCCGAGCGGGAAGCTGCCGTCCACCGTGAGGTCGGGGAAGCGCAGCAGGCGGAAGGAGATGAACACGCCGAGTGCCACGAGGCTGAAGATCAGGCCGATCTCCAGGGCACCGAACAGGGAAAACAGAGACATGACTTCGTAACCGAGTGCGTGAAGGCAGGATTATCGTGCCGTCCGGCCACGGGCGGGACGCCCGCGGCCGGCGGCCGCTTTTTTTACTTGATGACTTCCGCGGCTGACTTGAGCAGTTCGTCGGACAGGGTCACGCCTTGCTTCTGCGCGGCCCCGGGATTGACGAACAGCTGCAGGTTGTCGCTGGTCTCCGGCTTGATCTCGCCCGGCTTCTCGCCCTTGAGGATGCGCACCACCATGCGGCCGGTCTGCTTGCCCATCTCCTTGTAGTTGATGCCGAGGGCGGCGATGGCGCCGCGCTTGACGCTGTCGGTGTCGGAGGCGATCAGCGGGATCTTCGCGTCGTTGCCGACCTTGACCAGCGCCTCGTAGGCGGACACCACGTTGTTGTCAGTGTTGGTGTAGATCGCGTCGACCTTGCCGACCAGGCTGCGCGCCGCCGAGCTGACGTCCACCGAACGCGGTGCCGAGGCTTCGACCAGGCTCAGGCCCATCTTCGGCAGCAGTTCCTTCAGCTCCTTGACCACCACCACGGAGTTGGCTTCGCCCGGGTTGTAGACCATGCCGATGCGCTTGGCGCCCGGCACCACTTTCTTGATCAGCTCGATCTGCTTGTCCAGCGCGAGCATGTCGGAAACCCCGGTGACGTTGGTGCCGGAGGCTTCCCAGCTCGGCGTCAGGTGCGCGCCGACCGGGTCGGTGACGGTGCTGAAGACGATCGGGATGCTCTTGGTCGCGGCCACCAGCGCTTGGGCCGACGGGGTGGCGATGCCGACGATCACGTCGGGCTTGTCGCCGATGAACTTGCGGGCGATCTGCGCGGCGGTGCCAGTGTTGCCCTGGGCGCTCTGGTACTGCCACTTGAGGTTCTTGCCGTCTTCGTAGCCGGCCTCCTGGAGGGCCTCCTTGACCCCGTCGCGAGCGGCGTCCAGCGCCGGGTGCTCGACGATGGCGGTCACGGCCACCGACTTCTGCTCGTCGGCGTTGGCGCCGAAGGACAGGGCCATGCCAAGGGCCAGGGCACTGAGGGGCAACCATTTATTCTTATAGGCCTGCATCATGCGGCGATCTCCTGATTGTATTGGCGCGCTGTAGCGAATTGTTCTGATTGGGCGGTGCGGGTACAGCGTGGCCGAAACATCGCATTTTTCGCGCAAGTCGTCAGCAGGTTTGATGTTTTTTCTTGCGGCGGGATTACCGCTGGGGGGGCGGGCAAGGGGGAGTGCCTGCCCTTTGCGAAAATTCGATGAGGCCCCGCGTGGCCTCCGAACAGAAGGTCATCGGTTTCGAGCCCAACCAAAGATATGTGGCCAATTGATGGCCTTGTGGTAAACGTCTCCCGAGTTGCAAGGACGCGTACCGCACCGCCTGCCTGGGAGCGGTGCTTTGCGCCCGGTCTGCGTGCCTGCCATGGGGGTGGGCTCTGGGGGATGCATGGTGGGGCGTTGGAGTGCGTGGATCGTCGCCGTGGCGATCTGTCTCATGGTCGGGGACGCGACCGCCGCTGGCTGGCGTTCGGCAAACTTCCGTGTCTATAGCGGCGACTACAACGGCGACGGTCAGCCGGACCTCTACCTGAAGGCGGTCACTTCGGTGGTCGTGGTGGGGGGCGAAGTGGCTACGCCGATTCCGCTCCTGCCACCGTTGAAGAATGTCGTCCTGCTGCGCAATGGTGCCAGCTACAGCGCCCTCTACGATCCACCGGCGGCGGATCTGAACGCCGTGGCCTGGACGGCGGCGCCCTACCAGAGCTTCATCGGCGACCTGAATCGCGATGGCATCCTCGACCTGGTCCTGCAGCCGAACGATTCCAGCGACTCGCTGCTGATCGTCAGCGGCAACCCTTCCGCGCACGGCGTACTGCAGGTAGCCAGCGGTACCGGGCGTTGAGTCAGGAGATATGGGGGCGGCCTGCTCAAGGATCGTCGGAAGTAAGTGTGCAGGCATATAAAGGATCGCTTCCTGATGTTCATGTTGGTATAGCGTTTTTGACCTTTAATCCCCCTCGTGAAAGTGGGTATCCAACATTTGTGGATTGGCGCTTGGGACAGCCGGGGGGTAAGAGGGGATTATGCCGCTGTCTCTTTGTTTCTTTATAAGAGTGCGCAGGTCTATAGGAGGGATTTAGTTGAGGTCAAGGAGAATGAGTTGGGATGAATGGGCGCTTTTATGACTCGGTGCTCGGGCGGTTTAATCAAGGCTGTTAGAAGCATGGGTGGGAGAGTTGATAGGAGCCCATCCATTTGAGTGGTAGCCGCCAAGGAGGGTGGCATGGACTTACTGAATGAAAGTAACTCATCATGAGTTTTCGGTGACTTGATGAAGAGATACGATATTTTAGCCTTGGTGGAATTATCTGAGGAAGTGCCTAGGCCTAAGGTAAAAGGTGTTGCGAGTGGATACTCTCCGCAGCATAAATTTCGTCAGGTGGAATATCTTGCTAGTGGGGTCCATACCTATCCTGGAGATAAAGTCATCTATCCGGGAGAGGCTGTTGTGGCTAGGATAAAGTTTGCTAGCTGGGAGTTCTTCGGTAATGACGTGAAGGTTGGTGATGTCTTTGAAATCAGGGAGCTTGATCGTGTCGTAGGGGTGGGGGTAGTTAAAGAAATATTTTGAATTTCTCTAGCTTGAAAATGGTGCGGTTATTTGAGTGTTTCTTTATAAGGGTGCGCAAGTTTGTAGGGGCTTGTTTTGCCTGGGAGGGTTTGTTTGAACGGCTGGGCTGGGTAGAATAATTTTCCTGTTGCCGTTATAGATAGGTTTCTGGGTGAAATGGTTGGTATTTGCGGTGAATTTTAAATGAATGAGGATGGTTTGGGTGGGTTTTGTTTTGCTGTTTATGGATGTGTGGGTAAGTATTTATTCTTGTTGAGATATATCAATTGTCATGGTAAGGGTTGAAGTTTTCATGAATATGGTGTGAGGTTGAGCGCCAGAGAGGGATGTGATGGCTGATTTTGAATATTATATTAAAGCTGGTATGGCGCTACGGTGTAATTCAGAAGGGTTGTGGTATTTGTCCATGGGGGATCAGGTCTTTTTTCTCCAGGAGGAAGAGAGTTTTTGGAGGGTTCTGGTTTTATTGGAGAAACCTTACGAAGAGGTTAGGGAAAAGCTTGAGGGGGGATTTTGTTACTTAAATGTTGTTTTGGCGGGACTGGATAGTGAGTCTGACTACTGGATTGGTTTGGCACTTTCTTGGATAGAGCAAGGAGGAGTAGAAGTCAGTGATGTACTACTAGCACGCTTGGAGGGGGTGGTTGAGGGGCGGAGCGCCTCTCAAAAAAATAGGCATAAAGCTTTTTCAGTATTGAGAAAGATAGGTGGGTAACTAATGGATATTTATTTTTCTAAAGGCATGGTTGCTTTAGTCAGTTTATAGAGTGGGGTTTTGACGTTTTGCAGTGAGTGTTGTTAATGGTTTCTTGTTTTTTAAGGTGTTATTGTTTTTTTGTTATGGCTGCTATTCACATCAATATCAGCCCACGCCATCGACAAGAAAGTCAACAACGTCACCATCATGCGTGTGGGCTTTATGGTGGACGCGAATTCTCCGGGTGGAGGCTGGGGCTTCATCGTCAGCAAGCCGGGAGCGGCGGATTGCGGCTTTGGCCTGATGCGCCTGCCGCCGATGAATACCGATGCCGGCAAGGCCATGCTGTCGCTGATGCTGAGCGGCCAGGCCACACAGAACAAACTGCCGGAAATCGCCTATTCGGCCAGCGCCACGGTGAACGCGGTATGCCAGATCACTTCGGCGCAGATAGACAGCGGCGCCTGGGGAGAAAGGTACGAGGCCGCAGCCCCGTACCTAGGCGAGAGTGCTTAGAGCGCGGCGATCTTCTGCCGTTGCTCGGCCAGCTTGGCCAGGGCCTGTTCGGCCTCGGCTAGCTTGGCGCGTTCCTTCTCGATCACGTCGGCCGGGGCCTTGGCGACGAAGCCTTCGTTGGACAGCTTGCCGCCGACGCGCTTGACCTCGCCTTCCAGGCGCTGGATCTCCTTGTCCAGGCGCCCCAGTTCGGCGCTCTTGTCGATCAGGCCGGCCATCGGCACCAATACTTCCATGTCGCCGACCAGGGCGGTGGCGGACATCGGCGCTTCCTCGCCGGCTTCCAGCACGCGGATGCTTTCCAGCTTGGCCAGTTTCATCAGCAGCGGCTCGTTGTCGGCCAGGCGGCGGTGGTCGCTGGGCGAGGCGTTCCTGAGGATGATGTCGATGCGCTTGGCCATGGAGATGTTCATCTCGCCGCGGATCTGCCGTACGCCGAGCATCAGCGCCTTGACCCATTCGATGTCGCCTTCGGCGGCGGCGTCGATCCTGCCTTCGTCGGCCACCGGCCAGGGTTGCAGCATCAGGGTCGGACCTTCCTTGCCGGCCTGGCCCTTGATGCGCTGCCAGATTTCCTCGGTGATGAACGGCATGAACGGGTGCGCCAGGCGCAGGGCCGTCTCCAGCACGCGGATCAGGGTGCGACGAGTGCCGCGCTGGCGCTCGATGGGGGCGTTCTCGTCCCACAGCACCGGCTTGACCAGCTCCAGGTACCAGGCGCAGTACTCGTCCCAGATGAACTCATAGAGGGCCTGGGCGGCCAGGTCGAAGCGGAAGGCGTCGAGCTGGCGGGTGACTTCCTGCTCGGTGCGCTGCAACTGGGAGATGATCCAGCGGTCGACCGAGGACAGCTCGACCGGCTCGCCGTTGACCCCGGTGTCCTGGCCATCGGTGTTCTCGATGACGAAGTTGGCGGCGTTCCAGATCTTGTTGCAGAAGTTGCGGAAGCCTTCGACGCGGCCCATGTCGAACTTGATGTCGCGGCCGGTGGAGGCCAGCGAGCAGAAGGTGAAGCGCAGGGCGTCGGTGCCGTAGCTGGCGATGCCTTCGGGGAATTCGGCGCGGGTCTGCTTGGCGATCTTCTCCGCCAGCTTCGGCTGCATCATGCCGCTGGTGCGTTTCTGCAGCAGGGTATTGAGGTCGATGCCGTCGACGATGTCCAGCGGGTCGAGTACGTTGCCCTTGGACTTGGACATCTTCTGGCCCTGGCCGTCGCGCACCAGGCCGTGGACATAGACGGTCTTGAACGGGATCTGCGGGGTGCCGTCGGGGTTCTTCACCAGGTGCATGGTGAGCATGATCATCCGCGCGACCCAGAAGAAGATGATGTCGAAGCCGGTGACCAGCACGTCGGTGGGGTGGAAGGTCTTGAGGAACTCGGTCTGCTGCGGCCAGCCGAGGGTGGAGAAGGTCCACAGGCCGGAGCTGAACCAGGTGTCGAGAACGTCTTCGTCCTGGCGCAACTCGACCTCGTTGCCGAGCTTGTGCTTGGTGCGCACCTCGACCTCGTCGCGGCCGACGTAGACGTTGCCGGCCTCGTCGTACCAGGCCGGGATGCGGTGGCCCCACCAGAGCTGGCGGCTGATGCACCAATCCTGGATGTCGCGCATCCAGGAGAAGTACATGTTCTCGTACTGCTTGGGCACGAACTGGATACGGCCGTCTTCCACGGCGGCGATGGCGTCTTCGGCCAGCGGCTTGGTGCTGACGTACCACTGGTCGGTCAGCCAGGGTTCGATGACGGTGCCGGAGCGGTCGCCCTTCGGTACTTTCAGTGCGTGGTCGTCGACCTTCTCGAGCAGGCCCATGGCCTCGAACTCGGCGACGATGGCCTTGCGCGCGGCGAAGCGGTCCATGCCGGCGTAGCTCTGCGGCAGGCTGGGGTCGAGGTTCGGGTTGACGCTGCCGTCGAGGTGGAACACCTGGGCCTGGGCCAGCACCGCGGCGTTCTTGTCGAAGATGTTGATCAGCGGCAGGTCGTGGCGCTTGCCCACTTCGTAGTCGTTGAAGTCGTGGGCCGGGGTGATCTTCACGCAGCCGGTGCCGAATTCGCGGTCGACGTACTCGTCGGCGACGATCGGGATGCGCCGGCCGACGATCGGCAGTTCGGCGAACTGGCCGATCAGCTTGGCGTAGCGCTCGTCTTCCGGGTGCACCGCGACCGCGGCGTCGCCCAGCAGGGTTTCCGGACGGGTGGTGGCGACCACCAGGTAATCCAGGCCTTCGCTGGTCTTCGCGCCGTTCACCAGCGGGTAACGCAGGTGCCAGAGGTGGCCCTTCTCGTCGTGGTTTTCCACTTCCAGGTCGGAAATCGCGGTGTGCAGCTTGGTGTCCCAGTTCACCAGGCGTTTGCCGCGGTAGATCAGGCCGTCTTCATGCAGGCGCACGAAGGCTTCCTTGACCGCTTCGGAGAGGCCGTCGTCCATGGTGAAGCGCTCGCGCGACCAGTCCACCGAGGAGCCCAGGCGACGAATCTGCCGGGTGATGTTGCCGCCGGACTGTTCCTTCCATTCCCAGACCTTCTCCAGGAACTTCTCCCGGCCGAGGTCGTGGCGGCTCACGCCCTGGGCGCCGAGCTGGCGCTCCACCACCATCTGGGTGGCGATGCCGGCGTGATCGGTGCCCGGCTGCCACAGGGTGTTGCGGCCCTGCATGCGGCGGTAGCGGATCAGCGCGTCCATTATCGCGTTGTTGAAGCCATGGCCCATGTGCAGGCTGCCGGTCACGTTCGGCGGCGGGATCATGATGGTGTAGGGCTGGCCTTCGCCGCTCGGAGCGAAGTAGTCGTTGGACTCCCAGGTCTCGTACCAGGAAGTCTCGATGGCGTGCGGCTGGTAAGTCTTGTCCATGCGAAAGGGGACCAAAGCTGAATATGGCTGGGGAAAATGCGAAGAAAGTTCGGGAGTATAGCGGGGATGGCGGCCCGGGGGTAAGGCCGCGGGCCGCGGCGGGCGCCCGCCGCGTCCGGATCAGCCGTTGCGTTGGCCGAGCAGGCGACCCAGGCGGGCTTGCAGGCGGCGGCGCAGTTCGGCTTCGATCTGCGGGGCGAAGTCGTCGATGACTTCCTGCAGGATCAGTTCGGCGGACGCTCGCAACTCGTCGTCCAGGCGCTCCTGTTCGGTGGGCGCCAACCCTGCCGTGGTGGCTGCCGCGGCCTGCGGCTCTGGCGCGCGCGGTGCGGTACCGGGGGAGACGACGTCGGAAAGCAGGGGAATGTTGTCCGGCTCGAAGGATTCGGTCAGCAAGGGCGGCTCGTTCCGTTCGTAGAGCAGGTCGTGGATCGACTCCAGATCATCGAGCAACTGCTCCGGGGGTTGTGTCGGTTTGTGGCTGTCCATGGTCGTGCACTTCAGATACGCGGCAGGCGATGGTCCTGTAGAGGATAGCCCTGCTCCCGGTAGAAGCGGAATTTATCCCGTGCCGCCTGGCGGATCGCCGGCTCCTCGACCACCAGTTCGGCCACCCGCGAAAAGTTCGGGACGAAGCCGGGGGCCTCGAGGGCCAGGTTGATCAGCAGGTCGCGATGGTTCCCCGGGGGCTCGCTCAGGCCCAGGGCGACGGGCGCCTCGGCGTCTTCCTCGGCCAGGCTGTGAGGAATGAAGGCCTCGCCGCGGAAGCTCCACAGGCGGCCGTCCAACTCGCTGCGCTGCGCCTCGTCGGCGCAATGCAGGTAGACATGCATGCCCTGCCGCCAGGCCTTCTCGGCCAGGCGGCAGGCGACCTGCAGGCGCGCCGACGGATCGGCGCTGGGGATCACGTAGAAATCGACCCGGGTCACTTGGCCCGTTCCAGCAGGTACTGGGTCAACAACGGAACCGGGCGGCCGGTGGCGCCTTTGTCCTTGCCGCCGCTGATCCAGGCGGTGCCGGCGATGTCCAGGTGCGCCCAGTGGTATTTCTTGGCGAAGCGCGAGAGGAAGCAGCCGGCGGTGATGGTGCCGGCCTTCGGCCCGCCGATGTTGGCGATGTCGGCGAACGGGCTGTCCAGCTGTTCCTGGTATTCGTCGAACAGCGGCAATTGCCAGGCGCGGTCGTCGGCGAACTCGCCGGCCTTGAGCAGTTGCCTGACCAGCGCTTCGTTGTTGCCCATAAGGCCCGAGGTGTTGCTGCCCAGGGCGACGATGCAGGCGCCGGTGAGGGTGGCGATGTCGATCACCGACTGAGGCTTGAAGCGCTCGGCGTAGGTCAGTGCGTCGCACAGCACCAGGCGCCCTTCGGCGTCGGTGTTGAGGATCTCGACGGTCTGCCCGCTCATGGTGGTGACGATGTCGCCCGGACGGGTGGCTCCGCCGCTGGGCATGTTCTCGGCGCAGGCGAGCAGGCCGACCAGGTTGATCGGCAACTGCAGTTCGAGCACCGCGCGGAAGGTGCCGAAGACGCTGGCGGCGCCGCACATGTCGAACTTCATCTCGTCCATGCCCTGGCCCGGCTTGAGGCTGATGCCGCCGGTGTCGAAGGTGATGCCCTTGCCGACCAGCACGTGCGGGGCCTGGTCCTTCTTCGCGCCGTTGTATTGCAGGACGATCAGCCGCGGCGGCTGGTCGCTGCCCTGGGCGACGGCGAGGAACGAGCCCATGCCCAGCTCGCGCAGTTTCTTCTCGTCGAGGACCTCGACCTTCAGGCCCTTGAACTCCTTGGCCAGGCCCTTGGCCTGCTCGCCGAGGAACGTCGGATGGCAGACGTTCGGCGGCAGGTTGCCGAGATCACGGGTCAGGGCCATGCCATTGGCGATGGCCTGGGCTTCCTTGCTGCCTTGCTCGACGGCGGCGCTGTCGGCCTTGTCGGCGAGCAGGGTCAGCTTCTTCAGTTTCAGCGGCTCGGCTTTCTGGCTCTTGTAGCGATCGAACACGTACAGGCCATCGGCCAGGGTTTCCACCAGCAGACGCGCCTTCGCGTGGGCATCGCGGCCTTTCACCGCGAGATCGCCGAGGGCCAGCGCGGCATCGGCGCCGGCCAGGCCCTTGAGGGTCGACAGCACGGCGGAGGCCAGCTTGCGGTACTGGCGGTCGCCCAGTTCGCGCTCCTTGCCGGCGCCGACCAGCAGCACGCGCTCGGCCTTGAGATTGGGCAGGCTCTGCAGGAGCAGGGTCTGGCCGACCTTGCCGGCCAGGTCGCCACGCTTGAGCACTGCGCTGATGGCGCCGCCGGTGGCGTCGTCGACCGCCTTGGCGCTGGCGCCGAGCTTGCGGCCTTCGCCTACGGCGAGCACCAGGGTGGCGGTTTTCAGGGTTTCCGGGCGTACGCTTTTAACAAGGAATTCCATGGAAGAGGTCCCCAATACAGACAGTCGGGATGGCGCAAGGGGCGGCATCCGTTAGCGGTAAGCGATTGTTCCGAGCACGATTCGTCCCGAGGACTGACGGTCGCCGCCGGGGCGGTGACGCAGGCAGCGACAGCTTAGTCGTTGCGGCGGGGGTCGTTCCATGCCGAGGATGGCAACCGAGGTTCTACAGCGCCGGAGCCGGGTTGGCGGTGCCTCCCGGCCGTTGCCGCACATGGTCGCACAACTGCGGCGTGTCTGGCACGACTGTGTACGCATGGGAACCCGCGGCCATGCCGCGTCCCTATAATGAACGTTTCGTTCCGCAGGAGTCGCACCGTGCCCGCCAGCAAACCTGTCGCGGATCCCGCCCGGAGTACCGACCCACGCGATTACCAGCGAGTCGGCCGGCCGCTCGGGGTCATGGCCAAGACCTTCCCGGCGGGTTTCGTGGTCGCCGAGCATCGGCACGAGCGGGCGCAGTTGATCCATGCCCTGTCGGGCGTGATCGAACTGCATGTCGGTCGCACGCTATGGCTGGTCCCGCCGCAGCGCGCGGTATGGATGCCGGCGGGGATGGCGCACGCGATGCTGGCGCGCGGCGAGGTCCGCTTGCACACCGTCTATGTCCGGCCGCAGTCCTGCCCGCCAGAATTCCCCCGGGTGCCGCGCGGAGTGATGGTCAGCCCATTGTTGCGCGAGTTGATCGTGCGCGCCGCCGGCCTGCCGTTGTTGTACGACGAGCGCGGCCGGGAGGGGCGGTTGATGGCGGTGCTGCTGGATGAACTGGAGTGGTCGCGGGAACAGCCCCTGGCCTTGCCCGACCCCGCGGACCGACGCCTGGGAAGAATCTGCCAGGCGCTGCTGGAGGATCCCGCCGACCCTCGCGGGCTGGAGGAGTGGGCGCGCTGCGTGGGGGCGTCCTCGCGGACCCTGGCACGGCTGTTTCTCTCCGAACTGGGAGTGACCTTCGTCCATTGGCGCCACCAGGTGCGCCTAGCCGCCGCCCTGCCACGCCTGGCGGCTGGCGAAGCGGTGGCGCGGATCGCCGTGGATCTCGGCTACCAGACGCCCAGCGCATTCAGTGCCATGTTCCGACGCCTGACCGGGAGCACGCCGAGCCGCTACTTCGCCTTGTCCGATTCGGCGTAGCCTTCGTCCGTTGGCGGGCGGCGCCGACGCGGCAGGATTCCTATGCTGGGCCCGTTTCCAGACGACTGCCCCGGGAGGCAAGCATGCAACGACTGAACGTGGAGTTCCGCTCCGAGGGTGTCGCCCTGCGCGGCTGGCTGTATTTGCCGGAGGCGCGTGCCGAGCGGCCGGCGATCGTCATGACGCACGGTTTTTCCGGGGTGAAGGAGCAGTACCTGGACCGTTACGCCGAGGTATTCGCCGCCGCCGGCTTCGTCGTGCTCCTCTACGATCATCCGAACTTCGGCGACAGCGACGGCGAGCCGCGCCAGGAAATCGATCCGGTGATGCAGCGTCGCGGCTATCGCGACGCGATCACCTGGTTGGGTGCCCAGGCACGGGTCGACGCGAGGCGTATCGGCATCTGGGGAACCAGCTACAGCGGCGGACATGTGCTGGAAGTGGCCGCACTGGATCGGCGGGTGAAATGCGTGGTGGCGCTGGTGCCGACCGTCAGCGGCCATGCCTCGGCGTTGCGCCGGACCCGCGCCGAGCAGTTGCCGGCATTGCTGGCAAGCTTCGACGCGGACCGCCAGCGGCGCTTCGAGGGCTTGCCACCGGCGCTGTTGCCGGCGGTCGCCGCGGGCCCCGACGAGCCTTGCGCGATGGCCGGCGCGGACGCCCACCGGTTCTTCACCGACAGCGCGGCGCTGGCGCCGAGCTGGTGCAACCGGGTGACCCTGCGTAGCGCCGAGCTGGCGCGAGAGAACGAGCCGGGCATTCACATTGGGCGGATCAGCCCCACGCCGCTGCTGATGATCGTCGCCGACCGGGACCTGCTTACGCCCACGGACCTTTGCCTGGAGGCCTACCAGCGGGCATTGCCGCCCAAGCGGCTGCTGATGCTCGCTGGCGGCCATTTCACGCCGTACATCGAGCATTTCGACGCCACCAGCCAGGCCGCGGCAGACTGGTTCGTCCGTCATCTCGGAGAGGGCGGCGAGCAGCCAGCGACAGTCGTCGAATAAATCGGCAAGCGCTGAACGAGCGTTCGCCTCGACGGTCTATCGGGCTCTTGGTTCGGCCTGCGCAGTGACAGGCCCGCCGAATCGCAGGATAATGCCGGCTATTTTCTCCGCGCCATGCCGCCATGGCCGGAAACGCGTGATGACGGGGCCGACGGGCCCCGTCAGAGCCTGGCAACCCAGGAGTGTCCGGATTGATCGTTTTCCGTTATTTGTCCCGTGAAGTGCTGGTCACCATGAGCGCCGTCAGCGCCGTGCTGCTGGTGATCATCATGAGTGGCCGTTTCATCAAGTACCTGGCGCAAGCGGCGCAGGGGTTGCTCGACCCCGGTTCGCTGTTCCTGATCATGGCGTTCCGGATTCCCGGCTTCCTGCAGCTGATCCTGCCGCTTGGCCTGTTCCTCGGCATCCTGCTGGCCTACGGGCGGCTCTATCTGGAAAGCGAGATGACCGTGCTCTCGGCGACCGGCATGAGTCAGAAGCGCCTGCTCGGCTATACCATGGCCCCGGCGCTGCTGGTGGCGATCCTGGTGGCCTGGCTGAGCCTGTTCCTGGCGCCCCAGGGCATCAACCAGTTCGCCCTGCTGTTGAACAAGCAGGATACCCTGACCGAGTTCGACACCCTGGTCCCGGGCCGTTTCCAGGCAATGCGCGACGGTACCCGGGTGACCTATACCGAGGAACTGTCGAAGGATCGCGGCGAACTGGCCGGCATCTTCATTTCGCAGAAGGACCTCAACAGCAGCAACCAGGAACGCGGCATCTCCATCCTGGTGGCGGAGAAGGGCACCCAGAACATCCAGGCGGATGGCAGCCGTTACCTGATCCTGCACAACGGCTACCGCTACGACGGCAATCCCGGGCAGGCCAACTACCGGGCGATCCAGTACGACACCTATGGCGTGATGCTGCCCAAGCCCGAGGCCAGCAGCGAGGTGAGCGAGCGCGACGCGGTGCCCACCGCCGATCTGTTCGGCAGCGACAACCCACGCTACCAGGCCGAATTGCAGTGGCGCCTGTCGACACCGATGCTGGTATTCGTGGTGACCCTGCTGGCGGTGCCGCTGTCGCGGGTCAACCCTCGGCAGGGGCGCTTCCTCAAGCTGCTGCCGGCGATCCTCCTTTATATGGGCTACCTGGCTCTGCTGATCGCTGTCCGTGGCCAGTTGGACAAAGGCAAGATCCCCATGGCCATCGGCCTGTGGTGGGTCCACGGACTATTCCTGGCGATCGGTCTTCTTCTGTTCTATTGGGAACCCTTGCGCCTGAAGCTGGCGTCCTCCCGTGCCGGTCGCGAGGTGGCGCATGGTTAAGCTCGATCGTTACATCGGTGTCACCGTCTTCGTCGCGATCCTCGCGGTGCTCGGGGTGATCCTCGGCCTGGCGCTGCTGTTCGCCTTCATCGACGAACTCAACGACATCAGCGCCAGCTACGGCATCGGCGATGCCCTGCGCTTCATCTTCCTCACCGCGCCACGGCGCGCCTACGACATGCTGCCGATGGCGGCGCTGATCGGCTGCCTGGTCGGCCTCGGCACCCTGGCCAGCAACAGCGAACTGACCATCATGCGCGCGGCCGGGGTATCCCTGTCGCGGATCGTCTGGGCGGTGATGAAACCGATGCTGGTGCTGATGCTGGCCGGCATCCTGGTTGGCGAGTACGTCGCGCCCTGGACCGAGAACATCGCCCAGAGCGGCCGCGCCCTGGCCCAGGGCGGCGGCGATTCGCAAAGCTCCAAGCGCGGTCTGTGGCATCGCCAGGGGCGCGAGTACATCCACATCAACGCGGTGCAGCCCAATGGCGTGCTGTACGGCGTGACCCGCTACCGCTTCGACGAGCAGCGTGGCCTGGAATCGGCCAGTTTCGCCAAGCGCGCGCGCTTCGAGACCGATCACTGGCAACTGGAAGAGGTCACCACCACCTTGCTGCATCCGAGGGAAAAGCGCTCCGAGGTGGTCAAGCTGCCGACCGAACGCTGGGATGCCCAGCTCAGCCCGCAACTGCTGAACACTGTGGTGATGGAGCCAGAGGCGCTGTCTATCAGCGGTCTATGGCAGTACATCCACTATCTCGCCGACCAGGGCCTGAACAACAACCGCTACTGGCTGGCGTTCTGGACCAAGGTCCTGCAACCGCTGGTGACCGCCGCGCTGGTGCTGATGGCGATTTCCTTCATCTTCGGTCCGTTGCGCTCGGTGACCCTGGGCCAGCGGATCTTCACCGGCGTGCTGGTGGGCTTCGTCTTCCGCATCGCCCAGGACCTACTCGGACCCTCCAGCCTGGTGTTCGACTTCCCGCCGCTGCTGGCGGTGGTGATCCCCGCCTCGATCTGCGCACTGGCGGGTGTCTGGCTGCTACGCCGGGCGGGCTGACAGGCCCGGCAGGCCGGGTATGAAAAAAGGCCACCCACGGGTGGCCTTTGTGCTTCCTTGTCGCGTCGGGCTGTAGCCTGGCCGCCGGCGCGACAAAGGCCAAAACAGCGCGTTCTGCGGACCTGTTTCGCTCACTTCTTGTGAGTGTTCTTCGGCAGCCTGACCACCTGGCTCTCCGAATAGCGGTCGTGCCAGGTACGCTTGTCCTTGTCCCAGAGCATCCAGAGGAAGCCGAGGCCGAGGCACAGCCAGGAGGCGATGGCGATCATGAAGCGCAGCAGCGCCTGGAGCAGGCTGATGGCGCTGCCGTCGCGGTTCTGCACGCGCAGTCCCCAGACCTGCATGCCCAGGGTCTGGCCGTTGTGGGTCCAGAATTTGGCGAAGAAGCCGAACAGGGCGAACACCAGCAGGGTCGAGAGCAGCGGGTCGCCGATCAGCGCGCCGCGGTCGGCCAGTTCGCGCAGATGCTCGCTGCCGTAGATCAGTCGAAGGATGCCTTGCTGGTAGACCAAGGTGACCACCATCATCAGCGCCACGCAGAGCAGGAAGTCATAGAACATCGCCGCCAGGCGGCGGACCAGACCGGCAGGGGCATAGTCGCCCTGGGGAGAAAGCATGTGTTTCGGCATCGGCGTGTTCCGTGCGGGGCAAAGCCGGGGATTATACGTCCATCCGCAGCTTGCGCCGCCCACCCGGGCAACGCTTTTCCCCGGCTGTTCTAGTCTTTGCGCAGACCCCAATCATTACGAGTCTTTTCTATGCCGATTCCGGTGAAGCGAGCCAGGAGAAAGGCGCTCCGGCTGTCGTTGTCCGTGCTGGTCGGGGTGATGCCGATCGTCCTGGGGCTGCTCATCCTCTACTGGCAGGCCGAGCGAAGCCTCCAGGAGACGTCCGAGCAGGCAGCCGGGAATGCGGTGCGGCAGTTCGAACGGATGCTCGACAACGCTGCGCTGGCGGCGCGCAAGGTCATGCCGGTGGCGGGGCGCCCCTGTCCCGAGGCCGAACTGGCGCTGCGCGAGCAAGTGGCGATCATGCCGTTCGTACGCTCGGTCAATTTGACGCGCGACAATACGATCTATTGCACGTCGTTGTTCGGCGGCTTCGACGAGCCGGTGCGGATCGAGAACTATGTCGACGGACGCCTCTTGCTGATGCCCGGCAACCAGGTCACGCCGGACGCCGCGCTGCTGGTCCTGCGGGACTCCGACGGCAAGCGCGGGGTATTGGCGGCGATCGACGGGCGCTACTTGAGCTACGTGCTGGACCTCGTCGACCGACGTAGCCGACAGGTGCTGGTGGTCGGTCCCAATTGGCTGGATGCCGAGGGCCGCACCCACCGCGACGCGCCGCCCACCTATGAGGTCGCCGCCGTATCGCTCGCTTCGCAGCGTTATCCGTTGCGGGTGCTGTCGGGTTTCCCCGAGGGCGAGGAATGGCGATCGATCCGCTCGCAGAACCCGGCGATGTTCGGCCTGCTACTGTTCTTCGGACTGCTGGCCGGCACTCTGTGCTACTGGCTATCCAGGCGGGTCGCCTCGCCCAGCAGCGAACTGCGCCGGGCCCTGGAGGCCAACGAGTTCATTCCCTACTACCAGCCGCTGAGTCCCGGCCAGGGCGGACGCTGGATAGGCGTCGAGGTGCTCATGCGCTGGCGTCATCCGCGCGAGGGACTGATCCGGCCCGACCTGTTCATACCTTTCGCCGAGCGCTCGGGACTGATCGTACCGATGACGCGCGCGCTGATGCGCCAGGTCGCGGAAGACCTGGGCGGGCATGCCGGGAAGCTGGAGCCAGGCTTCCACATCGGTTTCAACATCAGTGCCACCCATTGCCACGAACTGGCCTTGGTGGACGACTGTCGCGATCTGTTGGCGGCGTTTCCGCCCGGGCACATCACCCTGGTCCTGGAACTGACCGAGCGCGAGCTGATCGAGTCGAGCGAAGTCACCGACCGCCTGTTCGACGAATTGCATGCCCTGGGAGTGAAGATCGCCATCGACGATTTCGGCACTGGACATTCCAGCCTGGCCTACCTGCGCAAGTTCCAGGTGGACTGCCTGAAGATCGACCAGAGCTTCGTCGCCCGCATCGGCATCGATACTCTTTCCGGGCATATTCTCGACAGCATCGTCGAGCTGTCCGCCAAGCTCGACCTGGATATCGTCGCCGAAGGCGTGGAGACCCCCGAGCAGCGTGACTACCTGGCCGCCCGCGGGGTGGATTACCTGCAGGGCTACCTGATCGGCCGGCCGATGCCGCTGGAGAGTCTGCTTTCCAGCCTGACTGTGCAGGAGGGGCAGGACGCTTCCGTCGTCGCACTTCCGGCAGATCGAGGCTAGCGGCTACCAGTCCCTCGGCGAGGGGCAGCCTCTCAGCTTCTTCGTTACGGATGAGACAAAAGGCCCGCAGGTCGAGCAGGTGCAAGCCCTGCATCGCCTCTGGCACGACAAAATGCCTCGCATCCGCGGGGCTATTTTTTTGCTTCGGCTGTGGTAGATTTTTTTCGCCGAGCTGGGAAGACAGCAGTTCGGGTAAAGGCAGCGTCTCGACTCCAGCGCTGCCTTTTTTTATTTGCAGGCCGGATCAGATCGCAGACAACAAAAAACCGGCGCGAAGGCCGGTTTCTCTGCTGTCCTGTGCTCCCCCTGGAAACGCTTGGGAAGTCAGGATGGTGCTCGGGAGGGAACCGAACTTATGGCCGAAGATGCTGATTCTTTAGAACTGTGTTTCCTTGCGCTCTTTTTGATGCCCCCAATAATGCCCCAAAAGAAATTGCACTCCGACTTTTCTCCTGCGAGGCCTTTTTGAAGGCGTTAGAGCAATCATAGTTGCCATGAGCGCCTGACTGGGCTCCTTTGATCAGCAGTGTCACGCCGTCAATTTATGTTTGCCAGCTCTGCAGGTTCAAACCCATGAGCATTGAGATGCCAGTCAAAGTACTTTCTGTTCTTTTTGTTCCATACCGACACTTGCTTGCCCAGCACGCTATTGACATAGCTAGCTGTAGCCTCGGTCATTTCGCGAGAAGGATGCATGACGACTTCTCCGTTTCTCACAGAAATGTAGCCATGCTCGAACAATGGATCACAACCAAGCCGGCACATGGGGGCTGCAATATTTTCGATGTCGAGCTTCTCGTCTGAGCTACAAGCAGACCGCCTCTTGATATGTGCCGCTACCAGCAAATGCCGAGGGTATTCCTTAAGGCAAATGCAACAGGTACTGGTGAGCTTGTTTTGGAATAAGTGCCGTACGATGTACTTATGTTCTAATCGAGTGGCACGGTTCGCGACTCCGTCAGTAGGTTGGTTTTGGATGTCATAACGGGCATCCTCCAAGGTGACGTCGTTGTCGCCGTAGTCGTGGTCAAGCTCTGCAAAACCTTCAAGGATCGCTGCGCTCTGCTCCTCGTTGTATCGATAGAAGGAGCGGTCATGTTGGCTGCCGATATGCGCTTGTATGGATTTGAAGCGAATTGCGTGGTGGCGTACATCAGTTACGAAGTAGATGTTTTCCCATGTGATGCCAGATGAGGCATCTGCCCAACCCCATAGCTTCAAGGCAAGATCGCGATTATGCGTACGATGAGTAAAGCAGGCACTGACTGTGACGACTGCTTTAGTGTTGAAGATGACGGTGTCACCTGGCTCCATGGTAAGCCAGGCATTTCTTGTTCTAGGTGATGCAAGTCCCCAGATGAAAAGCTTGCCGTCGGGGTATGCGGAATGCAGCTCAGCTCGCAACTCTGGCTCTAGCAAGTCTTCGACTTCACTGAGCTGCACTGGGTTGAGAATGGTGGTCTGTAGATTCTTGCGTGCAGTATCGTCCGAGCAGGGTTGGTAGACTACTCGGGCAGTCATTTGCTTCTCCTCGAGTACTTGACTGCGTTTCCCTTGGCTTGGTCGATGGGGTACTTCTCCGCGTTCCTTTTAAGCTTAGTTTGGGCGGCAGTTGCCAAGTTTATATTGAGGCGATCAGCTAGCCGAATTAGGTAAAGCAATACATCGGCCATCTCTTCTTCGATGCCTTCCAAGGCTTCACTCGACAAAGCTACCCGCTCGCTTTGCTCTGGGGTCAGCCATTGGAAGCGTTCAAGTAACTCGCCCGCTTCGCCAGATAGCGCCATAGCGAGATTCTTGGGGGTGTGGAATTGGTTCCAGTCACGTTCGGAGGCGAACTTGGCTAGCTCCGTCTGCAGATGCTTCAAGACGTCCATGAGGAGAGATTCACGAGTATTGCTGTAGGAATTTGGACGTTAGCTTGTAGGGTCTTTCGTGTCTAGGGCGGTCAATAGAGGATATCTGGGTGAAATAGCTTCGGGCTGACTGCTGTATCGATGAGGGGCGGTTGTGGTGGTCTACTGATCCCGGACACCGATTTAGGCGAGAATCCTCGCCGTGAAAGAGGTGTCTGATGAGCAAGCAACGACGTACGTTTTCCGCCGAGTTCAAACGAGAGGCCGCGGCACTGGTGTTGGACCATGGCTACAGCCATATCGACGCCTGCCGTTCGCTGGGGGTGGTGGATTCGGCCTTGCGCTGTTGGGTGAAACAGCTCCAGCAGGAGCGCGATGGCGTGACCCCGAAGAGCAAGGCGCTCACCCCCGAACAGCAGAAGATCCAGGAGCTGGAGGCTCGGATCAACCGGCTGGAGCGGGAGAAAGCGATTCTAAAAAAGGCTACCGCTCTCTTGATGTCGGACGAACTCGATCGTACGCGCTGATAGAGCAGTTGAGTAAGCAGGAGTCGGTGGAGGTGGTCTGTTCAGCTTTCGATGTGGCGCGGTCTTGCTACTACGTCCACCGTCTTCGACGTCGTCGGGTCGATGCGCGCCGCGTGGCGCTACGCAGCCAGGTCAACCAGTTGTTCAGCCAGAGTCGGGGCTCGGCCGGCAGCCGCAGCATCCTGGGCATGCTGCGCGAAGAGGGCGTGACCATCGGTCGTTTCCGGGTACGTCGGTCGATGCGTGAGCTGGGCTTGGTCAGCAAGCAACCGGGCTCGCACGCCTACAAACAGGCCACGGTTGAGCGGCCGGATATCCCGAATCGGCTGAACCGCGAATTCGCGACCGAGCATCCCAATCAGGTGTGGTGTGGCGACATCACCTACGTCTGGGCGTAAGGCCGTTGGCACTACCTGGCCGCGGTGCTGGATCTGCATACCCGGCGGGTGATCGGCTGGGTGTTCTCGGCCAAGCCGGATGCCGAGCTGGTGATCAAGGCCCTGGACATGGCCTACGAACAGCGCGGCAAGCCACAGCAGGTGCTGTTCCATTCAGACCAAGGCAGCCAGTACGCCAGCCGCCTGTTTCGGCAACGGCTCTGGCGCTATCGGATGCAGCAGAGCATGAGCCGCCGGGGCATTGCTGGGATAACTCGCCGATGGAGCGCCTGTTCCGCAGTCTGAAGTCGGATCGGGTCCCGTCAACGGATTACCTGATGGCGCGGGAGGCCCAACGGGACATCAGTCATTACCTGATGCACCGCTACAACTGGATCAGGCCGCATCAATTCAACGACGGGCTACCGCCTGCGGTGGCCGAAGAAAAACTCAACCCACTGTCCGGGATGGGTTGACCACTACATCGTTGGATAGGTGCCGAGCGCCAACCCTTTCTCAGTCCCTCTCACTAGGTATTTGAGTCGCCACAGTTTCGAACCGTGGGGATTCACCTTCAGGAAGAGGCTGGCGCCGGCACTTACCTTGTAGGGACGGTCTTTGGGCTGCAGGGCTGAGAAGCCCGAGTCGTCGAGGGTTGCGCTCATTCTGGGGGAATCGTCCTTGACCGAACTCAGATCCCCCCATATATGCCCCCAAATCGATGGGCTTACAAGGGTTTGGTTGGGAATCGCAGGCAACAAAAAACCGGCCAGAGGGCCGGTTCTTCGTGGGTTTCGGGATTTCTTGGGAAGTCCTAGAAACAATGTGGTGGTGCCTCGGGAGAGACTCGAACTCTCACTCTGTCGCCAGAAACGGATTTTGAATCCGCCGCGTCTACCGATTCCGCCACCGAGGCAATGGCGGCGCAGTATAGGGAGGCGCCTACCGTTGGTCAATCGGGTTCGTGGCGGGGAAAACACATTTCCGGTAAGCTACGCGGCCTTTCGAGAGTCTCCCCATGCGTGTCGCCGATTTTCATTTCGACTTGCCCGAGGCCCTGATCGCCCGTCATCCCCTGCCTGAACGCCGCGCAAGCCGCCTGTTGGCGCTGGATGGCCCGACGGGAACCCTCGCCCACAGACAATTCGCCGATCTCCTGGACTACCTGCGTCCGGGCGACCTGATGGTGTTCAACAATACCCGGGTGATCCCGGCGCGCCTGTTCGGCCAGAAGGAGTCCGGTGGCAAGCTGGAAGTCCTGGTCGAGCGCGTGCTCGACCAGCACCGGGTGCTTGCCCACATACGCGCCAGCAAGGCGCCCAAGCCCGGTACGCGGATCCTCGTCGAAGGCGGTGGCAGCGCGGAGATGCTGCAACGCCACGACGCTCTGTTCGAACTCGCTTTCGCCGAGCCTGTGCTGCCTTTGCTGGAGCGGGTCGGGCACATGCCGTTGCCTCCCTATATCGACCGACCGGACGATGCGGCCGACCGCGAGCGCTACCAGACCGTCTACGCCCAGCGCGCCGGTGCGGTGGCGGCCCCGACCGCCGGCCTGCACTTCGATGAGGCGCTGCTCGAGGCGATCCGCGCGAAGGGGGTGGATACCGCCTTCGTTACCCTGCATGTCGGTGCCGGTACCTTCCAGCCGGTGCGTGTCGAGCGTATCGAGGACCATGTGATGCACCGCGAATGGCTGGAGGTCGGCCAGGACGTGGTGGACGCGGTTTCCGCCTGCCGGGCCCGCGGCGGCCGGGTAGTCGCCGTCGGCACCACCAGCGTGCGCTCGCTGGAAAGCGCGGCACGCGACGGTGAGCTGAAGCCCTTCAGCGGCGACACCGACATCTTCATCTACCCGGGCCGGCCGTTCCATGTGGTCGATGCTCTGGTCACCAACTTCCACCTGCCCGAATCCACCCTGCTGATGCTGGTCTCGGCCTTCGCCGGCTACCCGGAGACCATGGCCGCCTACGCCGCGGCGGTGGCGCAGGGCTATCGCTTCTTCAGTTACGGTGATGCCATGTTCATCACCCGCAATCCCGCGCCCCGCGGACCCGAGGACTGATCCATGAGCTTCATGAACTTCGAGCTGCTGGCGACCGACGGCAAGGCCCGTCGCGGCCGCCTGACCTTCCCCCGCGGCGTGGTCGAGACCCCGGCCTTCATGCCGGTGGGCACCTACGGCACGGTGAAGGGCATGTTGCCGCGCGACATCGAGGACATCGGCGCGCAGATCATCCTCGGCAACACCTTCCATCTCTGGTTGCGCCCGGGCACCGAGGTGATCCAGCGCCACGGCGACCTGCACGACTTCATGCAGTGGAAAGGCCCGATCCTCACCGATTCCGGCGGTTTCCAGGTGTTCAGCCTGGGAGCCATGCGCAAGATCAAGGAGGAGGGCGTGACCTTCGCCTCGCCGGTGGACGGCGCCAAGGTCTTCATGGGGCCGGAGGAGTCCATGGCGGTGCAACGCGCCCTGGGCTCGGACATCGTGATGATCTTCGACGAGTGCACGCCGTACCCGGCCGACCATGACGTCGCCAAGCGCTCCATGGAGCTGTCGCTGCGCTGGGCCAAGCGCTCGAAGATCGCCCATGGCGATAGCCCGTCGGCGCTGTTCGGCATCGTCCAGGGCGGTATGCACGAGGACCTGCGCCTGCGCTCGCTGGATGGCTTGCAGGAGATCGGCTTCGACGGCCTGGCCATCGGTGGTTTGTCGGTGGGCGAGCCGAAGGAAGAGATGATCCGCGTGCTCGATTTCCTGCCGCCGCAGATGCCGGCCGACAAGCCGCGCTACCTGATGGGCGTGGGCAAGCCGGAAGACCTGGTGGAAGGCGTGCGCCGCGGCGTGGACATGTTCGACTGTGTGATGCCGACGCGCAATGCGCGCAACGGCCACCTGTTCGTCGACAGCGGGGTGATCAAGATCCGCAACTCGGTACACAAGCACGACGACTCCACGCTCGACCCGACCTGCGACTGTTACACCTGCAAACATTTTTCCCGCGCCTATCTGCACCACTTGGACAAGTGCGGGGAAATGCTCGGTAGCATGCTCAATACCATCCACAACTTGCGGCATTATCAGCGGGTTATGGCTGGTTTGCGCGAGGCAATCCAACAGGGTACATTGGCCGCCTTTGTCGATGCCTTCTATGCCAAGCGCGGCCTTCCCACGCCGCCGCTGGATGCCTGACTTTCCTTTATCCAACTCTATTGCTTTGTGACAGGAGTGCTACATGAGCTTTCTAATTCCCGCTGCCTACGCCGACGCAGCCGCTCCGGCAGCCGCTGGCCCGGCCGGCACCGGTTTCGAGTGGGTCTTCCTGGTTGGTTTCCTGGTCATCTTCTACCTGATGATCTGGCGTCCCCAGGCCAAGCGCGCCAAGGAACACAAGAACCTGCTGGGCAACCTGCAAAAAGGTGACGAAGTCGTCACTTCCGGCGGTATCGCCGGCAAGGTGACCAAGGTCGCCGACGATTTCGTCGTCGTCGAGGTTTCCGACAACGTCGAGCTGAAGTTCCAGAAGGCCGCGATTGCCGCGACCCTGCCGAAAGGCACCCTGAAAGCGATCTGATTTTCACCTAAACACATGACGGGGCGCGCAAGGCGCCCCGCGTCATAACGGGCGGTGTCATGCTCAACAAGTATCCTCTGTGGAAATATCTGCTGATCCTGGCGGTCCTCGCCGTCGGGTTCATCTATTCCGCACCCAACCTCTACCCGGACGACCCGGCGGTGCAGATCAGCGGCGCCAGCACGGCGCTGCAGGTCACCCAGGCCGACGTCGACCGCGCTGCCAAGGCGCTGACCGACGCCGGTATCGCGGTGAAGGCCAACAGCCTGTCGAAGAAGGGCGGCCTGATCCGCCTGGTCAAGCAGGACGACCAGCTTCCCGCCAAGGAAGTGGTGCGCCGGACCCTGGGCGACGACTACGTGGTGGCGCTGAACCTGGCCCAGACCACTCCCGAGTGGCTGCGCAAGCTGGGCGGCAGCCCAATGAAGCTCGGCCTGGACCTGTCCGGCGGCGTGCACTTCCTGCTGGAAGTGGACATGGACAAGGCGGTCGATGCCCGCCTGAAGGTCTATGAAAGCGAAGTGAAGAGCCTGCTGCGCAAGGAGCGCGTGCGCTACCGCAGCCTGCCGATCCAGGATCGCGCGATCCAGCTCGGCTTCACCGACAGCGAATCCCTGGACAAGGCGCGCAGCCTGATCGCCAAGGACTTCCGCGATTTCGAGGTCGTGCCCGAAGAGCGCAACGGCCTGCAGGTCCTGCGTGTCGCCCTGACCCAGGCCAAACTGGCGGAAATCCGCGAGTACTCCATCAAGCAGAACCTCACCACCGTCCGCAACCGGGTCAACGAGCTGGGCGTATCCGAGCCGCTGGTGCAGCGCCAGGGCGCCAATCGCATCGTGGTCGAGCTGCCGGGCGTGCAGGACACCGCGGAAGCCAAGCGAATCCTCGGCAAGACCGCCAACCTCGAATTCCGCCTGGCCGCCGAGCCGGACGCCCTGAAGTCCGCCACCGAGACCTTCGAGTTCCGCGAGCCGCGCCGTCCGCCGGTGCCGCTGGAGCGCGGGGTGATCATCACCGGCGACCAGGTCACCGACGCCAGCGCCAGTTTCGACGAGAACGGCCGCCCGCAGGTGAACATCCGCCTGGATGGCCACGGCGGCGAGCTGATGAACCGCGCCACCCGCAACAACGTCGGCCGCAGCATGGCGGTGGTGTTCATCGAGCAGAAGCCGGTGACCCGCTACACCAAGCAGATGGTCGATGGCGTCGAGAAGGAGGTCGCGGTTCCGGCGTTCAAGGAAGAGAAGCAGATCATCAGTCTGGCGACCATCCAGTCGCCGCTGGGCAACCAGTTCCGCATCACCGGCCTCGATGGCCCGGGCGAGTCCTCCGAACTGGCCCTGCTGCTGCGTGCCGGCGGCCTGGCTGCACCGATGTACTTCGCCGAAGAACGCACCATCGGCCCGAGCCTGGGGGCGGACAACATCGCCAAGGGTGTCGATGCGTCGCTCTGGGGCATGCTCTTCGTATCGCTGTTCATCATCGTCATCTACCGTTTCTTCGGCGTGATCGCCACCGTTGCGCTGGCCTTCAACATGGTCATGCTGGTAGCGCTGATGTCGATCCTCGGCGCGACCCTGACCCTGCCGGGCATCGCCGGTATCGTGCTGACCATGGGCATGGCGGTGGACGCCAACGTGCTGATCTTCTCGCGGATACGCGAGGAGCTGGCCAATGGCATGTCGGTCCAGAGGGCGATCCACGAAGGCTTCAACCGTGCCTTCACCGCGATCCTCGACGCCAACCTGACCTCGCTGCTGGTCGGCGGCATCCTCTACGCCATGGGCACCGGCCCGGTGAAAGGATTTGCCGTGACCATGTCGCTCGGCATCATCACCTCGATGTTCACGGCCATCATGGTCACCCGCGCAATGGTCAACCTGATCTTCGGCGGGCGTGACTTCAAGAAGCTGTGGATCTAAGGGGGCTGAGATGAATATCAAGATCGGTACCATCAACTTCATGGGCATCCGCAACATCGCGTTTGCCGTCACCCTGATCCTGACCGTCATCGCCCTGGGCAGCTGGTTCACCAAGGGCATCAACTTCGGCCTCGACTTCACCGGCGGTACGCTGATCGAGCTGACCTACGAACAACCGGCCGATCTCGGCAAGGTGCGTGGTCAACTGGTCGGCGCCGGCTACGAGGACGCCGTGGTGCAGAGCTTCGGCGACGCCCGCGACGTGCTGGTGCGGATGCCCAGCGAGGACCCGGAACTGGGCAAGAAGGTCGCTACCGCCTTGCAGCAGGCCGATACCGGCAACCCGGCGAACCTGAAGCGGGTCGAGTACGTCGGCCCGCAGGTGGGTGAAGAACTGCGCGACCAGGGCGGCCTCGGCATGCTCCTGGCGCTGGGTGGCATCCTGCTGTACGTCGGCTTCCGCTTCCAGTGGAAGTTCGCCCTCGGGGCGATCCTCTCGCTGGTGCACGATGCGATCATCGTGATGGGCGTGCTGTCGTTCTTCCAGGTGACCTTCGACCTGACCGTCCTCGCCGCTGTGCTGGCGGTGGTCGGTTACTCGCTGAACGACACCATCGTGATCTTCGACCGGGTGCGCGAGAACTTCCGCGTGCTGCGCAAGGCCAGTCTGATCGAGAACCTGAACATCTCCACCAGCCAGACCCTGTTGCGCACCATCGCCACCTCGGTCTCCACGCTGCTGGCCATCGCCGCGCTGCTGTTCTTCGGCGGCGACAACCTGTTCGGTTTCTCCATCGCCCTGTTCGTCGGTGTAATGGCGGGTACCTACTCGTCGATCTACATCGCCAACGTGGTCTTGATCTGGCTGAACCTGACCAGCGAGGACCTGATCCCGCCGCAGGCCAAGGACACCGTCGACGATCGCCCCTGAGGCGCTCTGGTTCGGCACTCCGGCGCCTGCCGGTCACTCGAGGACTCCCGCTTTTGGCGGGAGTTTTCGTATCTGCGCCAACGAAACGTTTGTCGGGAGCCTGGAACTTGGTGGTTTTTGCCCAGTCCTAGGCAAGGCAAAGGGCGAACATAGCCCGCATTGGATGAAAGCCAGGAGGTACATGTGAACAAGTCGATGCTCGTCGGGGCCGTTCTGGGTGCCGTAGGCGTGACCGCAGGTGGCGCGGTAGCCACCTATAGCCTGGTGGATCGCGGTCCCGACTACGCCGAGGTCGTCGCTGTCCAGCCGGTCAAGGAAACCATCAAGACGCCGCGCCAGGTCTGCAAGGACGTGGCCGTGACCCGCCAGCGTCCGGTCAAGGACCAGCACCAGATCGCCGGTACCGCCATCGGTGCGGTGGTCGGCGGCTTGCTGGGCAACCAGATCGGCGGCGGTACCGGCAAGAAGATCGCCACCGTGGCCGGCGCCGTCGGCGGCGGCTACGCCGGCAACAAGGTGCAGGAAGGCATGCAGGAGCGTGACACCTACACCACAACCGAAACCCGCTGCAGCACCGTGCACGACAGCAGCGAGAAGGTCGTCGGCTATGACGTGAAGTACATGCTCGACGGCAAGGCCGGGCAGATCCGCATGGAGCGCGATCCGGGCAGCCAGATCCCGGTCGACAAGAATGGCCGGCTGATCCTCAGCCAGGGCGAAACGCTGCGCTGAGCCTGACTGTCGCAATGATGCACAAGGGCGCCCGCGGGCGCCCTTGTGCATTTTCATGGAGATGAAAAACCCGGCGCCAGGCCGGGTTCTTCGTCAGCGGCGGATCAGCGCTTCAGCGACGGCGGCAGGTGCGGCTGGATGGTGGTCAGCAGTGCCTTGAAGCATTTGGTGTTGCCGGCGACGATGTGACCCTTCTCGAGGAATTCGTGGCTGCCGGTGAAGTCGCTCACCAGGCCGCCGGCTTCCTGTACCAGCAGGGCGCCTGCCGCCATGTCCCATTCGGACAGGCCGAATTCCCAGAAGGCGTCGTAGCGTCCGGCGGCGACGTAGGCCAGGTCTAGACTGGCGGCGCCGGCGCGGCGGATGCCGGCGGTCTGGCCGACCAGGCTGCGGAACATGTTCAGGTAGTTGTCGAGATTGTCGATCTGGTTGTCGCGGAACGGGAACCCGGTGCCGAGCAGGGCGCCTTCCAGGCTCTTGCGGCCGCTGACGCGCAGGCGGCGACCGTTGAGGGCGGCGCCGCGACCGCGGCTGGCGGTGAATTCTTCCTGGCGTACCGGGTCGAGGACCACGGCGTGCTCCAGGCGGCCCTTGTACTTGCAGGCGATGCTCACGGCGAAGTGCGGTACGCCATGGATGAAGTTGGTGGTGCCGTCCAGCGGATCGATCACCCAGAGGTAATCGGCGCCCTCGCCGCTGCCTTCGATGAAGCCGCCTTCCTCGCCCATGATCGCGTGAGTCGGATAGGCCTTGCGCAGCGCGGCGACGATGGTCTGCTCGGCGGCGCGATCAACTTCGGTCACGTAGTCCTTGGCATCCTTCTCGTTGACCGAGATGACATCCAGGCGTTCGATGGAGCGGAAAATCAGTTCACCGGCGCTGCGAGCGGCGCGCAGGGCGATATTCAGCATAGGCTGCATGGAGAGGTCACCTGGGTCGTTAAAGAAAGCCGGCCATTCTAGCAGAAACCGATGGCGTTTGAAGGGCGACCTGTCGGCCGCATGGTATAAAGCTGACCTCTGCTGTAGGATTTCACACCCTTCAGTAACTTGGCGTTGGAGAGCATCGGCGTTGCTCGACCGTATTCGTGTGGTGTTGGTCAACACCAGTCATCCCGGCAACATCGGCGGGGCGGCCCGTGCCATGAAGAACATGGGCCTGTCGCAACTGGTGCTGGTGCAGCCGGAAAGCTTTCCCCACGGCGACGCGGTGGCGCGGGCTTCCGGCGCCACCGACATCCTCGACGCCGCAAGGGTGGTGGACACCCTGGAAGAGGCCCTGAGCGGCTGCAGCGTGGTGCTCGGCACCAGCGCCCGCGACCGGCGGATTCCCTGGCCGCTGCTGGATCCGCGCGAGTGCGCGACGACCTGCCTGGAGCACCTGGAGGCGAATGGCGAGGTGGCCCTGGTATTCGGGCGCGAATATGCGGGTTTGACCAACGAAGAATTGCAGCGCTGCCAGTTCCATGTGCATATCCCCTCCGATCCCGAGTTCGGCTCGCTGAACCTGGCGGCCGCGGTCCAGGTGCTCACCTACGAGGTGCGCATGGCGTGGCTGGCGGCCCAGGGCAAGCCGACCAAGATGGAAAAGTTCGAGTCCACCTCGATGCTCAACACCGAGCTGGTGACGGCCGACGAGCTGGAACTCTATTACGCGCATCTGGAGAGGACGCTGATCGATATCGGCTTCCTCGATCCGGAGAAGCCGCGCCACCTGATGTCGCGGTTGCGGCGCCTGTATGGGCGCAGCGCGATCAGCAAGCTGGAAATGAATATCCTGCGCGGGATCCTGACCGAAACCCAGAAGGTGGCCCGAGGCCTGTCCTACAAGCGGAGTGACGACTGATGTTCGAACGTGTGCGTGAAGATATCCAAAGCGTATTCCACCGTGATCCGGCGGCTCGCAACGCACTCGAGGTCCTCACCTGTTATCCGGGCCTGCACGCCGTCTGGCTGCATCGGCTGGCCCACGGCTTGTGGACGTCCGGCTGGAAGTGGCTGGCGCGCCTGGTGTCCAATTTCGGCCGCTGGATGACCGGCATCGAGATCCACCCGGGGGCCAGGATCGGCCGGCGCTTCTTCATCGACCACGGCATGGGCATCGTCATCGGCGAAACCGCCGAGATCGGCGACGACGTCACCCTCTACCAGGGCGTCACCCTGGGCGGTACCACCTGGAACAAGGGCAAGCGCCACCCCACCCTCGGCAACAACGTGGTGGTCGGTGCCGGTGCCAAGGTGCTCGGCCCGTTCACCGTCGGCGAGGGCGCCAAGGTCGGCTCCAATGCCGTGGTGACCAAGGAAGTCCCGCCGGGTGCCACCGTGGTCGGCATTCCCGGGCGGATCATCATGCGCGAGGATACCGAGCAGCAGGCCAAGCGCCAGGCGATGGCGGAGAAACTCGGCTTCGATGCCTACGGAGTCAGCCAGGACATGCCGGACCCGGTGGCGCGTGCCATTGGTCAGTTGCTCGATCACCTGCAGGCCGTCGACGGCCGGCTCGAGGGCATGTGCCAGGCGCTCACCGCCCTGGGGAGCGACTACTGCGCGAAGGATCTGCCGGTATTGCGCGAGGAGGATTTCGCCGGGGTCAAGGGCGAGGATGGCAATCCGGCCGCGTAATGCGCGGCCGGCGGCTTTCTGCTACCATGTAACGCCCTGAATTTGCCTAATCCTGAGTAATTTGATCGGTCTTATAGTTGACCTAATTACTCGGATAAGAGCATAATCCGCGTCAACCCCGAATGATCCCGATGGGAAAAGCCCATGCGTCTGACCACCAAAGGCCGCTACGCCGTAACCGCCATGCTCGACCTGGCGCTGCATGCTCAGCAAGGTCCGGTCTCGCTGGCCGATATCTCCGAACGCCAAGGCATTTCCCTGTCCTATCTCGAACAGCTGTTCGCCAAGTTGCGCCGTGGCAACCTGGTGACCAGCGTGCGCGGCCCGGGCGGCGGCTACCAGCTGTCCCGCCATATGTCGGGCATCCATGTGGCGCAGGTGATCGACGCGGTCAACGAATCCGTCGACGCGACCCGCTGCCAGGGGCAGGGCGATTGCCACTCCGGCGATACCTGTCTGACCCACCACCTGTGGTGCGACCTCAGTTTGCAGATCCATGAGTTCCTCAGCGGCATCAGCCTGGCCGATCTGGTCAGCCGCCAGGAGGTCCAGGAGGTCGCGCTGCGCCAGGACGAACGCCGTTGCTCAGGCAAGACGCCTCGTCTCGACAAGATTGAAGCGTCCGCCATCGACTGAGCAGGGCGCCAGCCTGTAGGAGTTACCTGATGAAATTGCCGATCTACCTCGATTACTCCGCGACCACTCCCGTCGATCCCCGCGTCGCCCAGAAAATGAGCGAATGCCTGCTGATGGACGGCAACTTCGGCAACCCGGCTTCGCGTTCCCACGTGTTCGGCTGGAAAGCCGAGGAGGCCGTGGAGAACGCCCGTCGCCAGGTGGCCGAACTGGTCAACGCCGATCCCCGCGAGATCGTCTGGACCTCCGGCGCCACCGAGTCCGACAACCTGGCGATCAAGGGCGTCGCGCACTTCTACTCGGGCAAGGGCAAGCACATCATCACCTCGAAGATCGAGCACAAGGCGGTCCTCGACACCTGCCGCCAGCTGGAGCGCGAAGGTTTCGAAGTGACCTACCTGGAGCCGGGCGAAGATGGCCTGATCACTCCGGCACTGGTCGAGGCGGCGCTGCGTGACGACACCATCCTGGTCTCGGTCATGCACGTGAACAACGAGATCGGCACCGTCAACGACATCGCCGCCATCGGCGAGCTGACCCGCTCCCGCGGCGTGCTGTTCCACGTCGACGCCGCACAGTCGACCGGCAAGGTCGAGATCGACCTGGACAAGCTCAAGGTCGACCTGATGTCCTTCTCCGCGCACAAGACCTACGGCCCGAAAGGCATTGGCGCGCTTTATGTCCGGCGCAAGCCGCGCGTCCGCATCGAGGGCCAGATGCACGGCGGCGGCCACGAGCGCGGCATGCGCTCCGGCACCCTGGCCACCCACCAGATCGTCGGCATGGGCGAGGCGTTCCGCATCGCCAAGGAAGAAATGGCCCAGGAGAACGCCCGCGTGCTGGCGCTCCGCGACCGCTTCTTCGCGCAGATCGATGGCCTGGAAGAGCTCTACATCAACGGCAGCATGACCTCCCGCGTCCCGCACAACCTCAACGTCAGCTTCAACTACGTCGAGGGCGAGTCGCTGATCATGGCGCTCAAGGACCTCGCGGTCTCCTCCGGTTCGGCCTGTACCTCGGCGTCCCTGGAACCGTCCTACGTATTGCGCGCCCTGGGCCGCAACGACGAACTGGCGCATAGCTCCATCCGCTTCACCTTCGGTCGCTTCACCACCGAGGAAGAGATCGACTATGCCGCGAAGAAGGTGGTCGAGGCCGTTTCCAAGCTGCGCGAACTGTCGCCGCTGTGGGATATGTACAAAGAGGGCGTCGACCTGTCCCAGGTCGAATGGCAGGCGCACTGAGCGCCTCGTGCCCCGGAAAAACGTGAGGATTAGCCATGGCATATAGCGAAAAGGTCATCGACCACTACGAAAACCCGCGCAACGTCGGCAAGCTCGACGCTGCCGATCCCAACGTCGGCACCGGCATGGTCGGCGCGCCGGCCTGCGGCGACGTGATGCGCCTGCAGATCAAGGTCAACGAGCAGGGCGTGATCGAAGACGCCAAGTTCAAGACCTACGGTTGCGGTTCCGCGATCGCCTCCAGCTCCCTCGCCACCGAGTGGATGAAGGGCAAGACCCTGGACGAGGCGGAAACCATCAAGAACACCACCATCGCCGAAGAGCTGGCCCTGCCGCCGGTGAAGATCCACTGCTCCGTTCTCGCCGAAGACGCCATCAAGGCCGCCGTTCGCGACTACAAGCAGAAGAAGGGTTTGCTCTAAGCCGCTCGTGACGAGTAAGGAGTTGCAATGGCCATCAGCATGACCGAAGCCGCCGCCAAACACGTGCAGCGCTCCCTCGAGGGGCGCGGCAAGGGCGAGGGTATCCGTCTTGGCGTGCGCACCACTGGCTGTTCCGGGCTTGCCTATGTCCTCGAATTCGTCGATGAACTGGCGGCCGAGGACCTGGTCTTCGAGAGCCATGGCGTGAAGGTCATCATCGACCCGAAAAGCCTGGTCTATCTCGATGGCACCGAGCTGGACTTCACTCGCGAAGGGCTCAACGAAGGCTTCAAGTTCAACAATCCCAACGTTCGTGGCGAATGCGGCTGCGGCGAAAGCTTCAACGTCTGAGGCCGGCGTGGGTAAACCCTGTCATTTCGCCCAGTTCGACCTGCAACCGGCTTTCCTGGTCGATCTCGACGAGCTCGGCCAGCGCTATCGCGAGTTGGTGCGCAGCGTCCATCCCGACCGTTTCGCCGACGCTCCCGAGCGCGAGCAGCGTCTCGCCCTGGAGCGCGCAGCGCAACTGAACGAGGCCTACCAGACCCTGAAGAGCGCTCCGCGCCGGGCCCTGTACCTGTTGACCCTGAGTGGTCACGAGTTGCCCTTGGAGGCTACGGTGCAGGATCCGGAGTTTCTCCTGCAGCAGATGCAGCTGCGCGAGGAACTGGAGGAGTTGCAGGACAGCGCCGACCTGGCCGGCGTGGCGACCTTCAAGCGTCGGCTCAAGGCCGCCCAGGCCGAGCTGGAGCGCGAGTTCGCCGCGTGCTGGGACGATGCGCAGCGCCGCGAAGAGGCCGAACGCCTGGTCCGTCGCATGCAGTTCCTCGACAAGCTCGCGCAGGAAGTGCGCCAGCTGGAAGAGCGACTCGACGATTAATCCCTGCGGCCCCCGGGTCGCACCCCATAGTTAAGACAGAGCATGGCCCTACTGCAGATCGCCGAGCCCGGTCAGAGTCCCAAGCCCCATGAGCGTCGCCTGGCGGTTGGGATCGACCTGGGTACCACCAATTCGCTGGTCGCCGCGGTGCGTAGCGGCGTCGCCGAGCCCTTGCCGGATGCGCAGGGGCGCCTGATCCTGCCTTCCGCGGTGCGTTATCACGCCGAGCGGGCGGAAGTGGGTGAGAGCGCCCGCGCGGCCGCCGCGAAGGATCCCTTCAATACCATCATTTCGGTCAAGCGTCTGATGGGGCGCGGCCTGGAGGACGTCAAGCAACTGGGCGAGCAATTGCCCTACCGCTTCCGCCAGGGCGAGTCGCACATGCCCTTCATCGAGACCGTACAGGGGCTGAAGAGTCCTGTGGAAGTCTCGGCGGACATCCTGCGTGAGCTGCGCCAGCGCGCCGAAACCACCCTCGGTGGCGAGCTGGTGGGTGCGGTGATCACTGTGCCGGCTTATTTCGACGACGCCCAGCGCCAGGCTACCAAGGATGCCGCGCGCCTGGCAGGACTGAACGTCCTGCGCCTGCTCAACGAGCCGACCGCCGCCGCCGTGGCCTACGGCCTGGACAAGGGCGCGGAAGGCTTGGTGGCCATCTATGACCTGGGTGGTGGAACCTTCGACATTTCCATCCTGCGCCTGACCCGCGGTGTCTTCGAAGTCCTGGCCACCGGCGGCGATACGGCCCTGGGCGGCGACGACTTCGACCATGCCATCGCTGGCTGGGTGATCGAGCAGGCTGGCCTTTCTGCCGATCTGGACCCGGGCAGCCAGCGGCAGTTGCTGCAAATCGCCTGTGCGGCCAAGGAGCGTCTTACCGACGAGGCGTCGGTCCGGGTCGCCTACGGCGACTGGAGCGGCGAGCTGAGCCGGGCGACGCTCGACGAGTTGATCGAGCCGTTCGTCGCTCGCAGCCTGAAGTCCTGCCGCCGAGCGGTGCGCGACTCCGGTGTCGATCTGGAAGAAATCCGCTCGGTGGTGATGGTCGGTGGCTCGACCCGCGTGCCCCGTGTGCGCACGGCGGTTGGCGAGTTGTTCGGCTGCGAGCCGCTGACCGATATCGATCCGGACCAAGTGGTCGCCATCGGCGCGGCCATCCAGGCCGATGCCCTGGCCGGCAACAAGCGCGGCGAGGAATTGCTGCTGCTGGACGTCATTCCGCTGTCGCTCGGCCTGGAAACCATGGGCGGGCTGATGGAGAAAGTGATTCCGCGCAATACCACCATCCCGGTGGCGCGCGCCCAGGAGTTCACCACCTACAAGGACGGCCAGACGGCCATGATGATCCACGTGCTGCAGGGCGAGCGCGAGCTGGTGAAGGATTGTCGTTCGCTGGCGCGCTTCGAGCTGCGCGGCATTCCGCCGATGGTGGCGGGCGCGGCGAAAATCCGGGTGACCTTCCAGGTCGACGCCGACGGCTTGCTCGGCGTGTCCGCACGCGAACTGAGTTCCGGCGTCGAGGCCAGCATCCAGGTCAAGCCGTCCTATGGGCTGACCGACGGCGAGATCGCGCGGATGCTCAAGGACTCCTTCGACTACGCCGGCGACGACAAGGCTGCCCGCGCCCTGCGCGAACAGCAGGTCGAGGCGCAGCGGCTGCTGGAGGCCGTGCAATCGGCGCTGGACGTCGACGGCGAGCGGCTCCTGGACGAAGAGGAGCGCCTGGCCATCGCGGCGCAGATGGACACCTTGCGTGAACTGGCCGGTGGTAGCGACACCGCGGCCATCGAGAACCAGATCAAGCGCCTGTCCCAGGTGACCGACGCTTTCGCCGCACGGCGGATGGACGCGACCGTCAAGGCCGCGCTCTCCGGCCGCCGGCTCAACGAAATCGAGGAATAAGCGAAGATGCCGCAGATCGTGATTCTGCCCCATGCCGACCACTGCCCCGAGGGGGCGGTATTCGAGGCGAAGCCCGGCGAAACCATCCTGGATGCCGCGTTGCGCAATGGCATCGAGATCGAGCATGCCTGTGAGAAATCCTGCGCCTGCACGACCTGCCACGTAATCGTCCGCGAAGGCCTCGACTCCATGGAGCCGTCCGACGAACTCGAAGACGACATGCTGGACAAGGCCTGGGGCCTGGAGCCCGATTCGCGGCTATCCTGCCAGGCAGTGGTGGCCGACGAAGACCTGGTGGTCGAGATTCCCAAGTACACCATCAACCAGGTGTCGGAAGGCCACTGAGCCCGGCGGTAGAGAGGAGCGTGCAATGAGCCTGAAATGGACCGATGTGCTGGAAATCGCCATCCAGCTCGACGAAAGCAAGCCGGAGGTCGATCCGCGATACGTCAACTTCGTCGATCTGCGGCGCTGGGTGGTGGAACTTCCAGAGTTCTCCGACGATCCTCAGCGTAGCGGGGAGAAAGTCCTGGAGGCCATCCAGGCCGCCTGGATCGAGGAACGGGACTAGCCATAGGCCCGCCCTACGCATTTGCCGGGAACCCGCGTATAATTCGCGGGTTTTATTTTAGGTAAGGCCTGAAATCGTCCGCGGGCGCATTCCAGGCTAGGCGCGCCGGGCCCGATGCCAGGCGCAGCCACGCTGATTCCGGCCCTTTCGGGCCGTTTTCGTCAGCGTCCTGAACGAATCACGGCGTCCCGCCCCGCTGGCGGGGCCGCCCATGCTAGACAACCTTGTTTCGGAGTTTTACCAATGGCACTGCAACGCACCCTGTCCATCATCAAGCCGGACGCCGTTTCCAAGAACGTGATCGGCGAAATCCTGACCCGCTTCGAGAAAGCCGGCCTGCGCGTCGTCGCCGCTAAAATGGTTCAGCTGTCCGAGCGTGAAGCCGGTGGCTTCTATGCCGAGCACAAAGAGCGTCCGTTCTTCAAGGACCTGGTTTCCTTCATGACTTCCGGTCCGGTTGTAGTCCAGGTCCTGGAAGGCGAGGACGCCATCGCCAAGAACCGCGAGCTGATGGGCGCCACCGATCCGAAGAAAGCCGACGCCGGTACCATCCGCGCCGACTTCGCCGTCTCCATCGACGAGAACGCCGTCCACGGTTCCGATTCCGAAGCTTCCGCCGCTCGCGAGATCGCCTATTTCTTCGCGGCTACCGAAGTCTGCGAGCGCATTCGCTGATCGAGCGTGGGTGAGGGTGAAACCATGACAACGACCACCGCCGGCAAGGTGAATCTGCTGGGCCTGACCCAGCCGCAGCTGGAACAGTTCTTCGAGTCCATCGGCGAGAAGCGTTTCCGGGCCGGCCAGGTCATGAAGTGGATTCACCACTTTGGCGTCGATGATTTCGACGCCATGACCAACGTCGGCAAGGCCTTGCGCGAAAAGCTCAAGGCCTCAGCCGAGATACGCGGTCCCGAGATCGTCAGCCAGGACATCTCCGCCGACGGCACCCGCAAGTGGGTGGTCCGGGTGGCGTCCGGCAGTTGCGTCGAGACCGTGTACATCCCCCAGGGCGGACGCGGCACCCTGTGCGTGTCCTCCCAGGCGGGCTGCGCCCTGGATTGCAGTTTCTGCTCCACCGGCAAGCAGGGTTTCAACAGCGACCTCACCGCCGCCGAGGTGATCGGCCAGGTGTGGATCGCCAACAAGTCGTTCGGTACCGTTCCGGCCAAGATCGACCGCGCCATCACCAATGTCGTGATGATGGGCATGGGCGAGCCGCTGCTGAACTTCGACAACGTGGTCGCCGCCATGAACATCATGATGGACGACCTCGGCTACGGTATTTCCAAGCGCAAGGTGACCCTGTCCACCTCCGGCGTGGTGCCGATGATCGACAAGCTCGGCGAGGTGATCGACGTGTCCCTGGCCCTGTCGCTGCACGCACCGAACGACGAGTTGCGCAACAAGCTGGTGCCGATCAACAAGAAGTATCCGCTGGGCATGCTGCTGGATGCCTGCCGCCGGTATATTTCCCGGCTCGGCGAGAAGCGCGTGCTGACCGTCGAGTACACCCTGCTCAAGGATGTCAACGATCAGCCCGAGCATGCTGAGCAGATGATCGCATTGCTGAAAGACACGCCTTGCAAGATCAACCTGATTCCGTTTAATCCATTCCCGCACTCCGGCTACGAGCGCCCGAGCAACAATGCCATCCGGCGTTTCCAGGACATGTTGCACAAGGGCGGCTTCAACGTGACCGTGCGTACCACCCGCGGCGACGACATCGACGCAGCCTGTGGCCAGCTGGTCGGCCAGGTCATGGATCGTACCCGCCGGAGCGAACGTTATATTGCCGTGCGCCAACTGGCCGAGTCCGAGTCGGCGGCGAATCGAAATTGAGTGAGAGGAGGGTTCCGATGACTGTACGCGCCGCGCTGGTGTTCCTGTTGGCAGTTGGGCTGACAGGCTGCGTGACGAGCGGAGATCAGAATCCCCTGAAAACCGACAAGGGCCGTGACGAGGCGCGCGATGCCTATATCCAGCTCGGCCTCGGCTATCTCCAGCGGGGGAACACCGAGCAGGCCAAGGTGCCGCTGCGCAAGGCCCTCGAGATCGACCCTTCCAGCGCCGACGCGCATGCCGCGCTGGCGGTGGTGTTCCAGACCGAGATGGAGCCCAAGCTGGCCGACGAGGAGTACCGCAAGGCGCTCGCCAGCGATAGCCGCAATGCCCGGGTACTGAACAACTACGGCGGTTTCCTCTACGAGCAGAAGCGCTACGAGGAGGCCTACCAGCGTCTCCTGGAGGCCAGCCAGGACACCCTCTATCCCGAGCGCTCGCGGGTCTTCGAGAACCTCGGCCTGGTTTCGCTGCAAATGAAGAAACCGGCCCAGGCCAAGGAGTACTTCGAGAAATCCCTGCGTCTGAACCGTAACCAGCCCAGCGTCGCGCTGGAGATGGCCGACCTGCTCTACAAGGAGCGCGAGTACGTGCCGGCTCGCCAGTACTATGATCTCTTTGCCCAGGGCGGCGGGCAGAACGCCCGCAGCCTGTTGCTGGGCATTCGTCTCGCGAAGGTCTTCGAGGACCGCGACACGGCCGCCAGCTATGGCCTGCAGTTGAAACGCCTGTACCCAGGCTCTCCCGAATATCAGGAATTCCAGGCGGAAAAATGATGAAAGCGCCGCAGCCCGAAGTCGTAGCCACCGCTTCCCGTCAGAACCCCGGGGAAACCCTGCGCCAGGCGCGCGAGCAGAAGGGCTTGTCGTTGTCGCAGGTGGCCGGGCAACTGAACCTGACCGAGAATTCGCTGCGTCAGCTGGAAAACGGCGCGTTCGACAAGCTGCCGGGGCACACCTTCTCGCGCGGCTACATCCGCGCCTACGCCAAGCTCATGGGCCTCGACCAGGCCGAGCTGGTCAACAGCTTCGACCATTTCACCGGCACCAATGCCAGCGGCAGCACCGTACAGAGCCTGGGACGGGTCGCCGAGCCGGTGCGCCTGTCGCGCAACGTGCTGCGTATCGTCAGTCTGTTACTGCTCGCCCTGCTGATCGGCTTCGGCTACTTCTGGTGGCAGGAGCATTCCGCGCGCACGCCGGAAACCGCCGGTCTGAGCCTCGAGCATGTCGAAGTGGAAAGCGCCGACGGCACCACCGAGATCCATACCCTGGACGAGCCTGAAGACCAGGCGGTGATCGAAGCGCAGAAGGAAGGCGAGCAAGCGCCCGCCGAGGTTTCTCCGGAAGTCGCCGCCCAGGCCGAGGGTTCGCCGCCGGTGGCGAGCGAGGGCGCGCAGGTTCCCGCCGCTCCGGCCCAGGGCACCCCCGCCGCGCCCCAGCAGCCCGTTACCGCCGCGCCTGCCGGCACGGCTCCCGCTCCCGGTACTGCTCCAGCCGTTCCGGCGACGGCCAGTCCGGCCGCCCCGCCAGCGCCGAGCGAACCTGCCGCCGCGCCCGTGGTGGCAGGCGAGGGCCAGGGGGTGGTCAAGGTACAGTTCGTCGCCGATTGCTGGACCCAGGTCACCGACGCCAACGGCAAGGTCCTGGTCAGCGCGCTGAAGCGCAAGGGCGACAGCCTGGAACTGGCCGGCAAGGCCCCGCTGGAGCTGCGCCTCGGTTTCGCTCGCGGCGCCCAGGTCAGCTACAACGGCCAGCCGGTGGACGTGACCCCCTTCGTCCGCGGCGAAACGGCCCGTCTGAAGGTAGGACAATGAGCATTCATAGCGCTTCTCCGATCATTCGCCGCAAGTCTCGGAAAATCTGGGTCGGCAACGTCCCGGTGGGCGGCGATGCGCCGATCGCCGTGCAGAGCATGACCAACACCGAGACCTGCGACGTCGCTGCCACCGTCGCGCAGATCCGCCGCCTGGAAGATGCCGGCGCGGACATCGTGCGGGTTTCCGTCCCCGACATGGACGCCGCCGAGGCGTTCGGCAAGATCAAGCAGCAGGTCAACGTGCCGCTGGTCGCCGACATCCACTTCGACTATCGCATCGCCCTGCGCGTCGCCGAGCTGGGAGTGGACTGCCTGCGCATCAATCCGGGCAACATCGGTCGCGAGGACCGGGTCAAGGCCGTGGTCGACGCCGCGCGCGAGCGCAACATCCCGATCCGTATCGGCGTCAATGCCGGTTCGCTGGAAAAGGACCTGCAGAAGAAATACGGCGAACCGACCCCGGAAGCCCTGCTCGAATCGGCCATGCGCCACGTCGATCATCTCGACAAGCTGGACTTCCAGAACTTCAAGGTCAGCGTCAAGGCCTCCGACGTCTTCATGGCCGTCGCCGCCTATCGCCTGCTGGCCAGGCAGATCGAGCAGCCCCTGCACCTGGGCATCACCGAGGCCGGCGGCCTGCGCTCCGGCACGGTGAAGTCGGCGGTGGGGCTGGGCATGCTCCTGGCCGAGGGAATCGGCGACACCATCCGGATTTCCCTGGCTGCCGATCCGGTCGAGGAGATCAAGGTCGGTTTCGACATCCTCAAGTCCCTGCACCTGCGCTCCCGTGGCATCAACTTCATCGCCTGCCCGAGCTGTTCGCGGCAGAACTTCGACGTGGTGAAGACCATGAACGAGCTGGAAGGGCGCCTGGAGGACCTGCTGGTACCGATGGACGTGGCCGTGATCGGTTGCGTCGTCAACGGTCCGGGCGAAGCCAAGGAGGCCCATGTCGGCCTCACCGGCGGCACTCCGAACCTGGTGTATATCGACGGCAAGCCGTCGCAGAAACTGACCAACGACAACCTGGTGGACGAGCTGGAACGGCTGATCCGCCAGAAGGCGGCCGAGAAGGCCGAAGCCGATGCGAGCCTGATCGCCCGCGGCTGACCCGTTTAAGGACCCTACGTGAGCAAGTCCCTGCAAGCCATTCGTGGCATGAACGACATCCTGCCGGAGCAGACTCCGGCCTGGCGCTATCTGGAACGCACCTTCGCCGGCCTGCTGGACGGCTACGGCTACAGCGAGATCCGCCTGCCCATCCTCGAGTTCACCGAACTCTTCGCCCGCGGCATCGGCGAAGGCACCGACGTGGTCGACAAGGAGATGTACACCTTCCTCGACCGCAACGGCGAATCCCTGACCATGCGTCCGGAAGGTACCGCCGGTTGCGTGCGCGCCGTGCTGGAGCACGGCCTGAGCGGCGGTGGCCAGGTGCAGAAGCTCTGGTACACCGGGCCGATGTTCCGTTACGAGAAACCGCAGAAAGGTCGCTACCGGCAGTTCCACCAGATCGGCGTGGAAGTCTTCAACCTGCCCGGTCCGGACATCGACGCCGAGTTGATCATCCTCACCTGGCGCCTGTGGCAGAAGCTCGGCATGGCCGACGCGGTGACCCTGCAGCTCAACACCCTCGGTTCCAGCGAGGCCCGCGCACGCTATCGCGAGGCCCTGGTGGCCTATCTGCAGGAGCGCTTCGAGCAACTCGACGAAGACAGCCAGCGGCGCATGACCACCAATCCGCTGCGAATCCTCGACAGCAAGGTGGAGAGCACCCAGGCGTTGCTGGTCGGCGCGCCGACCCTGCACGACTATCTCGATGAAGAATCGATCGCCCACTTCGAGGGTCTCAAGGCCCGCCTGGATGCTGTCGGACTGCGCTACGAAATCAACCAGAAGCTGGTGCGCGGCCTGGACTATTACTGCCGCACGGCTTTCGAGTGGGTCACCGACAAGCTTGGCGCCCAGGGCACCGTTTGCGGCGGTGGCCGCTACGACGGGCTGGTCAGCCAGTTCGGCGGCAAGCCGACCCCGGGCGTCGGTTTCGCCATGGGCGTGGAACGCCTGGTGCTGCTGCTGGAAACCTTGGGGGTGATCCCCGCCGAACTGAACCGTCCGGCCGACCTCTACGTCTGCGCCTTCGGCGAACCGGCCGAGCTGGCCGCCCTGACCCTGGCCGAACAGTTGCGCAGCGCCATTCCCGGCATACGCCTGCTGGTCAACGCCGGCGCCGGTAGCTTCAAGAGCCAGTTCAAGAAGGCCGACAAGAGCGGCGCGCGCTTTGCCCTGATCCTCGGGGAGGACGAGGTGGCCAATCGCGTGGTAGGTTTCAAGCCCCTGCGTGACGAGGGCGAGCAACAAAGCATTGCCTGGGATGCTCTGCCCGAGCACCTGGCAGCCTGTCTGGCACAGGCTTGAGAACATAAAGAATAGGAGTGATTGGGGTGACATCGCGTACCGAAGACGAAGACCTGGCGCAGATCAAGGACTGGTGGCAGCGCAACGGCAAGCCCCTGGTCACCGGCGGCATCCTCGCGCTGGCAGTGGTATTCGGCTGGCAGGCCTGGCAGAAGTACCAGACCAACCAGGCGCAGGGCGCCTCGATCGTCTACCAGCAACTGATCGAAACCGCGCTGAATCCGGCCGGCCAGCCGGATCCGGCGAAGGTGGCGGAGCTGGCCGGCAAGCTGAAGAGCGAGTTCGGCGGCACCCATTATGCCCAGTACGGCAGCCTGTTCGTGGCCAAGGTCGCGGTCGACAGCGGCAAGCTGGATGACGCCGTTGCCGAGCTGAAGGCGGTCATGGACAAGCCGGCCGACGCCACCCTCGGCGAACTGGCGCGGCAGCGCCTGGCCCGGGTCCTGGCGGCCCAGGGCAAGGTCGAGGAAGGCCTGAAGCTGCTCGATGGCGACGCCGACAAGGCCTACGTCTCTACCCGCGAGGAGCTCAAGGGCGACCTGCTGGTGCAGCTCAAGCGCACCGACGAGGCCCGCGCGGCCTACGAGAAAGCCAAGCAGTCGCTGCCCGAAGACGGTGCCGGCGATGCCCTGCAGATCAAGCTCGACGACCTGTCCAAGGGAGAGGCCTGAGATGGTGCAATGGAAACACGCGGCGCTGCTCGCCCTGGCCCTGGCGGTCGTGGGTTGCAGCAGCAACAGCAAGAAGGAACTCCCGCCCGCCGAGCTGACCGACTTCAAAGAGGAAGTCGTGTTGAGCAAGCAGTGGAGCCGCTCGGTCGGTGATGGCCAGGGCGACCTGTACAACCTGCTCGAACCGGCCGTCGATGGTTCCACCATCTACGCCGCGTCCGCCGAAGGGCGGGTGATGGCGATCCAGCGCGAAACCGGCGACGTGCTCTGGAAGAAGGACCTCGAGCGTCCGGTTTCCGGCGGTGTCGGCGTTGGCTACGGCCTGGTGCTGGTGGGTACCCTGCGCGGTGACGTGATCGCCCTCGACGAAGCCACCGGCAAGAAGAAGTGGACCAAGCGAGTCAACAGCGAAGTGCTGTCGGCGCCGGCCACCAACGGCGACGTGGTGGTGGTGCAGACCCAGGACGACAAGCTGATCGGCCTCGATGCGGCCAGCGGCGACCAGCGCTGGATCTACGAAAGCACCGTGCCGGTGCTGACCCTGCGCGGCACCGGCGCGCCGCTGATCGCCGGCAACATGGCCCTGGCTGGCCTGGCCAG
This sequence comes from Pseudomonas sp. CP-1, assembly GCF_021213715.1. NCBI lineage: Bacteria > Pseudomonadati > Pseudomonadota > Gammaproteobacteria > Pseudomonadales > Pseudomonadaceae > Pseudomonas > Pseudomonas sp. CP-1. The sequence continues at coordinate 196,270 of NZ_JAJQKY010000002.1, forward strand.
CGGCAAGGTGGTGGCGGTCGACGTACAGCGCGGCCTGCCGATCTGGGAGCAGCGGGTAGCGATTCCCCAGGGGCGTTCCGAACTGGATCGCGTGGTGGACATCGACGGCGGCCTCCTGCTGTCCGGCGACACCCTCTACGTGGTCAGCTACCAGGGCCGTGCCGCGGCGCTGGACGTGAACAGCGGCCGCCTGCTCTGGCAGCGCGAAGCGTCGAGCTACGTCGGCGTCGCCGAAGGCTTCGGCAATATCTACGTCAGCCAGGCCAGCGGTTCGGTGGAAGGCCTGGATTCGCGCGGCGCCTCTTCGCTGTGGAACAACGACGCCCTGGCGCGTCGCCAACTGTCGGCTCCGGCGGTGTTCTCCAGCAACGTGGTGGTCGGCGACCTGGAAGGCTACGTGCACCTGCTGAGCCAGGTGGACGGTCGCTTCGTCGGTCGCGAGCGGGTCGACAGCGATGGCGTGCGGGTTCGTCCGCTGGTGGTCGGGAGCTGGATGTACGTGTTCGGCAACGGTGGCAAGCTCGTCGCCTACACCATCCGCTAGACTGGGTTTCAAGTGTCCGGCCGCTGCCGTCCGACGTCAGCGGCCTTTGTGTTTTCTGAATTCTCGTGGAGAGCCGCATGGTTCCCGTTATTGCCCTGGTGGGTCGCCCGAACGTCGGCAAGTCCACTCTGTTCAACCGCCTGACCAAGTCGCGCGACGCCATCGTGGCGGAGTACGCAGGCCTGACCCGCGATCGCCAGTACGGCGAGGCGCGCTGGCAGGGCCGCACCTATATCGTCATCGATACCGGAGGCATCTCCGGCGATGAGGAAGGCATCGATGCGAAAATGGCCGAGCAATCGTTGCAGGCCATCGAGGAGGCGGATGCCGTCCTGTTCCTGGTCGATTCGCGCGCCGGCATGACCGCCGCCGACCAGATGATCGCCGAGCACCTGCGCAAGCGGAACAAGCGCAGCTTCCTGATCGCCAACAAGGTCGACACCATCGATCCCGATCTCGCTCGTGCCGAGTTCAGCCCGCTGGGCCTGGGCGATGCGCTGCCGATCGCCGCCGCCCACGGTCGCGGCATCAACCATATGCTGCAGGAAGCCCTGGGGATCTTCCCCAAGGACAACGCGGAGGAAGAAGGCGAGGGCGAGCCGGCGAGCGAAGAGGTCGCCGAAGGCGAGGAACCGACCCGGATTCCCGGTCCCAGCGAGAAGGACGGGATCAAGATCGCCATCATCGGCCGGCCCAACGTGGGCAAGTCGACCCTGGTCAACCGCATGCTCGGCGAAGAGCGGGTGATCGTCTACGACCAGGCCGGCACCACCCGCGACAGCATCTACATCCCGTTCGAGCGCAACGAGGAGAAGTACACCCTGATCGACACCGCTGGCGTGCGGCGTCGCGGCAAGATCTTCGAGGCGGTGGAAAAGTTCTCGGTGGTGAAGACCCTCCAGGCGATCCAGGACGCCAACGTGGTGATCTTCGTCATGGACGCCCGCGAAGGGGTGGTCGAGCACGACCTCAACCTGCTCGGCTTCGTCCTCGAGACCGGCCGTGCCCTGGTCATCGCCCTGAACAAGTGGGATGGCATGGAGGCGGCCGAGCGTGACTACGTGAAGACCGAACTGGAGCGGCGCCTGCTGTTCGTCGACTTCGCCGACATCCATTTCATTTCGGCCCTGCATGGCACCGGCGTCGGGCATCTCTACAAGTCGGTCCAGGAGTCCTTCCGTTCGGCGGTGACCCGCTGGCCGACCAGCCGCCTGACCAGCATCCTCGAGGACGCCGTGCAGGTGCACCAGCCGCCGATGGTCAACGGTCGCCGGATCAAGCTGCGCTACGCCCACCTGGGCGGCGCCAACCCGCCGCTGATCGTGATCCACGGCAACCAGGTGGACGCGGTGCCGAAGGCCTATACCCGCTACCTGGAGAAGACCTACCGGCGGGTATTGAAGTTGGTCGGTACGCCGATCCGCATCGAGTACAAGGGCGGCGAGAACCCCTACGAGGGCAAGAAGAACTCGCTGACCGCGCGCCAGGTCAACAAGAAGCGCCGGCTGATGTCGCACCACAAGAAAGCCGAGAAGAAGAAGAAGGACAAGCGCCGCTGAGTGTGGCGTTTCCTTCGTCGAAAGGCCCGGCAGGTATCCCTGTCGGGCCTTTTTCATTGGCCGCGGCTGTGTAGCCCGCGGGACGAACTGGCCGTCGGCGTTGACCGCCGATTCCCTGTCGTGGCGACGAATGATCGCGAGGCGGTTGTTCGTCCTGCGCCATCGCCTGGCGCATATTCCCCTCTGACCTGAAGCGGGCACGGTTTTTTCTAAGGCGTGCCCCTGCAGCGTCGCTCCCGGATCGGCTATCCTGCCCTGCCACCCGTCTGGCCGGGCTGTCGTCCGGCGAGTCTCTGCAGGAAGTCCCGATGATTCAGAGCAAGCTGCCGAATGTCGGCACCACCATCTTCACCCGCATGTCGCAACTGGCCGCCGAGTGTGGCGCGATCAACCTCTCCCAGGGCTTTCCCGATTTCGACGGCCCGCCGGAGCTGCGCGAGGCGGTAGGCAGGCATATCGCCGCCGGGCACAACCAGTACGCGCCGATGACCGGCTTGCCGGCCCTGCGCGAGCAGGTGGCGAAGAAGATCGAGCAGTTCTATGGACGCCGGGTGAGTGCCGACAGCGAGGTGACCATCACGCCGGGGGCGACCGAGGCGATCTTCAGCGCGATCCAGGCGCTGGTCCATCCGGGCGACGAAGTGGTGGTACTCGACCCGTCCTACGACAGCTACGAACCCTCCGTGCAACTCGCCGGCGGGCGTTGCGTGCACGTGCCGCTGGCGCTACCGGACTTCTCCATCGACTGGCAGCGCATGGCCGAGGCCATCGGGCCGCGTACCCGGCTGGTCATCATCAATACCCCGCACAACCCCAGCGGCGCGCTGATCAGCCGCGAGGAACTGGACCGCCTGGCCGCGTTGATCCGCGACCGGGATATCTACCTGATCAGCGACGAGGTCTACGAGCACCTGGTGTTCGACGGTGTCGCCCATACCAGCGTGCTGTCCCACGACGAGTTGTATCCGCGCTCCTTCGTGGTCAGCTCGTTCGGCAAGACCTACCACGTCACCGGCTGGAAGACCGGCTACGTGGTCGCGCCGCCTGCGCTCAGCGCGGAGCTGCGCAAGGTTCACCAGTACGTCAACTTCTGTGGCGTCACGCCGCTGCAATGGGCATTGGCGGACTACATGGCCGGCCATCCCGAACATTTGCGGCAATTGCCCGGTTTCTACCAGGCCAAGCGCGACCTGTTCTGCGACCTGCTGTTGGACTCTCGCTTCCGTTTCACCCGTGCGCCGGGCACCTACTTCCAGTGCGTGGACTATTCGGCCGTCCGTCCGGACCTGGACGACGTGGCCATGGCCGAGTGGCTGACCCGCGAACACGGAGTGGCGGCGATCCCGGTTTCGGTGTTTTATGAAAAGGCGCCGGACGCCATGCGGCTGGTCCGGTTCTGTTACGCCAAACGCGAGGAGACGCTGCGTCAGGCAGCGGAAAAGCTATGCGCGATCTGACGGTTCTGCCGGACCTGGACATCGCCCTGGTCCAATCCTCCCTGGCCTGGCACGACGCCCAGGCCAACCGCGAGCATTTCGCCGCCCTGCTGGAGAGCGCCGCCGGTGCCGACCTGGTGGTCCTCCCGGAGATGTTCACCACGGGTTTCAGCATGGCTTCGGCCGAGCAGGCCGAGCCCGAGCTGGGGCCGACCCATGCCTGGCTGCTGGAGCAGGCCCGGCGCCTTGGCGCGGTGGTCACCGGCAGCCTGATCGTCCAGCTCGCCGACGGCAGCCATCGCAACCGCCTGCTCTGGGCGCGTCCGGACGGCGAGATGCTGCACTACGACAAGCGCCATCTGTTCCGCATGGCCGGCGAACACGAGCACTACAGTCCCGGCGAACGCCAGGAACTGTTCGAACTCAAGGGCTGGCGGGTGCGCCCGTTGATCTGCTACGACCTGCGTTTCCCGGTGTGGAGCCGCGACCCGCACGACACCGACCTGTTGCTCTACACCGCCAATTGGCCCGCGCCTCGTCGACAGCACTGGAACCGCCTGCTGCCGGCGCGGGCGATCGAGAACCTTTGCTACGTGGTGGCGGTGAACCGTATCGGCGAAGACGGCAACGCCTTGCGCTACGCTGGGGATAGCCAGGTCCTGGACTTCCAGGGCGACAGCCTGTTCAACGCGGCGGACGCCGACGGCGTGTTCCGCGTCCGGCTGGACGCGGCGGCACTGGCGGCCTATCGCCAGCGTTTCCCGGCCTACATGGACGCGGATCGCTTCGAAATCCATCCTTGAGTGCCGGAACGTCCGCTTCCGGTCGATGTCCGAGGCCATGACCCGGCACTGCGCATGATGGCGCAGTGCCGGGAATGGAGTTACCCGTATCCCGCGGCGCCGCGCCGTGGGCATCAGATCAGGAGGAAGACCAATGGGACTGCTCGATTCGATTCTCGGTTCGGCGCTGGGTGGCTCTGAAGGACAGGGAGGTGCTCGCGATCCGAAAGTGGCCCTGTTGATCGGGCTGGTGACCATGCTGATGTCGCGCCAGGGCGGTGCGGCACAGGGCGGTGGCGATGGCGGTGGTCTGCTCGGTTCGCTGGGCAGCATCCTTGGTGGCGCCGGCGGCGGGGCTGCGAGCGGCGGGCTGGGTGGCGTCCTCGGCGATCTGCTCGGTGGCGCCGCGGGCGGTGCCGGGCAGGCGGCGCCGGGCGTGGAGGCCGGCTCCCTGGGCGGACTCGGCGGATTGTTCCAGATGCTCCAGAACGCAGGCCTGGGCGATGCCCTGAATTCCTGGATCGGCGCTGGGCCGAACCAGTCGGTGTCGGCGGCGGACATTTCCCGGGTCTTCGGTGACGGTCAATTGCAGCAACTGGCGGACTCCGCCGGAGTCAGCCAGGGCGAGGCGGCCGAACACCTGAGCAGCCTGCTGCCGGAACTGGTCAACAAGCTGACGCCGGACGGCCAGGCGCCGCAGGGCGACCTGGACATCGGTTCGCTGCTGGCGCGCTTCAGCTAAGGTTTTCCCGTCGATGCGGAGCGGATAGCCGCGATACGGTTATCCGCTCCACTCAACGGGGCGAGGCCGCCCTCGACGGCAGGTCGGTCAATAGGCGCTGGCGCTGTCCAGGCGGTGGATCGCCTGTTCGTCGAGCTTCAGGTGGGTGGCGGCGATCAGGTCGTCGAGCTGTTCCAGGCTGGTGGCGCTGGCGATCGGCGCGGTCACCGTCGGGCGAGCGATGAGCCAGGCCAGGGCGACCTGGGTCGGGTTGGCGTTGTACTGCTCGGCCACTTCGTCGAGCGCCGCGAGGATGGCCACGCCGCGCTCGTTGAGATAACCCTTCACCTTCTCTCCCCGGGCTCGCCCGGCGGTGTCGGCCTGGTTGCGGTACTTGCCGCTGAGGAAGCCGCTGGCCAGCGAGTAGTAGCTGATCACCCCGATACCGAGTTCTTCCACCGTCGGCTCCAGGTTGGTCTCGTAGTCGGCGCGATCGTACAGGTTGTATTCGGGTTGCAGGCTCTGGTAGCTCGGCAGGTTAAGCCGGGCGCTGACCTGGCGCGCTTCGAGGAGGCGCCGGGCGTCGTAGTTGGAGGCGCCGATGACCCGTACCTTGCCTTTCTTGATCAGTTCGCCATAGGTGGAAAGGGTTTCCTCCAGGTCGGTGTGGGGATCGTCGGTGTGCGACTGGTAGAGGTCCAGGTAGTCGGTCTGCAGGCGTCGTAGCGAGCGCTCCAGGGCCTGCTCGATATAGGCGGCGGATAGGCCTTTGTGGCCATTGCCCATGTCCATCCCGACCTTGCTGGCGATCACCATGCGGTCGCGTTTGCCGGTGCGTTTCAGCCACTTGCCGATGAGGGTTTCCGACTCGCCGCCCTGGTGCCCGGGAACCCAGCGCGAATAGACGTCGGCGGTGTCGATGCAGTTCAGGCCGGCGTCGAGCAGGGCGTCCAGCAGCCTGAAGGAGGTGCTTTCGTCGGCAGTCCAGCCGAAGACGTTGCCGCCAAATACCAGTGCCGGTATCTCCAGGCCGGAGTTGCCGAGTTTGCGTGTGGTCATGCGTCATCCCTCCTGAGTGCGGTCCTGTGTGGGCGCTTTCGTTCGCACGTCTTGCTGTGACTCCCGGCGGGCGCGGAATGTTCAGCCGGCGCGCGGCGTCCTATAGACTCTGCCGGTTGCCGGGATTTTCCAATGCCGGCCCTGGTAAAGCTTCAGTAAATATCCGCAGGGAGCACACGCATGAACAGCGACACCGAGAATCCGTTCCGCCCACCGGAGGCCCGCCTGGACGAGCCTGACGCCACCCATGGCGAGCCGCTGTACAGGCTTTCCGCGATCGGTCTGGGTACCTTCATCGGCACGCCCCTGGCCGGTGCCTTCCTCGCGGCGGTGAATCTCCGTCGCCTGGGACGGGCGCAGGAAGTCGGGAAAACCTGGCTGGTCGGCCTCTGCCTGTTTGTCCTGCTGCCGGTCCTGGGCGCGATACTGCCGGAGAACATCCCCTCGATCGGCTTCACGGTGGCGCAGATATTCGGCATGGTCTACTACGCCAAATCAGCCTTCGGTCCGGCCCTGGACAGCCACAAGGCAGCGGGCGGAGCGTTCATTTCCAACTGGCGGGCGGCGGGGATCGGCCTGCTGTTCATGTTGGTGGTCCTGTCGGTAGCGATCCCGGTGGTGATGCTGGTGGTGTGAGGGGCAGCCCGCGCTTTGCCTTATCATGAGTTCTTTATCCGCGATGACTGGCCATGACTACACAACGCTACCTGCTCGATGAACTGGAAACCGCCGACATGCTCGAGATCGACGGTCTGCACGCCTGGCGCTTCGAACTCAACGAGAACCTGCTGGACCAGGCGGACCTGGCGGCGGAAGCCGACCAGCCGTTCGCCAGCGAAGACTGGGTGCTGGCGGTGGAAAGCCTGGATGGACGCACCCGTCGCGAGTGGCGTTTTTCCTACAACGCGGTGATGGAAGCCGAGCCCCAGGCCGATGGCGAGTCCTGGCGCCTGACCACAGGGGAGGGGGCGTACCAGCTCCGTTGCCTGGGAGCGGTCAGCGCCAGCGGCGAGGATGAGTGAAGCGACTCAGCTGAAAGATGCCCATGAAAAAAGGGAGCCGCCTGGCTCCCTTTTTTCCCTTCCGTGCCGGTCAGGCCGCCTTGGCCTCGGCCTGGGTCACCGCGCGGTTCAGCGCGCTGAACAGGGCGCGGAAGCTGGCGGTGGTGATGTTCTCGTCGATGCCGATGCCGTGCAGCGGGCGCTGGCCCTCCAGGCGGATCTCGATATAGGCCGCGGCCTTGGCATTGGCGCCGGCGCCGATGGCGTGCTCATGGTAGTCCATGATTTCCGCCTTGACCGGCAGGGCGGCCACCAAGGCTTCCAGCGGTCCCTTGCCGATCCCGCGCCAGTGTTGCTTCTCGCCGTCGAAGGAGACTTCCAGGTCGACGGCGCTGGTGCCGTTCTCTTCCTGCAGGCGATGGCTGGCGAGGACGTAGGGCGAGGTCGCCTTGAGGTATTCGTTTTCCAGCAGCGAGTAGATCTGTTGTGCGGTCATTTCCAGGCCGAGACGGTCGGTCTCGCCTTGCACTACCTGGCTGAACTCGATCTGCATGCGCCGCGGCAGGCTGATGCCGTACTCCTGTTCGAGCAGGAAGGTGATGCCGCCCTTGCCGGACTGGCTGTTGACCCGGATCACCGCTTCGTAGTCGCGGCCGATGTCGGCCGGATCGATCGGCAGGTACGGCACTTCCCAGATCGCGTCTTCCTTCTGCTGGGCGAAGCCCTTGCGAATGGCATCCTGGTGCGAGCCGGAGAAAGCGGTATGGACCAGGTCGCCGACATATGGATGGCGCGGGTGGACCGGCAACTGGTTGCACTCTTCGACCACCTTGCGCACCGCGTCGATGTCGGAGAAGTCCAGTTGCGGATGCAGGCCCTGGGTGTACATGTTCAAGGCCAGGGTCACCAGGTCGACGTTGCCGGTGCGCTCGCCGTTGCCGAACAGGCAACCTTCGACGCGGTCGGCGCCGGCCATCAGGCCCAGCTCGGTGGCGGCCACGCCGGTGCCGCGATCGTTGTGGGTGTGCAGGCTGATGATCACGCTGTCACGCTTGTCGACGTGGCGGCCGAACCATTCGATCTGGTCGGCGTAGACGTTCGGCGTGGCGCACTCCACGGTGGCCGGCAGGTTGAGGATGATCTTGTTGTCCGGGGTCGGTTGCCAGACGTCGATCACCGCGTTGCAGACCTCCACCGAGAACTCCAGCTCGGTAGAGCTGAAGATTTCCGGCGAGTACTGGAACGACCACTGGGTATCCGGTTGCTCGGCGGCCAGCTTCTTGATCAGTTTCGCGGCGTTGGTGGCGATGTCCACGACGCCCTGCTTGTCCTGATTGAAGACGATGCGGCGGAACGACGGGGCGGTGGCGTTGTAGACGTGGACGATGGCCTTCTTCGCCCCGCGCAGGGATTCGAAGGTGCGGGTGATCAGGTCTTCGCGGGCCTGGGTCAGCACCTGGATGGTGACGTCGTCCGGGATGTGGTTGCCTTCGATCAACTCGCGGACGAAGTTGAAGTCGGTATCGGAAGCCGACGGGAAGGCCACTTCGATCTGCTTCAGGCCGACCTGCACCAGGGTCTTGAAGAACCGCATCTTCTTCGCCGCGTCCATCGGTTCGATCAGCGACTGGTTGCCGTCGCGCAGGTCGGAACTGCACCAGATCGGCACCTCGGTGATGGTCTTCGACGGCCAGGTGCGGTCGGGCAGATTGATGGCCGGGAATGGGCGGTATTTCTGCGAAGGGTCTTTCAACATGCTCATGGGGCTAATCCTTTGGAGTCGGTTCCTGGGCCGGCGGGGCCAGGCGAACGCAGTGACGAGATGAAGAGAAGCGTCGCTCAGCCACGCAGTCGCGGGCTGACCAGGCACAGGCAGGCGTGTTGGCGGAGCAGGATGAGGGTGTGTGGTGTTTTCATGCGTACCACACTAGTGAGACTGCATTTGAATGGCAAGCATTAAAGGAAAATTAGTAGAATTTCCCATTTGTTCGGCTTTTGTGGGTTTTTATTCTTTCTCTGCGGTGAAAGCTTGTCCTCGATTGCGCCGCCGGCACGCTCTCCGCAACGGAAAATTCTGCGGCCCCATGCCGCAGAAGAGCCAGCCGCCCTTGTGCGATCATTTCGTTCCCCGTGCCTGGGGCGTATAACGACAGGCGCATTCTTCTTTTCGGCATGACCCGGCGCGAGCGGCCATCCGGCCCGCTACGCGGTGGTCTTCATTCAAGACGGCGGGAGTCGCAGGTGGCGACCACTCTGAAACGACAAGGCATCGGTGCATGGCTGGCTCTGTTCGCCATGCTGATGATCTTCGTCGGGCCGCTGATCTCCCAGTCGATGCCGATGGACCACCCGATGCCGATGGGCGTGGGGATGGGCCACGAAGGCATGTCCCACGAGAACATGGACCATGGCGACATGGCCCATGCCGGCTGTTCCGATGCCCAGCGCTCCGTCGTCCATGCCGGCATGCCGGGGATGGGCGGCGAGGAAGGCAATCGCCTGGCCAGCGACGTGCTCTGGGAGAAGTGCGGTTATTGCAGCCTGTTGTTCCACAGCCCGCCGCTCACCGAAGACGCCTGCCTGGCGCTGTTCTCCGTTCCCTTCGCGACGGCGCCCGCCGTCGCTTTCCTGAACGAGGCGTTCGTCGCCTCGCCGGTGTTTCCCGGCGCCCGTACCCGTGCGCCGCCGTTCCTGATCGCCTGACCTCTTTCAATCCGATAGCCGCCGCTTCCTGGGGGCACCGGCGCGTCTTCGCCGCGCCGGTGACGCGAGCCTGCTCGCCGTGGGGGCGGGGCGGAAGTCACATAGATCATGGAAAAACGTATGTCTACTCAACAACGAGCGGCCGGCAACGCCTGCCCGACCGCCGCTTTCAGCTTCGACCCTGCCCGTCTCGCACAACGCCGCCGCTGGGCGGGAGCCTTCGCCGCACTGTGCGGCCTGGCCCTGTCTCCGTCGGCGCTCCTGGCCGAGGAGCACTCCCAGCACCAGGATCACGCCGTGGAGCTGGCGCCGAGCGTGGTCACCGGAGTCGCCCAGAGTTCGCCGCTGACCATCGTCACCAATCCCAAGGAGCCGCGCCAACCGGTACCGGCCAGCGATGGGGCCGACTACCTGAAGACCATTCCCGGCTTCGCGGTGATCCGCAACGGCGGCAGCAACGGCGACCCGGTGCTGCGCGGGATGTTCGGTTCGCGCCTGAACATCCTCACCAACGGCGGCATGATGCTCGGTGCCTGTCCGAACCGGATGGACGCGCCGACCTCCTACATCTCGCCGGAAACCTACGACAAGCTCACCGTGATCAAGGGCCCGCAGACGGTGCTCTGGGGGCCGGGCGCGTCGGCCGGGACGATCCTCTTCGAGCGTGAGCCGGAGCGCTTCGGCGAACTCGGCTCGCGGGTCAACGCCAGCCTGCTGGCCGGCTCCAATGGCCGCTTCGACAAGGTGCTGGACGCCGCCGCCGGCAACCGGCTCGGCTACCTGCGCTTCACCGGCAACCACGCGCAGTCCGATGATTACGAGGACGGCGCCGGGAATACCGTGCCGTCGCGCTGGAAGAAGTGGAACGGCGACGTCGCGGTCGGCTGGACCCCCGACGAGGACACCCTGATCGAACTCACCGCCGGCAAGGGCGACGGCGAGGCACGCTACGCCGGGCGCGGCATGGACGGCTCGCAGTTCAAGCGCGAGAGCCTGGGCCTGCGCTTCGTCAAATCGAACGTCAGCGATGTGCTGGAGAAGGTCGAGGCACAGGTCTACTACAACTACGCCGACCACATCATGGACAACTTCCGCCTGCGCACTCCCGACCCGTCCAGCATGATGCCCATGCCGATGGCGTCCCAGGTGGACCGACGCACCCTCGGCGGTCGCCTGGCGGCCACCTGGCGCTGGGACGACTTCAAGCTGGTCACCGGGGTCGACGCCATGCGCAACGAGCACCGCGCGCGCGGCTCCAAGTACGACATGATGACCGACTACTACACCGACGCCGACCAGTTCCCCTGGAGCAAGGACGCGGTGTTCCACAACTACGGGGCCTTCGGCGAACTGACCTGGTTCGCCGCCGAGCGCGACCGGCTGATCGGCGGGTTGCGCCTGGACCGCGCCTCGGTCAAGGACTACCGGCAGACCCTGAAGTCCGGGCACATGGGCCACGCCATGGCCAACCCGACGGCCAACGACACCCGCGCCGATACCTTGCCCAGCGGCTTCGTGCGCTACGAGCATGACCTTGCCGACTCGCCGACCACCCTCTACGCCGGCCTTGGCCATGCCGAGCGCTTCCCCGACTACTGGGAGCTGTTCTCGCCCAAGCGCGGGCCGAACGGGTCGGTCAACGCCTTCGACAAGATCAAGCCGGAAAAGACCACCCAGCTCGACTTCGGCCTCCAGTACAACGGCGACAAGCTGCAGGCCTGGGCCTCCGGCTACGTCGGGGTGGTCCAGGACTTCATTCTGTTCAGCTATCGCGAGGGCATGATGGGCTCCTCGACCCAGGCGACCAACGTCGACGCGCGGATCATGGGCGGCGAGCTGGGCGCTTCCTACCAGCTCACCGGCAACTGGAAGACCGACGCCAGCCTGGCCTATGCCTGGGGCAAGAACAGCTCGGACGACCGCGCGCTGCCGCAGATCCCGCCGCTGGAAGCGCGCTTCGGCCTGACCTACGAGGAAGGCGACTGGAGTGCCGGCAGCCTGTGGCGGGTGGTCGCGCCGCAGAATCGCATCGCCAGGGACCAGGGCAACGTGGTCGGCAAGGACTTCGACAAGAGCGCCGGCTTCGGCGTCTTCTCGCTCAACGGCGCCTACCGGGTGACTCGCAACGTCAAGCTGAGCGCCGGTGTCGATAACCTGTTCGACAAGGATTACACCGAGCACCTGAACAAGGCCGGCGACGCCGGCTTCGGTTTCTCCGCCAACGAAACGGTTCCCGAGCCGGGCCGGACCTTCTGGACCAAGGTCGACTTCAGCTTCTGAACCTTCAACGAGGCCCCGTCCAGCGGGGCCCGCCTTGCCTACGTGCGCTCCGATGAGGTGATCCATGCAATCGAACGAAAAGAACGGCCGTGACTTCTATGCGCTGGCCTGGCGCTGGCATTTCTACGCCGGGCTGTTCGTCGCGCCCTTCATGATCCTGCTGGCGCTGACCGGAATCGTCTACCTGTTCAAGCCGCAACTGGATGCGCTGCTCTATCCGCAACTGCTGCGGGTCGAGGCCGGTGCGCAGATGCGCAGCGCCGACCAGTTGCTCGCCGGGGTGCGCCAGGCGCACCCGCAGGCCGCCGTCAGCCAGTACCTGCCGCCGAGCGAGGCGGGGCGCAGCGCGCAATTCGTGATTGGCGAAGAGGGCAGGCAATGGAACCTCTTCGTCGATCCCTACAGCGGACGCGAACTCGGCCGCCAGGATGCGCAGCTGAATCTCCAGGCGGTGGCCCGGGCACTGCATGGCGAGCTGATGGTCGGGACCGTCGGCGACCGGCTGATCGAGCTGGCCGCCGGCTGGGGCATCGTCCTGGTGGTCTCCGGTCTCTACCTGTGGTGGCCGCGCGGGCGGGCGGCGAGCGCGCTGTTCTGGCCGCGCCTGCACCTGCGCGGACGACCGCTGTGGCGCGATTTACATGTGGTCGCCGGGTTCTGGGGCAGCCTGCTGTTGCTGTTCATGCTGCTCAGCGGGATGACCTGGACCGGCTACTGGGGCAAGCAGTTCGCCGATGTCTGGAACCGCTTCCCGGCGGCGATGTGGAACGATGTGCCGACCTCCGACATGCAGGCCGGTAGCCTCAACAGCGCGTCGCGCCAGCAGGTGCCCTGGCCGCTGGAGAACACTCCGCTGCCGCGCTCGCAGCCGCCGGCGGCCGACGCCCATGCCGAGCATCGCGGGCATTCCGCCCAGGCCGGGCACGCGATGCCGATGGACATGCCGATGCCGGCGGGCATCCCTCTGCAAAGGGTGGTGGATATCGCTCGCGAGCGCGGCGTGGCGGCGGGCTACGGGATCGCCCTGCCGAGCGGGATGGAGGGGGTCTACACGATTTCCGTGTTCCCCGACGATCCGCGCCACGACGCCACCCTGCACATCGACCAGTACAGCGGCAAGGTTCTCGCCGACGTGCGTTGGCAGGACTACAACGCGGTGGCGAGGAGCGTGCAGATGGGCGTCGTGCTGCACGAAGGCAAGCTCTTCGGCCTGGGCAATCAGTTGCTGATGCTCGCGGTCTGCCTGGCGATCCTGCTCAGCTCGGCGAGCGGCCTGTGGATCTGGTGGAAGCGCAAGCCGGCCGGACGCCTTGGCGTGCCGCCGCTGCGCCACGAGCTGCCGCGCTGGAAGACCGGCATCGCCATCATGCTGGCGCTGAGCGTGGCCTTCCCGTTGGTGGGGGCCTCGCTCCTGCTGGTCTGGGTGCTGGACTGGCTGGTGCTGTCGCGGCTGCCGGCGGTTCGCCGGGTCCTGGCCTGAGACCTGCTGCCCGGCGCTCAGTCGAGGTCGAGCTGGCGGGTCTTCCAGAGTGCCGCCAGCAACAGCACGCAGAGCAGCGCCTCGGCGCCGAGCCAGAGGAAGGTGGTTAGCGCCGGCGAGGCGTCGATCAGCACACCGTAGAGACGCGCCGCGCCGCCGCTGGCGATCACCGCCAGGGCGGCGAGCAGGCCGAGCACCAAGTAGCGGGGGCGCAGGGCGGCATAGCCGAGCAGCAGGCCGATGCCGAAGCTGGTGCCGCCGTAGCTGGCGCGCAGGTCGGTGAGGGCGGCGGGGGTGAGCGGTTCGCCGCTGGTGAGCAGGGAGGCGAGCGGGCCGGGGAAGAAGACGAAGCCCAGGCCGAGGACCACGAACAGTGCCGAGCACAGCCAGAGCAGGCGAAGCGGGTGAGTCATGCGGTGTCTCCCTTGGTCATGAAAGGGGCGCATCGACGCGCCCCCTGTTCCTTCTGACCTCAGCCGGCGCCGCGTTGCTCACTTCTCAGGGCTGGAAGGCACCGATGAAGATCGCCGGGTCGACTCGCGCGTCGTTCAGGCTGACGTTCCAGTGCATGTGCGGTCCGGTGGCCCTGCCGGTGGCGCCGACCTTGCCGAGTACGCCGCCGCGCGGCACCTGCTGGCCGAGCTTCACGTCGATCTTCGACAGGTGGCAGAACATGCTGATGAAGCCCTGGCCATGGTCGACGAACACCGTCTTGCCATTGAAGAAGTAGTCGCCGATGAGGATCACCTTGCCGGCCGCCGGCGCCTTGATCGGCGTACCGGCCGGTACCGCGAAGTCTAGACCGGAATGCGGGTTGCGCTCTTCGCCGTTGAAGAAGCGGCGCAGGCCGAAGGGGCTGGAGAGCGGACCGTCGACCGGCTTGTCGAGCATCAGGTTGCTGGGCAGGCCGGGACTGAAGCGGCGGTAGGCGGCGGTCTGCTCGGCGAGTTCGCGCTCGATGCGCTTGAGGTCTTCCGGCAGCGGATTGACCTGGCGCTTGTTCTTCAGGGTGATGCGCTGCTCGCGGTAGTGCTTGCTGCCGACGCTGAAGCGTTCCTCGTGGTTGCCGGTCGCCGCTCGCACTTCCAGCTTCTGCGGGCCGGGCTTGGTGCTCAGCGGGATGCCGACCACGGCGATCCAGCGGCGGCCTTCCTCGCGCACCACCAGCACCGGCTTGCCCTGGTAGAAGGCCCGCGGCGGCGGGCCTTCCTCGCCGAGGTCGACCACCGCCACCCCGCCGGGCACCGGCTTGTTCAGCAGGCGCATGATGAAGCTGTCGGCCTGGGCGGGCAGGGCGCAGAAAGCGGCGAGCAACAGCGTGGAAACGAAGGCTAGGGTGCGGGGCATCGGCTTCTCGACTCGTCGGGCGTCAAAGCCGTCTATGCTGGCGGAAGAGCGCGGCGGGGGAAAGCCCGCAAGGGTTGCAAACGTTTTCACCTGCGGCACTCTGTCGCGCCCGGCGTTTTTACTTTTGCCCCGCGCTCAGGCATAAAGGGCCCATTCTCCGGAGAACCGACGATGCCCCTGTCACGGCGCCCCGTGGCCTGGCTGGCCAGCCTGGCCGTGCTGATGAACCTGTTCGTGGTGCCGCTTTCGCAGGCGCTGACGACGCAGGAGCGCGCCTCGTTGCTGCTCGGCGGCTTCTGCAGCACCTCGTCCGATTCGCTGCTGCGCCTGAAGCTGAGCGCCGCGCTCAAGGACATCGATCTTCCCGACGACCACGAAAGCCTGGCCCCGCACCTCTGCTGCTGCGCCGGCGCCGCCGGCACGCCCGGACTGGTCGCCTCCTGGCTGGCATTGCCGCTGGCGCCGCTGGCCAGCCCGGCCCGTAACGCTTTCTCCGCCACCGACCTGCCTCCCCTGCGTTATTGGCGCCTCGCCAATCCGCGCGCCTCTCCTGTCGCCTGACTCCTCCCCCGCGCCTTCGACAACCTGGACCTTCGGGTCGGGGCAGGTCGCGGCGCAATACCCTAGCTTCCCCCATGGAATCGCCGGTCCGACGGAAAAAGACCGGTCATACGCTACTGGAGAGTCACCATGCGCACATCCTTCTTCGCTGCCGCGGCCCTGCTGGCCGTTTCCGCTTTCGCCCAGGCCCACGAGTACAGCGCCGGCCAACTGCACATCGAGCATCCCTGGGCGCTGGCCCTGCCGTCGACCTCGCCGAACGGCGCGGCCTACTTCGTGGTGCAGAACCACGGCAAGGAAAACGACACCCTGCTTGGCGCCGACACGCCGCGCGCGGCTTCCGCCGAGGTGCACGAGCATGTGCACAAGAACGGCATGATGAGCATGCAGAAAGTCGACAGCGTCGACGTCGCACCAGGCAAGGACCTGCGCTTCGCTCCCGGCGGCTACCACCTGATGCTGATGGGCCTGAAGCAGCCACTGGTGGCCGGCGAGCGCTTCCCGCTGACGCTGCATTTCCGCAAGGCCGGCGACGTGCCGGTGGAAATCGTCGTCGAGTCCAAGGCGCCGGCCGAACAGGGCGGGCACGAGCAGCACGGCCACTGAGCGCCGTGTCGAGCAGGGGCGCCCGGCGCCCCGCCTTTGCGTGCGAGGTTCAGAGCATGAACAGCAACAGATATCCCTTGCCGGCGCAGACCGGCCTGGTGGTGGCTCCCAGCCTGCCGCCGAAGAACTCCACCCTGCGTCCGGACCAGCTCAACAAGCGCCTGAGCAGCGCCTGGCACCATCTCTACGACCTTTGCCCGGAACTGCTGAAGATCGATCCGCCGGATGGCCTGACCATCCTCCGCGGTTTCCTGCAATGGGCGGCCGAGCAGAAGGCCGCCTGGAACTGGGCGATGCACCTGCGCCTGTACTGCTGGCTGTTGCAGTCGCCGTTCGGCGCCAAGGTGACCGACGAGCATCTGGAGGTGCTGATGGACGCCTCCGCCGCGCGTTGGACGGTGGACGACACCAGCGCCAACCGCGGCATCCTCCTGGCCAGCCAGGGCGGTGCGCACATCACCCAGGACTGGAAGGCGCCGCAGGCCGGCGCCGGCACGCGCGTGCCGCTGGAGCGCCTGGACCTGCCGGCGCCGAACTGGACATTCGCCTATTGCGCGGTGCCTGACCCGCGGCTGCGCGAGTTTCCGGGCTGGAAGCCGTTGCCGGCGCGCGGCTCGCTGGTCGGTTGAGCGCTCGCCGCCCCGCGTACGGGGCGGCGCCGTTTCAGCGGTTGGCCAGGGCCCGCTGGTTGGAGTCGTAGATGTTGTCGCGTTCCGGAACGTGCCGGCCGGCGAGGCTTTCCAGCCATTCTTCGGTGCTGAGCACGGCGGCGAAGGAGGACTGCAGGACGATGCCGAAGATCCGGTGGATCTCTTCCGCGCTGGCCTGGCCGGCGCGGTTGCGGTAGGGCACCGAGCCGCTGGCGTCGTGCAGGTATTCCACCTGCCAGCCTTCGTGGATCGCCTGGCGGATGGTCGAGTCGTCGCAGTGCTGGGTCATGTAGCCGACCACGGCGAGGGTGTCGATGTCGCGTTCGCGCAGCCAGTCGGCCAGCCCGGTGCCGACGAAGGAACTGGCCAGTTGCTTTTCCACCTTGTGCTGGTAGGGCCGCGAGGCGACCACCTCGTGCAGCTCGGCCTGCCGGCTGCCGCGCGCGAACAACGGCGAGTCCGCCGGCGCCAGGTGCTGCACCACGACGATCGGGATGCCCGCCGCGTGGGCGGCATCCATGGCGGCGCCGATACGTTCCAGCGACGATTGGATGGCGGGAAATTCGATACGCAGGTTGCCGCTGACGTATTCGTTCTGTACGTCGATGACCAGCAAGGCGCGTTTGGGTTGACGTGCGGACATGGCGTTTCCTCCTGAGTGGGTGAGGCGGATTCTGGTCCCGGCGCGGCGTAGCGAGTGAGTGGCCTGAGAGACAACTTTCGCTAGAATCGGGCCAACCCGCTCATACCCACCGAGGTGCGCATGTCCCGCCAGTCCGTGGCCGTGGTGGCCTTCGACCGCATCAGTCCGTTCCACCTGTCGGTGCCCTGCCTGGTGTTCGGCCAGGAGTGCTACGACCCCTGCGCGCAGGCCTTCGACCTGCGTGTCTGCGCCGCCGAGCCGGGCCGGCTGCGAACCACGGTGGGGTTCACCATCGAGGCCGAGGCCGGGCTGGAAGCGCTGGCCGAGGCGCAGACCGTGATCGTGCCGAGCTGGCGCGATCCACACGAGCGTCCGCCACAAGCGCTGCTGGATGCGTTGATCGCGGCCCGTGCACGCGGTGCGCAACTGGTGGGCTTGTGCCTGGGGGCCTTCGTGCTGGCCGAGGCTGGGTTGCTCGACGGTCGCCGCGCCACCACCCACTGGATGTGGGCGGAGGATTTCGCTGGGCGCTTCCCTGCGGTGCGGGTGGAGCCCGACGTGCTGTACATCGAGGACGACGGCCTGCTGACCTCGGCAGGCACCGTCGCCGGCATCGACTGCTGCCTGCACCTGGTGCGCCAGCGGCTCGGCGCGCAGACTACCAATCACCTGGCCCGGCGCCTGGTGGTGGCGCCGCATCGGCAGGGCGGCCAGGCCCAGTTCATCGAGCAGCCGCTGCCGGACAGCGCCCAGGACGGCCGTCTCGGCGAGCTGCTGGTGTGGCTGCGGCAGAACCTCGACCAGGCGCACAGCCTGGACAGCCTGGCACAGCGGGTGCTGATGAGCCGGCGGACCTTCACCCGGCATTTCCGCCAGCTCACCGGCACCACCGTCAGCCAGTGGCTGCAGGCCGAACGCCTGGCCCTGGCCCAGCGCCTGCTGGAAACCACCGAGCATTCGGTGCAGGCGATCGCCGGGCTGGCCGGCTTCGGTTCGGCGGTGTCGTTGCGCCAGCAGTTCTCCGCCGCGTTCGGCCTGCCGCCGCTGGGCTACCGGCGCGCCTTCGCCTCCTAGTCCGCTGGAGAGCGCTTCTGCAACTGCTGGCGCCAGAGCGCGTCCATCGCCTGCAACTGCACCGGGCCGAACAGCGCCTGCGTCGCGCCGGTGTGCCAGGCCCAGAGCTGGTCGCCGAAATCGTAGTGCCACCATTCGCTGGGCAGGTTGCTGAAACCGGCGTCGAGCATCGCGTGATAGAGCAGGCGACGATGATCGCGGACGCGTCGCTGGCGCGCGTCGGGCTCCGCCAGGCGTTCGAAGTAGGCGGTGTAGGAGGCCGGCACGGCTTCGTCGAAGGCGCTGCCCATGTCCAGCCAGCGGCCCTGGGCGTCGCACAGGGTGACGTCCACCGCGCCGCCGGTGAGATGCGGGCTGGGCGCCTCGCGGCTGCTGCTCGGCGGCGAGACGAACTGGCGGGTGAGCCGTTCCAGCTCGGCTTCGCCGGCCCGTGGGTAGTGCGCGGCCAGGGCGCTGGACAGGCTGTCGTAGAGATACTGCTGCACGGCGAACGGCCGCCAGGCGTCCAGCACCACCAGGCGCACGCCGCCGGGGAGGGCGGCGGCGACCCGCAGGAGACGCTCGAAGACCTCGCCGCGAGCGTGGCACTCCGGGATCGCGTGAGGAATGCCGAGCTTGTGGTAGGCCGGCCAGACGCTGAAGTCACGGCTCAGCCCGAGCGCCTCCAGCGGCGTGCCGGCATCGACGATGGGGATGCCGGCCACGGCGTGCCAGTCGGGCTCCGGGAGAACGGGGATGGCTTGGGTGAAGTCGGTCATGGTGTCAATTGAGCAGGCGTGGCAGCCACAGGGTCAGGGAGGGGAACAGGATCAGCAGCGAGAGTACCCCCAGGGCCAGCAGGATGAACGGCCAGATACCCTTGAACATTTCCAGGATATCGAGGCGGCTGATGGTCGCCACGATGAACAGGCAGGCGCCCATTGGCGGGGTGATCAGGGCGATGGTGATGTTCAGGGTGAAGATCAGCCCCAGGTGCACCGGATCCACGCCGGCGGCCAGCGCCACCGGAGCGACTATCGGCGTCAGCAGCATCAGTACCGAGACTTCTTCCATGAGCATGCCGCAGACGAAGATCACCGCGCTGATGATGAACAGCATCAGGGTCGGCGAGTGGCCGAACGGCTCCAGCAACTGGGCGAACTCGCTGGCGACCTGGGCGTAGTTGAGCAACCAGTTGACCACCGAAGCGGCGGCGATGATCACGTAGATGCTGGCGGTCAGGCGTACCGTCTCGCGTAGCGAGTTCCACAGCCCGACCAGGCTCAGTTGGCGCTGGAGCAGGCCGACCAGCGCCACGTAGAGGGCGATCAGGGCGCCCGACTCGGTGGGCGTGACCAGGCCCAGGACGATTCCGGCGACGATGATCACCGGCGCGATCAGCGCGGTCAGGGCGCCGGACAGCGCCGCCAGGATCTCGCCCCAGGCCGGTGCCGCATGGCGCGCCTGCAGCCCGTTGCGGTAGGCGTACACCGCGTTCAGCAGCATGAAGGCGGCGGCCAGCAGCAGGCCGGGAATCACCCCGGCGAGGAACAGCTCGCCCACCGAGGTGTTGGTCAGCGAGGAGTAGAGGATCATGAAGATGCTCGGCGGGATGATCGGACCGATCAGCGAGCTGCCCGCGGTCAGCCCGGCGGCGAAGCGCCGCGAGTAGCCTTCCTTTTCCATGGCCGGCACCAGCAGGGTGCTGAGTGCCGAAGCGTCGGCCGCGGCGGACCCGTTGACCCCGGCGAAGAACACCCCGGCGACCACGTTGACGTGGCCGAGGCCGCCGCGGAAGTGGCCGACCAGGGCGTTGGCCAGGCGCATCAGGCGCGGGGTCATGCCGGAATGGTTCATCAGGTTGCCGGCCAGCACGAACAGCGGGATCGCCATCAGCGAGAAGATGTCCATGCCGCCGAAGAAGCGCTGCGGCAGGGTGTTGGCGAACAGCGCCGGGTCGACGAAGAGGAACCCCACCAGCGCGGTGAGCAGCAGGCAGAGGAACAGCGGCAGGCCGAGCAGGAGGTTGACCACGAAGGCTGCGATCATGGCGATGGCCATCATGCCTGCGACCCTCCCTCGACGGTGGTGCTGGCCGGCTGCCGCGGCCAGGGGCCCTGGAGCAACAGCATGAGGGTCAGCAGGCCGAAGCCGAGCGGCAGGCTGAGCAACGGCCAGGTGCGGCTGACGCCTAGGCCGAGGCTGCGGAAGCGCCCGGCGTTCAGCGCGTAGCGGGTGCTGACCCAGGCGGCGAAGGCGAAGAAGGCCAGCGCCAGCAGCCACTGGTAGAGCCTGAGGACCTGCGCCAGGCGCGGCGGCAGGCGTTGTTCCAGCAGGTTGACGCGCATGTGCCCGCCTTCCATCCATACCGCGCCGAGCGCCAGCATTACTGCGCCGATGATGAGGTAGCGGGCCAGTTCGTCCATCCAGATCGGCGAGCTGCCGAGCAGGTAGCGGGCGAACACGCCGTAGATGAGAAGGACCAGGTCGAGCAGCAACAGCAGCGTGGCGAGGTTCAGCAACGCGGCGCGCATGCCCTTGAGCAATGACGGCATGGGAGGTACTCCGGAAGTCGGACAGGCGCGCCCGACCGACGGCAGCGGCCGTCGGGGGGCAACGCGCGAAGGTCAGGGGGCGGTGGCGAGACCGGCGTCGCGGAAGGCCATCTCGGTCCAGCGCGGCTCGATGTCCTGGGTCTTCAGCCAGGCCAGGTAGGACGGCTGGCCTTTCTCGCGGAAGGCGGCGAGGTCATCGGCGGACGGCTGGATGATCTGCATGCCCTTTTCCTTGAGGAACGCCAGGTCGTGCTCCTGCTGGGCGGCGACCGCCTCGCGGTTCAGCCGGGTGGCTTCGGCTGCGGCGTCGAGCAGGGCCTGGCGCGCCTTCGCCGGGAGGCTGGCGAGCAGATCGCCGTTGGCCACCAGGAACTGGTCGGAGTATTGGATGTTGGCCAGGGTCAGGTACTTCTGCACCTGGTAGAGGCTGCCGAGGATGATGTAGGAGGTCGGGTTCATCTGGCCGTCGGCGACGCCGGTGCGCAGGCCCATGTACAACTCGGTCCAGGGGATCGGCGTGCCGGAGGCGCCGAAGGCTTCGTAGAGCGCCACCTGGCTGGGATCCATGGCGCGGAAGCGCAGGCCCTGGAAGTCCGCCGGGCCGTGGATCGGCTTCTTGCCGTTGGTGAAGTTGAGGAAGCCGCCTTCCTCGACCACCGCCAGCAGCTCGGTGCCGGTGCGCTCGCGGAAGGCCTCGCGGGCGGCCTTCCAGTAGCTGCCGCTATCGAAGAAGGCATGGGCCGCGGCGGCGTCCTTGAACATGAAGGGCGTGGCGCTGACGTAGATCTCCGGGAACAGCGGGGCGATCCCGGCGAACGAGGCGATGTTCAGGCCGGGGCCGGTCATCACCTGTTCCATGCGCTGCTCCTCTTCGCCGAGCATGCTGTTGGGGTAGAGCTTGAACTGCAGCTCGCCGCCGCTCTTTTCCTCGGCCAGGCGCTTGAGGTTGCTGGCGAACAGGTGCACCAGGTTCTTCTCGCTGTCGGCGGCGCCGTTATAGCTCAGGTTGAGGGTGGTGGCGGCCTGGGCGAGGCTGCCGCCCAGGCCCAGGGCGGCGGCCAGCAGTCCGGCGGCGAAGCGGCGGGCGAGGCCGCGGCGCGGATTCGTGTGCATGTTGTTTTCCTTATGGCAGTCCGAACGGTCGAGGGATCGGCGGCACTTCTTGTCGGGGCGCGGGGCCGGGTGCTCGCACGAAAGCGAAGCAACGCTAGCCGTTGTCTCGTTGACTATTCAAGTCCGGACGTGATGCGAAAAAGACAACGCCTCAGCGCTGCGAGAGCCCGGGCGCGTCGCCACTGAAGAAGCGCATGCCACGGCGCAGGTGTTCCAGGCAGGCGATCGCCGCCACGGTCAGCTCGCGGCCCTTGTGGCTGACGATCCGCGCGCGGGCGTCGCGCAGCGCCGGGTGGGCCAGCGGCAGGCAACGGATATGCCCGGCCTCGATCTCGTGGCTGACCGTCAACTCCGGCATGAAGGCCACGCCGATGCCGGACTTGACGAAATTGGTCAGCACCGCCACCGAGTTGGTGCGCAGCTTCGGCCTTAGCTCGATGCGCTCCAGTTGGGCGGCGATCACCGCCAGTTGGCCCATGCCGGTGCTGTTGTGGATCAACGCCAGCGACTCGTTGCGCAGCGCGCGCATCGGCACCGCGCCGCGGTGTCCGGCGAGGGCATGGTTGGCGGGGATGATCAGGTCGAGGGGCTGGCGGGTGTCGACGTGCACGTCCAGTTCGCCGTCCTCGACCGGGGCGTAGACCAGGGCCAGGTCGACGGCGTCTTCCTTGACCAGTGCCACGCCTTCGTTGGCCCCGGCCATGCGGACCTCCAGCTCGATGCCGGGGTAGCGCAGGATGAAACTCTGCAATGGCTGGGAGATCAGGTCGGCGATGAAGCCCTCTCCGACCGCCAGGCGCACCTTGCCCTGGCGCAGCCCCTGCAGGGCCGACAGACGCGACAGCACGCCCTCTTCGTTGGCCCGTTGCTGGCGGTAGTGCGCCACCAGCAGCTCGCCGGCCTCGGTAGGCGCCACGCCTTGCGGGGTGCGTTGCAGGAGGCGCACGCCGAGATGTTCCTCCAGGCTGGTGAGCTGCCGGCTGATGGCCGAGGGGTCGATGTTCAGGTGCTGGGCGGCGCGGCGAAGAGAACCGTGGTGGATCACCTCGTTGAGGTAGGCCAGGGCGCGCTGGCTGAGGCGGATCATCGCGGCTCAGTCCAGCAGCGACAGGGTCACCGGCGTCCGGTGGTTGTCCTCGACCCGCACCTCCAGTTCGCCTTCCGCCAGGCGCGCCTTCAGGCGCTGTCCCGGCTGGGTCTGGCCGGCATCGCGGATCGCCCGGCCACGCTCGTCGAGGAGGATGCTGTAGCCGCGGCCCAGGGTCGCCAGCGGGCTGACCACGTTGAGCGTCTGCGCCAGTCCTTCGAGGCGCTGACGACGATCCTTCAGTACCTCGCGGGCGGCGCGCGGCAGGCGCGCGGCGAGGCTGTCGAGCTTCTGCCGGAGCAGCGCCAGGGTGCGGCCCGGATGCTGTGCGGCGAGACGCGTCTCCAGGCGGACCAGGCGTTCGTGGCGGACCGCCAGCTGGCGCTCGAAGGCACGGCGCAGGCGCATGTCCAGGTCGTCCAGGCGCTGCGCCTGCTGGCGCAGGCGTTCGCCGGGATGGCGCAGGCGGCGGGCGACGCCTTCCAGGCGCAGACGTTCGCGCAGCAACTGGTCGCGCATGCGCAGCACCAGGCGCCGGCGCAGGCCGTCGAGACGCTGCTGCAGGTCGCCGGCGTTGGGCGCCAGCAGTTCGGCGGCGGCCGAAGGCGTCGGCGCGCGCACGTCGGCGACGAAGTCGCTGATCGATACGTCGGTCTCGTGGCCGACCGCGCTGACGATCGGCGTGGTGCAGGCCGCCACGGCGCGCGCCACCGCTTCTTCGTTGAAGCACCAGAGGTCTTCCAGGGAACCGCCGCCCCGGGCCAGGATCAGCGCGTCGAAGCCTTGCCGGTCGGCCAGTTGCAGCGCGCGGACGATCTGCGCGACGGCCTCGCGGCCCTGCACTGCGGTGGGCACCAGGGTCAGCTCGACCTGCGGTGCGCGGCGGCGAAACACGCTGATGATGTCGCGGATCACCGCCCCGCTGGGCGAACTGACGATACCGATGCGGCGCGGATGGGCGGGCAGCGGACGCTTGCGTTCGCTGGCGAACAGGCCTTCGCCAGCGAGTTTTTCCTTCAATGCCTCGAAGGCCAGGCGCAGGGCGCCGTCGCCGGCCGGCTCGACGGTATCGGCGATCAACTGGTAGTCGCCGCGTCCCTCGAACAGCGAGATCTTCCCGCGCACCTTTACCGCCAGCCCGTCGCGCAAGGCCTGGCGTACGCGCAGGGCGTTCTGCCGGAACAGCGCGCAGCGGATCTGCGCGTTGCTGTCCTTGAGGGTGAAGTAGACATGGCCGGAGGCCGGCCGGGCGAGGTTGGACAGCTCGCCCTCGACCCAGACCTGCGGGAACACGTCTTCCAGCAGCAGGCGGGCGCGCTGGTTCAGTTGGCTGACGGTCAGCACCTCGCGATCGAGGCCGAGCCGTTGGAAGGGATCGTTACGCATGGGCGGCATGATAAGGCGGCGCACCGGGATGTGCGATCAATCCTTGGCTTCGTTCGGCAGATTCTCCAGGAAATATTCGACGAAGCCTTCCACCAGGGGGCTATCGTCGCGTCGCCAGGCCAGCGCCACCTCGCTGTATGCCTCGGCCTCGGCCAGAGACATGAAGCGCACGGCGGGCGGTGCGATGGCGCGCATCGAGGCGGGCACCAGGGCGGCGCCGAAGCCGGCCTCGATCAGTTGCAACTGGCTGGTCTTGCGCGACAGCGCGCGCGCCGGGCGTGGGTAGAAACCGGCGCCGAGGCAGAGTTCGGCGGCGCGATAGCTGAGGCCGCCGCGTTGCAGGTGGGGAATGGAGACGAAGGTTTCTCCGGCCAGGGCGGCCAGGGCCACGGGGGCTTCACGGCGGGCCAGCGGATGGTCGGCGGCGAGAGCCAGGAGCAACGGCTCGCGGTACAGGGCGCGCAGGTGCAGCCGGGGATGCTGGCGCAGCACCGGCAGGCGCAGCAGGCCAAGGTCCAGGCGTCCTTCGGCGAGATCGGCGAGTTGCTGCTCGGAGGATTGCTGGGTCAGTTCCAGGCGGACGCCGCTCTGCGCCGCGAGGTAGCCGCGCAGCGCCGCTTGCAGGCCGCCCACCAGCGGCACCGAGCTGGAGTGCCCCAGGCGCAGCAGGCCATGGCCGCCTTCACCGACCTCGCGAGCCAGGCGCCGGGCGGCCTCCAGGTCGCCGAGCAGGCGCTGCGCGCGTGGCAGGAAGGCGCGACCGGCCGGCGTCAGCTCGACCCGGCGCGGACCGCGGCGGAGCAGTGGGGTGCCGATGCTGTCCTCCAGTTCGCGCACCTGCCGGCTGAGCGCCGACTGGGCGACGAACAGGCGTTCGGCGGCACGGCTGAAGCCGCCGGACTCGACGATTTCGACGAAGTAATGGAGTTGCCGCAAAGAGATCATCGGAAGATTCCCCATGCCTTTTCGAGATGGCTACAGGGCTCGGATTGTATTGGCTGGCGCGCCGTTGCGCTCGCTAGAGTGCGCAGGTCGTCGTTCCGGGAGTCGCCATGTCCTCGCTCGATCCGTCAGTCCTGTTCGCCGCCCTGCCGTTCAGCCTATGGCAATGGCTGCTGGTCGAACTGGCCATCGTCCTCGCCTATGTGGTGTTCGGCATCGCCGGCTTCGGCACCGCGCTGGTCGCCGGCCCGCTGCTGGCCGGGGTGCTGCCGCTGTCGCAGATCATTCCGCTGCTGGTCCTGCTGGATTTCAGCGCGTCGTTCGGCAACTGGCTGCCGGCGCGGCGGCAGATCGCCGTCACTGAGCTCAAGCGTCTGCTGCCCTGCATGTTGCTGGGCTGTGCGCTCGGGGCGTACGGACTTCTGGCGCTACGCGCGGAGCGGCTGATGCTGGCCCTCGGCGTGTTCGTCAGTCTCTATGCGCTCTACGCGCTGTTCCTCCAGCCACGCGGCCAGCCGCGCTGGCGGGCGACCTGGGCGTTGCCGTTCGGTGTCTTCGGCGGGCTGTTCGGCGCGTTGTTCGGCAGCGGCGGCTTCCTCTATTCGCTGTACCTGAACGGACGCCTGGCGAGCAAAGAGCAGATGCGCGCCACCCAGAGCGCGTTGATCGGCTGTAGCACCTTCGTCCGCCTGGGGCTGTTCCTGCTCGCCGGGCTGTATGCCGCGCGCGAGCCCTGGCTGCTCGCCGCCTGCCTGCTGCCGGGCATGGCGCTGGGCCTGTGGATCGGCCGTCGGGTGACCCTGCGTCTGTCGCGTGAAGCCTTCGTCCGCCTGGTCACCTGGCTGGTGCTGTGCAGCGGCCTGGCGCTGGTCGGGCGCTACCTGGCCGCTTGAAGCGGCTGCGCCGGGCACAGGCCGAACTGTGCGGCCAGCTCTTCGAGGCGCTGGCGCTGGAAGTCGCGGAACGCCGCGTTGGGCTGCTGCAACTCGATGAAGTCGCGCAGCGGGTCGCGCACCGCGCTGCGCACGCCGCTGAGTTCTTCGATCACAGCCAAGCCGCAGAACGGCACGTAGGCTTCCGAGTAGCCGCCTTCGTGGACCACCACCAGGCGTCCGCCGGCATGCCGCTCGGCCGCGTCGCGGACCATCGCGGTCATCGCCCGGAAGCTGTCGCTGTGCAGTTGCATGCGTGCCAGCGGGTCCACCGCGTTGGCGTCGAAGCCACTGGCGACCACGATCAATTGCGGGCGGAAGCGCTCCAGCGCTGGCAACACGATGCGTTGCATGGCCTGCATGTAGGCGTCGTGACCGCCGCCGGGAAGCAGCGGCACGTTGAGGTTGAAGCCACGACCTCGATCCTCGCCGATGTCTTCCGCGCCGCTGTAGCCAGGCGGGAAGCAACCGTCCTGATGCAGGGAAATGCTCAACACGTCGTCGCGCCGGTAGTAGATCGCCTGGGTGCCGTTACCGTGGTGCACGTCCCAGTCCAGCACCGCGACCCGCTCGACGCCGTGGCGCGCCTTGGCCGCCTCGATGGCCACGGCGATGTTGGCGAAGAAACAGAATCCCATCGCCTGGTCCGGCAGGCAGTGGTGACCTGGCGGCCGCGACAGCGAGTAGGCGTTGTCCGCCTCGCCGGCGAGCACCGCGTCCAGCGCGGCGATGGCCAGGCCGGCGGAGAGCCGGGCGATCTCGTAGCTGCCCGGGCCGATCGGCGCGTCCTGGCCGAGGCTGCCGCCGCCGGCGTCGCTCAACGCCTTGAAGCGTTCCAGATAGTGCGCCGGATGCACGCGCAGCAGGTCCTCGTCGCTCGCCGGCGGTGCGCTGCGCAGTTGCAGGCGGGCGGTCAGGCCGGACACGTCGAGCAGGCTTTTCAGCCGGCGCTTGGTTTCCGGTGATTCGGCGTGTCCGGCGGCGGCAGGCGGTTGCACCCAGCCGCCGACCGGCAGGGTCAGCGCGTGCGGGCCGGCGGCGTGCCAGAGGCAGAGTTCGTCGAAGAAGAAAGCGGTACGTCGGGTCATGGCGGGTATCCGTGGTTCGGGAAAGGGTTTCAGCGTGGCCGGCAGGCCAGGGCCAGCAGCAGCGAGAGGCCGGCCAGGCCGGCGGCGATCGGCAGTAGCGGGAGGAAACCGCCGCTGCCTTCGATGAGTCGTCCGGCCAGCGCCGGGCCGATGGCCAGCCCGCCGCCGATGACCAGGTTGGAGGCGTTCATCAGGCGGCCGGAGCGGTCCAGGTCGGCGAGGCAGGCGAGGATGAACGGCAGGGCGAAGGTCCAGGTGAACTTGAACAGCAGCGCGGCCAGGGCGAAGCGCGCCAGCGGTGGCTGGCCGATCAGCAGGAGGATCGCCGCGGCCATCGCCAGGTAGCCGCCGAGCAGCATCAGGTCGCGCGGCAGGCGGTTGCCGATGAAGGAGGCGCAGGCCGCCCCGGCGATGCCCATCAGGGTGGCGACGGCGAGTACCTCGCCGCTGGCGCCGGCACCGATCCCCGCGCCTTCGGCGATGGCGCCGATGAAGGTCCAGACGCCGCTGAGGCTGATATAGAAGGTGAGCACGGCGAGGATACCCAGCCCGACCCGCAGTCGCGAGTGAACCGCGCCGGTACTGGCGCGGGCTTCCGCTGGCGGGCTGCCACTGGGGAAGGCCCGCGACAACGGTAGGGCGAGGCCCATCAGGCCGGCCAGCAACAGGTAGCAGGCGGCCAGGCCGAAGCGTTCGAACAGCGCCGGCAGCAGTGCCAGGCCGACGGCGCCGACCACCAGTTGGCCCATCACCCAGAGCCCGTAGACCCGGCTCGGGGTGGCGGTGCTGGCGGCGCTGGACAGGCAGAGGATCATCAGCGAGCCGCCGGCGAGGGCGCTGCAGAAACGCAGGGCGAGCAGCAGCGGGTAGCTGCCGGCCAGCGCCGAGGCCAGGTTGGCGGCGATGAACAGCAGGCCGGCGAGCAGCGCCGCGTGGCGCCAATCGACGCGTTTCAGCCAATGGAAGGCCGGCAGCGTCGCCAGGCTCATGGCGCCTAGCTCCACCGAAAACAGGTCGCCGACCCGCGCCGGGCTCAGTTGCCACTGGGCCGCCAGTTGCGCGGCGACGGCGGGGGCGGTCATCAGGATGGTCGGGGTGATCGCGGCGAACACCACGATGGCCGCGAGCAGCGCGAGGTTGCCGGACGCCGGAGAGGCGCTGGCGAGAGTCTTGTCGGAAGCGCTCATGGCTGCGCCTCCTCAGAACACATGGACCAGGCGCAACAGGGCCTGGCTGCCATGGAAAGCATTGTCGGTGGCGACGTTGCGCGAGAGACCGAACATCAGGCTGTTGCGCCGGTCCAGCCAGTGGCCTAGCTCGAAGCCGAGTTGGGTGTAGCGCTGGTGGGTGTCGTCGAGGGTATGGCCCTGCAGCTTCAGTTCGCCGCCATCGGCGTGCACCAGCTTGAGGGCGCCGTAGGTGCTCTGGCTGAAGTCGTAGGAGGCGAAGGCCTGCAGGCGATAGAGCGGTTTCTGTTCCAGGTCGCTGCCGAAGTAGTCGTCGTTCTTCGCGTAGAACTGCGCTTCCAGGTTGGCTTCCAGCACCCAGTCGCGGCCGATGCCCTGGGTGTAGTTGTAGACGAAGGTGGCGCCCCAGCGGTTGGCGCCGGGCGAGACATCGGGGTTCTTCGCGTGGTACTCGCCCAGCGGCAGGGTGATCAGGGTCAGCAGGCCGCTGTAGCGGTGCCGTTCCGGGTCGTTGACGAAAAACAGGGTGCCGCCGACCTGGGGATCGCCGAAACCGGTCTCGCCGGTATGCCCGACGCTGCTGGGCAGGCGCGCATCGATGTCGACGAAGGGAATGATGAACTGCGGCGTGCAGAGAGTGCCGCAGATGTCGCTGAAGAACACCTGGCGGTAGGCCACCGCGTTGGTCTTGAGTTCGGCCTTGCCGTTGCGATCGGCCGGTCCGTGGAACTCATGGGCGCGGGTCGCCGGCAGGTAGAGTACGCCGAGCGTGGTGCCCGCCGGGGCGCCGAAGAAGTCGCGGGCGTTGAGGTCGGCGGCGCCGGCCTCGGCGCCCAGCAGGAGCTGGGTGCCGAGCAGCGCGAGGGCGCTGGCGGTCGGTGCGGCCATCGAGGCGGTGCGGTGGGTCATGTGTCGGTCTCCCCGGTCGTTGTGTGCCCGGCGTTCGTCGCGCCGGTGGTGGTTGCGCCTTTTCGCAGGCGAAAGGGCGCCCATGCCGCCCATGGCGGGGCGGTCGAAGCGGTGATGGCAGGGGTGGAGGGCTGTCAGCCAGGCGGGAACTGGTGCAGCAGGTGGGCGATGCTCGCCTTGTCGTTGACGCCGAGCTTGGAATAGATGGTGCGTATGTGATGGCGCACGGTGTTCGGCGCCAGGCCGAGGTCGCGGGCGATCTGCTTGTAGGTCTTGCCTTCGCTGAACAGCAGGGCGACGTCGCCTTCGCGATTGCTCAACTGTTCGATCGCGCTCGGTTGCCGCGCGGTGAGCAGGTAGAGGTCGCCGACCTGCCGCGAATCGATCACCAGGCGCGCATCGCGATAGCCCTGCGGGCTGGTTTCCTCCGGCAGCTGCGGGCCGGTCCAGCCCGGCCAGGCGCCGAGCAGCAGGTCGACGAAGCCGCGTTCGGCGCAATGCAGGACGCCGTAGCGGTCGCATACCGCCATGGCCAGTGCCTGGCGTTCGAGAGATTCGCGCAGGGCCACCAGGGTACGGATCTGGTTGGCCGAGACCGCCGCGGCCAGGTGCGCCGAGAGTTGCCCGAGGAGCAGCTTCTCCTGGTCCGCGAAGGGCGGGCCGCCAGGCGTGCGATAGAGGGCGACATGGTCGCTGAGGCGGGTGATCGGATCGACGTGGATCACGCAGAGCAGCTCACCGATGTCGTGACGCGCGCCAAGCCAGCGAAGCCCGGCGGTGGCCTGCATGTCGACGGCCACGGCGGTGCCCGGGCGGGCGTGTACCAGGCCGACGGTGATGTCGTCGTGGCTGATCGATTTCCAGTCCTCGACATAGTGCTCTTCGAGGTTGAACAGGTGTGCGCTGTGCTCCACCGGCACGCCGTCGATCAGCGCCGCGCGGCCCCACCAGGCACGCTGGAACGGCACCAGTTGCTGCAGACGTTCCAGCGCGGTGCGATGGAAACGCTCCAGGGTCTTGTCGCGCGCCAGCCGGTTGATGTCCAGCACGGCGGCGCCGAACGCCGCGAGCAAGGCTGCGGATGACGAATGCGGGTCAGTGCTCCCTTTCATTCTCTCCCCCGTCCCACTTTTATAGTTCTTGGAATCGGCGTCCCGCCGCCTGGGCGGTCGCTGGGTGACGTACGCAGTATCCGGCCATCCGCCGCCGCGCTGCCATCCTGCAAATGCGGGATAGGACAGGCGGAACGGGGCCTGGCGGGCGCCTTGCAAGATATTTGCCCATTCGCCGTTTTCGGCGATCAACTGCGTTGAGCGGAAGCGCGTGGCTGGGTATAATGTCGCGCTTCCATTTTTCCCGTCTGGGAGCGCCCGCCATGCTGCGAATCAGTCAAGAAGCCCTGACTTTCGACGACGTCCTTCTGATCCCCGGTTATTCCGAAGTCCTGCCCAAGGACGTGAGTTTGAAAACTCGCCTGACCCGCGGCATCGAACTGAACATCCCGCTGGTATCCGCCGCGATGGATACCGTGACCGAAGCCCGCCTGGCCATCGCCATGGCCCAGGAAGGCGGCATCGGCATCATCCACAAGAACATGGGCATCGAGCAGCAGGCCGCGGAAGTCCGCAAGGTCAAGAAGCACGAAACGGCCATCGTCCGCGACCCGGTCACCGTGACCCCCTCGACCAAGATCATCGAACTGCTGCAGATGGCCCGCGAGTACGGCTTCTCCGGTTTCCCGGTGGTGGAGCAGGGCGAGCTGGTCGGTATCGTCACCGGTCGCGACCTGCGGGTGAAGCCGAACGCCGGCGATACCGTCGCCGCGATCATGACCCCGAAGGACAAGCTGGTCACCGCCCGCGAAGGCACCCCGCTGGAAGAGATGAAGGCCAAGCTCTACGAGAACCGCATCGAGAAGATGCTGGTAGTCGACGAGAACTTCTACCTGCGTGGCCTGGTGACCTTCCGTGACATCGAGAAGGCCAAGACCTACCCGCTGGCGTCCAAGGACGAGCAGGGCCGCCTGCGCGTCGGTGCCGCCGTCGGCACCGGCGCCGATACCGGCGAGCGCGTCGCCGCGCTGGTCGCCGCCGGGGTCGACGTGGTGGTGGTGGACACCGCTCACGGCCACTCCAAGGGCGTGATCGAGCGCGTGCGCTGGGTCAAGCAGACCTTCCCGGACGTCCAGGTGATCGGCGGCAACATCGCCACCGCCGAGGCCGCCAAGGCCCTCGCCGAGGCTGGCGCCGACGCGGTCAAGGTCGGCATCGGCCCGGGCTCGATCTGCACCACCCGCATCGTCGCCGGTGTCGGCGTGCCGCAGATCTCCGCCATCGCCAACGTCGCCGCCGCCCTCGAGGGCACCGGCGTACCGCTGATCGCCGACGGCGGCATCCGCTTCTCCGGCGACCTGGCCAAGGCCATGGTCGCCGGCGCCTACTGCGTGATGATGGGCTCGATGTTCGCCGGTACCGAGGAAGCGCCGGGCGAGATCGAGCTGTTCCAGGGCCGTTCCTACAAGTCCTACCGCGGCATGGGTTCGCTGGGCGCCATGTCCGGCTCCCAGGGCTCGTCCGACCGCTACTTCCAGGACGCCTCCGCCGGCGCCGAGAAGCTGGTGCCGGAAGGCATCGAGGGTCGCGTGCCGTACAAGGGTGCCT
The DNA here is from genome assembly GCF_021213715.1 of Pseudomonas sp. CP-1. Lineage (NCBI taxonomy): Bacteria > Pseudomonadati > Pseudomonadota > Gammaproteobacteria > Pseudomonadales > Pseudomonadaceae > Pseudomonas > Pseudomonas sp. CP-1. Next base: position 228,554 of record NZ_JAJQKY010000002.1, read on the forward strand.
TGTCCGCCATCGTCCACCAACTGATGGGCGGCCTGCGCGCCGCCATGGGCTACACCGGCAGCGCCGACATCCAGCAGATGCGCACGCAGCCGCAGTTCGTCCGGATCACCGGCGCGGGCATGGCCGAGTCCCATGTCCACGACGTCCAGATCACCAAGGAAGCCCCCAACTACCGGGTTGGTTGAGGCTGATTGAAATGAGTGCTGCACGGGGCTGTTCGATTCAGCCCCGTGTCGTTTTCGAATTCCGTAGCGAGAGATGGCCATGTCCCAAGACATTCACGCCCACCGTATCCTGATCCTCGATTTCGGCTCCCAGTACACCCAGCTGATCGCCCGCCGCGTGCGCGAGATCGGCGTGTATTGCGAAATCCATCCCTTCGACATGAGCAACGAGGCGATCATCGCCTTCGCGCCGCGCGGCATCATCCTCGCCGGCGGTCCCGAGTCGGTACACGAAGCCGACAGCCCGCGCGCGCCGCAGGCGGTGTTCGACCTGAAGGTGCCGCTGTTCGGCATCTGCTACGGCATGCAGACCATGGCCGAGCAGATGGGCGGCAAGGTGCAGGGCTCCGACCTGCGCGAGTTCGGCTACGCCCGCGTCGACGTGGTCGGCAAGGCGCGCCTGCTGGACGGCATCGAGGACCACGTGGACGACGACGGCGTGCTCGGCCTCGACGTGTGGATGAGCCACGGCGACAAGGTCACCGAGATGCCGGCCGGCTTCCACATCCTGGCCAGCACCCCGAGCTGCCCGATCGCCGCCATGGCCGACGATGCCCGCGCCTACTACGGCGTGCAATTCCACCCGGAAGTCACCCACACCAAGCAGGGCCTGCGCATTCTCTCGCGCTTCGTCCTCGACATCTGTGGTTGCGCCGCGCTGTGGACCCCCTCGAACATCGTCGACGACGCCATCGCCACCGTGCGCGCCCAGGTCGGTTCCTCCAAGGTCCTGCTCGGCCTCTCCGGCGGCGTGGACTCCTCGGTGGTCGCCGCGCTGCTGCACAAGGCCATCGGCGACCAACTGACCTGCGTGTTCGTCGACAACGGCCTGCTGCGCCTGCACGAAGGCGACCAGGTGATGGCCATGTTCGCCGAGAACATGGGCGTGAAGGTGATCCGCGCCAACGCCGAGGACAAGTTCCTCGGCCGCCTGGCCGGCGTCGCCGATCCGGAAGAGAAGCGCAAGATCATCGGCCGCACCTTCATCGAAGTCTTCGACGAAGAAGCCACCAAGCTGCAGGACGTGAAGTTCCTCGCCCAGGGCACCATCTACCCCGACGTGATCGAGTCGGCCGGCGCCAAGACCGGCAAGGCCCACGTGATCAAGTCGCACCACAACGTCGGCGGCCTGCCGGAGGACATGCAGTTCGAACTGGTCGAGCCGCTGCGCGAACTGTTCAAGGACGAAGTGCGCAAGATCGGCCTGGAGCTGGGCCTGCCCTACGACATGGTCTACCGCCACCCGTTCCCCGGCCCGGGCCTGGGCGTGCGCATCCTCGGCGAGGTGAAGAAGGAGTACGCCGACCTGCTGCGCCAGGCCGACCACATCTTCATCGAGGAACTGCGCGCCTTCGACTGGTACCACAAGACCAGCCAGGCGTTCGTGGTGTTCCAGCCGGTGAAATCGGTCGGCGTGGTCGGCGACGGCCGTCGCTACGCCTGGGTCGTCGCCCTGCGCGCGGTGGAGACCATCGACTTCATGACCGCACGCTGGGCTCACCTGCCCTATGAACTGCTGGAGAAGGTCTCGAACCGCATCATCAACGAGATCGCCGGTATCTCCCGGGTCACCTACGACGTGTCGAGCAAGCCGCCGGCGACTATCGAGTGGGAATGATCGGCTCGCGCCGATGAGAGGAAAGGGCAGCTTCGGCTGCCCTTTTCGTTTGCTCCGGATCAGCAAAGAGGCAGTTGCACGGAGCGATGGCTCGCCTTCGCGGCTGGGAAATGAGAAAATCTATCATTTCCCAGCCGCAGTACCCGCGAAGGTGAAGGCTCCATGACATTTACCCGTAGACAAGTGCTCGGCGGCCTCGCCGGGCTAGCGGTGGTCGGCCTCGGTGCCGGCGGCGCGCGCTTCTGGCTGGCGCGTCCGCAGGTGGCGCAGGAGTACGACTACGAACTGATCGCCGCGCCGCTGGACCTGGAGATCGTCCCGGGCTTCAGCAGTCCGGCGCTGGCCTATGGCGGCCAGTGCCCCGGCGTGGAGTTGCGGGCGAAGCAGGGCGAGTGGCTGCGGGTGCGCTTCACCAACAGGCTGGACGAACCGACCACCATCCACTGGCACGGCATCCGCCTGCCGATCGAGATGGACGGCGTGCCGTACATTTCCCAGCCGCCGGTGCAGCCGGGCGAGAGCTTCATCTACCAGTTCAAGACCCAGGACGCCGGCAGCTACTGGTACCACCCGCACCTGATGAGCAGCGAGCAGCTCGGCCGCGGACTGGTCGGCCCGCTGATCATCGAGGAGCGCGAACCCACCGGGTTCCGCCACGAGAAGGTTCTCTGCCTGAAGACCTGGCACGTGGACGAGCAGGGCGCCTTCACCCCCTTCAGCGTGCCGCGCCAGGCCGCGCGAGAAGGCACCCGCGGGCGCTATTCGACGATCAACGGCAAGCATGTGCCGACCATCGACCTGCCGGCCGGGCAGATCGTCCGGGTGCGCCTGCTGAACGTCGACAACACCGTCACCTACCGTCTCAACCTGCCCAACGGCGAGGCGAGGATCTATGCCATCGATGGCCATCCGGTGGAACCGCGCGGATTCGAGGGGCAGTACTGGATCGGCCCCGGGATGCGCCTGGAGCTGGCGCTGAAGGTGCCGGAAGCGGGCACCGAGCTGTCCCTGCGCGACGGGCCGGTACGCCTGGCGACGATCCGCAGCGTGGCCAGCGCCGAGGCACCTGCCGGCGACTGGCCGAAGCCGTTGCCGGCGAATCCGGTGAGCGAACCGGACCTGGCCAATGCCGAGAAGATCGGTTTCCGTTTCGAGTGGGTCGGGGCGATGTCCGATACCAGCGGCAAGAATCCCTATCCGTCGTTCTGGCAGATCAACGGCAAGGCCTGGGAAGGCGGCGAGGAGCACAAGCACAACGCGCCGCCGCTGGCCAAGCTCAAGGAAGGCCAGAGCTACATCTTCGAGCTGCGCAACATGGCGCAGTACCAGCACCCGATCCACCTGCATGGGATGGCCTTCAAGGTGCTGGATTCGGATCGCCGGGAGATCATCCCGTACTTCACCGACACCTACCTGCTGGGCAAGAACGAGACCGCCCGCGTCGCGCTGGTGGCGGACAATCCGGGCCTGTGGATGTTCCACTGCCATGTCATCGACCATATGGAGACCGGCCTGATGGGGACCATCGCGGTCGGCGAGGCCTGGTGCGGGTGACTAAGCTGATCAGCAACGGCAAGGGCTACCCGACGGTAAAAGGTGTGCGTCCGATCATCGATCGCAGCCGGGACCCGCATTTCATGCGCGAGGCCCTGGCAGAGGCGGAAAAGGCCGCGGCCCTCGGCGAAGTGCCGGTGGGCGCGGTCCTGGTGCGCGAGGGCGAGATCATCGGGCGGGGCTTCAACCGGCCGATCAGCAGCCACGATCCCAGTGCCCACGCCGAAATGCTGGCGATCCGCATGGCAGCGGCGGAGGCGGGCAACTACCGACTGCCAGGCAGCACCCTGTATGTGACCCTGGAACCCTGCAGCATGTGTTCCGGACTGCTGGTGCACGCACGCATCCAGCGCCTGGTGTACGGCACGGTCGAGCCCAAGTCGGGCGCAGTGGAAAGCCGTGGGCGATTCTTCGAGCAGGAGCATCTCAACCATAGGGTCATGGTCGAGGGCGGCGTGCTGGCGGAAGAATGCAGCCAGGCGCTCTCGGCGTTCTTCCGCGCGCGGCGCGAAGCGGCGAAGAAGCCTCGCGAAGACTGACGAATGTTTCTCTTTTCGAACGCTCCGGCTGAAACGTTAAAGCACGCCCTGGCGCCTTCTTCTCCTTCAAAAGCCATCTGCATCAATTATTTATCCGGATATTTCGGACGATCGGCATAGGCGTAAAGTCGTAGTCGCCGCGCGCTTCCTTCGTCGAATTGTGTGATATTTTGCACGGCCGCTTGAGCAAGCGGCCCGCAGGCAATGGCTTCAGGTGAGAGCGAGCCCGCCTGCGGATACCCCCGCCGGACCGCGCAGCCGAAAAGCGCGGCCGGTCCGGAGGCGTCCGCGATTCCCGGCCCTGCATTGTCCTCGAAGAAGGCCATCGGTACGGCGGTCCTGGCCGCCTCCCGCACAATGCCAATTCGAAATGCAGGGAGTTGTTGTCATGAGTGATACCCGGGTCCAGCAGTATCAGGATCACGCCGGGGCGGAAGCCGTCGATTCCTCGGGACTGGAGGTCAAGCGCCTGACGTTCCTCGAGGCGGTGGCGATGATCGTCGGAACCAACATCGGCGCAGGCGTGCTGTCCATGGCCTACGCCAGCCGCAAGGCCGGCTTCATGCCATTGCTGCTCTGGCTGGCGGTGGCCGGCCTGTTCACCACCATTTCCATGCTCTACGTCTCGGAAACCGCCCTGCGCACGCGCACCCACAACCAGTTGAGCGGCCTTGCCCAGCGCTATGTCGGCTCCTTCGGCGCCTGGGCGATTTTCCTGTCCGTGGCGGTCAACAGCATCGGCGCACTGATCGCCTATATGAGCGGCAGCGGCAAGATCCTCAGCGCCTTCTTCGGCATCAGCCCGGCCCTGGGCAGCGTGCTGTTCTTCATTCCGGCCGCCGGCGTGCTGTACCTGGGACTGAGCGCCATCGGCAAGGGCGAGAAGTTCATCAGCATCGGCATGGTCAGCATGATCCTGATCCTGGTGGCGGCCACCCTGCTCAACGACAATACCGAGTTCGCTCGCCTGCTCGAAGGCGACTGGATCTACATGGTCCCGGTATTCAACATCGCGGTGTTCTGCTTCTCCGCCCAGTACATCGTCCCGGAGATGGCCCGTGGTTTCAGCCACGCCCCGGAGCGCCTGCCGAAGGCGGTGATCACCGGGATGCTGACCACCTTCGTCCTGCTCAGCATCGTGCCGCTCTCGGTGATCGCCCTGACCGGCCTGGAGAACCAGTCCGAAGTCGCCACCCTGGCCTGGGGCAAGGCGCTCGGCGAATGGGCCTTCTTCACCGCCAACACCTTCGCCCTGTGCGCCATGCTGACGTCCTACTGGGGCCTGGGCGGTAGCTTCCTGACCAACATCTTCGACAAGTTCCACAAGCTCGGTCCGGAGAACCGGCCGAAGACCCGCCTGCTGGTGCTGGCGATCGTCGCACTGCCGCCGTTCGTCCTGGCCTACAGCGGGCTGGTCGGCTTCGTCAACGCGCTGTACTTCGCCGGGGCCTTCAGCGGGGTGATTCTCTCGATCATGCCGATCCTGATGCTGCGCTCGGCGCGCAGGAACGGCGACTTCGAGCCGGCCTGGAAATGCGGCTGGATCGCCCATCCGGCGATCCAGGCGGTGATCGTGACGATCTACCTGGCCAGCGCCGCCTACGCCATTTGCAGCGCCATGAACCTGCTGCCGGCCGGCTGGTAGGTCATCGCTGCCGGAAGAGGCCGCCATTAGGCGGCCTTTTTCATGGGATTTATTTTATCCGGATAATATTGTCGCTCTATTTATATCCGGGTATTATTCGGGCGTTCCATCCATGGGAGCCTGTCATGGCCAATGATCCATACATCCAGTCCTTCACCTGCTTCGACGGCACGCGCCGGCTGCTGACGGCGGCGCTGCCGGAGGTTGCGCTGGCCTTGAAGCAAGCGGTCGCCGGCGGTGCTGCCGGGCCGCTGCTGGTGTTCGACAATGCCACTGGGCGCTCCGTCGATCTCGATATCCGCGGTTCCAGCGAGGACCTGCTGGCGCGCCTGGTCGGCGCAGGCGAGCGGCAACCGGCGGAGGAGGCCGCGCCGCGCGGGCGCGGGCGGCCGAAGCTGGGCGTGGTGGCGCGCGAGGTGACCTTGCTGCCGCGCCACTGGGAATGGCTCGCCGCGCAGCCCGGGGGCGCCTCGGTGGCGCTGCGCAAGCTGGTCGAGGAGGCGCGCCGCAGCCAGTCCGGGCGTGCGCGGCAGGCGCAGGAGCGCGCCTACCATTTCATGAATGCGATGGCCGGCGACCTGCCGGGCTTCGAGGAGGCGACGCGGGCGCTGTTCGCCGGGGATCGCGAGGGCTTCGCCGAGCGGATCGCCGGCTGGCCGACCGATGTGCGCGAGCACGCCGCCTGGCTGGCAAGCGACGGAGAATCCTGAGGGGAGGGGGCGGCTAGAGTTTCTCGTCGCCGCTGTCTTCTTCCGGGCGCGTCTTGTTCACGCCGGGCAGGTGCAACCCGCTCTCGGCGATCTGGCTGCCTTCCATCTGCGGCTGGGTCACCCAGGTGAGGATGTCGTAGTAGCGCCGCACGTTCTGTACGAAGTGCACGGTCTCGCCGCCGCGCGCATAGCCGTAGCGGGTCTTGGCGTACCACTGCTTCTGCGCCAGGCGCGGCAGCATCTTCTTCACGTCCAGCCACTTGTTCGGGTTGAGGCCTTCCTTCTCGGCCATCTTGCGCGCGTCTTCCAGGTGCGCGCCGCCGATGTTGTAGGCGGCCAGGGCGAACCAGCTGCGGTCCGGTTCCTTGATGCTCTCGGGCAGTTCGCTGCGGATCTGCACGAAATACTTGCTGCCGCCCTGGATGCTCTGCTTCGGGTCGAGCCGGTTGGACACCCCCATCGCCTGGGCGGTCCGGTTGGTCAGCATCATCAGGCCGCGCACGCCGGTCTTGGAGGTGGCGCCGGGCTGCCACAGCGATTCCTGGTAGCCGATGGCGGCGAGCAGGCGCCAGTCGGTATCCAGCTGCTTGCCGCTCTGCTTGAAGTGGCTTTCGTAGCGCGGCAGGCGTTGCTGCAGGTGCTGGGCGAAGGTGTAGGCGCCGACGTAGCCGAGTACGTCGACATGCCCGTAGTAACGGTCCTTCAGGCGTTGCAGCAGGCCTTCCTTCTTGGCCTGGTCGAGGAACGCGTTGACCTCGTTCATCAGGCTGTCGTCGTCGCCCCCCGGCAAGGCCCAGGCCAGCCCGCGGGCTTCGCCGAAATCGAAGGCGACGCGGACGTTGGGGAAGTACACCTGGTTCATCGCCAGTTCGTTGGAGTCGACCAGGGTCAGGTCGATGTCGCCGACGTCGACCATGCGCAACAGGTCGACCACTTCGACAGCATCGGATTCTTCGTACTTCAGTTCGGGATACTGCTTCTTCAGCTCGGCGAGCTGCTCCGCGTGGCTGCTGCCCTTGAGCACCATGATGCGCTTGCCGACCAGGTCTTCCGGGCGGGTCGGGCGCTGCTGGCCGTTGCGGTAGATTATCTGCGGGGTGACGTCGAGGTAGGTGTGCGAGTAGCGCACGCTGGCGTCGTCTTCGCGTCCCGGGGTCAGGCCGGCCGCGGCGAGCGCCGGGCCGCCCTCGCGGGAAAGCTGGGCATAGAGGTCGTCGATGTTGTCGGCGGTCTCGATCTTCAGCTCGACGCCGAGACGCTCGGCGAAGCGCTTGGCCAGTTCGTATTCGAAGCCGGTTTCGCCGTTGCGGTCCTGGAAGTAGGTGGCCGGGCTGTTGCGGGTGATCACGCGCAGTACGCCCTCCTTCTGCACGCGCTCCAGGGCGGTAGGGGCTTTCGCCTCGCTACAGCCCGCAAGCAGCAGAAAGATGCCGGTCGCCAACAGCCAGGCGGCGCAACGTAAGCGGTACGCGGTCAGGGCAAACATCGGCGCAGTATACGCAAAGGCGAGACGGCGCCATATCTCGACAGCCGGGACCTTCTCTGCTAGCGCCGGGATACCGTTCGTCCGCCGTTTCGCTTGCCCCGTCGCAGAGCGCTGCGGCGCCGTTCTCGAAGTGCTTCGAAGCGGGCCGCCGCGGATCCGATGGAGGGCTATGCGATAGCCATCGGCGCGGGTGCCGCCGGACGGTGCTTTACGGTAGAATGCACGGCCTCTGCGGGCCGGCCCGGCCGGCCCCCACACCTTCCCGTCTCCAGAGGCTGTTCCGACAATGCTGATCCTGCGCGGCGCTCCCGCCCTTTCCGCTTTCCGCCACGGCAAACTGCTCGAGCAACTGACCCAGCACGTACCTGCCGTTACCGGGCTGTACGCTGAGTTCGCGCATTTCGCCGACGTCACCGGCGCGCTCACCGCCGACGAGGAGCAGGTGCTGGCGCGGCTGCTGAAATACGGCCCGAGCGTGCCGGTGCAGGAGCCCAGCGGCCGGCTGTTCCTGGTGGTGCCGCGCTTCGGCACCATCTCGCCGTGGTCGAGCAAGGCCTCCGACATCGCCCGCAACTGCGGCCTGGCGAAGATCGACCGGCTGGAGCGCGGCATTGCCTACTATGTGCAGGGCGAACTGTCCGAGAGCGACGCCCAGCAGGTCGCCGCCCGCCTGCATGACCGCATGACCCAACTGGTGCTGGACCGCCTGGAAGGCGCCGCCGAGCTGTTCAGCCATGCGCAGCCCCGCCCGCTCACCGCCGTCGACGTGCTTGGCGGCGGTCGCGCCGCGCTGGAGAAGGCCAACGTCGAGCTGGGCCTGGCCCTGGCCGAGGACGAGATCGACTACCTGCTGAAGAGCTTCGGCGAACTGGGGCGCAACCCGCACGACGTCGAGCTGATGATGTTCGCCCAGGCCAACTCCGAGCATTGCCGGCACAAGATCTTCAATGCCAGTTGGGACATCGACGGGCAGGCCCAGGACAAGAGCCTGTTCGGCATGATCAAGAACACCTACGAGATGAACCGCGAAGGCGTGCTGTCCGCATACAAGGACAACGCCGCGGTCATCGTCGGCCATGTCGCCGGGCGTTTCTTCCCCGATCCGCAGACCCGCGAATACGCCGCCAGCCGCGAGCCGGTGCAGATCCTGATGAAGGTGGAGACCCACAACCACCCGACCGCCATCGCGCCGTTCCCCGGTGCCTCCACCGGTTCCGGCGGCGAGATCCGCGACGAGGGCGCCACCGGCCGCGGCGCCAAGCCGAAGGCCGGCCTGACCGGCTTCACCGTGTCCAACCTGCAGATCCCCGGTTTCGAGCAGCCCTGGGAAGTGCCCTACGGCAAGCCCGAGCGCATCGTCACCGCTCTGGACATCATGGTCGAGGGCCCGCTGGGCGGCGCCGCGTTCAACAACGAGTTCGGCCGTCCGGCGCTGACCGGCTACTTCCGTACCTTCGAGCAGAAGATCGCTACCCCTCACGGCGAGGAAGTGCGCGGCTACCACAAGCCGATCATGCTCGCCGGCGGCATGGGCAACATTCGCGACGAACACGTGCAGAAGGGCGAGATCAGCGTCGGCGCCAAGCTCATCGTCCTTGGCGGCCCGGCCATGCTGATCGGCCTGGGCGGCGGCGCCGCCTCTTCGATGGCCACCGGCACCAGCTCCGCCGACCTCGACTTCGCCTCGGTGCAGCGCGACAACCCGGAAATGGAGCGGCGTTGCCAGGAAGTGATCGACCGCTGCTGGCAGCTCGGCGAGCGCAACCCGATCAGCTTCATCCATGACGTCGGTGCCGGCGGCCTGTCCAACGCCCTGCCGGAACTGATCAACGACGGCGGCCGCGGCGGTCGCTTCGAGCTGCGCGCGGTGCCCAACGACGAGCCGGGCATGAGCCCGCTGGAAATCTGGTGCAACGAGTCGCAGGAGCGCTACGTGCTGTCGGTGGACGCCGCCGACTTCGAGACCTTCAAGGCCATCTGCGAGCGCGAGCGCTGCCCGTTCGCGGTGGTCGGCGAGGCCATCGAGCAGCGCCAGCTGACCGTCGCCGACAGCCATTTCGACAACAAGCCGGTGGACATGCCGCTGGAAGTCCTGCTCGGCAAGGCGCCGCGCATGCACCGCGCGGTCACCCGCGAGGCCGAGCTGGGTGACGATTTCGACGCCGCCGGGCTGGAGCTGCAGGAAAGCGTCGAGCGCGTCCTGCGCCATCCCGCCGTGGCCAGCAAGAGCTTCCTGATCACCATCGGCGACCGCACCATCACCGGGCTGGTGGCCCGCGACCAGATGGTCGGGCCCTGGCAGGTGCCGGTGGCCGACTGCGCCGTCACCGCCACCAGCTTCGACGTCTACACCGGCGAGGCCATGGCGATGGGCGAGCGCACCCCGCTGGCGCTGCTGGACGCCCCGGCTTCCGGACGCATGGCCATCGGCGAGACGGTCACCAACCTGGCTGCCGCGCGTATCGGCAAGCTGTCCGACATCAAGCTTTCCGCCAACTGGATGGCCGCCGCCGGCCACCCCGGCGAGGACGCGCGCCTGTATGACACGGTCAAGGCCGTGGGCATGGAACTGTGTCCGGAACTGGGCATCACCATCCCGGTGGGCAAGGACTCGATGTCCATGAAGACCCGCTGGCAGGACAATGGCGAGGACAAGAGCGTCACTTCTCCGGTCTCGCTGATCGTCACCGGCTTCGCTCCGGTCGCCGACGTGCGCCAGAGCCTGACCCCGCAACTGCGCCTGGACAAGGGCGAGACCGACCTGATCCTGATCGATCTCGGCCGCGGCAAGAACCGTCTCGGCGGCTCGATCCTGGCCCAGGTCCACGGCAAGCTCGGCCGCGCCGTGCCGGACGTCGACGACGCCGAGGACCTGAAAGCCTTCTTCGCGGTGATCCAGGGGCTCAATGCCGACGGCCATATCCTCGCCTACCACGACCGTTCCGACGGCGGCCTGATCACCAGCGTGCTGGAGATGGCCTTCGCCGGTCACTGCGGCGTCGAGCTGAACCTCGATGCCCTGGCCGATAGCCGCGAAGAGTTGGCGGCCGTGTTGTTCAGCGAGGAACTGGGCGCGGTGATCCAAGTTCGCGAGGGCGCCACTCCGGAAGTCCTCGCGCAGTTCAGCGCCGCCGGTCTCGACGACTGCGTGGCGGTGATCGGCCAGCCGGTCAATGGCTACGAGATCAACCTGAACTACAACGGCGAGACCGTCTACAGCGCCCAGCGCCGCATCCTGCAACGCATCTGGAGCGAGACCAGCTACCAGATCCAGCGTCTGCGCGACAACGCCGACTGCGCCGAGCAGGAGTTCGACGCGCTGCTGGACGAAGACAACCCCGGGCTGTCGATCAAGCTCAGCTACGACGTCAACGACGACATCGCCGCGCCCTACATCAAGAAGGGCGTGCGGCCGAAAGTGGCGATCCTCCGCGAGCAGGGCGTCAACGGCCAGGTGGAGATGGCCGCGGCGTTCGACCGCGCCGGCTTCGCCGCGATCGACGTGCACATGAGCGACATCCTCGCCGGGCGGGTCGACCTGGACGCCTTCAAGGGCCTGGTGGCCTGCGGTGGCTTCTCCTACGGCGACGTGCTCGGCGCCGGCGAGGGCTGGGCCAAGTCGATCCTCTTCAACGCCCGCGCCCGCGACGGCTTCCAGGCCTTCTTCGCGCGCAAGGACAGCTTCGCCCTCGGCGTCTGCAACGGCTGCCAGATGATGTCCAACCTGCACGAGCTGATTCCCGGCACCGAGTTCTGGCCGCACTTCGTGCGCAACCGTTCCGAGCAGTTCGAGGCGCGGGTGGCGATGGTCCAGGTGCAGGAGTCGTCGTCGATCTTCCTGCAGGGCATGGCCGGTTCGCGCCTGCCGATCGCCATCGCCCATGGCGAAGGCCATGCGGAGTTCGAGTCGGAGGAAGCGTTGCTCGAGGCCGACCTTTCCGGCTGCGTGTCGCTGCGTTTCGTCGACAACCACGGCAAGGTCACCGAAGCCTACCCGGCCAACCCCAACGGGTCGCCGCGCGGCATCACCGGGCTGAGCAGCCGCGACGGCCGGGTCACCATCATGATGCCGCACCCCGAGCGGGTGTTCCGCGCCGTGCAGAATTCCTGGCGCCCGGACGACTGGCAGGAAGACGGCGGCTGGCTGCGCATGTTCCGCAACGCCCGGGTCTGGGTGGACTGATCCGGCATGGCGGGCGATGCGGACTCCAGCTCGTCGCCCGACCTTCTTCCCGAGGTTCGCCGGGTCTCTCCCGGCGACACCTTGCGGCTCTGTACCTGCGGGGCTTCGGCTTCGCTTCCCGACTGTCCCGCCGACTGCCGCAACGGTCTGACGCTCCACGCGACCCGCGAGCGTCTGTTGCTGTTGTGCCGCTGTGGGCGCTCTGCCGACCTGCCGTATTGCGACGGTAGCCATGCGCCTTCCGCCTCCGGGCTGAAGGCCAGGTGGCGGCGTTTCCGCGGCTGAACGTAAATCTGTGAACGCCCGCACGAAGGTGTTGTGACGGGCGAACAAATGTTGCGCTTATCTGTCGTAAAGACAGCGTCAAATATTCATCATGTCAAGGCAAAGTGCCATTATTTGGCGTCGGCAGTCGCACAACCACCGACCGCCTCGTGCAGCATTCGATTCGTGCGGAGAAAACGATGTACAAGCTGTGTTTCTATGTGCCTGAGAGCCATCTGGATGTCGTCAAGCAAGCGGTGTTTGCCGCGGGTGGCGGGCGCATCGGGGCGTACGACAGTTGCTGCTGGCAGTCCCTTGGCCAGGGCCAGTTCCGGCCCCTGGACGGTAGCCAACCCTACCTGGGCCAGGTCGGCCAGGTCGAGCACGTGGCGGAGTGGAAAGTGGAGCTGGTGGTGGCCGACGAGCTCATCCACGCCAGCGTCAAGGCGCTGAAGGCGGCGCATCCCTATGAGACCCCGGCCTACGAGGTCTGGCGCCTGACCGACATGGTCTTCTGAGTTTTCCTCGGACAAGCAAGAAGGACGGCCAGTGGCCGCCCTTTTCGTTATCCGCCTCACGGGGAGAGCCCGACCCGGGGCTGTGGCGTGGCGCGAACAACCGTCTCGCGATTATCGAACCCGAGCGTGGGAGCTGTGCCGTAGGGCGGATAACCGCTTGGCGGTTATCCGCCGATTGGCCGAGGTCCAGCCCTTCTGCCGTCAGCGCCGCAGCAGCGGTTGCAGGGCCTGGCTCAAGGCCGCGGCGCGGGGGCCCACCAGGATATGGCAGATGCCGCCGGCGAGGGAACTGACGCCCTGTCCGCCGAGACGACGCAGTTGCTCGGTGGCCAGCTTGCGTTCGTCCGCCACGCTGACCCGCAGGCGGGTCAGTGCGACGTCCCGTACCTCGCGCAGGTTGCCGGCGCCGCCGAGGGCGCCGAGCCAGGCCTGGGCTTCGGCGGCGTCGACGGTGGCCTGCATCGACACCACCTCTTCGGCTGTGTTCGGACTGCCCAGCGGCGGCACGGCTTCGCCCGGTTGCGTATCGAAGGGCAGGGCGCGGCGGATCTCGTCGGCGATGCTGTCGGCCTGTGGGCCGACCACCACCTGCAGGCTGCCGGCCTTGCCCGGACGTACCACGGCCATCGCACCGAGGGCCTTGAGTTGGGCGTCCGAGGCCTTGTCGCGGTCGACCAGGCGCAGACGCAGGCGCGTGGTGCAGGCGTCCACCACTTCGAGGTTGGCTGCGCCACCCAGGGCGCGGATGAATGCCGGGGCGCGCTCGGCTTCGGTGTTGTCGCCCGATTCGCTGCTCGCGTCGTCTTCGCGGCCCGGGGTCTTCAGGTTGAAGCGGCGGATGCAGAAGTCGAACACCAGGTAATAGATGCCGGCATAGAGCAGGCCCAGCGGCCAGAGCATCCAGCCGTGGGTGGAACGGCCCCAGCCCAGGGCGAGGTCGATGGCGCCACCGGAGAAGGTGAAGCCGAGGCGGATGTCGAGCAGGTCGGTGAGGGCCATGGACAGGCCGGTGAGCAGCGCATGCAGCAGGTAGAGCAGCGGCGCGAGGAACATGAAGGCGAACTCCACCGGCTCGGTGACGCCGGTGAGGAAGGCGGTCAAGGCCATCGACAGGAGCAGTCCGCCGATCAGCTTGCGCCGCTCCGGACGGGCGTTGCGGTACATCGCCAGGCAGGCGGCGGGCAGGCCGAACATCATCACCGGGAACATCCCGGCCATGAACTGGCCGCCCTTCGGGTCGCCGGCGAAATAGCGCGCCAGGTCGCCGGTGACGACGCGCCCGGTTTCCGGGTCGGTGAAGCTGCCGAAGACGAACCACACCAGGTTGTTGAGGATGTGGTGCAACCCGGTGACGATCAGCAGGCGGTTCAGCACGCCGAAGGCGAAGGCGCCGAAGCTGCCGCTTTCCAGCATGAGCTGGCCGAGGCCGTTGATGCCCTGTTGCAGCGGTGGCCAGATCACCCCGAACAGCAGGCCCAGGCAGACCGCGCTGATCCCGGTGGCGATCGGCACGAAGCGGCGGCCGCCGAAGAACGCCAGGTATTCCGGCAGCTTCACGTCCTTGAAGCGGTTATACAGGGCGCCAGCCACCAGGCCGCTGATGATGCCGGAGAGCACGCCCATGTCGATGCCCGGATCGATCACCTTGAGCACCGAGATCATCACCAGGTAGCCGATGGCGCCGGCCAGGCCGGCGGTGCCGTTGTTGTCGCGAGCGAAACCGACGGCGATGCCGATGGCGAAGATCAGCGCCAGGTTGGCGAAGATCGCCTTGCCGGCGTCGTGGACCAGCGGAATGTCGAGCAGGTCGACGTCGCCCAGGCGCAGCAGCAGGCCGGCGATCGGCAGGATCGCGATCGGCAGCATCAGGGCGCGGCCCAGGCGTTGCAGGCTTTCGATCAGGAACGGGGGCATGGCGGTGGTCTCCGATTGTTCTTGTCAGGCCAGCGGCCAGTGTTGCAGGCAGGCGTCGCGCACCGCCCGGGCGCTGCCCAGGTCCAGCAGCGCCTGGGCGTGGCGGCGGCATTCGGCGGCGTCGAGCTGGCGCACCCGGGTCTTGATCTCGCCGACCAGGTTCGGACCGACGGACAATTCCTCGACCCCGAGGCCGACCAGTACCGGTGTCGCCAGCGGGTCCGAGGCCAGTGCACCGCAGACGCCGACCCAGCGGCCGTGACGGGCTGCTCCGGCGCAGGTCTGGGCGATCAGCCGCAGCAGGGCCGGGTGCAGGGCGTCGATGCGGTCGGCCAGGCCGGCGTGGCAACGGTCCATGGCCAGGGCGTACTGCGACAGGTCGTTGGTGCCGATGGAGAGGAAGTCGGCGTGTTCGGCCAGTTGATCGGCGAGCAGGGCGGCGGAAGGCACCTCGATCATCACCCCGAGTTCGGGCAGGCGCTCGATCCCCAACTGCGTGGCCAGCTCGCCGAGGCGGCCACGGATGGCGCGCAGTTCGTCGACCTCGCTGACCATCGGCAGCAGTATCCGGCAGCGTTCCAGCGGTTCGACCCTGAGCAGCGCGCGCAACTGCTGGTCGAGCAGTTCCGGGCGCGCCTGGCCGAGGCGGATGCCGCGCAGGCCCAGCGCTGGGTTTTCTTCCACCGGTAGCGGCAGGTAGTCGAGGTGCTTGTCGCCGCCGACATCGATGGTGCGGATGATCACCTTGCGCTGGCCCATGGCGTCCAGGACCTCCTGGTAGGCGTTGCGCTGCTCCTCTTCGTCGGGCGCGGCGCGGCGCTCGAGAAAGAGAAACTCGGTGCGTAGCAGGCCGACCCCGTCGGCGCCGTTGGCGAAGGCTTCGGCGGCCTCGCGCGGCGAGGCGACGTTGGCGCCGATCTCGATGCGCCGGCCGTCGCGGGTGAGCGCCTCGCGCTGCGCATCGGCCTGCTGGCGGCGGCGTTGTTCCTCGCGCTGCGCCACTTGCAAGGCGACCTGCTCCAGGCGTCGAGCGTCGGGGCTGAGTTCCAGCCGGCCCTGGCCGGCGTCCAGCACCACCTGCCGGCCTTCCTCCAGCTCCAGCAGCCCGGCGCCGAGCGCCACCAGGCACGGCAGGCCCTTGCTGCGGGCGAGGATGGCCACGTGGGAGGTGGCGCCGCCTTCGGCCATGCACAGGCCAGCCGCGCCGGCATCCACCAGCGGCGCGAGGTCGGAGGGGGTGATCTCCCGGGCGGCGACGATGGCGCCAGCAGGCACCCGCAATGGCGCGGTGTCGCCGAGCAGTACCCGCAGCACGCGTTTTTCCAGGTCGCGCAGGTCGTTGGCGCGCTCGGCCAGCAGCAGGTTGCCCAGCGCCTGGAGAATCTCGCACTGGGCCTGGATCGCCCGGTGCCAGGCGTGGGCGGCGCCGACGCCCTGGTCGATCAGCATGTCGGCGGCGTCCAGCAGACCCGGGTCTTCCAGCAGCGCGAGATGCGCGGAAAAGATCGCCGCTTCGTTCTCGTCGCCGCCGAGCCTGGCCTGCTGCAGGCTCCCCTGTACGTCGTCGCGCACCCGTTGCAGGGCCTGGTCCAGGGCGAGGTGCTGTTCCTCGGGACGATGCCGGCCGTCATCCGCCGGCAGGCTGATGGCGCCGAGCCGCGCCAGGGGACCGCTGGCCAGGCCGGGCGAAGCGCAGACGCCGGCCAGGGTACCGGCGACAGCCGCAGGTCGCGCCGCCTCGCCCGGGGCGATGGCGCGCGGAGCCTCCTTCGGAGCCCCCGCGGTGGCGCTGGCGAGGGCCGCGAGCAGGGCGCCGAGGGCCGCCTCGCTGTCTTCGCCGCGACAGATCACCTCTACCTCGTCCTGTTCGGCGACCCCCAGGCCCATGATACCGACCAGGCTGTCGACGCTGGCCACTTGCCCGGCGAAGTGCAGTTCGGCCTGGCTGGAAAAGCCCTGCGCGGTCTTGCGTAGCAGCGCTGCCGGGCGTGCGTGCAGACCGCCATGATGGGCGACCCGCGCCCGCCCGCGAACCTGGCGCTGCGCGGAGCCTTCGCCAGGCGCGGGATTGGCCGGACGTTGCTCGGCCTTCTCCGGACTCAGTTGCAGGAGCGGCGCGCCGACCTCCACCGGGTTGGTGGTCAGCGGGCGTACCTGGAAGCCGTCGCCGTTGGTCAGGATCATCACCGTGATCAGACTGCGGCTGCCGCGGGCGACGCGGTCCAGGTCGAAGCGCAGCAGCGGCTGGCCCTCGATCACCCGCGCACCTTCCTCGACCAGCGCTTCGAAGCCCTCGCCTTGCAGCTGTACGGTGTCGAGGCCGACGTGCAGCAGCAACTCGGCACCGTTGTCGGCGCGCAGGCTGAGCGCGTGGCGGGTTCGCGCCAGGTGGCTGACCAGCCCGGCGCAGGGCGCGTGCAGGCAGTCGTTGAGTGGGTCGATGGCGATGCCTTCGCCCAGGGTGCCGCTGGAAAACACCGGGTCGGGTACTCGGTTGAGCGGCATCACGGGGCCGCTCAGGGGCGCTTTGAGGGCGAGATTCTTGTTGTTCATGGGCGCGCGCTCAGGCTCAGTGGGTTCGGGTGACTTTGCTCAGGTGCCGTGGCTGGTCCGGGTCCATGCCGCGGGCTTCGGCCAGGCCGGCGGCCATGACGTAGAAACTCTGGATCGCCAGGATCGGATCGAGCGCCGGATGCGCGGCGCGCTGCAGCGGCAGGTCGCGTTCGGCGATGTCGTCCGGGGCGGCGAGCAATACCTGCGCACCGCGCTGGCGCATATCCTCGGCGAGCGCCAGCAGGCCTTCCTGCTCCGGGCCGCGGGGAGCGAACACCAGCAGCGGATAGCGCTCCTCGACCAGCGCCATCGGTCCATGGCGGACCTCGGCGCTGCTGAAGGCCTCGGCCTGGATCGCCGAGGTTTCCTTGAATTTCAGCGCGGCCTCCTGGGCGATGGCGTAGCCGGCGCCGCGACCGATCACCATCAGCCGCTGGCAGTCGCGCAGGGCTTCGATGGCCGGCGACCAGTCGAGCCTGGCGGCCTGCTCCAGCCCGGCCGCCAGGCCCTGGCCGGCGGCCAGCAGGGCATTGTCGCGCTGCCAGTGGGCGAGCAGGCGGGCGCTGGCGCTGAGCGTGGCGATGAAGCTCTTGGTCGCTGCGACGCTGCGCTCGGTGCCGGCGCAGAGCGGCACGACGAATTCGCTGGCGGCTTCCAGCGGCGAATCTTCGGCATTCACCAGGGCGATGCCCAGGGCGCCGCGTTCGCGCAGGATGCGCAGGCTGTCCACGAGATCGGGGCTCTGTCCTGACTGCGAGAAAGCGAAGACGGCCTGCCCGGCGACCCGCAGCGGCGAGCGGTTCAGGGTCACCACCGACATGGGCAGCGAGGCCACCGGCAAGCCGGCGTGCTGCATGGCCAGGTAGGCGAAGTAGCTGGCGGCATGGTCGGAGCTGCCGCGCGCGACGGTCAGCGCCAGGTTCGGATCGACCTCCCGCAGGCGCTGGCCAAGCGCCGGCAGGCAAGCGTCGAGCACGGCCAGTTGACGGCTCGCCACCGCGGCGGCGGAGAGTGCTTCCTCGAGCATCAGCGAAGTCATTCGAGTTCTCCTTCCACCATCACGGCGTCGAGTTCCAGGGAGCGATCCAGGCGCACCACATCGGCCCAGGCTGCGGGCGCCAGGCGGCCGCGCTCGGTGAGGCCGAGGTAATCGGCGGGGAATTGCGAAAGGCGTTGCGAGGCTTCGGCCAGGGGCAGGCCGATCTTCACCAGGTTGCGCAGCGCCTGGTCCATGGTCAGGGTGCTGCCGGCCAGAGTGCCGTCGGGCAGGCGCACGCCGCCCAGGCACTTGGTCACCGTGTGGCTGCCGAGCTTGTACTGGCCGTCGGGCATGCCGGCGGCGGCGGTGGAGTCGGTCACGCAGTACAGGCACGGGATCGAACGCAGGGCCACCCTGATGGCGCCGGGATGGACATGCAGCAGGTCGGGGATCAGCTCGGCGTAGCGTGCGTGGGCCAGGGCCGCGCCGACGATACCCGGTTCGCGGTGGTGCAGGCCGGTCATCGCGTTGTAGAGGTGGGTGAAGCTGCTGGCGCCGGCTTCCAGTGCGGCCACGCCATCCTCGTAGCTGCCCAGGGTATGGCCGATCTGCAGGCGTACGCCGCGCTCGGCGAGGGCGCGGATCAGCGGCCGGTGTCCGGCGATCTCGGGGGCGATGGTGATCACCCGGATCGGCGCGCGGCGCAGGTAGTCCTCGACTTCCTCGAGCACCGCGGCATGGGCGAAGTTGGGCTGCGCGCCGAGCTTGCCGGAGTTGATGTAGGGGCCTTCCAGGTGCACGCCGAGTATCCGTGAGCCGCCCTCCAGCGAGCGGCGGCAGTAATCGCCGAGCTGGCTGAGGATGTCGGCGATCTCCTCGCGCGGTGCGGTCATGGTGGTGGCCAGCAGCGAGGTCGTGCCGAAGCGCCGGTGGGTGCGGGCGATGGTGGCGAAGGCGTCGCCGCCTTCCATGATGTCGCGGCCGCCGCCGCCGTGCACATGCAGGTCGATGAAGCCTGGCAGCAGGTACGGATCGGCGTTGTCGGCCGGATCGCAGGGCTCGCCTTCGATCCGCTGGATACGTCCGTCCTGGATGTGCAGGCGGCCGAGGACCCAGCCTTGCGGGGTGAGAATGTTGCCTTCGAGCATGGCGGCTCCGTGTCGGTCAGCGTCGCAGTTCGGCGACGAAGTCGTAGTAGTCGTTGCGGCAGTAGGTGTCGGTCAGCTCGATCGGGGTGTTGTCCTCGAGGTAGCCGATCCGGGTCATCAGCAGCATCGCGGTGCCCGGCGCGATGCCGACCAACGCGGCATCGGACGCGGAGGCGTTGATCGCGCGCACGTGCTGGAGGGCGCGGACCACCGGGCGACCGATGCCGTCCAGGTATTCGTAGAGGGAATCGCCGACCGCTGTCGGATCCGGCAGCAGGCGTGCCGGCAGGGTGCTGTTCTCGATCGCCATCACCGTGCCGTCGGCCTTGCGCAGGCGCTTCATGCGCGCGACCTTTTCGGTCGGCGAGAGGCCGAGGCGGATCAGTTCGTCGTGGGTGGGCAGGGCGATGCCGCGCTCCAACCAGGTGGAGCCGGGGGTGAAGCCTTTCAGGCGGAGCATCTCGCTGAAGCTGGAGAGACGCGACAGCGGTTGTTCGAGACGCGGCGTAATGAAGGTGCCGGAGCCCTGGTTGCGGCGGATCAGCCCCTGCTCGAAGAGTACTTCGAGGGCCTTGCGCGCGGTGACGCGGGAAATGTTCAGGGTTTCGCTGAGGTTGCGTTCGGAGGGCAGCGCTTCCTCCGCTTTCCACTGGCCGGCATGGATCGCGCTCTCGAGATTGCGCGCCAGCTGCAGATAGAGGGGGGTGGGTTGCGCCTCGTCGGGACGCAGGGCCAGGAGCAGGTCGTGGGCTGTCTTCATGAGAGGTTCCGATGCGGATTGTGTTGTTGTCGCCCGGTAATGCTGGGAAAACTAATACCACTTGAATACCACGTCAATGCCAGTTGTGCGTCGCGCACGCGTCAGCCAGCCGTCCCGTCGATTGACTTGGCCTGAGTAAGGGATGCAAGGGTTTGACGGATAAAAGAAAACGCCGCCGGAAAATCTCGCGGCGGCGTTCCTGGTGTGGCTGACGGCTGACGAGTGGTAGCAGCCTGGTTCTGTCAGGGGCGGATCTCGATCAGCGTGCCGTCTTTCACCACGCTCCAGACTTCGCGCATGTCGGTGTTGTTCATGGCGATACAGCCATTGGTCCAGTCCAGGGTGGAGAAGTACCACTCCGGGTATTCGTCATCCAGCGGGGTGCCGTGGATCATGATCATGCCACCGGCCGGCAGGCCCTTTTCCCGGGCCTTGGCCACGTCGCGGGCGTTGGGGTAGGAAATGTGCATGGAGAGGTTGTAGTTGTTGCTGGTCTTGCGCCAGTCGATCCAGTAGAAGCCTTCCGGGGTGCGGTTGTCGCCTTCGGCCAGCTTCGGGCCGGTCGGGCGCTTGCCCAGCGAGACACGGTAGCTTTTCAGGACGTTGCCTTTGTTGAGGAGCAGCAGTTTTCGCTCGGACTTGAGCACCAGGACCTTGTCCACCTTGCCTTCCAGGCTCGGCGCGGCATTGGCCTGGGTCAGACTGGCGAAGGTCAAGCACAGCAAAGCAAGCAACCAGCGCATGGAAGTGAAATCCCCGATGTTCCCTTGAGCCGCAACGGCGGCGGTGTTCGAGTGTTTGGCGTTCAGTCTTTCTTATAGGAAGCCAGCATAGGTGCAATGGCTTCGTTGCGCACCGGGAAGCAGCCTTCGCGGCGGTCGCTGAAGTAGCATTCTAAGGTACGGCCGATGGTCGGAAAAGCCAGCTCCGACCAGGGAATCTCCGCTTCGTCGAAAAGCCGCACCTCCAGGCTTTCATCGCCGGCGGAGAAATCCAGGTCGAGCAGCTCGGCGCGGAAGAACAGGTAGACCTGGCTGATGTGCGGCAGGTCGAAAAGGGTATAGAGCTGCAGGTCGCCGATCCGCGCGTTGGCTTCTTCCTCTGTCTCGCGGGCCGCCGCCTGGGCGAGGGTCTCGCCGTTCTCCATGAAGCCGGCCGGCAGCGTCCAGTAGCCCAGGCGCGGCGCAATGGCGCGACGGCAGAGCAGGACCTGGCCGTCCCACACCGGCAGGCTGCCGGCGACGATACGCGGGTTCTGGTAGTGCACGGTGTGGCAGGCGTCGCAGACGTAGCGCAGGCGGTTGTCGCCGTCCGGGATGCGCTGGACCACCGTGGCGCCGCACAGGCTGCAGAATTTCATGCCAGGTTCTTCTTCGGGGAAAGGCCTATCTTGCTCGGCTGGCCGGGAGGCGACAAGGCCCCGTGCGGGAGGGGTGGGCTGGCCGGGGCTTTCGTGCCATGATCTCGGGGAAACGACAAGACCTCGGAAACCCCGGCAGTATGAACTGCACGCTCGACGAGCTGCGCCAACGCATCGAGGCGCACCGCCCCCGCCAACTGGATACCGACCAGCGCTTCCCCCAAGCGGCCGTGCTGGTGCCCATCACCCGCAGCGACGATCCGGAGCTGGTGCTGACCCTGCGCGCCGCCGGTTTGTCCACCCATGGCGGCGAGGTCGCCTTCCCCGGCGGGCGGCGCGACCCGGAAGACGCCGACCTGGTGCGCACCGCCCTGCGCGAGGCGGAGGAGGAGATCGCCTTGCCGCCGGGCCTGGTGGAAGTGGTCGGGCCGCTGAGCACCCTGGTCTCGCGGCATGGTATCGAGGTCACTCCCTATGTCGCCTTCATTCCCGACTTCGTCGAGTACCAGCCCAACGACGGCGAGATCGCCGCGGTGTTCAACGTGCCGCTGAGTTTCTTTCGCGACGACCCGCGCGAGGTCACCCACCGTATCGACTACTTCGGCCGCAGCTGGTACGTGCCCAGCTATCGCTTCGGCGAGTTCAAGATCTGGGGCCTGACGGCCATCATGGTGGTGGAGCTGGTCAACCTGCTGTACGACGACCCCATCGACCTGCACACGCCGCCGGCTTCGTTCATCAAACTGAGTTGACCGACGGGGCGCAGACCCCGGCCATGAGGAGATCGCGATGAAATACCGCCTGGGCGATGCCCGCGTCGAAACCCATCCCGACAGCTGGATCGCGCCCAGCGCAGCGGTGATCGGCAAGGTTCGCCTGGATGCCGGCGCCAGCGTCTGGTTTGGCGCGGTGCTGCGCGGCGACAACGAGCTGATCCATATCGGCGAGCACAGCAACGTCCAGGACGGCTCGGTGATGCACACCGACATGGGCTATCCGCTGACCCTCGGCAAGGGCGTCACCGTCGGCCACAACGCCATGCTGCATGGTTGCAGCGTGGGCGACTACAGCCTGGTGGGGATCAACGCGGTGATCCTCAATGGGGCGAAGATCGGCAAGTACTGCATCATCGGCGCCAACGCGCTGATTCCCGAGGGCAAGGAGATTCCCGACGGCTCGCTGGTGATGGGCTCGCCGGGCAAGGTAGTGCGCGAGCTGAGCGAGCCGCAGAAGAAGATGCTCGAGGCCAGCGCCGCCCACTATGTGCACAATGCCCGCCGTTACGCCCGCGACCTCGTCGAGGACCCGGCGTGAACGAGCGACCGGTGGCTTCGCCCTGCGTGCATGTCTGCGCGCTGGACGAGCAGGACATCTGCATCGGCTGCCAGCGCACGGCGGCCGAGATCACCCGCTGGGGCCTGATGAGCAACGACGAGCGCCGCGAGGTGCTCGGTCGCTGTTTCGAGCGCGCCAAGGCGCAAGGGCTGGTCAGCGGTTCCGCCTGAAGCGGATTCCGTTTTCTTTCATTTCCGAGGTTCTTCCATGACCCGTATCGGTACCCCCCTGTCGCCGAGCGCGACCCGCGTCCTTCTCTGTGGCTCCGGCGAGCTGGGCAAGGAAGTCGCCATCGAGCTGCAACGCCTGGGTTGCGAAGTGATCGCCGTCGATCGCTATGGCAACGCGCCGGCCATGCAGGTGGCGCATCGCAGCCACGTGATCAGCATGCTCGACGGCGCCGCCCTGCGCGCGGTGATCGAGCAGGAGAAGCCGCACTACATCGTGCCCGAGATCGAGGCCATCGCCACCGCGACCCTGGTCGAGCTGGAGGCCGAAGGCTACACCGTGGTGCCCACCGCCCGCGCCGCGCAACTGACCATGAACCGCGAGGGTATCCGCCGGCTGGCTGCCGAGGAACTCGGCCTGCCGACCTCGCCCTATCACTTCGCCGATACCTTCGAGGACTACCGCCGTGGCGTCGAGCGCGTCGGCTACCCCTGCGTGGTGAAGCCGATCATGAGTTCGTCTGGCAAGGGCCAGAGCGTCCTGAAAGGCCCCGACGACCTGCAGGCGGCCTGGGACTATGCCCAGGAAGGCGGGCGCGCCGGCAAGGGCCGGGTGATCGTCGAGGGCTTCATCGATTTCGACTACGAAATCACCCTGCTCACCGTGCGCCACGTCGACGGCACCACTTTCTGCGCGCCGATCGGTCACCGCCAGGTCAAGGGCGACTACCACGAGTCCTGGCAGCCGCAGGCGATGAGCGCGCAGGCCCTGGCCGAGTCCGAGCGGGTCGCCCGGGCAGTGACCGAGGCCCTCGGCGGACGCGGGCTGTTCGGCGTCGAACTGTTCGTCAAGGGCGACCAGGTGTGGTTCAGCGAGGTGTCGCCGCGTCCGCACGATACCGGCCTGGTGACCCTGATTTCCCAGGATCTTTCCGAGTTCGCGCTGCACGCGCGGGCGATCCTCGGCCTGCCGATCCCGGTGATCCGCCAGCTCGGCCCGTCGGCCTCGGCGGTGATCCTGGTGGAAGGCAAGTCCCGGCAGGTCGCTTTCGCCAACCTCGGCGCCGCGCTGAGCGAGGCGGATACGGCGCTACGCCTGTTCGGCAAGCCGGAAGTGGATGGCCAGCGGCGGATGGGCGTGGCCCTGGCGCGCGACGAGTCGATCGACGCCGCCCGCGCCAAGGCGACCCGGGCCGCCCAGGCGGTTCGCGTCGAACTCTGAGATGCGCCGGCTGGCAACGCTGGCCTGGTGGGCGGCGGCTCTGCCGTTGCTGCCGCTGGCGGTGCCGCTGGCTATCCGCACCCGCCGCCGAGCCTTGCGCCTGGCGCCCGCGGCGGGACCTCGCGAAGGGCTGGTCGGTGGGTCCGGTGCCGAAGAGCCGCTGCGCTTGCTGTTGTTCGGTGAGTCGACAGTGGCCGGGGTCGGCGCCAGTTGCCTGGACTACGCCCTGGCCGGCCGCCTGGCCGCGGCGCTGGGCGAGCGTCTGCGGCGCCCGGTGGCCTGGCAGGCGCTGGGCGAGAACGGCATCACCAGCGGCGAGGCGCGCGAACGCCTGCTACCGCAGGTGGCGGGACGTTTCTTCGACCAGGTGATCCTGGTCTTCGGCGTCAATGACACCACCAGCCTGCGCTCCCTCGAACGCTGGCGTGCCGACTGCGCGGCCCTGATCGAAGGCTTCCAGGCGGCCGGCGCGCAGGTGACCTGCACCGCGGTGCCGCC
The DNA here is from genome assembly GCF_021213715.1 of Pseudomonas sp. CP-1. Taxonomy (NCBI): domain Bacteria; kingdom Pseudomonadati; phylum Pseudomonadota; class Gammaproteobacteria; order Pseudomonadales; family Pseudomonadaceae; genus Pseudomonas; species Pseudomonas sp. CP-1. The sequence continues at coordinate 253,231 of NZ_JAJQKY010000002.1, forward strand.
GCTGCGGCATTTTTCCGCCTTGCCCGGGTTGCTGCGGGCCCTGCTGGGGTGGCGCGGGCGGCTGCTCGACGAGGCGCTGCGCGATCTCGCTGGCGCGACCGGCGCCGGCTACTGCCCGATCTCGCTGGACCTGCTTCCGGGCTACCTGGCCATCGACGGCTTTCATCCGTCGCAGCTGGGCTACCAGGTCTGGGCCGGGGCCCTCGCCGACTGGTTGGCGGCGAGGGAGAAGGGCGGCGTCGCGGTAGCCTGAGCGAGACTCAGGACACTGCGCCGAGGTCGTTGTCGCGGGTTTCCTTCAGGCACAGCACCGCCAGCAGGCTGAGCAGCGCCGCTGCGGAGACGTAGCCGCCGACCCAGCCCAGGCCGCCGATGCCGACCAGCTTCTGGGCGATATAGGGCGCCACCGAGGCGCCGAGAATGCCGCCCAGGTTGTAGGCCGCCGACGCGCCGGTGTAGCGCACGTGGGTGGGGAATATTTCCGGCAGCAGCGCGCCCATCGGGGCGAAGGTGACCCCCATCAGGAACAGCTCGATGCAGAGGAACAGGGCGACGCTGAACGTCGAGCCCTGGCTGAGCAGCGGCTCCATGGCGAAGCCGGAGGCGATCGCCGCCAGGCTGCCGAGCAGCAGTACCGGCTTGCGTCCGAAGCGGTCGCTGAGCCAGGCCGACAGCGGCGTGGCGGCGGCCATGAAGAGCACCGCGAGGCACAGCAGACCAAGGAACTCCTCGCGGCTGAAGCCGAGGCTGGCCACCCCGTAGCTCAGCGAGAACACCGTGGAGATATAGAACAGCGCATAACACACCACCATCGCCAGGGCGCCGAGCAGGGTCGGCCGCCAGTGCTGGGCGAACAGCTCGGCGATCGGCAGGCGGACCCTCTCGTGCTTGGCCATGGCCTTGGCGAACACCGGGGTTTCCGCCAGCTTCAGGCGTACGTAGAGGCCGACCACGACCAGCGCCGCGCTGAGCAGGAACGGGATCCGCCAGCCCCAGTCACGAAACTGCTCCTCGCTGAGCAGCATCGCCAGGGCCAGGAACAGGCCGTTGGCGGCGAGGAAGCCGATCGACGGGCCGAGCTGGGGAAACATGCCGAACCAGGCGCGCTTGCCGGCCGGCGCGTTCTCCGTGGCCAGCAGCGCGGCGCCGCCCCACTCGCCGCCGAGGCCGAGGCCCTGGCCGAAGCGCAGCACGCAGAGCAGCAACGGCGCCCAGTAGCCGATGCTGTCGTAGCCGGGGAGGACGCCGATCAGGGTGGTGGATACCCCCATCAGCAGCAGCGAGGCGACCAGGGTCGACTTGCGCCCGATGCGGTCGCCGAAGTGGCCGAACAGCGCCGAGCCCAGCGGGCGAGCGAGGAAGGCGATGCCGAAGGTGAGGAAGGCGCTGAGCATCTGCGCGGTGCCGGATGTCTGCGGGAAGAATACCGGACCGATCACCAGGGCGGCGGCAGTGGCATAGACGTAGAAATCGTAGAACTCGATGGCGGTGCCGATGAAGCTGGCGACTGCGACCCGGGTGGTCGAGTTGGCCGGTTCCGGAGCGGCGTCGGCGGCGAGGGTGGCGGCGGTCATGGTGGGAAGGTCCCTGGCAGTCGGGGCACGACGGAGTGCTTCCGTGCGGCCGGATGGTTATGGCCAGTGCGCCGATGCGGCGGCGCGGCGCCCGGGTGGGGCGGACGAGATCGGTCGCGCAGGGAGGATGGGGCTGCGCGCCGTGCGCCGGCTGGTACCGTCGGCATCGGGGCCGGGCGGGCAGGCGGGACTGGCGGGTGACTGGCCGGGGCTCGGGCTGCGGGTAGCGGCGGAACCGGCGGCAGGGCTGGATAAGCTGGGGTCGATTATAGAGCGCCGCGGGGCGGGTTCGGCAATCTCGGATCAGACGCTGGCGTCGCTTTCGACCAGCGGGGTCAGCGCGCGGGGATGCCAGGCGCGCACGCTTTTCACACGGTTTTCCGCCGACTGCTGGATTTCCAGGCAGTAGGGGCCGATGCGCAGGCACACCGCGCAATCGGGGATCTGCTCCAGGGCTTCGGTGACCAGGCCGTTGAGGGTCTTCGGGCCGTCGCAGGGCAATTGCCAGCCAAGCGACTTGTTCAGCTCGCGCAGGTTGGCGCTGCCGTCGATGACGAAGCTGCCGTCTTCCTGGGCCTGGATATCCGGGTTGTCGAGGCTGTCGAGGTCGTTGAAGTCGCCGACGATCTCTTCGAGGATGTCCTCCAGCGTGACGATGCCGATCACCTCGCCATATTCGTCGACCACCACGCCGATACGGCGCTTCTCCTTCTGGAAGTTCACCAGCTGGGTCGACAGCGGCGTGCTTTCCGGCACGAAATACGGCTCCATGCAGGCCTGGCGGAGATTCTCCTTGGTCAGGCGGCCCTGGGTCAGCAGGCGCGCGATCTGGCGCATGTGCACGACCCCTTCGATCTGGTTGACGTCGTCGCGGTAGACCGGCAGGCGGGTGTGGCTGGTGGTGCGCAGTTGCTCGACGATGACCTCGAGTTCGTCGTCGAGGTCGATGCCTTCGATTTCGTTGCGCGGGATCATCAGGTCGTTGACCGTGACCTTCTCCAGGTCCAGCAGGCCGAGCAGCATGTCATGCCGGTTGACCTCGCTGGCCTGGGGATTGTCGGCCGGATGCAGGGCCTCTTCGTCGCGGCTGCGTCCGCTGTCGTCCTGTTCCGCCGCGGCGACGCCGAGCAGGCGCAGCAGCGCGTTGCTCAGCAGGGTCAGCAGCCACAGCAGGGGCCAGCACAGGCGCTGCAGGATCAGAAGCGGCAGGCTGAGCGGCAGGGCGACGCGTTCTGAGCGAAGGGCGCCGTAGCGGCGCGGCAGCAGGGCGCCGAACAGCAGCAGGAGCAGGGTCATGCCAGGGATGGCGACGGCCAGGCCGATGACGCCCCAGTGGTGCAGCGCGGCCCAACTGGCCAGGGCGGCGGCGCTGACGTTGACCAGGGTGCGGCCGAACAACAGGGTGCCGCGCAGGCGGTCGTCGTGCAGCAGCAGCCAACTGCTGCGCCGGGCCCCGCGCAGGCCTTGCTTGGCCTGTAGGCGCAGGCGGTAACGGTCGAGGTTGAGCAGGGCGGTCTCGACGCAGGAGAAGAACGCCGAGCAGGCGACCAGGAGAACCAGCAGGCCGACCAGGTACCCGGGGTGCAGTTCATCCATGAAGGAGGCCCATCAGATGTGCAGGATGAATTCCCGCACCAGCTTGCTGCCGAAGTACGCCAACATCAACAGGCAGAAACCGGCCAGGGTCCAGCGGATCGCCTTGTGGCCCCGCCAGCCGAGCTGGTGGCGACCCCAGAGGAGCACGGCGAAGACCACCCAGGCGAAGCAGGACAGGATGGTCTTGTGCGCCAGGTGCTGGGCGAACAGGTTGTCGACGAACAGCCATCCGGACAGCAGCGACAGCGAAAGCAGCGACCAGCCGCCCCAGAGGAAGCCGAACAGCAGGCTTTCCATGGTTTGCAGGGGCGGGAAGTTGCGGATCAGCCCGGACGGATGCTTGTGCTTGAGGCGGTAATCCTGGAGCAGCAGCAAGAGCGCCTGGAACACCGCGATGGTGAGCAGGCCGTAGGCCAGGATCGAGAGCAGGATGTGGGCCAGGATGCCTGGTTGTTCGTTGATCGGCTCGACGGTGCCGTGGGGGATGAGTACCGCCAGCAGGGTGGTGAGGGCGCCCAGCGGGAATAGAAGGAGGAGCAGGTTCTCCACCGGTATCCGCAAGGTCGCCAGCAGGGTCAGGAGGATTACCGCGGCGGCGATCAGGCTGGCGGCGTTGAAGAAGTCCAGCACCAGGCCGGCCGGGGTCAGCAATTGCTGGTAGAGGCTGAAGGCGTGGGCGACCAGTGCCAGGAGTCCGAACAGGAGCAGCAGGGGTTTGCCCGGCGCGGTGCGCTTGGACACACAGGCACCCTGGTAGGCGGCGGTGCCGAGATAGAGAACAGCAGCGATGAGGCTGGGCAGCAGGGGATGCATAAGTCCTTGTAATCGCGGGCCCGAAAGGAAGGGAGTTTGGCATAGATCGAGCGTCGCGAGAAAGCCGTTGCGAACAGTTCTCTCGTACCTGTGGCCGGGTTGGCGGGCCGCCTGCCGCGGGCGCCGCGACCTCCTGGCCCGGCAGTCGCTTCGGCAAAGACGGAACGCATCGGCAAATCAAGGACTTGAGGCTGGCCTCCGGTCGTCGCCGGACACACACTCCGTCTTTCATCGCGTGTCCCGCGACGCGCTCTTGGTTATAATCCGCCGCTTGCCGCAACCCCCGTGGAAGGATCGCGCATGTTCGAAAACCTTACAGACCGCCTCTCGCAGACGCTTCGCCATGTCACCGGCAAGGCCAAGCTGACCGAGGACAACATCAAGGACACTCTGCGCGAAGTGCGCATGGCCCTGCTCGAGGCCGACGTGGCCCTGCCGGTGGTCAAGGACTTCGTCAACAAGGTCAAGGAGCGCGCCGTCGGCACCGAGGTCTCGAAGAGCCTGACCCCGGGACAGGCGTTCGTGAAGATCGTCCGCGCCGAACTCGAGGAGTTGATGGGGGCGGCCAACGAGGACCTGGCGCTGAGCGTCGCGCCGCCGGCGGTGATCCTGATGGCCGGCCTGCAGGGCGCGGGCAAGACCACCACCGCGGGCAAGCTGGCGCGCTTCCTTAAGGAACGCAAGAAGAAGTCGGTGATGGTGGTTTCCGCCGACGTCTACCGTCCCGCCGCGATCAAGCAACTGGAAACCCTGGCGGGCGAGGTCGGCGTAACCTTCTTCCCTTCCGACGTCAGCCAGAAGCCGGTGGCCATCGCCGAGGCGGCGATCCGCGAGGCGAGGCTGAAGTTCATCGACGTGGTGATCGTCGATACCGCAGGCCGCCTGCACATCGATGCCGACATGATGGACGAGATCAAGCAGGTGCACGCGGCGATCAAGCCGGCGGAAACCCTGTTCGTGGTCGATGCCATGACCGGCCAGGACGCCGCCAACACCGCCAAGGCCTTCAATGACGCCTTGCCGCTGACCGGCGTGGTCCTGACCAAGGTCGACGGCGACGCGCGTGGCGGTGCCGCGCTGTCGGTGCGGGCGATCACCGGCAAGCCGATCAAGTTCCTCGGCATGGGCGAGAAGAGCGAAGCGCTCGATCCGTTCCATCCCGACCGCGTGGCCTCGCGCATCCTCGGCATGGGCGACGTGCTCAGCCTGATCGAACAGGCCGAGCAGAACCTCGACCGCGACAAGGCCGAGAAGCTGGCGAAGAAGATCAAGAAGGGCAAGGGCTTCGACCTGGAAGACTTCCGCGACCAGTTGCAACAGATGAAGAACATGGGCGGCCTCGGCGGGCTCATGGACAAGCTGCCGATGCTCGGCGGGGTCAACCTGGCGCAGATGGGCAATGCCCAGGGCGCTGCGGAGAAACAGTTCAAGCAGATGGAGGCGATCATCAACTCGATGACGCCCGGCGAACGGCGCGATCCGGAAATGATCAGCGGCTCGCGCAAGCGCCGCATCGCCCTTGGCTCCGGTACCCAGGTGCAGGACGTTGGCCGGCTGATCAAGCAGCACAAGCAGATGCAGAAGATGATGAAGAAGGTCACCGCCAAGGGCGGCATGGCCAAGATGATGCGAGGCATGGGCAGCATGTTCCCGGGGGGCATGCCCAAGCTTTGATCGGACGCGCGGCCGCTGGCCACGCCGGCGGTTCCGCGCCGTCGGCCGGCGGGCGGACCGCGCGCTTCTCGCGCTCTCCGCGCCGGCCGATGGGTGGCCGAAAAAGAGATTTGCAAATTCCCCGATAATCCTTAGAATATGCGGCCTTTCGGGCCGTGGGCCCAGCGTGCATTCATTTTGCAAGCACCGACTACAGGAACGAAGTTCACATGGTAACCATCCGTCTTGCTCGTGGCGGCTCCAAAAAGCGCCCCTTCTACCACCTGACCGTGACCAACAGCCGCAATGCGCGCGATGGTCGCTTCGTCGAGCGCATCGGTTTCTTCAACCCGGTTGCGACTGGTGGCGAAGTGCGTCTGTCCGTCGACCAGGAGCGTGCTACCTACTGGCTCGCCCAGGGTGCACAGCCGTCTGAGCGCGTTGCTCAGCTGCTCAAGGACGCTGCCAAGGCAAACGCCTAAGCCGTCATGAGTGAAATGCCGACACCCGCCGACGACCTGGTCGTGATCGGCAAGATCGTTTCGGTGTACGGCATCCGCGGTGAGGTGAAGGTGTATTCCTTTACCGACCCGTTGGACAACCTGCTGGACTATCGCCGCTGGACGCTCCGGCGCGACGGCGAGATTCGGCAGGCCGAGCTGGTCAGGGGGCGCCTGCATGGCAAGGTCCTGGCCGCCAAGCTCAAGGGGCTCGACGATCGCGAAGAGGCCCGCACCTTCACCGGTTACGAGATCTGCATCCCGCGTAGCGAGTTGCCCTCTCTCGAGGAAGGTGAGTACTACTGGCACCAGCTGGAAGGCCTGAAGGTGATCGACCAGGGCGGGCAGTTGCTCGGCGTGATCGACCATCTGCTGGAAACCGGTGCCAACGATGTCATGGTGGTCAAGCCCTGCGCGGGCAGCCTGGACGACCGCGAGCGCCTGTTGCCCTACACCGGGCAGTGCGTGCTGTCGATCGACCTGGCCGCTGGTGAGATGCGGGTGGACTGGGACGCGGACTTCTGATCATCCATGGACAAGCGTTTGTGGGTGGGCGTCGTCAGCATCTTTCCGGAGATGTTCCGCGCGATCAGTGACTATGGCATCACCAGCCGTGCGGTAAAGCAGGGGTTGCTCACGCTGACCTGCTGGAATCCACGGGACTACACCGAGGACCGCCACCAGACGGTGGACGACCGGCCCTTCGGCGGTGGCCCTGGCATGGTGATGAAGATCAAGCCTCTGGAGGGCGCGCTGGCGGATGCCAGGCAAGCCGCCGGGGGCAGGAAGGCGAAGGTGATCTACCTTTCGCCGCAAGGCCGCCAGCTGACGCAGGCGGGCGTACGCGAACTGGCCGAAGAGGAAGCGTTGATCCTCATCGCCGGGCGCTACGAAGGCATCGACGAGCGCTTCATCGAAGAGCACGTCGATGAAGAATGGTCGATCGGCGATTATGTCCTGTCCGGCGGTGAGTTGCCGGCCATGGTGCTGGTCGATGCAGTGACGCGGTTGCTGCCCGGTGCATTGGGTCATGCAGATTCCGCCGAGGAGGACTCCTTCACGGATGGCCTGCTCGACTGCCCGCACTACACCCGACCCGAGGTGTACGCGGACAAACGTGTTCCTGAAGTGTTGCTCAGTGGCAACCATGAACACATCCGGCGTTGGCGTTTGCAGCAGGCCCTTGGGCGGACCTGGGAACGACGCGCCGATCTTCTGGATAGCCGCTCGCTTTCTGGAGAAGAGCAGAAGCTGCTGGCGGAATACATCCGTCAGCGGGACGATAGTTAACGTATCGATGGCTGGCCGATTGCCGGTCTTAGGAGCACAGCATGACCAACAAGATCATTCAGCAGATCGAAGCTGAACAGATGAACAAAGAGATCCCGGCGTTCGCCCCCGGCGACACCGTGATCGTCCAGGTCAAGGTGAAGGAAGGCGACCGTCAGCGTCTGCAGGCCTTCGAAGGCGTCGTCATCGCCAAGCGCAACCGTGGCCTGAACAGCGCCTTCACCGTGCGCAAGATCTCCAACGGCGTGGGCGTGGAACGTACCTTCCAGACCTACAGCCCGATCGTCGACAGCCTGAGCGTCAAGCGTCGCGGCGACGTGCGCAAGGCCAAGCTGTACTACCTCCGCGCCCTGTCCGGCAAGGCCGCGCGCATCAAGGAAAAACTGGTCTAATCCGGTTCTTCTCCGAGAAAAGCAGCCCGAGGGCTGCTTTTTTCATGTCTGGCGTTCGCCTTTCCGGCGGCGCTTCCTACTGCCCACGGCAGCGCATAACCAGTACAACATCCGCGGCACCCAGGCAGCCACTCCATCCGGTATTCGTGGCATGACCCCCAGAGAGCAAGAAATCCTGCGTCGCACCGAGCTTTCCGAAACCCGTGTGACCAAGGCGGTATTCCCGCCCACCACCAATCACCACAACACCCTGTTCGGCGGGACTGCGCTGGCCTGGATGGACGAGGTCTCGTTCATCACCGCGACCCGTTTCTGCCGCCTGCCGCTGGTGACCGTCTCCACCGATCGCATCGACTTCAACCACCCGATCCCGGCGGGCTCGATCGTCGAACTGGTCGGCCGGGTGGTCAAGGTCGGCAACACCAGCCTCAAGGTGGAGGTCGAGGTGTACCTGGAAAGCATGTACGCCGACGGTCGCGAGAAGGCCATACACGGCCTGTTCAGCTTCGTCGCCATCGACGACGAAAAGCGGCCGGTTCCGGTCCTGCCGGGGTTCCCGGCCAGCCAGGCGGCTTGAGCCAGGCGGAAAGAAGGCACCCAGGGGTGCCTTTTCCATATCCCCGGACGATCCGGCCCTGGGTTGGGATCAGGGCCGCAGGCTGATCTTCAGGGAAGCCTGGGACAGGTCGATCTGTTGCAGGCTGACACTGCCGAACGTCTGCTCGCGCGGCGCGCCGGCAATGCGGATATTGTCGAAGCGCACCTCGCCGATACTGCTCGGCAGGCGCAGGTTGACCGAGCCGTCGGGGTTGAGCGTGCTTTGCGTCTTGCCGGTTTCGTAGCGAACGTCGCTCATCGAGGTTTCCGCCTCCAGGCTGTCGAGCACCGGCATCACCAGCTTCGCCAGTTGCTTCACCGCGGCCAGGCCGTCGCCGCCCTCGGCCTTCAGGAACAGGCCCTCGAGGCTTTCGTTGAGGCCCTGGGCGTTGACGTTGCTCATCTCGACGTCGGTCAGCGGACGCAGGTTCTTCGGCAATTCCTGGCGGCTCATGGCCGCTGGCGGCTGCATGCGCTGGATGTCGGCGCTGGCCATCTGGAACGGACTGAGCAGGGCGGCGACCAGGGTCGCGGCCAGGCGCAGGTTGGTCTGCTTCTTCAGCGCCTTCTTCAGTTGCCGTTCGCTCAGCAGGCCCTGCTCGATCAGGGTTTCGCCCAGGCGCTTGTGGTTGCTCAACTGCGCCTGGATCGCGGCGTCCAGTTGGGCGGCGCTAATCAGCCCCTTGTTGATCAGGATCTGGCCCAGGCGGGAATGTTGTTGATTGGACATGGTCATGACCTGATGAAAAAAGAGGATGATGGCTAGATGCAATCATCCTCTTCGTGGGCTTCGTTTGTCACCCAACCTTGGATAGGGTGACGACGGTCTTTCGTCGGTTCGTTGAAGTCTAGTCGGCGATCTCCGTGGCCTGCGACTTGCTGACTGACGGTTCCGCCTCGATCAGCGACAGCAGCGTCCAGCCGGTGCCCGGCGCCAGCGTGGACTGTGGCGTGGCGACGTGCATCCTGCCGTTCGGATCGCGGGCGAACAGCAGGATCGCGGACTCGCCGTGCAGCGCCTGGTAGTCGTTCCAGCCGAAGGTGTCGGTGAGCAGGGTGGTGCGGATTTCGGCGCCGCGCGACAGCAGGCTGGCGAACTGCGCGTAGGTCAGCGGTCGCTGGCCAAGCGGGCGGCCACGGTGTTCGTCGCTGGAGCGGTGCTTGTCGGTACGCTTGGCTTCCTGGCTGGTCGGCAGGCCGAACAGCTGGCGATGGCCGAACTCGTGGCGGAAGCGCATGGCCGCCAGGGTGTTCAGCTCGCCGGCCGGAGAAACCCCCAGCAAATGCCCGATGCCGACCAGGTCGAGGTGGGCTTCGGCGTGCTGCGAGGTGGGATTGCCGAAATAGGTGGGCAGGTTGTCCATGCGGGCGGCGCGGATGTTTTCCCAGCTCGAATCAGTCAGCAGCACGCGGCTGCCGAGGCTCTTCAGGGCCTTGCCGATGGCGCGCCCGACCGGATTGGCGCCGACGATCAGGTAGCCGCTGGGCGAGGGCTCGGCGACCTTCAGCAGGCGCGCCAGGGGGCGGGCGGTGGCGCTTTGCAGGACCACCGTGCCGATGATCACCAGGAAGGTCAGTGGCACCAGCAGCGCCGCCTGGGCATGGCCTTCGGCGCCCAGGCGGATGGCGAAGATCGCCGAGACCGCCGCGGCGACGATCCCGCGCGGGGCGATCCAGCTGAGCAGGGCGCGCTCGCGCCAGCTCAGCGGCGAACCCCAGGTCGACAGCGCCACGTTCAGCGGCCGGGCGACGAACTGGATCAGCAGCAACACCAGCAGCGCCGCCGGGCCCAGGCCGAGCAGGGCATTGATGTCCAGGCGCGCGGCCAGGAGGATGAACAGGCCGGAAATCAGCAGGACGCTGAGGTTTTCCTTGAAGTGCAGGATCTGCCGTACGTCGACGCCCTTCATGTTGGCCAGGCCCATGCCCATCAGGGTGACGGCGAGCAGTCCGGATTCGTGCATCACCCGGTTCGAGGCGATGAAAACGCCCAGCACCGCGGCCAGCGTCGCCAGGTTGTGCAGGTAGTCCGGCAGCCAGTGGCGGCGTAGGACGATGCCCAGCGCCCAGCCGCCGAGGATGCCGAACAGGCTGCCGCAGAGGATCACCCCGCCGAAGGTCTGCAGGCTGTGCAGCCAGCCGTCGCCTTCGCCGCTGGAGATGATGAAGCTGTACACCACTACCGCCAGCAGGGCGCCGATGGGATCGATGACGATGCCTTCCCAGCGCAGGATGTTCGCCACCGCGGCCTTGGGCCGGACCACCCGCAGCATCGGGACGATCACCGTGGGCCCGGTGACCAGGGTCAGGGTGCCGAACAGCAGGGCCATTTCCCAGCTGAAGTCGAGCAGGTAGTGGGCGGCCAGGGCGATCACGCCCCAGGTCGAGAGCGCGCCGATGGTCACCATTCGGTGCACCACGGTGCCGATTTCCTTCCATTCGCTGAAATGCAGGGTCAGGCTGCCCTCGAAGAGGATCAGCGCCACTGCCAGGGATACCAGTGGGAACAGCAGGGGGCCGAACATCTCGTCCGGATCGAGCCAGCCGAGCAGGGGGCCGGCGACGATCCCGGACAGCAGCAGGAAAAGAATGGCTGGCAGGCGCAGGCGCCAGGCCAGCCATTGACTGAGCAGGGCGGCGGCACCGATGCCACCGAGGGCGAGCAGGATAGCGTTCTGGTCCATCGAGGATTCCTTGTCAGCGTCGCTCCGCTCGTCCTGAGCCGGGGCGAACCATCGAGCCACATGGCTCCGCTTTTTCCCGCGGGCACGGGAAGCCGGCCGACCTCCTGTCGACCGGCCTGACTAACCATTACGTGGCGATGACGGCCAACGCTCGCGATAGCGCCCAGGCTATGAAAGACTAGCCGCGCTTTCATTTGGTTCGCAGCCTTCATCCATGAGTACCCTCGAACATCCCCTGATCGACCGTTTCCTCGATGCCCTGTGGCTGGAAAAAGGCCTTGCCGACAACACCCGCGAGGCTTATCGCAACGACCTCCAGCAGTTCAACGCCTGGCTCGATGGCCGCGGGTTGCGCCTGGAGGGCATCGGCCGCGACGCCATCCTCGATCACCTGGCCTGGCGCCTGGAACAGGGCTACAAGGCTCGCTCGACCGCGCGCTTCCTCTCCGGCCTGCGTGGCTTCTACCGCTATTGCCTGCGCGACGGCCTGATCGCCGAGGATCCCACCTTGCAGGTGGACCTGCCGCAACTGGGCAAGCCGTTGCCGAAATCCCTCTCCGAAGCGGACGTCGAGGCATTGCTGGCGGCGCCGGAAGTCGACGACCCGCTGGGCCTGCGCGATCGCACCATGCTCGAAGTGCTGTATGCCTGCGGCCTGCGGGTCAGCGAACTGGTCGGCCTGACCCTGGAGCAGGTCAACCTGCGCCAGGGCGTGGTCAAGGTCTTCGGCAAGGGCAGCAAGGAGCGCCTGGTGCCGCTCGGCGAGGAAGCCATCGGCTGGCTCGAACGCTACCTGCGCGAGGCCCGCGGCGACCTGCTCGGCGGGCGGCCCAGCGACGTGCTGTTCCCCAGCCTGCGCGGCGAACAGATGACCCGCCAGACCTTCTGGCATCGCATCAAGCATCACGCGCAGGTGGCGGCGATCGGCACGTCGATTTCGCCGCACACCCTGCGTCACGCCTTCGCCACCCACCTGCTCAACCATGGCGCCGACCTGCGGGTGGTGCAGATGCTGCTCGGCCACAGCGACCTGTCGACCACCCAGATCTATACCCATATCGCCCGGGCCCGCCTCCAGGATCTGCACGCACGCCACCACCCGCGAGGCTGACGCTTTGTCCGAAAAATCCGTACCTATCCGAAAAGAGGCGCTTTCGTAGCGTTCTGCGACAAGCGTCGGGCCCGTCGGGATAGCGGTCTATGGTAGGCTTCGCCGACCGCACGACAGGAGTGACACATGCGCGTGACCCGTTTTCTGGCTGCTGCCGCCCTCGGCCTGATGAGTACCCTGGCCCTGGCAGACAATGCCGATCAGAACATCCGCAAGACCCTGCAGGCCCTGCAACCGGACCTGCCCATCGACTCCATCGCCAGCAGCCCGCTGCAGGGGCTCTACCAGGTGCAGCTGAAGGGCGGCCGGGTGCTCTACGCCAGCGCCGACGGCCAGTTCGTCATGCAGGGCTACCTCTACCAGGTGAAGGACGGCAAGCCGGTCAACCTGACCGAGAAGGCCGAGAGCCAGGCGATCGCCAAGGCGATCAACGGCGTGCCCGCCAGCGAGATGGTGGTGTATCCGGCCAAGGGCCAGGCCAAGGCGCACATCACGGTGTTCACCGATACCACCTGCCCGTACTGCCAGAAGCTGCATGCCGAGGTGCCGGACCTGACCGAGCAGGGGATCGAGGTGCGCTACATGGCGTTCCCGCGCCAGGGGCCGCAGTCGGCGGGCGACAAGCAACTGCAGGCGGTCTGGTGTGCGAAGGAGCCGACCAAGGCGATGGACGCCATGATGAACGGCAAGGAGGTCAAGTCTTCCGAGTGCAAGAACCCGGTCGACAAGCAGTTCCAGATGGGCCAGATGGTCGGGGTGCAGGGAACGCCGGCGATCGTCCTCGCCAACGGCCAGTTGCTCCCCGGCTACCAGCCGGCCAAGCAGTTGGCCAAGCTGGCGCTGGAGGCCAAGTAGCGCCGGGCCTGCCGAACAATTGACTAATAAAGAGCCGCTTCGTAATGTGCGGCTCTTTTGTTTTCATCATTGGCGATTTCCGCCGCCCGCTGGCGGAATCCATCGCCAGGATGCGTCGTGGCCCGTACAGTGGTCGCGTCAACCTCGATTCGCTCGGGGAACCATAGCAGGCCGGCGCGTCCGGCCGTCGTAGGTGAGATGGGGAGTTCCAGCGTGAAACCGGTCAAAGTAGGCATCTGTGGGTTGGGGACCGTCGGTGGCGGTACCTTCAATGTACTCGAACGCAACGCCGAGGAGATTGCCCGCCGTGCCGGGCGCGGTATCGAGGTTGCGCAGATCGCCGCCCGCCGGCCGAACCCGAAGTGCGATACCGGTGCGACCCCCATCACCGCCGATATCTTCGACGTAGCGTGCAATCCCGAGATCGACGTGGTCGTCGAGCTGATCGGCGGCTACACCCTGGCCCATGAGCTGGTGCTCAAGGCCATCGAGAACGGCAAGCACGTGGTCACCGCGAACAAGGCGCTGATCGCCGTGCACGGCAACGAGATCTTCGCCAAGGCCCGCGAGAAGGGCGTGATCGTCGCCTTCGAGGCCGCTGTCGCCGGCGGCATCCCGGTGATCAAGGCGATCCGCGAGGGGCTGTCGGCCAACCGCATCAACTGGCTGGCCGGGATCATCAACGGTACCGGCAACTTCATCCTCAGCGAAATGCGCGAGAAGGGCCGTACCTTCCCCGACGTGCTCGCCGAGGCTCAGGCCCTGGGCTATGCCGAGGCCGACCCGACCTTCGACGTGGAAGGCATCGACGCCGCCCACAAGCTGACCATCCTCGCCTCGATCGCCTTCGGCATTCCGCTGCAGTTCGACAAGGCCTACACCGAAGGCATCTCGAAGCTGACCAGCGCCGACGTCAACTACGCCGACGCCCTCGGCTATCGCATCAAGCACCTGGGCGTGGCGCGTCGCACCGAGAGCGGCTTCGAGCTGCGCGTGCACCCGACCCTGATTCCCTCGGATCGCCTGATCGCCAACGTCAACGGCGTGATGAACGCGGTGATGGTCAACGGCGACGCCGTCGGCTCGACCCTCTACTACGGCGCCGGTGCCGGCATGGAGCCGACCGCTTCCTCGGTGGTGGCCGACCTCGTCGACGTGGTCCGTGCCATGACCTCCGATCCGGAGAACCGCGTACCGCACCTGGCGTTCCAGCCGGACGCGCTGTCCGACCACCCGATCCTGCCGATCGAAGCCTGCGAAAGCGCCTACTACCTGCGCATCCAGGCCAAGGACCACCCGGGCGTACTGGCCCAGGTGGCCACCATCCTGTCCGAGCGCGGCATCAACATCGAATCGATCATGCAGAAGGAGGCCGAGGAACAGGACGGCCTGGTGCCGATGATCCTGGTTACCCACCGGGTCATCGAACAACGCATCAACGATGCCATCGCCGCCCTGGAAGCGCTGGAAGGCGTGTCCGGGCCGGTGGTCCGTATCCGTGTCGAACAACTGAATTGATCGAACGCCGGGCGCCGCTCGCGGGCCCGCGTCAACAGCGAAGGTTTTGAACATGCGTTACATCAGCACCCGCGGCCAAGCGCCCGCCCTGAACTTCGAAGATGTCCTCCTCGCCGGCCTGGCCAGCGACGGCGGCCTCTATGTCCCGGAAAACCTGCCACGCTTCACCCTCGAGGAGATCGCCTCCTGGGTCGGCCTGCCCTACCACGAGCTGGCCTTCCGGGTGATGCGCCCGTTCGTCGCCGGCAGCATCGCCGATGCCGACTTCAAGAAGATCCTCGAGGAAACCTACGGCGTCTTCGCCCATGACGCAGTGGCGCCGCTGCGCCAGTTGAATGGCAACGAATGGGTGCTGGAGCTGTTCCACGGCCCGACCCTGGCCTTCAAGGACTTCGCCCTGCAACTGCTCGGCCGCCTGCTCGACCATGTGCTGGCCAAGCGCGGCGAGCGCGTGGTGATCATGGGGGCCACCTCCGGCGATACCGGCTCCGCGGCCATCGAAGGCTGCCGCCGTTGCGACAACGTCGACATCTTCATCATGCACCCGCACAACCGCGTGTCCGAGGTGCAGCGCCGGCAGATGACCACCATCCTCGGCGACAACATCCACAACATCGCCATCGAAGGCAACTTCGACGACTGCCAGGAGATGGTCAAGGCCAGCTTCGCCGACCAGGGCTTCCTCAAGGGTACCCGCCTGGTAGCGGTGAACTCGATCAACTGGGCGCGGATCATGGCCCAGATCGTCTACTACTTCCATGCCGCGCTGCAGCTCGGCGCGCCGCATCGCTCGGTGGCGTTCTCGGTGCCGACCGGCAACTTCGGCGACATCTTCGCCGGCTACCTGGCGCGCAACATGGGCCTGCCGGTCAGCCAGCTGATCGTCGCGACCAACCGCAACGACATCCTGCACCGCTTCATGAGCGGCAACCGCTACGACAAGGACACCCTGCATCCCTCGCTGTCGCCGTCGATGGATATCATGGTCTCGTCCAACTTCGAACGCCTGCTGTTCGACCTGCACGGCCGCAACGGCAAGGCCGTCGCCGAACTGCTGGATGCCTTCAAGGCCAGCGGCAAGCTGTCGGTGGAAGACCAGCGCTGGACCGAGGCGCGCAAGCTGTTCGACTCCCTGGCGGTCAGCGACGAGCAGACCTGCGAGACCATCGCCGAGGTATACCGCTCCTGTGGCGAGTTGCTCGACCCGCACACCGCCATTGGCGTGCGTGCCGCCCGCGAATGCCGGCGCAGCCTGAGCGTGCCGATGGTGACCCTGGGCACTGCGCACCCGGTCAAGTTCCCCGAAGCGGTGGAGAAGGCCGGCATCGGCCAGGCGCCGGCGCTGCCTGCGCACCTCGCCGACCTGTTCGAGCGCGAGGAGCGCTGCACCGTATTGCCGAACGAGCTGGCCAAGGTGCAGGCCTTCGTCAGCCAGCACGGCAATCGCGGCAAGCCGCTCTGAGCCTGTCGTGAAAGGAAGAAGCCCGCCTTGATGGCGGGCTTTTTCATGTCTTCTCAAAGGGCGGCGGCGAGTTTGTTGCGCGAGGGGCGGAGCAGTCTCAGCGGGTCGTTGAACTGGATGTCGCTGGCCAGCTTGTAGTAGCGCCCGACGAAATAGTCGCGGGCCTGGGCATCGTTCTTTCCCTGGTACAGCGCCCAGGCGACGCTGATGCCGGCGAACTCGTTGTACTCGATCTGTCGCAGCGGGCTGAAGTGGGTCGCCGTGGTGGCCGTGGCGCCCCAGGCGGGCACGTCGCGGATCAACGGGCCCTGCCAGAGGATCGGCCAACTGAGCGGCGGCACGACCACATCGGCCAGTCCGGTCAGCAGCAGGGTCGGGGTCTTTACCGTGGAACCGATGGCCAGGGGGCCTGGCTCGATCGGCAGGGCGCCGACCAGCTTCAACCGTGGCTCGATGAGTTGCAGGGCTTGTGCAGAGAGGCTGGCGCTCTGCAGCGTGGCCTGGCCGCCGGCGGAGTGCCCGGCGACCAGCGTCCGGGAAAAGTCGGCCCGGCCATGCAGGGCCGAGGCCGGGTCCCTGTCCAGTTTCGCGACCTCGAGGATGCCGAGGGCGTGCATCAGCGGGAAGGAGTTGATGAAGTCGGAAGAGATCACCACGATGAAGCCGTGGCTGGCCCATAGCTTCATCAGTTCGTGATAGTTGCCGGCGTTGGAAAGTATGCCGCCGACGAAGGTGATGACCGGAAGCTTGGCGTCGGCCGCGGTGATGTCCGCCGGATAGTAGACGCTGGTACTGATCGGGCTGGCGAAGCCATAGGGGAAAGCCTCGTTGCAGCGGATCGAGCCGTCCAGCAGGACGATCCTGGCGATGGTCCCGACGAAGCCACGACAATCGGCGAGCACGGCGGTGCTGGCGATCTCGGTGTCGGCGACCGGACGCGCGTACTGGTCGTTGGCCAGGCCGACGGCGCCGAACAGCAGCGAGCCCTGTGCCGTGCCGGCGGCGAATGCCAGCGCGAGGATGAAGGCGCGCCAGGCGCCGCGGGGGGATGCGAAGGCAGTCATGAGATCCTCGCTGTTCGACACGCAGGGGGAAGTCTCGTTGTTACTGCCTGACGGACGCGCCGGATACTGCAATTTCAAGCAGGTGAAGGCGTTGCGCGAGGGTGGGATGGTTGGAGTTTTTCCCGGTGCTTTCCTTATAGCGGGCTGATCGTTGCGTTGGCCTGGCTCAGCTCGAATGGCTATTTGCGCCGGCTCGTGGCCTTTCGCCAGATGCTGCCGTTAGTCCGGTAAATGCTTGCATCGACGAACCCTATTCGCGTTTTTTCGGTCTTTGACGAGTCTTATCGTCGAAACAGGAGACCTGATTTGGACAGCCTGAAGCAACGACTGGCCGATGCCTTCGCTCCCCATCCCTTCACCCTCAGCCAGCCCCGGCCCGATGGCGGACGGGTGGTCACGCTGGTCGATCCGCAGGGGGAAACCCTGTTGCAGCGGGTCATCGCCAAGGTGCAGTTGAACGACGAAAGCTATCTCGAGGATGCCGTGCAGACCATTCGCCGGGAATTGCAGGTGCTGGTCGGGCGGATGGAGGAAGACGTGCTGGCGACCTTCCGCGAGCGGGATCACGTGCTGCTGTATTCGTCGCGCTAGCGCCGTCTCGTTCGAGGGCGCGTTGCGCATCGGGCGGTCAGGCGAAGGCGCGCGCCGGTGCAGCGGCTCTTGCCGGATGGCGCCATGCTCGTGGAAGCGTGCGGATAACCCCCTCTCCCTGGCTGGATAGGGGAGAGGGGCCGCCCTGTCCGCGGAGCACCGATGAAGGGCTCCGCGTACCGTTCAGATGGCGCCTTCCCGGCGCAGGGCGGCGATGCCCTCGCTGTCGTAGCCCAGCTCGGCGAGCAGGGCATCGGTATGCTCGCCCAGTTCCGGGCCTACCCAATCCGCCGAGCCTGGCGTGGCGGACAGCTTGGGCACGATGCCAGGCATGCGGAATGGCTTACCGTCCGGCAAGCGTGCCGAGAGGAACATCTCGCGGGCAAGGAATTGCGGATCGCGGAACATGTCTTCGGCGGAGTAGATGCGGCTGGCCGGGACTTCGGCTCGCGCCAGCACCGCCAGCACTTCCTCCAGGGGCTGCGAGGCGACCCAGCGGTCGATAACCCCATAGAGTTCGTCGCGGCGCGCATCGCGCCCGTCGTTGCTGGCCAGTCGCGGGTCGCTGGCCAGGTCGTCGCGGCCGATGGCCTGCATGAAGCGGCGGAAGATCGCGTCGCCGTTGGCGCCGATCTGTACGTGGCGGCCATCGGCGCTGGTGTGGATGGAGGAGGGGGTGATGCCTGGCATGATGTTGCCGGTGCGCTCGCGGATGAAACCGAACACGTCGAATTCCGGAACCATGCTTTCCATCATGGCGAAGATCGCCTCGTAGAGGGCGACGTCGACCATCTGACCCTCTCCGCCGTTGACCTCGCGGTGTCGCAGCGCCATCAGCGCGCCGATCACGCCCCACAGGGCGGCGATCGAGTCGCCGATGGAAATCCCGGTGCGAACCGGCGGGCGGTCCTCGAAGCCGGTAATGTAGCGCAGTCCGCCCATCGACTCGCCGACCGCGCCGAAGCCCGGCTGGTCCTTGTAGGGGCCGGTCTGGCCGAAGCCCGACAGGCGCACCATCACCAGGCGCGGGTTCAGCGCGTGGAGGACATCCCAGCCCAGGCCGAGCTTTTCCAGTACGCCGGGGCGGAAGTTCTCGATCAGGATGTCGGCATCGCCGAGCAGGCGTTTCAGGATCGCCTGGCCCTCGGCGTGCTTGAGATTGAGGGTCAGGGATTTCTTGTTGCGTGCCTGAACGAACCACCACAGCGAGGTGCCTTCGTAGAGCTTGCGCCACTTGCGCAGTGGGTCGCCGCCGTCGGGCGACTCGATCTTGATCACTTCGGCGCCGAACTCGGCGCAGATCCGCGAGGCGAAAGGGCCGGCGATCAGGGTGCCGAGCTCGACCACCTTCAGGCCGGCCAGCGGTTTGGGCGAATGTTCCATGCGGTGTCCGTCAGGCTGCAGTGTGCGCATAGCCTAGAGCATTTGCCGGCGGTGCGGGCGGGTGCCGCGGTAGGGTGAGACGTTTCCCGTTTTTTCCCGATATGCCCGGCGGTCCTTCAATTCCTTTTGCATAGAGGGTTTAATGCGGGAGTCGATACAGGATGTAGCGCGCCAGACACCGAGCCAGGGAGGCCCCTCGTGCCATTTCTTTCTCTCTTTCCTCCCCGTGTTTCTTTTCCATGCTCCGGCCGGCCCGGCGTAGATATGCGCGTGCGTTGGATTTTATTACATGTGAGCTGTTGAAATCTTACATGTGATCTCGTAGTGTGAGTCCATGCAACGGAAATCATCAGCCCATTATCAGCGTGTCTTTCGCCAGCGCCTGCGCGAGCAGGGCCTGGTGAAGAAGGAAGTCTGGATCTTGCCGGAGAACGCCGCGGCGCTCGCCGGCATCGAGCGGATGCTGCGTCGCCCGGCTGCCGGAGCGGCTCATTTGGAGAAGGAGGAAGACATGACGGAAGCCCGGGTATGGAACGCTCGCTCGCTGGCCGAGGCCCTGAGCGGCACCGAGCTGTTCAGCAGCGGCGAGGCCCAGATCGAGCTGATCGAGGGGGTGGAAGCGAGTCTCTACGTGATCATGCGCGAATACGGCGACCTGCCGGTGTTCGTCGCGCCCCAGGGCGAGCAGATCATCGTCGAGGCGCTGCTCTGGCCGGAAAGCGACGTTACCGACGCGACCGCCTTCAACGAAGAGGTCCTGCTCAGCCGGCAACTGTTCCCGCTGTCGAGCATCGGCCTGCTCAACCTGCCGGGCGAGGAGCGCTGCTACAGCATGTTCGGCGCGTTGAGCACGACTTCGTCGCTGGCCAGCGTGCTGCACGAAATCGAAACCCTGGCCGGCAACGTGATCCGCGCCACGGAAGTCTACGCCGGCTACCTGAAAGCCCGGGCCTGAGGGAGGACACCATCATGACGGTATGGAGCAAGCTGCTGAGCGCCCTGCGCGGCGGAGCCAACGAGGTTGGCGAGGCGATCGTCGACAGCCAGGCGCTGCGCATCCTCGACCAGGAGATCCGCGACGCCGACGTCGAACTGCGCAAGTCGCGGGAAGCGCTGGCCTCGATCATGGCCCGCCACCGCCTGGCCCAGGAGCGCGTCGAGAAGGGCGCGGCCCAGGTCGCCGAGTACGAGCAATACGCGATCAAGGCACTGGAGGCCGGCAACGAGGAGCTGGCCCGGGAAGTCGCGGAGAAGATCGCGACCCTGGAGAACCAGCTCGAGGGCGAGCGTGCCCAGGTCGCGGAATTCGCCGCCAGCGTAGCCCAGTTGCGCAAGTCGGTGAGCCAGGCCGAAGGCAACATCCGCCAGCTCAAGCAACAGGTGGATACGGTCAAGGCCACCGAGAGCGTGCAGAAGGCGCAGATGGCCGTTGCCCAGCGCTATGGCAACTCGAAGAGCAAGCTGCAGACCGCGGTGGACTCCCTGGAGCGGATCAAGCAGCGCCAGGCCGAACGCGCGGCGACCATGGATGCCGCGGCCGAACTGGCCAGCGCGGCGGCGCCGGACGATGCGCTGGACGCCAAGCTGCGCGCGGCCGGGATCAAGGCCTCGGGCAACAGCGTGGATGGCGTGCTGGCGCGCCTGAAGGAAAAGGGCAAGGCCTGATAGGCCCGCGGCCCGGCGAAGGCGTCCGGGCCCGTTTTTCAGGGATAGAGCGACAATGGAAGGTTTCCTGCAGACGGCGCTGTCGTTTCCGACCGTGCTGTTCAGCTTTCTTCTGATCCTCGCGATCATCTACTGGGGCATCGTCGCCCTGGGCATGGTCGAGATCGATGTGCTCGATCTCGACGCCGAGTCGGTCGTCGATGGCGCCGGCCAGGCCGAAGGCCTCGCCGCGCTGCTGGCGAAGCTGAAACTCAACGGCGTACCGGTCACCCTGGTGCTGACCCTGCTGTCCTTCTTCGCCTGGTTCCTCTGTTACTTCGTCCAGTTGTGGCTGCTCAGCGCATTGTCGCTCGGCTGGCTGCGCTACCCGTTGGGCGCCGTGGTGGCGGTGGGCGCGCTGTTCCTGGCGGCGCCGCTGGCGGCCACGCTGTGCCGGCCGTTGCGGCCGCTGTTCCGCAAGCTGGAAAGCACCAGCAGCAAGTCGGTGCTGGGCCAGGTCGCGGTGGTGCGCAGCGGGCGGGTCACCCTGCAACATGGCGAGGCGTTGCTGGAAGACGGCGGCGCCGGGCTGATCCTGAAAGTTCGTGCGGAAGAAAACAAAGGCTTCAAGCGCGGCGATCGCGTCGTGCTGCTGGAGTACCTGGAGGCGGAGCACGCCTATCGGGTCGTTACCGAGGAAGAGTTCCGCGGTATCTGACCCGGGCTCGGTGAGAATCAAGGAGAACTGCTGCTATGGATATGACGTCGCTGATGCCCCTCCTGCTGGGAGTGGGCCTGGTCGTTCTGCTGGTCGTGGGCCTGCTGGCCCTGTTCAAGGCCTTCTACATCAAGGTCCCGCAAGGCACCGCGCTGATCGTCAACGACATGTCGTCGACGCCCAAGGTGCATTTCACCGGTGCGCTGGTCTATCCGGTGATCCACCTGAAGGAGTTCATGCGTATCTCGCTGATCACCCTGGAGGTCGACCGGCGCGGCAAGGACGGCCTGATCTGCCGCGACAACATGCGCGCGGACATCACCGTTGCCTTCTACCTGCGGGTCAACGAGACCCAGGACGACGTGCTCAAGGTGGCCAAGGCCATCGGCGTCGACCGTGCTTCCGACCGTTCGGCGGTGAACGAGCTGTTCAACGCCAAGTTCTCCGAGGCGCTGAAGACCGTCGGCAAGCAGTTCGACTTCGTCCAGCTGTTCGAGAATCGCCAGGACTTCCGTGACCGCATCATCGAGGTGATCGGCAACGACCTGAACGGCTACGTACTGGAAGACGTCGCCATCGACTACCTGGAGCAGACCGCGAAGAACTCGCTGGACCCGAGCAACATCCTCGATGCCGAGGGCATCCGCAAGATCACCGAGCTGACCGCCACCCAGAACGTCATCACCAACGAACTGGAGCGCAACGAAGAGCTGGCGATCAAGAAGAAGAACGTCGAGACCCGCGAGGCGGCCCTGGCCCTGGAGCGCCAGCAGGCTGACGCCGAGGCCCGGCAGAAGCGCGAGATCGAGACCATCCGTGCCCGCGAGGAAGCGGAAACCGCGCGGGTCAAGGAAGAGGAGCGGCTGAAGGCCGAGCAGGCGCGGATCCAGGCGCAGCAGGAAATCGACGTGCGCACCGAGAACCACCAGCGCGAGGTCGAGGTGGCGCAGCAGAACCGCCAGCGCGCGGTGGTCATCGAGGTGGAGAAGGTCACCCGCGCCAAGGACCTGGAGATCGTCGCCCGCGAGCGTGAGGTGGAGCTGCAGAAGATCGAGAAGGAAAAGGCGCTGGAAGAGCAGCGCAAGAACATCGCCAATGTGATTCGCGAGCGCGTCGCGGTGGAAAAGACCGTGGCCCAAGAGGAGGAGCGGATCAAGGAGGTGCGCGAGGTTTCCGAGGCCGAGCGGGTCAAGCAGGTGATCCTGCTGCAGGCCCAGGCGGAAGCCGAGCAGGAGCTGGTACGCCAGGTCAAGCAGGCGGAAGCCGACGAGGCCCGTTCCAAGCACAAGGCGGTGGAAATCAACACCATGGCGCAGGCCGAGCTGGAAGCGGCGTCGAAGCAGGCCGAGGCGAAGAAGCGTCTGGCCGAGGGCATCGAGGCCGAGCGCGCAGCGCCGGGCCTGGCCGATGCGCGGGTGCTGGAAGTCACCGCTGCGGCGAAGGAAAAGGATGGCTTGGCAGCGGCGCGGGTACGTGCCGAACAACTGATCGCCGAAGCCAGGGGCGACGAGGAGCGCGGCCTGGCCGACGCCCGGGTGCTCGAGGCGCAGGCCGCAGCCAAGGAGAAGGACGGCCTGGCCGAAGCCAAGGTGCTGGCCGAGAAGCTCGGCGCCCAGGCGCGCGGCGAGGAGCAGCTCGGCGCGGCCAAGGCCAAGGCCACCAAGGACCAGGGCAGCGCGGAAGCGGAAGTACTGCTGCAGCGCCTGAATGCCGAGGCCGAGGGGCTTGGCAAGAAGTTCGGCGCCCTGGATGCCCTCAGCGACAGCGCTCGCCAGCACGAAGAGTTCCGCATGCAGCTGGAGAAGAGCTTCGAGGAGGCCATGGCGGCCATCGCCGCGAACAAGGACATCGCCAAGGACCAGGCCGAGGTGCTCGCCACCGCGCTGGGCAAGGCGAACATCGAGATCGTCGGCGGCGAGGGCGACTTCTTCAACTCCTTCGCCAAGTCGCTGTCGGTGGGCAAGGCCATCGAAGGTGTGGTCGGCAAGAGCCCGGTGGTGCAGGACGTCCTCGCCCGCCTGCTCAACGGCCGTGGCGCAGCCGCTGCGGTAGTGCCGGAACGCAAGAGCGGCCACGAGAACGAGCCGGCGGCGGAAGTCTGAGTCGACCCGCAGCCTCCTCCGCCAACTGCGGAGGCGTTCCGCCCGCGCCCTGAGCGGCGCAGCACCTGGCGTGGCCTGTTGGCTGCGCCCGGGGCAGGCCGCTCGGGCCGGTTTCCATCGATGACCGCCGTAGACCCAGGAAGACCAGGATGTCGGACACTCAAGCCGCAACTCCCGCGCAGGACGTATTGGACAAGGCCGTTGCCGAGGGCGGCGCCTACGAGGTGCTGCACAAGCGTCTGCTGGAGCAGGGCCAGCGCCTGCGGCAGACCGCCGAAAGGCTCAACGCCAGTCGCCTGGAGGAGTTCGGCGACAGCCAGATGGATGTGATCGGCCGGGTCCGCATCCGTACCGAGAACAACTGCATCGCCCGCGATATCGTCCAGGTCGGCGATTGCCTGCTGTTCGGCTATAACGTGTTCATCGGCCTGCGCAAGGAAACCGGCGTGGCCGACGTGTTCTCCCTCTACCGCCTGGTGGAGGGCAGCGAAGGCTACGAGGCGGAGCCTGTGCCACTGGGGGACAGCTTTCTCGCCGCGCCGGGCTTCGTCAACGACTTCAACGAGCTTTACACCTACTACAAGAACACCCGCCTGCTGCAATTGGCGATCCGCGACGGCAAGCTGCTGGCCAGCTTCCAGATCGGCGAGCGGATCACCGACATCCGCGTGTTCCGCTGGTCGATCTCCAGCGACGGCAGCGAAGTCCGCTACATCGACAACCGCGGCGAGCGCGACATCGCCTTGCCGGCACCGTTCGACTTCGAATGGCAGCGGGCTACCCGCGAGATGGTGGTGGAGGGCCGTTTCCCGCACCTGAACATCCTCGACACCCTGTTCGTCGAGACCATCGGTGGCGACCTGACCATCAAGGTCGAGAACAACACCGAGGTCGGCCTGGGCATCTATCGCGAAGAGGTGATGGACAAGACCCAGTCGCTGGACGACGCGCAGGTTGAATTCGCCCGCCTCGGCAGCCTGCTGCTGCTCAAGGTCCTGCCCTATCGCGAAGAGCAGTGGCGCTACCTGGTGTTCAACAGCCTGACCGGCAAGGTCGAGCGCATCGACGCCATCGGCCTGGCCTGCATCCAGTTGCCGGAGGACCACGGGATCATCTTCCCCGGCGGCTACTACCTGCAGAACGGCGAGTACCGCACCTTCGAACAATCCATGGAAGGCATGCGCTTCAAGCGCTCGGTACGCTCGCCCAACGGCGAGGACGTGCAGTACGTTTTCTACCATCCCGAGCAGGGGCGGAACGTGCTGCTCACCTACAACCTGATCAACCGCCAGTTGCAGAATCCGCTGTTCGGCCACGGCTACGCGCGCCTGGAGGACGGACGCATGGTGATCTTCGCCGCCGAAGGCGAGGAACCGACCCGCATCCATCCAATGCAGGTCTGGCAGACGCCGTTCTGCACCGAGGAGTACGCGGCCCGCCAACCGGCGCGTAGCGGTTTCCTCGGGCGGATCGGCAATGCCGAGCTGGTGCGCGGCGTCTCCGACCTCTACGACCTGTGCCGGGAGATCGAGACTCCGGCGGTTTCGATCCAGCGCTACTCGCTGCTGTGCCAGAACACCCAGCGCCTGTTCGACGTCTACCACTGGCTCGGCAGCGACCAACTGGACGGCTTGGCGCCGCTGTTGCGCGAAGTGGCGGCGACCGCCGAGCTGGTGCTCGACGAATACGAGAAGGTCGAGAGTATCCGCCGCCAGTCGGCCCAGGCGATGGTCGACGCGGAGGAGCGGCACAAGGCGCTGCTCTCCGGCTTGCTGCCCGACGGCTGGGACCGGGTGCAGCAGTTCGTCGACGGGCTCAACGGCATCACCGCCCAGCGTGGCTTGCTGCTGACCATCCGCGAGTACCGCTACATCGACGTGGCGCGACTCGACGCCATGGAGGCCGAACTGCTCGCGGCCCACGAGCGGGTGGCCGCCGCCACTGCGACCTTCCTCGCCAGCGAACAGGCCCTGCAGCCCTTGCTGGAGCGCCTGCAGAGCCTCGATGGCGAGGCGCAGAAAGCCGAGACCGTGGCCCAGCTCGGCGAGCCGCTGGCGGCCCTGGAGGCGATGGCTGGCGACCTCGACATGCTGTCCTCGCTGATGGCTTCGCTGCGCATCGACGACGCGACCCAGCGGACCCGCATCATCGAGTCGATCTCGGAGATCTACGCCCGCCTGAACCAGGCCAAGGCGCGCGCCGAGCAGCGGCGCAAGGGACTCGGTTCGAGCGAGACCGTGGCCCAGTTCGGTGCCCAGTTCAAACTCTTCGGCCAGGGCATCACCAACGCCCTGGCCCAGGCCCAGGACCCCGAGCGCTGCGACGAGCAACTGTCGCGCCTGCTGGTGCAACTGGAGGAACTGGAAAGCCAGTTCGGCGACCATGAGCAGTTCCTCGGCGACATCCTGGCCAAGCGTGAGGAGCTGCTGGAAACCTTCGAGGCGCACAAGCAGACCCTGCTCGACGAGCGCCAGCGCAAGGCCCAGGGATTGCTCGACGCCGCCCGGCGAATCCTCGACAGCCTGCAACGACGCACCGCGCGCTTCACCCAGGCGGAGGAACTGAACGCGTTCTTCGCCGCCGACCCGCTGATCCTCAAGTTGCGCGAACTGGCCGAACGTCTTCGCGAATTGAAGGACAGCGTCAAGGCCGACGACGTCGAGGCGCGCCTGAAGGCCGCGCGCGACCAGGCGGTCCGCGCATTGCGCGACAAGAGCGAGCTGTTCGAGGAGGGCGGCGACGTCATCCGCCTGGGCCCGCGCCACCGCTTCAGCGTCAACACCCAGGAACTCGACCTGACCCTGATGCCGCGCGGCGACGCGCTGTACCTGCACCTGACCGGCACCGATTTCCTCGAACCGCTGCAGGACCCGCGGCTCGATGAGTTGCGCGGGTTCTGGCAGGTGAACCTGGAGTCCGAATCGGAGACGCTGTACCGCGCCGAATATCTCGCCGGCGAAGTGCTCGCCGCCGCCGACGCGGGCCGCGATGGCTTCAGCCTGGAGCGCTTGCAGGCGCTGCTGGCGCAGCCGGACGAGCTGGCGCGGGCGATCCGCGATTTCGCCGCGCCGCGCTACAAGGAGGGCTACGAGAAAGGTATTCACGACCACGATGCGGCGGCGATCCTGGTTCGCCTGCTGCCGTTGCGCGAGAGCGCCGGACTGCTACGCTACGCGCCCTCGGCGCGGGCTTTCGCCAGCCTGTTCTGGAGCCGCCGGCGCGAGGAGCGGGAGGTCGCCGGCTGGCCCGAGCGGGCACGCAGCAGCCGCGGCATCCAGCAGATGTTCGGTCGTGACGACGGCCTGCTCGCCCTTCGCGGCGAAGTGGCCGCGGCGATGCGTGCGCTGCTCGCCGAACAGCCCATCGCGCTGGACCCGCAGCATATCGACGAGGCGGCCGAGTACCTGGTCTGGGAATTGTCCGCCGAGCGTCCCGAATTCACCTTCAGCAAATATGCCCGGCAATTGCAGGAAGGACTCAAGCTGCGCCTGCAAGGCGCGCGTCTATGGGACGACTACCGGCAGACCCTGGAGCGTCTCGGCGAGCGGCCCGCCGCCCAGTGGGAACTGGCCGGCAACTGGCTGCGCGGACTATGTGGCGACGCCGAGTTCCAACCGCTGGCGGCCTACCTGGACGAGGCGGTGGCGCTCTCGTTGCTGGACGAGGAGATGCCACAACGGATCACCGAGGTCGACCTGCGCTTCCAGGTCGACGGCCTGATGGGCGAGCATCCGCGCATCGTCGAACGCGGCCTGGCGCTGGCGGTGGACGACTTCTTCGGCCGCCTGCGTCGCCATCGCCAGCAGTTCCTGCCAGGCTTGCGGCGCTACCAGGCGCTGCGCCAGGAGATCGTCGAGCGTGAACGCGAGGCATTGCGCCTGGCCGAGTTCAAGCCACGACCGCTGTCCTCGTTCGTTCGCAACAAGCTGATCAATGACGTCTACCTGGGTGTCATCGGCGACAACCTGGCCAAGCAGATGGGGACGGTGGGCGAGAACAAGCGCACCGACCTGATGGGCCTGCTGATGCTGATCTCCCCGCCAGGCTACGGCAAGACCACCCTGATGGAGTACGTGGCGCACCGCCTGGGGCTGATCTTCATGAAGATCAACGGTCCTGCCCTCGGCCACGAGGTGCGCTCGCTCGACCCCGGGCAGGCGCCGGACGCGACTTCGCGGCAGGAACTGGAGAAGCTCAACCTGGCGCTGGAGATGGGCAACAACGTGATGCTCTATGTCGATGACATCCAGCACACCCATCCGGAGTTCCTGCAGAAGTTCATCTCCCTCTGCGACGGCACGCGCCGGGTGGAAGGGGTGTGGAAGGGCCGGACCAAGACCTACGACATGCGTGGGCGGAAGTTCTGCGTGGTGATGGCGGGCAACCCCTACACCGAGTCCGGCGAGGTCTTCCGCATTCCCGACATGCTCGCCAACCGCGCCGACATCTACAACCTCGGCGACACCCTCAGCGGCATGCAGGAGGCGTTCTCCCTCAGCTACATCGAGAACGCCCTGACCTCCAACCCGGTTCTCGCGCCGCTGGCCACCCGCGACATGGCCGACGTCTATCGCTTCGTCGCCAAGGCCGAGGGCAAGCCGTTCTCCAGCAACGAGCTGGCCCACGGCTACAGCGGTGCCGAGATCAACGAGATCAGCAGCACCCTGCAACGCCTCATGCAGGTGCGCGACGTGGTGCTCAAGGTCAACCAGCAGTACATCGCCAGCGCCGCCCAGGCCGACCAGTACCGCAGCGAGCCGCCGTTCAAGCTGCAGGGCAGCTACCGCAACATGAACAAGATGGCGGAGAAGATCTCCGCGGTGATGAACGATGCCGAGCTGCTGCAACTGATCGCCGACCACTACCAGGGCGAGTCGCAACTGCTGACCACCGGAGCCGAGGAGAACCTGCTGAAGCTCGCCGAACTGCGCGGCAACCAGAGCCCCGAGCAGGCCGAGCGCTGGGCGCAGATCAAGCGTGACTTCCTGCGCAACAAGTCCATGGGCGGCAGCGACGCCGACGTCGGCGGACGGCTGGTGGCGCAGCTCAACGATCTGGTGGAAAGCGTCCGTGGCCTGGCTCACGAACCCCAGCCGGTACAACCGGCGCCCTGGGACGAGTTGCTGGCTGGATTGCGCCAACTCGGCCAGGGCGCGCCGGCGCTGAACGTCGAGGTGACGGCGCCTGCGCAGCCGGGCGTGCAGCAGGTGCTGGAGAGCCTTGCCGCCTGCCTGCAGGACAGTTTCCTGCCGCTGATCAAGGTGATGGACCGCAAGATCGACGTCGACCTGCGCACGCACAACCGCATCAACGAGATATCCAGCCGCCTCGACGAACTGGGCCGGTTGCTGGGCGGCGAGCAGAGGCCGCTGGAGAACGATCAACCCTGAGGACACGAGGAGCGGGAAATGGACTTCGACGGATTGGACCGCCAGCTGCGCGACAGCCTGGCCGACCTGAAGCTGAGCAACGAGGAACGGGACGAACTGCGCCAACTGGGCAGCGAGCTGGCGCCCGACCAGGTGCGTTTCCTGCGCAACCGTGCCTTCGACCTGGTGCGTGAGCTGGTCCTCGTGGAGGAGCAGGGCGAACGGATAGCCGCCCTGAAGTGGCTGGAGCAGGTGGTGCGCACCCTGGAGGTTACCGCGGCGGCGCCGCGCAGCCGCGCCAGCGCCTATTTCAGTCCCGGTGAGGAGTGTCGGCGGAAGATCCGCGAACTGTGCCGGCAGGCCAGGCAGAGCCTGGACATCTGCGTGTTCACCATCTCCGACGACCAGCTCAGTGCGGAAATCCTGGCCTGCCATCGGCGCGGTGTTCCGGTGCGGATCATCAGCGACGATGACAAGCAGTTCGACGAAGGCAGCGACATCCATGCGCTGCGCGAGGCCGGCGTGCCGCTGCGAATCGACGACAGTCCCTTCCACATGCACCACAAGTTCGCCCTGGTGGATGGCGCCTGGCTGCTCAACGGCAGTTTCAACTGGACCCGCAGCGCCAGCGTCAACAACGAAGAGAACCTGCTGGTAACCGACGACGCCGTGCTGATCGGCGCCTATCGGCGCGAATTCGAGGAACTCTGGGGCCGCTACGCCCCGCGCTGAGCGGCAGCGACGCGAGAAAGGCAGGGCAGGCGGTCGGCCGGCGGACCGCACGCGGGCGGGTTTCAGGTTAGACTTGCGCCCTTTCGCTTCCCACGCCGGTATTCCCATGGCCCTGCAATCCACGCCCTATAAAGCCGATATTTCCCTCACCGACCTGGACCGCGGGGTCTACGAGACGTTGCGCCTGACCGTGGCCCGGCACCCCTCCGAGACCGAGGAGCGCCTGGCCGTGCGCTTGCTGGCCTACGTGCTGTGGTACGGCGAGCAGATCGCCTTCGGGCGTGGCCTGTCGGACGTGGACGAACCGGCGCTCTGGGAAAAGAGCCTGGACGGCCGGGTCCTGCACTGGATCGAAGTCGGCCAGCCGGACGCCGAGCGCATCACCTGGTGCTCGCGTCGCTGCGAGCGCTTCAGCCTGCTCGCCTATGGCAACCTGCGGGTCTGGCAGACCAAGGTGCTGGACAGCGTGCGCAGCCTGAAGAACATCAACGTCGCGGCAGTGCCCCAGGAACCCCTGGAGAGCCTGTCCCGCGACCTGCCGCGTTCGATCAACTGGACCGTGATGATCAGCGAGGGCACCCTGTTCGTCACCGACGAGAACGGCCAGCACGAGTTGCAGCTGGAATGGCTGCAGGGCGAGCGTTGATCGCCGCCGCCGTTTCCTTCCGTCGAGCCGAACGAGTGACCTGATGCGTATCGAACCCCGCCCCCTGCCCGAAACCCTGCCCGATCTCGGCGACCTTCCGCCATTGCTGGCACGCCTGTACGCAGCTCGTGGCGTGCGTTGCGCCGAGGAGCTGGACAAGGGCCTGGCGCGGCTGATTCCCTTCCAGCGGCTGAAAGGCATCGAGGAGGGCGTGGCGCTGCTGGTGGATGCCCTGGAGGGCGGCCAGCGGATTCTCATCGTCGGCGACTTCGACGCCGACGGCGCCACCGCCAGCAGCGTCGGCGTGCTGGCCCTGCGCATGCTCGGCGCGGCCTGGGTCGATTACCTGGTGCCGAACCGCTTCGAGTACGGCTACGGCCTGACCCCGGAGATCGTCGGCGTGGCCCTGGAGAAGCGTCCCGACCTGCTGGTGACGGTGGACAACGGCATCTCCAGCGTGGACGGCGTCCAGGCGGCGAAAGCCGCGGGGCTCAAGGTGCTGGTCACCGACCACCACCTGCCTGGCCCGGAACTGCCGGCGGCGGATGCGATCATCAACCCCAACCAGCCGGGCTGCGAATTCCCCAGCAAGGCCATGGCCGGGGTCGGGGTGATCTTCTATGTGATGCTGGCGTTGCGGGCGCGCCTGCGCGAGCTGGACTGGTTCGCCCGGCGCGGGCTGAAGGAACCGAACCTCGCCGAGCTGCTCGACCTGGTGGCGCTGGGCAGCGTCGCCGATGTGGTGCCGCTCGATGCCAACAACCGCATCCTGGTCCACCAGGGCCTCGCGCGCATCCGCGCCGGCCGCGCCCGGCCGGGCTTGCGCGCGCTGCTGGAGGTGGCCGGGCGGCCTCCGGTACGGATCACCTCCACCGACCTGGGTTTCATCCTCGGTCCGCGCCTGAACGCGGCGGGTCGGCTCGACGACATGTCTCTCGGCATCGAATGCCTGCTCTGCGACGACGAAGCGCTGGCCCGCGACATGGCGGTGCAGCTCGACCAGTTGAACCAGGACCGCAAGGCCATCGAGCAGGGTATGCAGCGCGAGGCGCTGGCGCAGCTCAAGGAGCTGAGCCTGGAGCAACTGCCGTTCGGCTTGTGCCTGTTCGACGCCGACTGGCACCAGGGCGTGATCGGAATCCTCGCCTCGCGCCTGAAGGAGCGTTACCACCGGCCGACCATCGCCTTCGCCGATGCCGGCGACGGCAGCCTGAAAGGCTCGGCACGGTCGATTCCCGGCTTCCACATCCGCGACGCGCTGGACGCGGTAGCCGCCCGTCATCCCGGGCTGATCAGCAAGTTCGGCGGCCACGCGATGGCTGCCGGACTATCGTTGCCGCAGGAAAACTTCGGCGCTTTCTCCGCCGCCTTCGATGCCGAAGTACGCCGCCAACTGGCCGAGGAGGACCTGGCCGGGCGCCTGCTCTCCGATGGCCAGTTGAGCATCCAGGAATTCCACCTGGAGCTGGCGCGTGCGTTGCGCCAGGCCGGTCCCTGGGGCCAGCACTTTCCCGAGCCGATGTTCCACGGGGTGTTCCAGCTGGTGCAGCAGCGGATCGTCGGCGAGCGTCACCTGAAGCTGGTGCTGAAAAGCGAATGCGGCTCGCTGCAACTGGATGGCATTGCCTTCAACATCGACCGCGAGCAGTGGCCCAACCCTACCGTGCGCTGGGCCGAGCTGGCCTACAAGCTCGACGTCAACGAATTCCGCGGCCAGGAAAGCGTGCAACTGATGATCGTCCACATGGCCCCTCGCTGAGCGCGTCCCGGGGCTGGGGGCAACCTAGCTGCCACCTGCTTTTCTGCTAGCTATTCCAGCGAAAACATACAGATTTCCGGCGAAATCAAGGCTACCTGCCAGTTCTGGCAGGTTTGGCCGCGGGTTCTTTTTGGTACACGAAAGCACCGTCGAAAACGGGACCGAGCCAGGGGAGTGCAGTTCCTTCTACCCGAAGGACTGATACGGCTGTTCCGATCAGCCCACAAGGCGGCGGTAAGCGTCGGCCGAGTACTTCGGCCTGAAAAAACCAGGAGAACTGAACAAGATGAAGAAGGTTTCTACGCTTGACCTGTTGTTCGTTGCGATCATGGGTGTTTCGCCGGCCGCTTTTGCCGCCGACCTGATCGACGTGTCCAAACTCCCCAGCAAGGCTGCCCAGGGCGCGCCCGGCCCGGTCACCTTGCAAGCCGCGGTCGGCGCCGGCGGTGCCGACGAACTGAAAGCGATCCGCAGCACGACCCTGCCCAACGGCAAGCAGGTCACCCGCTACGAGCAATTCCACAACGGCGTACGGGTGGTCGGCGAAGCCATCACCGAAGTCAAGGGTCCCGGCAAGAGCGTGGCGGCGCGGCGCAGCGGCCATTTCGTCGCCAACATCGCCGCCGACCTGCCGGGCAGCACCACCGCGGCGGTATCCGCCGAGCAGGTGCTGGCCCAGGCCAAGAGCCTGAAGGCCCAGGGCCGCAAGACCGAGAATGACAAAGTGGAACTGGTGATCCGCCTGGGCGAGAACAACATCGCCCAACTGGTCTACAACGTGTCCTACCTGATTCCCGGCGAGGGACTGTCGCGGCCGCATTTCGTCATCGACGCCAAGACCGGTGAAGTGCTCGATCAGTGGGAAGGCCTGGCCCACGCCGAGGCGGGCGGCCCCGGTGGCAACCAGAAGATCGGCAAGTACACCTACGGTAGCGACTACGGTCCGCTGATCGTCAACGACCGCTGCGAGATGGACGACGGCAACGTCATCACCGTCGATATGAACGGCAGCACCAACGACAGCAAGACCACGCCGTTCCGCTTCGCCTGCCCGACCAACACCTACAAGCAGGTCAACGGCGCCTATTCGCCGCTGAACGACGCGCATTTCTTCGGCGGCGTGGTGTTCAACCTGTACCGGGACTGGTTCGGCACCAGCCCGCTGACCCACAAGCTGTACATGAAGGTGCACTACGGGCGCAGCGTGGAGAACGCCTACTGGGACGGCACGGCGATGCTCTTCGGCGACGGCGCCACCATGTTCTATCCGCTGGTGTCGCTGGACGTGGCGGCCCACGAGGTCAGCCACGGCTTCACCGAGCAGAACTCCGGGCTGATCTACCGCGGGCAATCCGGCGGAATGAACGAGGCGTTCTCCGACATGGCCGGCGAGGCCGCCGAGTTCTACATGCGCGGCAAGAACGACTTCCTGATCGGCTACGACATCAAGAAGGGCAGCGGTGCGTTGCGCTACATGGACCAGCCCAGCCGCGACGGGCGATCCATCGACAACGCCTCGCAGTACTACAACGGTATCGACGTGCACCACTCCAGCGGCGTGTACAACCGTGCGTTCTACCTGCTGGCCAACTCGCCGGGCTGGGATACCCGCAAGGCCTTCGAGGTGTTCGTCGACGCCAACCGCTACTACTGGACCGCCACCAGCAACTACAACAGCGGTGCCTGTGGAGTGATTAGCTCGGCGCAGAACCGCAACTACTCGGCGGCTGACGTCACCCGGGCGTTCAGCACCGTCGGCGTGACCTGCCCGAGCGCGTTGTAAGCTCGGTGGCCCCGGCCGGCACTCCAGGAAGGAATGCCGGCCGGGGCCGCTCAAGCCGTCTTCCGCCAGGAGGACGGCTGCTTTATGTCGCTTGGGCCGCTGGCCTCCGCGAACCCGGTCTAAAGTTCAGGGGTGAGCATTTATTCCAAGACCGACCGGGAGTCCTGCCATGAGTCTGCTGTTCGAGCCTCTTAGCCTGCGTCAAATCACCTTGCCCAACCGCATCGCCGTATCGCCCATGTGCCAGTATTCGGCGCAGGAGGGCCTGGCCAACGACTGGCATCTCGTGCACCTGGGCAGCCGCGCGGTGGGCGGCGCCGGCCTGGTGATCGTCGAAGCCACCGCGGTGTTGCCCGAGGGGCGCATCACCGCCGACGACCTCGGCATCTGGAGCGACGCGCATGTCGAGCCGTTGCATCGCATCACCCGTTTCATTGAGTCCCAGGGCGCGGTCGCCGGGGTTCAGCTGGCCCACGCCGGGCGCAAGGCGAGTACCTGGCGGCCGTGGCTGGGCAAGCACGGCAGCGTGCCGATCGGCGACGGCGGCTGGATACCGGTGGCGCCGTCGGCGATCCCGTTCGATCCCCAGCACACGACCCCCGAGGCCCTGAGCGAGGCGCAGATCGAGGCGCTGGTGCAGGCCTTCGTACGCGCCGCCGAGCGCTCCCTGGCTGCCGGCTTCAAGGTCGCGGAGGTGCATGCGGCCCACGGCTACCTGTTGCATCAGTTCCTCTCGCCGCTGTCGAACCAGCGTCGCGACCAGTACGGCGGCTGCTTCGAGAACCGAATCCGCCTGCTTCTGCAGGTCACCGCCGCGGTGCGCAAGGCCTGGCCGGAAGAGTTGCCATTATTCGTGCGGCTGTCCGCCACCGACTGGGTGGAGGATGGCTGGAACCCCGACGAGACCGTGGAACTGGCCCGGCGCCTGAAGGACCTGGGCGTGGACCTGATCGACGTGTCTTCCGGCGGTACCGCGGCGAATGCGGAAATCCCGGTAGGACCGGGCTACCAGACCGAGTTCGCCGAACGGGTGAAGAAGGAGGCCGGCATCGCCAGCGGCACGGTGGGCATGATCACCGAGCCGGTGCAGGCCGAGCATATCCTGCGCACCGGCCAGGCCGACCTGATCCTGCTTGCCCGTGAACTGCTGCGCGATCCGTACTGGCCGTTGCACGCCGCCGACGAACTGCGCAACGAGCAGATGCCCTGGCCGCCGCAGTACCTGCGAGCCGCTCATCGCAGCACGCCGCCGCGCAAATCCCTGGAAATGCAGTGAGCCGTCGGGGCCGTCGGCGCGGCGAGGCGCCGGCGGTCCACCTGATGGAAACCTTTGCCGCCCTTGGCGGTCTGCCTGGCATCAGGAAATCATCCTGAGCGTTTCGCGGGAGATATTGCGTAATGGCAATATGATGCTATTCTCCCGCGACGTTCGCTCCGGACCGCACTTCGAGAAAGGATGCTCGCATGCACGCCAACGCCGGTTCTCCCCACGCCTCCCTGCCTGACAGCGATGTCGCCCTGCTGGCCAATATCCTGGTCCTGGCGACACGCAACATGAACAACATGACCACCATGCTGGCGCACCTTTCGGTGGAACTCAGCCAGAGCGAAGAGCCACGCCTGCAACGGGTCGGTCACCGGGTCCTGAACGAACTCTCGGAGCTGGGGGCCGCCCTGGAGACCCAGTGGGACCTGATCGGCGCGCTGTCGCGCTTCTCGCCCCTGCTCGAGCGCACCCTGCCGCGCCAGGAACCCCTGGTCACCGAGATCCACCTCACCGATCTGCCGGGCCAGGCGCTGTCGCCCTCCGCCTGAACGGCGCGTCGCTCAGCCCTGCGCGGGGCGCTGCGACAGGTGTTCCAGGTAGCAGGCGATGATGTCCACCGACAGCTTGAGGCGGGTTTCCAGCAGCGCCATGGTCGGCTGGAAGTCGGCCACGCTGAGGGCCTTGAGGAACAGGTCGGCCTTGAGCATCTCGAGAAACTGGCAGGCCACCGCGTAGAGCGTTTCCTCGTCCATGTGGGGGGCGACCGCTGCCAGTCGCTCGCTGAGCAGCAGGTAGCTCTGCTGCGGCCCCTGCTCGTAGAAGGACTTGCCGATTGCCGGAAACCGCGGAGATTCCGCCACCACCAGGCGATAGAGGCTCTGGCAGCGGGGATCGAGCAGGCTGGTGAGAAAGCGCCGGCCGAAATGCTCGAGGGTGGCGCTCAGCGTGGCGGCGGGGCGCGGCTGATCGGCGCTGTCGTCGAAGATTTCCTCGATCATGTGGGCGATCACCGCGGCGAACAGGCCTTCCTTGCCGCCGAAGGAGCTGTACAGGGTTCCCCGTGAACCACCGGCTCGTTCAATCACCATGTCCAGGGTGGTGCCTTCGAAACCGTGTTCGAGAAAGGCCTGGGTGGCGGCGTCGAGCATGGCGCGGCGGCGTTGCCTGCCGCGTTCGGTCAGACGGGGGGACGCATCGTTCATGGGCGGTATCGGGCCTCGCGGGGTGCGGTCGGAAGGTGCGCATGGTGGGCCGTCGGGACGGTCCGTTCAAGCCTCCAGGCGGTTTGCTGAGAGCGTTTCTCGTTAGGGTTGACGCTGGTCATTTAAGAACTGTATCGTACAGTACTGTTTTGGCAAGCACTTCCGCTTATTCCTCCGCCTTGCCTCCCCGCAGGAGTCCCCCCCATGAATGCCCCCGCTAAGAGCCTGTTGGATATCGATGCCTTTCCCCTGGTCCAGGTCCGCGAGATGCCCCGCGAGCTGGCCGATGTCGAGCGCTGGTTGGAGGAGGTCGAAGCGCTGCTGGCCGTCGAGTGCGATTTCGCCCTGGTCTATCCGCCACTCCCGCAGGAAGAAGCTGAAGGCGACCAGCAAGCGCGCAAGCGCCTGGTGTTGTGGCTCAAGGAAAATCGCCAGCGCTTCGCCGAGCATTGCCGGGGCATCCTGCTCAGTGCCAACGGCCAGCCGGACAACCTCGCCGACCTGCAGCAGCTGGCGCCGGTGCTGCAGGCTGTCTACGGCCCGCCGGTGAGCGTGGCGCCGGACCTGGCGTCCGCCCGCGGCATGGCGAAGGCGCTGCTGAGCGGGCCGGCGACGGGGATGAACTGGTGACGCCGCCATGTCCCTGAACACTCCGCGCAACAAACCGTCCCGCACCGAGACCGAAGCTGTCGCTGCCACCTCGGGACGATCCGCCGTCGGTCGGCGGGATTACACCGAGCAGCTGCGCCGGGCAGCCCGGCGCAATGCCTGGGACCTCTACGGCGAGCACTTCTACTGAGCGGGCGTGCCGGATTGCCATTGGTGCGGGCGATGGAACACATCGTTTGATTCCTGGGCTCTTTACCTCAAGTTAACTTGAGCTATCAGAATCCGCGCAGAGCGTCTGGCGACTTTTGCCGGGCGCCACTCCATGCCCGGAGGCAACGATGGATAGCCCGTCCACTCCCGCTCGTCCGCACCCCCAGGCCAGCCCGCGATGGCTGGCAGTTGCCAATGTGATCTTCGCCGGCATCGCCGCCGCCCTGCATGTCGGCAAGGCGACCATCGCCCTGCCGTCGCTGCAACGGAGCTTCGGCGGCGACCTCGCCGCGCTGAGCTGGATCATGTCCGCCTTTCCGTTCGTCGGCGTATTCGGCGGCATCGCCGCCGGCCTTCTGGTGCGTCGCTGGGGAGATCGCCGGCTGCTGACCGGCGGACTGGCGATTCTCGGCGGAGCGAGCCTGCTCGGTGCGTCGATGCAGGACTTCGCCTGGTTGCTCGCCACTCGCTTCGTCGAGGGGCTCGGTTTCCTCATCGTGGTGGTGGCGGCGCCCGCCGTGTTGCACAGGATCACCAGCGAGACGCGGCGCAGCGTGGTGTTCGGTCTGTGGAGCACCTTCATGGCAGGCGGAATCGCCCTCTCGATGCTGTTCGGGCCGCTGCTCGCGGACTGGCGCGCCGACTGGCAACTGAGCGCACTACTGGTACTGGTCGCGGCGCTGCTGCTGCCGCTCAGCGTCCCTGGCGACGATGGGCGCAGGGCGGCAGGCGTGAGGCCGGCCGGTCTTGGCACGTTGCTCAAGTCTCCGGCGATCACCCTGCTGGCGCTCGGCTTCACCACCTACAACCTGCAGTTCTTCGCCCTGATGACGTTCCTCCCCGTGTTCCTCATGCAGCGCCTGGGCGTCGCCCTGGAGACTGCGGGACTCATCGGCGCGGCCATCGTCGCGGCGAACGCCCTGGGCAATGTCGCGGCGGGCTTCATCCTTTCCCGCGGCATACGTCCCGGCGCCTTGCTGGCGAGCACCGCGATCCTGATGGGAGTCACCGGTGCGGCGTTTTTCAATGCCGCGACGCCGGGGCTCCTGGCGATTGCGCTGGGGTTCGTCTTCTCGGCGGTCGCCGGCATGCTTCCCACCACCGTGCTGGCGACCGCGCCGCTGGCCTCGCCCACGCCTTCGCTGACGCCACTGGCCATCGGCTGGGTAATGCAGGGCAACTACCTGGGGCAGGTGATCGGCCCCTTGCTGATCGGCCTGATCGTCAGCCGTTTCGACTGGTCGGGCGCGATCGGCCTGATGCTGGTCGCGGGCGCGGCGGGGGCCGTCCTGGGGTTCTGCCTGCTGCGTGCGCTGGACGGCCTGCCTCGCGCCATTGCCACGGGTTCCGCGGCTCGCCCTGCGGATTAGAAGAGAAACCGGCTTCGTGCAGGGCGGATAGTCGAGCGACTATTCGTCCTGCGCATGGCGGCCAGAGGCCGCCGCCGTCCCTCGGCTCAGTCGTCGCGGGTGAGCACTTCCAGCAGTTCGATCTCGAACAGCAGGTTGGAGTGGGGCTTGATGTGCGCGCCGACTTGCCGTTCGCCGTAGGCCAGGTGGGAAGGGACGAACAGCCGTCGCTTGCCGCCGACCTTCATGCCCATCAGGCCCTGGTCCCAACCCTTGATCACTCGTCCGGTGCCGATCACGCACTGGAATGGCCGGCCGCGCTCGTAGGAGGAGTCGAACAGCGTGCCGTCTTCCAGGGTGCCCTTGTACTGGGTGGTGATCAGCGCACCCTTCACCACCTCCTTGCCGTCGCCCAGGAGGAGGTCTTCGATCTGCAGTCGGTCGTTCATGGGGCGGTACCTGCGCGGTTTGCGGAAAGCCGCGATTCTGCCAGCAAGCGCGCCGCCTGTCGCCGAGCCGGCGGACCAGGGCATTGCCAGGCGGTCCGCGGCACGGGCATCATGCCCGCGCCTTTCCGCCGGGAAGGCTACCGCGTTCCGCGATGTCGCGCGCATCGCGGCTGGACACATATCTCAGGGATCATACGAGAACATATCCGCATGCAAAGACTGTCGCGTATCGGCCGCAACACCCTCGCCGTCTCCGTTTCCACCTTGCTCCTCAGCGCCTGCAACCAGGGCGACGATGCGCCGAAGCCTGCG
The DNA here is from genome assembly GCF_021213715.1 of Pseudomonas sp. CP-1. Lineage (NCBI taxonomy): Bacteria > Pseudomonadati > Pseudomonadota > Gammaproteobacteria > Pseudomonadales > Pseudomonadaceae > Pseudomonas > Pseudomonas sp. CP-1. The sequence goes on from NZ_JAJQKY010000002.1 coordinate 292,465, forward strand.
GCGGTCGCGCCGCAACCGGCCGCACCGAGCATGGCTGCACTGAGCATCCCGCTATGCCTCAACGGCCAGTGCGCGGTGATCGACCAGGACGCCAAGCTGCTCGTGCCGTTCGACAACGACTACGACAATATCGTCGCCAGCGCCTACCAGGGCACCCTGATGGCGGCGCGCGAGGAGCGCTGGAACCTGATCCAGGCGAAGGACGGCAAGGTGTTGCGCGACGATATCGGCGAAGCCCTGTCGCTGCTCACCCCCGACCTCTATGGCTTCGTCCGCGACGGCAAGTACGGCGTGGTCGACGGCCAGGGCAAGGAAGTCCAGGCGCCGCGTTTCGACGACATCTACCCCAACAGTGCCAACGAATTCATCATCTACGAGATCGATGGCAAGCGCGGCATCCTCGATGCCAAGGGCAAGCAGCTCACCGAGGCGCTCTACGACACCACCCTGGTCAACGGCAGCGTCGCCGAACACGGCGGCTTGATCAGCGCCGAGCGTGGCGAGGAGAAGTGGATCATCAACCTCGCTACCGGCGAACAGAAGGCCGTGGCCTACGAGAGCCTGGGCGACCTCCACGACGGCGTGATGAGCGCCAGCGTCATCGGCAAGGGCTCCCAACTGGTGGATGCCAAGGGCGACGTGGTCGGTGACGGCAAGAGCTACGATTACCTGGGCACCCCGGCCAACGGCCTGGTGGCGTTCCGCGAGAAGTACGACAGCCCCTGTGGCTACCTCGACTACCAGGGCAAGGTGGCGATCGCCGCCCAGTTCGCCGGTTGCGGCGCCTTCGGCAAGCAGGGCGGGCTGGCTCAGCAGCGCATGGAAGATGGCTCGTCGGGCAAGTACGGCCTGATCGATCGCAGCGGCGCCTGGAAGGTGCAGCCGCAGTACGATTCGGCCGACAGCGCCGGCCTCACCGCGCTTGGCTACACCGTCGACGTGCCCGGGCTGGCTGCCGTCGGCGTGAGCACCGGCCTGTTCAGCGCCGACTTCGGCATCTTCAACCTTGACGAAGGCAGCGAGTGGGTGAAGCCGGGTTATGCGCAGATCGGCGCGCTGGGCAACGACCTGTTCGTCGTGGCGAAGAAGGGCGGGCCGCAGAAGACTGTCAGCTTCATGGGTTCGGAAAGCCAGGTGCCGGTGGTGGGCCTGATGGACCGCAGCGGCAAGATGCTGCTGGAGCCGGGCGAACTGATCAGCATCCAGTCTGCGTATGACGGTCGTTTCCTGGAAGGTCTCGACGGTATGGACAACGCTGCCCGCACCGTGTTGCTCGATCGCCAGGGACGCACGCTGGTTCCGGCGCTCTGGCAGAAGCTGGAGGTGAATCCGCAGCAGGGCTACATCCTGGGCTACGAAGTCAGCGGTACTGGCGACGAGGCGACGGAAACCCTGCGCGCACTGTACGACCTGAACGGCAAGCCGCGCTTCACCGTGGCCACCACCGATTGCGGCGCCGAACAGTTGCTCGACGGCAATGGCAAGGCGATCTGGCCGCAGGACCCGACGCCGTATTGCCAGTCGGACGACGAGCAGGGCGACGAAGGCGAGCCGGAGCAGGAGCCGGTGCCCGCCGAAGAGAGCGAGGAAACCAGCGAGAGCTGAGTTCCCTGCGCGCGTCCGCCCCTTGCGGCGGGCGCGCGGTTCCGCTGTTTCGCCGTGGCTGGTGACCACGGCCTTCCCTCACTGGCGATGCCAGAAGTCCGAATACTCCTCGAACGGGTAGCGCTCGCCGTCGTAGCGCAGCGTGCGCTTCACCGTGCGCAAGGTTTTGCCGTTCTCCGTTTCGCCGTCGCTGACCCGCGAGGTGACGACCAGGTCGGCAAAGCCGTTGGAGCGTCCACGGCCGAGTTCCAGGGTCAGGTGCGAGACTTCCTGTTCGAACCCGGGCTCGGCGGAGCAGACCGAGCCTTTCAGCGTCCTCCACTGGTCCAGGTAGGTATTGAGCACCGACCGCAGCTTGCCGTCGCCGGTCGGCACCACCAGGGTCAGCAGGTTGTCGAAGCCGGCTTCCGGACAACTGGCGCCACGCGCCACGCTATGGAACACCACGCCGAAGGCGCGCACCGTCGGGCTCAGGCGGTAGCGCGCGGTGTCCAGCCAGAGGCTGTCGCTGCCGACGGCGACGGATGCGTCTTCTTCGAAGTCGCTGTCGTAGCGTTCGAGCAGCTTGCCGCTGCGGCTGTCGGCCTTGGCCAATAGCAGATGCGGCTGGCGTTCGCCTTCCACGGCGGTGTCGCCCGGATCCAGGTAGGCCATGGCGATCACCGTCTGCGCGGGGTCGTCCGGCCAGGGCTTGCAGGCCACGGCGAGGAACGGACCGGAAGATTCGTACGAAGGGGCTATCCAGCCATCGTGGCCGACCTGCCTGGCTACGGCGTCAAGCAGTCGGGACGCGCAGGGCTGCGGTTCGCGGGCTTCGGCCTGGCTGGCGAGTCCCAGCAGCAGGAGGCAGAGTCGGGCGGAGAGGCGGCGGTTACGGTCCATGTCGAAAGAGTCCTTTGGCGGAGGCGGGCACGGAAGGCGCCCGGCGCTGCGGGACATTCTAGCGGCTGCGCGGACCTTGCGACGCGGGCTGGCGAGGCGGACATATCGCGGTCGCGCTGTTCAGGCCAGGCCGTTTTCCCGGATGTAGAGAAAAAGTCCGGCATTGCTGTCCAGGCCAAGCTTGCGCATGGCGCTGCTCTTTTGCGCGCTGATGGTCTGCTTGCTGCGGCACAGTCGGATGGCGATTTCCCCGACCGCCAGGCCGCTGCCGTACAGGCGCAGCACTTCCACTTCGCGCGGGGTGAGTTGTTCGAGGCTGGCCAGCGGCTTGCCGTGCTCGGCTTCGCCCACTTCCAGCAGGTGTGCGATGGAGCCCGAGATGAATGGTCGACGGCCGGCGTGGCGGATCGCCTTGGGCAGATCGTCGAGCATGCCGCGTTTGCTCACCAGGCCGTGAATGCCCAGCTTGAGCAGGGATGAAACGAGTGCCGGGTTGCCGAGCATGGTGACGACGATGATCGGCAGGTCCGGATAGCGCCGCCGGACCTTCTGCACCAGGCGCAAGCCGTCGGCCTGCCGGCTGCCGGGCATCATCAGGTCGGTGATCAGCAGGTCGCAGGGGTGCGCTTCGAGCTGCGCCAGCAAGCCGTCGGCGTCCTGGGCCTGGGCGACGATCCGCAGGTCGTCGTACGCACTCAGCAGATAGCGCATGCCGATCAGGGTGAGGGCGTGGTCGTCGACGAGGATGACGCGTGTTTTCATGAAATCGAACCCGATCGAGGTGGAGGTTTCCGCGGCGGCTACCGGCAACGCCGGCAGGCGGATAATCCGCCAGGAGGCAGCTCCGGACGGGCTCGAATTCTAGCGATGGTGTCTGTCGGTTTAATCAGGACTTTTCTGAATGCTAGTAGGAAATTTCCTATGTGTTTTCCCTAGGTTATTTCGAGGGTAGGCCGAGAAACATAGGGTCGTTGAACGGCTTTCGTGGAGTAGGGGTTGAAATCGCTGTCAGTACATTTCTGTCAGTCTTGCTGGACATCGGAAGGGCGCGACGGCAGCGCGGGTTCCGCTGCCGTCGCCGTCCTTCAACCCAGTTCGCGGACTGCCCGCACCGCCTGGTCGATGGCGGCATGGGCGTAGGCATCCCAGGCCGCATCCGAGTTGGCGATGGTGACATTGCCGACCTTGCTTCGCGCCAGTTCCATCAGCGCTTCGCTTTCCGCCTCGTCGTCGTAGAGGGTATTCATGAAGTAGGAGTAGCCGTGCGACCAGCGGTTCACGGTGATGCCGGTGATGTCGCGACGGTGGTCGAAGCCGGCCGGGCCGAGCATGGCCTGGAGCTGGTCGCGGATGTCCTTTTCCAGTTGCTCGAAGCTCATCGCGTAGAGCTTGCTGCGGCCTACGCGAGCCTGGGTGCGGGCGTCCATGCCGGCGTTCGGGGTGGTCGGCACGTAGACCATGTGCACGCCGATCGGCTGCCGCGGGTCGCGCGGGTGCCGGTAGCTGCCGAGGTCGACCGGGAAGTCCAGCTTGATCCGCGAGTAGGGCAGGGTCGGCGCGTAGATCTCGTGGATGCCGAGGGTCTTCCAGGCCTGCCAGTTGCGCAGCAATACCTTGGTGTACACCAGCGGGAACTTGACGTTCTGGCTCAGCGCGTGGGCCTGCTCCTCGGAGAGGTCGCGCAGCAGGTAGGGCACCATCATGTTGTAGCAGGCCATCACACAGTGCTTGCCGCGTACCCGGTGCAGGCGGCCGGCGCGGCTGTAGCCGACATCGACGCCGCCGGCGCGGTTGCGCACGCTGACGGCGGTGCTGTTCAGGCGCAGGCGCACCGGGTGCCCGACGAGGTCCAGCTTCGAGTAGTCGAAGCGGGCCATGACGATGTCCTCCATGCCTCGGCCCGGCGCCACCGCGGGGATCAGGTCGCGCACCATGAGCCGAGCCAGCGAGGCGTTGCCGTCGGGGAAATGGTAGATGTACGGCTCGTCCATTTCCGCCTGGGCCTCCTCGCTGGGTTGCGGCAGGCCGAGGGCGTCGAAGCCGGGGAAGCCGGCGGCGTATGCGTCGGCCGCCGGCAGGGCGTCGGCGCCGAGGGCAGAGAAGTCGTTGCTGCGGCCCTGGAAGTACTTCACCGAGGTTTCCGAGAGCCCGACGTTCTTGAGCAGGTAGTCGCGGTAGCTGGTCTTCGCCAGGTAGGTTTCCTTTTCTTCCACGCTCTTGCCGGCAAGATAGTCGCGAGGTGATTCGTACAGCGCGATGAGCGCCTCCCGGTCTTCGCGGCTCAGCGGGAAGTCGCCGATGAAGGCGCGCCAGGAGCGGGCATTGAGACGATCGCGGGGGACCTCGTCGGCAACCATCGGCGTCGGGTCGCCGCTGACCAGCTTGTCCACGCCGAAGCTGGCCTTGTCGAAGAACACCGCGCGGGACAGGCCCAGGCCGGGGTAGAAGTCGGTGTCGAAGGCTGTCTCGAAGCGCTTGAGTTCGACGCCCAGGCGTTTCAGCAGGTGTTTGGCGTCTTCGCTGTAGAGGGCGTTCGGCGATTGCAGCGACTCGCTGCCGCCGTAGCCGAGGATGGTCCGCCCGCCGGCCTGGAATTCGTTGCGCTTGGCATGGCCGCCGAAGTCGTCGTGGTTCTCGATGACGAGGATGCGCGCCGCGGGGTGCCGTTCGCGATAGAACCAGGCGGCGGCGAGGCCGCTGATGCCGCCGCCGACCACCACCAGGTCGTATTCCTCTTCGATCGGCAGGTGGTCGACATCGAAGGTCTTCTTCTCCCAGCCCATCTGGTGTGCGACTTCGAAGGCGCCTGGATGGCTACCGCGCAGGCCGGTGAGCGCGGGCGGATAGTAGCGGCCGCCGGGGGCGGCGCGGAGGATCTCGGCGGGGGTCAGGCCTGCGGCGATGGTCAGGGCTACGCCGTTCAGGAAGTCGCGGCGGGAGATGGTCATGGGAAGTCCTTTGCGAGGCAGTGGGTGGCTCGGGGGAGCCATGTTCACAGATTGCTGTTGCGAATGCGCGCGGAGCGGCTGGCGTCGGACGCCGACCCGCAGTCGCGGGCGGGCGCGGAGTTTAGAGGGCCATGCCGGCACGTCGAAGGGCTTTCTGCTGGCACTAGGCCTCTATCTGGAGAAATGTGACATGCGTCGCGCTTTGCCACGGTGTCCGGGGAGGCCGGCAATATCTCGAAGCAAACTCCCGGCGGGCAGCGCGGACGCGAAGGGCTAGAGTCGGTCGAATCCGGTTGTTACCGAACGTCCTGGAGGTTCCTCATGAATACCCGTGGTTTGCTCGACCAATTGCTCAAGTCCGGGCAGGAAATGTTGCAGAACAAGACCGGCGGCAAGCCCGGCGCCAGCGGCGGCGGACAGCTCGGCAGCCTGCTTTCCGGCGCCGGCGGCGGAGCCCTGGCGGCCGGCGCCATCGGCCTGCTGCTGGGAAACAAGAAGGCGCGCAAGTTCGGTGGCAAGGCGATCACCTACGGCGGCCTCGCCGCGCTCGGGGTGATCGCCTACAAGGCCTACAACAACTGGCAGCAGCAACAGAACGGCGCCGCGCCGCAGGCGCAGCCGCAGACCGTCGACCGCCTGCCGGAAGCCCAGGCCGAAGTGCATAGCCACGCGATCCTCCAGGCCATCGTCGGTGCGGCCAAGGCCGACGGCCACATCGACGAGCGCGAACGGCAGATGATCGAAGGCGAGGTGGCCAAGCTGACCAGCGACCGCGAGGTGCAGGGCTGGCTGGAGCGCGAGTTGAACAAGCCGCTGGACCCGGCCGAGATCGCCCGTGCCGCGAGCACCCCGGAGATCGCCGCGGAGATGTACCTGGCCAGCCTGCTGATGGTCGACGAGGAAAGCTTCATGGAGCGCTCCTACCTCGAGGAGCTGGCGCGGCAGCTGCGCCTGGAACCCTCGTTCAAGCTGGAGCTGGAGAACCAGGCCAGACAGGCGCTGCAGCGCCTGGCCTGAGACGGCGGAGCGTCGTTCCGCAGATAACCGCCGCCATCATGGCGGCGGCGTCGCCGAAGGGCCGAGCAGAACCTCCCGCTCGCGCTGGCACAGCTCCAGCAGGAAGTCCCAGACCACCCGCAGGCGCACCGAGCGGTGCAGCTCCCGCCGGGTGCTCATCCAGTACTCGCGCTGGATGCTTTCCTCGGGCAGCACCGGTACCAGCAACGGATCGCGGCTACCCATGAAGTGCGGCAGGATCGCCAGGCCGATGCCGGCCTGCGCCGCCTGCTGCTGGGCTACCACGCTGGTGCTGCGGAACACGACCTGCGGGTGGCGGCAGAAACTGTGGTGGAACATCAGTTCCTGGCTGAACAGCAGGTCGTCGACGTAGCCGATCCACTGGTGCCTGCCGAGGTCGTCGCGGTCGCGTAGCGGCGGCGCCTGTTCCAGGTAGGCGGGGCTGGCGAACAACGCCAGGCGATAGCGGGTCAGCAGGCGGGTGATCACCAGGTCGGCGCTCGGCCGGTCGAGGGAGATGGCGATGTCCGCTTCGCGGTTGGTGATGCTGACGAAGCGCGGCACCGAGACCAGCTCGACCTCCAGGCCCGGGTAGTGGCGCATCAATTGCGCCAGGCGCGGAGCGAGGAAGACGCTGCCGAGGCCTTCGGTGACGCCGATGCGGATCTGCCCCAGCGGCGAGATGCTCTGGCTCATTTCTTCCTGGGCGAGCAGCGCGGTGTTCTCCATCGCCTCGGCGTGCTTGAGCAGCGCCTGGCCGGCCGGAGTCAACTGGTAGCCGCCGGTGTGCTGGGCGAACAGTTGGGTGCCGAGGTCACGCTCGATGTTCTCGATGTGCCGGGCCACCGTGGCGTGAGTGGTGCCGAGACGCTTGGCGGCGGTCAGCAGGCGGCCGCTGCGCTGCAACTCGAGGAAGAAACGCAGGTCATTCCAGTCGAACATGGGGAGCGCCTTCTGCCGGGCCGAGGGGGGGGGGCTGTTAGAAAACGAACAATAGCTGCCCCGAAACGTTTGTTTTTTTATCGCGAATGAACGACTAGCCTCAAGCCGTTCGAGACTTGCCGGTCATCCGCAGGTCCGACGGCCCATCACAAGAACGACAAGACGAGGCTCGCCATGCCCGAGGTACTGGATACCTACGACTACCTCATCGTCGGCGCCGGACCTGCCGGCTGCCTGCTGGCCAACCGGCTTTCCGCCGACCCTGCCAACCGTGTCCTGCTGCTGGAAGCCGGCGGTCCGGATAACTATCCCTGGATCCACATTCCCGTCGGCTACCTCTACTGCATCGGCAACCCGCGTACCGACTGGTGCTTCGACACCGACGAGGTCCCCGGGCTCAACGGTCGTTCCCTGAAGTACCCGCGCGGCAAGGTGCTCGGAGGATGCTCCTCGATCAATGGCATGATCTACATGCGTGGCCAGGCCCGCGACTACGACCAGTGGGTGGCCGAAGGCAATCCGGGCTGGAGCTGGAGAGAGCTGCTGCCGCTGTTCCGCAGGATGGAGGACCATTTCGCCGGGACCAGCGAAATGCACGGCGCCGGCGGCGAATGGCGGGTAGAACGCCAGCGGCTCTCCTGGAAGCTGCTCGATGCCTTCCAGCAGGCGGCGGCGCAGACCGGAATCGCCAGCGTCGAGGATTTCAACGGTGGCGACAACGAAGGCTGCGGCTACTTCCAGGTCAACCAGCGCGGCGGGGTGCGCTGGAATGCCTCGAAAGGCTTCCTGCGCGGCATCGCCCAGCGCGCCAACCTGACGGTTCTGACCCATGCCGAAGTCCAGCGGGTGCTCCTCGAGGACGGCCGCGCCAGGGCCCTGTCGGTCCGTTGGCAGGGCCGCGAGCAGCGCTTCGAGGCGCGCCGCGAGATCGTCCTGAGCGCTGGCGCGATCGGTTCGCCGTGCCTGCTGCAACGCTCCGGGATCGGCCCGCGGGACCTGCTGGAGCGGCTCGGTGCCGGGGTCGTCCACGAGTTGCCCGGGGTCGGCGGTAACCTCCAGGATCACCTGCAACTGCGCATGATCTACAAGGTCGACGGCGTTCCCACCCTCAACCAGATCGCCGGCAGCCTATGGGGCAAGCTGGGCATGGGCCTGCGCTACCTGGCGAGCCGCAGCGGGCCGTTGTCGATGGCGCCGAGCCAACTGGGCGCCTTCGCCCGCTCCGATCCGCAGCAGCCCTCGGCCAACCTCGAATACCACGTCCAGCCGCTCTCGCTGGATCGCTTCGGCGAGCCGCTGCATGCCTTCCCGGCGTTCACCGCGTCGGTCTGCGACCTGCGTCCGCACAGCCGGGGAACGGTGCGCATCCGCTCGCTCGACCCGGGCGAGGCGCCGTCGATCCAGCCCAACTACCTGAGCGATCCGCGCGACCTGAAGGTCGCTGCCGACGCCATACGCCTGACCCGCCGCATCGCCGCCGCGCCGGCGCTGGCCGCCTTCCGTCCGCAGGAGTACAAGCCCGGCCCGGAATACCGCAGCGAAGAGGATCTGCAGCGCGCCGCGGCGGAGATCGGCACCACCATCTTCCACCCTGCCGGCACCTGCCGCATGGGCCAGGGGCCGCAAGCGGTGGTGGATGCGCAATTGAGGGTGCACGGAATCCCCGGCCTGCGTATCGCCGATGCCTCGATCATGCCCAGCCTGACCTCCGGCAACACCTGTTCGCCGGTGCTGGTGATCGCCGAGAAGGCGGCGCAGATGATTCTCGCCGAGCGCCGCCGCGAGGCCGCGCCGCAGGTCGTCGAAAGCGCCATGGCTACCGGCGGCAAGGAGGCGGTGGAGGCCTGAGGATCGCTACACCCCGTATCGCGTGGCGCCCGGCGCCGCAGCGGTCGACGCTGAAAACGGAAATGGCAGACAACAATAAGAGCCCCCACAAGGGGCGGGAGAGCCGCAATGACCGAGTACGCAACGACCCCTTCCTACACAGTGCCTGCGACCACGCCCCAGGAGGAGCGCAAGGTGATCTTCGCCTCCTCGCTGGGCACGGTCTTCGAGTGGTACGACTTCTTCCTCTACGGCGCCCTGGCGGCGGTGATCAGCAAGCAGTTCTTCGCCGGCGTCAACGACACCACCGCCTTCATCTTCGCCTTGATGGCCTTCGCCGCCGGCTTCCTGGTGCGGCCCTTCGGCGCGCTGGTGTTCGGCCGCCTGGGCGACATGATCGGGCGCAAGTACACCTTCCTGGTGACCATCCTGCTGATGGGGCTGTCGACCTTCGCCGTCGGCCTGCTGCCCACCTATGCCTCGATCGGTGTCGCCGCGCCGATCATCCTGGTCACCTTGCGCATGCTCCAGGGCCTGGCCCTGGGCGGCGAGTACGGCGGCGCGGCGATCTACGTCGCCGAGCACGCCCCGGTGAACAAGCGCGGTAGCTACACCAGCTGGATCCAGTCCACCGCGACCCTCGGCCTGTTGCTCTCGCTGCTGGTGATCCTGGCTTGCCGCCAGTTGACCGGCGACGAGTTCGAGACCTGGGGCTGGCGCCTGCCATTCCTGCTGTCCATCGTCCTGCTGGGCATCTCCACCTGGATCCGCCTGTCCATGCGCGAGTCGCCGGCGTTCCTCAAGATGAAGGCCGAGGGCAAGGTCAGCAAGGCGCCGCTGCGCGAGTCCTTCACCCAGTGGGGCAACCTGAAGGTGGTGCTGACCGCGCTGTTCAGCATCAATGCCGGCCAGGCGGTGACCTTCTACACGGCGCAGTTCTACGTGCTGTTCTTCCTCACCCAGGTGCTCAAGGTCGATGGCGGCACCGCCAACGGTCTGCTGATCGTCGCCCTGGTGCTTGGCGCGCCGTTCTTCATCGTCGCCGGCTGGCTGTCCGACCGCATCGGCCGCAAGCCGGTGCTGCTGGCCGGCCTGCTGCTCGCCACGCTGTTCTACTTCCCGCTGTTCAAGGGCTTGACCCACTACGCCAATCCGGCCATCGACCAGGCCAGCCGGCAGTCGCCGATCAGCGTGGTGGCCGACCCAGCGACCTGCACCTTCCAGTTCGACCCGGTGGGCAAGGCGACCTTCGACAGCCCCTGCGACAAGGTCAAGACCTTCCTGGTCAAGGCCGGCCTGCCCTACTCGACGGTGGCGGCGCCCGCCGGCAGCGACGTCAGGATACGGGTCGGCGAGACCGAGATCGCCGGCTTCGACGCCGAAGCGATGGCGGCCGCGGTGAAGGCGGCAGGCTACCCGCAGCAGGCCGATGGTAGCCAGGTGAACAAGCCGATGGTGATCGCCATCATCTTCGCCCTGGTGCTGATCTCCACCCTCTGCTACGGCCCGCTGGCGGCGCTGATGGTCGAACTGTTCCCGACCCGCATCCGCTATTCCTCGCTGTCCCTGCCGTACCACATCGGCAACGGCTGGTTCGGCGGCTTCCTGCCCACGGTCTCGTTCGCCCTGGTGGTGTACACCGGCGACATCTTCTACGGCCTCTGGTATCCGGTGCTGATCACCGGCGGCAGCCTGGTCTGCGCCCTGCTGTTCCTCCGCGAAACCCGCCATACCGATATCCACCGGTGACATCGCGCCCCGTTCCCGGCATGGGGACGGGGCGCACATTCCCTCCGTGATGTGCCTGTCTTCTCAGAAAAGTCTGGCTTGCCAGTTTTCTTTCTTTGTCTTTCTGCCACACTTCTGGCGTCAAAAAACGCCTTTCCAGCGCCTACAATAGCGGGAAAACCCTATGGCGCTGCTTGCCGGTGCCGGGGACGGCCTATACAGTCCGCGCGATTGACGGGCCGTTGTGGCGGCAGGAACGAATCCGGACTCGAGTCTTGGGGAAAAATGTGAAGAACTGGACTGTTCGCCAGCGAATCCTGGCAAGTTTCGCCGTGATCATCGCGATCATGCTGCTGATGGCCGCTACTGCGTACGTGAAGATGTTGACGGTGGAAAAGGGCGCCTACCGTGTCCAGGACGACGCCATGCCGGGGATGTACTTCATCACCCTGGTACGCAGTTCGTGGACCGACAACTACCTGCAGACCCAGGAACTGTTCGGCGTCACCGACGACCACGAGCTGAGCAAGGCCGAGGCCGACAGCATCCTTGCCAGCGAGGAGCGCCTGGACCAGCAGATCGCCTCCTACCAGAAGACCATGAACCCGGACGAGGCCCGCGACCACGAACTGCTCGCCGGTTTCCTGGGTGTGCGCAAGGCCTACCTGGAGCAGCACGACAAGGTGCTCGAGCTGTATCGCGAGAAACGCTTCGAAGAAGCCGGCAAGCTCGTCGCCGGCCCGTTGACCGAGCACTGGCGCGACGGTCGCAAGTACCTCAACGAGCTGATCGAGCTGAACAAGGACATCGCCGATCGCGCCTCGGAGAACATCGTCAACGCGGTGGACGACGCCGAACTGAGCATGCTGGTGACCCTGTTGCTGGCGGTGGTGGTAGCCGGCATCTGCGGGTTCCTGCTGTTGCGGGCGATCACCCAGCCGATCCAGAAGATCGTCCGCAGCCTCGACCTGATGGCCGGCGGCGACCTCACCGCGCGCCTGAACCTTGGCCGCCGCGACGAGTTCGGCGCCATCGAGACCGGTTTCAATGGCATGGCCGAGGAACTCAAGGGCCTGGTGTCGCAGGCCCAGCGTTCTTCGGTGCAGGTCACCACCTCGGTCACCGAGATCGCCGCGACCTCCAAGCAGCAGCAGGCCACCGCCACCGAAACCGCTGCGACCACCACGGAGATCGGCGCCACTTCTCGCGAGATCGCCGCCACCTCGCGCGACCTGGTGCGGACCATGAGCGAAGTCTCCGGCGCCGCCGAGCAGACTTCGACCCTGGCCGGTTCCGGCCAGTTGGGCCTGGCGCGCATGGAGGAAACCATGCACCACGTGATGGGCGCGGCCGACCTGGTCAACGCCAAGCTGGCGATCCTCAACGAGAAGGCCGGCAACATCAACCAGGTGGTCACCACCATCGTCAAGGTCGCCGACCAGACCAACCTGCTCTCGCTGAACGCCGCCATCGAGGCGGAGAAGGCCGGCGAATACGGCCGCGGGTTCGCCGTGGTGGCCACCGAGGTGCGCCGGCTGGCGGACCAGACCGCGGTCGCCACCTACGATATCGAGCAGATGGTGCGCGAGATCCAGTCGGCGGTATCGGCCGGGGTGATGGGCATGGACAAGTTCTCCGAGGAGGTCCGCCGCGGTATCGCCGAGGTCGGCCAGGTCGGCGAGCAACTGTCGCAGATCATCCAGCAGGTGCAGGCGCTGGCGCCGCGGGTGCAGATGGTCAACGAGGGCATGCAGGCCCAGGCGACCGGTGCCGAGCAGATCAACCAGGCGCTGGTGCAACTGGGCGAGGCCACCGGGCAGACCGTGGAGTCGCTGCGCCAGGCCAGCTTCGCCATCGATGAGCTGAACCTGGTGGCGAACGGGCTGCGCAACGGCGTATCCCGCTTCAAAGTCTGAGGCTGTGACCGTGTCCCGCTCCACCGGCGATCATCGACGCACCAGCAAGCTGTTCCTGCTGTTCCGCATGGAAGGCGACCGCTATGCCCTGGATGCCCGCGAAGTGGTCGAAGTGCTGCCGCTGCTGCGCCTGAAGCGCATTCCGGAGGCGCCGGAATGGGTCGCCGGGGTGTTCTCCCATCGCGGCGTCCTGGTCCCGGTGCTCGACCTCTGCGCAATGGCCTTCGGCCGCGCGGCGCTGGCCCGCACCAGCACGCGCATCGTGCTGGTCGAATACCGCGCTCGCCAGGACCGAGAGCCGGTCTGGCTCGGACTGATCCTCGAACAGGCCACCGATACCCTGCGCTGCGAACCGTCGGCGTTCCGCGACTATGGCCTGGACAACGGCGGGGCCCGCTATCTCGGCCCGGTCTATGAAGGACCACGGGGACTGGTGCAATGGGTGCGGGTCGAGGCATTGCTGCCCGACGAAGTGCGCGCCCTGCTGTTCCCGCCGGAGTGCGGCGAGGGGGCGGCATGAACGATCGCTTCGAACGCCTGCTCAAGAGCAGGATCGGCCTGGATGCCAGCTCGGTGGGCAGCGCGGTGATCGAGCGCGCGGTACGCCAGCGCATGAGCGGCCTCGCGCTGCACGACGAGGACGAATACTGGATGCGCCTGAACGGCTCGCCGGGCGAGGTGCAGGCGCTGATCGAAGCGGTGGTGGTGCCGGAGACCTGGTTCTTCCGCTACCCGGAGTCGTTCACCACCCTCGCCAGGCTGGCCTTCGAGCGCCTGCCGAGCCTGGGCGGCGGACGCGCGCTAAGGATCCTCAGCCTGCCCTGTTCCACCGGCGAGGAGCCGTATTCCATCGTCATGGCCTTGCTCGATGCCGGGCTCTCCGAGTACCTGTTCGAGGTCGACGCCCTGGACGTCAGCGCTCGGGTGATCGAGCGCGCCAGCCTCGGGGTGTACGGCAGGAATTCCTTCCGCGGTGACGAATTGGGGTTTCGCGACCGCCATTTCAGCGAGGTCGCCGATGGCTACCAGTTGGCCGAGCAGGTTCGCCGCAAGGTGTCCTTCCGCTGCGGCAACCTGCTCGATCCCGGGCTGCTGGCCGGCGAGGCACCCTACGATTTCGTGTTCTGCCGCAACCTGCTGATCTATTTCGACCGCCCGACCCAGAGCGAGGTGGTCGAGGTGCTCAAGCGCCTGTTGCGGCCGGACGGCGCGATGTTCATCGGTCCGGCCGAGGCGAGCCTACTCAGCCAGCACGGCATGCAGCCGATCGGCGTGCCGCTGTCTTTCGTGTTCCGCCGGACCAGCGAGGCGCCGCGCGGCGTGCGGCCCAAGGCGGAAAGCGACGGAGCGCGCCCGGTCGTTGCCGCCGCCGCGGAGCGTGCGAGTGTTCGGCCTTCGCCGCCGCCACCGGCGAAACCGCGCCAACGCCTGTCCAGCCTGGTTCCGCCAGCCAGCGGCCAGCCCCTCGCCAGTCCCGTCGGCGAGTTCGACGAAATTGCCCGCTTGGCGGATGCCGGCCAGCATCGCGAGGCGCGCGCCGCCTGCGAGCGCCAACTGGCCGCGCGTGGGCCGTCGGCCACGGTGTTCTACTGGCTCGGGCTGCTCAGCGATGTCGCCGGGCAGGAGCAGGAAGCCCAGGATTTCTATCGCAAGGCCCTGTACCTGGAGCCGCAGCACGCCGAGGCGCTGGCGCACCTGGCGGCGCTGCTCGCCGCCCGCGGCGACCATGCCGGCGCCCGGCGCCTGCAGCAACGCGCGGCCCGTGGAGTGAACAAAGATGGTTGAGGCGAGCCTGACTTTGCTCGATACCCAGCAGGTGGACGACTGCTGGAACCGCATCGGCGTGCACGGCGACAAGTCCTGCGAACGCCTGGCCGAGCATGTCCACTGCCGCAACTGCGAGGTCTATGCCGCCGCGGCGACCTACCTGCTGGACCGCATCGCCCTGCGCCAGGACCAGCTCGACAGCGTCGAAACGATGGACAGCCCGCGCGAACAGAGCGACCTCGGCGAGACGCGCTCGATCCTGGTGTTCCGCCTGGGCGAAGAGTGGTTCGGCCTGGCCACCGGCAGCCTGGTGGAAGTGGCGCCGATGAATCCTATCCATTCCCTGCCGCACCAGCGCTCGCGCGCCCTGCAAGGGGTGACCAACGTGCGCGGCGCGCTGGTCGCCTGTCTTTCCCTCGGCGAACTGCTGGATCTCGAACCCGGCGCCGCGCCGGTCAGCGAGCGCCGGGTGGTTCCGCGCATGCTGATCATTTCCGCCGCCGGCGGTCCGGTGGTGGCGCCGGTGGAGGAAGTCGACGGCATCCATGCGATTCCGCTGGCGCGGATACTGCCGCCCAACCACGCCGACGGCCAGGCCTCGCGCCGGCACGTGGCCGGCGTGCTGCAATGGCGTGAGCGGAGCATCACCCTGCTCGACGAAGGCCCTCTCCTGCAAGCCGTAGCGCGGAGCCTGGCATGACCCCGGACCAGATGAGAGACGCGTCGCTGCTCGAGCTGTTCCGGCTCGAGGCGGAGGCCCAGACCCAGGTGCTCAACGCCGGCCTGATGGCGCTGGAGCGCAGCCCGACCCAGGCCGACCAACTGGAAGCCTGCATGCGCGCCGCGCACTCGCTGAAAGGCGCGGCGCGGATCGTCGGGCTGGACGCCGGCGTGCGCGTGGCGCACGTCATGGAGGATTGCCTGGTGGAGGCGCAGGACGGACGCCTGCTCCTGCAATCGGAACATATCGATGCGTTGCTCCAGGGCTGCGACCTGTTGCTGCGTATCGGCACCCCGCCCGCCGGCGACGCAGGCTGGGCCGAAGGCGCCGGGCGGGAAGAGATCGACGGCCTGGTGCAGCGCCTCGAAGGCCTGGTGCGCAGCGGCCTGCCGCTGGCCCGCGCGGAGCTGCCGGCGACGACTCCCGGCCTGCCGGAAGCGGCCCCTGAGGCGCCGCCAGCGGCGTCAGCGGCCGCCAGCGACGACAACGACGAAGAGCCCGCCGGGCAGGCGGGCGGCGAACAGGCCGAGGAGCGCCGCAGCCGGGTCCTGCGGGTCACCGCCGAGCGCCTGGACCGGCTGCTGGATATCTCCAGCAAGTCGCTGGTGGAGTTCCAGCGCATCAAGCCGCTGGCTGATTCCCTGCAACGCCTGCGTCGCCTGCAGTCCAGCGCCAGCCGCGCGCTCGACGTGGTACGCGAGACGGTCCAGGAAACCGCCCTCGACCCGCAGGCCCAGGCCATGCTCGGCGAGGCGCGGCAACTGATCGGCGAATGCCAGCAGATGCTGGTGCAGCACATCGCCGATCTCGACGAGTTCGCCTGGCAGGGCGGCCAGCGCGCCCAGGTGCTCTACGACGCGGCGCTGGCCTCGCGGATGCGACCGTTCGCCGACGTCCTTAGCGGCCAGGCGCGGATGGTTCGCGACCTGGGCCGCTCGCTGGGCAAGCAGGTGCGCCTGCTGGTCGAGGGCGAAAGCACCCAGGTCGACCGGGATGTCCTGGAAAAACTCGAAGCGCCGCTCACCCACCTGCTGCGCAATGCCGTCGATCACGGTATCGAGGCGCCGGAAACCCGCCTCGCCGCCGGCAAGCCGGCCGAGGGCAGGATCACCATCCGCGCCCGCCACCACGCCGGCATGCTGGTCCTGGAACTGAGCGACGACGGCGGCGGCATCGATCTGCAGCGCCTGCGCGAGACCGTGCTCAATCGCCAGTTCGCCACCGCCGAGACCGCGGCGCAATTGAGCGAGGAGGAACTCCTGGCGTTTCTCTTCCTGCCCGGCTTCAGCATGCGCGAGCAGGTCACCGAGGTGTCCGGTCGCGGCGTCGGACTGGACGCCGTGCAGCACATGGTCCGCCAGTTGCGTGGCGGCGTGCGCATGGAGCAACGCCAGGGGCAGGGCACGCTGTTCCACGTCGAGGTGCCGCTGACCCTGTCCGTGGTGCGCAGCCTGGTGGTGGAGATCGGCGAGGAGGCCTACGCCTTCCCGCTGGCGCATATCGAGCGCATGTGCGAGCTGGAAGCGGAGGAGATCGTCCAGCTCGAAGGTCGCCAGCACTTCTGGTACGAGGGTCGCCATGTCGGCCTGGTCTCGGCTGCGCAACTGCTGCAGCGGCCCGAGAGCAGCCGCACCGAAGGGGCCATCCCGGTAGTGGTGGTGCGCGACCGCGATGCGGTCTACGGCGTCGCCGTGGAGCGTTTCGTCGGCGAGCGTACCCTGGTGGTGATGCCTCTCGATCCGCGCCTGGGCAAGGTGCGCGACGTTTCCGCCGGCGCCTTGCTGGACGACGGTTCGCCGGTGCTGATCCTGGACGTCGAGGACCTCCTGCATTCGGTCGGCAAGCTGCTCAGCAGCGGCCGCCTGGAGCGCATCGATCGCAGCCGGCGGCAGGCCGGTGGGGCGCAACGCAAGCGCATCCTGGTGGTCGACGACTCGCTCACGGTGCGTGAGCTGGAACGCAAGCTCCTGCTCGGCCGCGGCTACGACGTGGCAGTGGCGGTGGATGGCATGGACGGCTGGAACGCCCTGCGCTCGGAGCATTTCGACCTGCTCATCACCGATATCGACATGCCGCGCATGGACGGTATCGAACTGGTCACCCTGGTGCGTCGCGACAGCCGCCTGCAGTCGCTGCCGGTGATGGTGGTGTCCTACAAGGATCGTGAGGAGGACCGTCGGCGCGGTCTCGACGCCGGCGCCGACTATTATCTGGCGAAGGCCAGTTTCCACGATGAGGCCTTGCTGGATGCCGTCGTCGTCCTGATCGGAGAAGCACAGGGTTGAGGATCGGAATCGTCAATGACATGCCGTTGGCCGTCGAGGCGCTGCGCCGCGCGCTGGCCTTCGAGCCGCAGCACCAGATCGTCTGGGTCGCCAGCAACGGTGCCGAGGCGGTGACCCAGTGCGCCGCCGATACGCCCGACGTGGTGCTGATGGACCTGCTCATGCCGGTGATGGACGGCGTCGAGGCAACTCGTCGGATCATGGCGGAAAGTCCTTGCGCGATCGTGATTGTTACCGTCGATATCGAGCAGAATGTGCACCGGGTTTTCGAAGCGATGGGATATGGGGCGCTCGATGCGGTGAACACGCCGGCGCTGGGCATCGGCAACCCGCAAACGGCGGCGGCGCCGTTGTTGCGCAAGATTCAGAACGTCGGCTGGCTGATCGGCCAGCGCGATAACCGTGGCAAGGTCCAGGTGGTGCCGCCGAAGGCCGGCGGGGCGCGCCAGCGTCTGGTGGCGATCGGCGCCTCGGCTGGCGGTCCGGCGTCGCTCGCGGTGTTGCTCAAGCAACTGCCGGCCAGTTTCAATGCCGCGGTGGTGCTGGTGCAGCATGTCGACGAGGTCTTCGCCGCCGGCATGGCCGAATGGCTGGCCAGCGAATCGAAGCTGCCGGTGCGCCTGGCGCGCGATGGCGAGCCGCCGATACCGGGGCAGATCCTGCTGGCGGGGACCAACAATCACATCCGCCTGTTGCGCAACGGTTCGCTGGTGTACACCGCCGAACCGCGTTCTTTCGTCTACCGGCCGTCCATCGACGTGTTTTTCGAGAGCGTGGCGAACTACTGGCGTGGCGACGCCGTGGGCGTGCTGCTGACCGGCATGGGCCGCGACGGCGCCCAGGGCCTCAAGCAGATGCGCGAGCGCGGCTTCCTCACCATCGCCCAGGACCAGGCCAGTTGCGCGGTCTACGGGATGCCGAAGGCCGCGGCGGCGATCGATGCCGCGGTGCAGATCCTTTCCCTGGAAAAGATCGCCCCGCGCCTGGCGGAGGTATTCGATTAGCCGGGCGCGAGTCCGGTCAGGCGCCAGGGTAGGCGCCGGCGCCCGCCGTGGCGGTGCGTGGAACAGCATTCAATTTGATACGAGGGGCCCCGGTCCCGGAGAGAAACATGCACAACCCTCATGAGAGCAAGACCGACCTGGGCGCCCCTCTGGACGGCGCGGTCATGGTACTGCTTGTCGATGATCAGGCCATGATCGGAGAGGCTGTGCGTCGCTCGCTGGCGAGCGAGGCGGGCATCGACTTCCACTTCTGTTCCGATCCGCAGCAGGCGGTGGCGGTGGCCAACCAGATCAAGCCGACGGTGATCCTCCAGGACCTGGTGATGCCCGGCGTCGACGGCCTCACGCTGCTCGCCGCCTACCGCGGCAACCCGGCGACCCGCGACATCCCGATCATCGTCCTGTCGACCAAGGAAGAGCCGACGGTGAAGAGCGCGGCGTTCGCCGCCGGCGCCAACGACTACCTGGTCAAGCTGCCGGACGCCATCGAGCTGGTGGCGCGGATCCGCTACCACTCGCGTTCGTACATCGCCCTGCAGCAACGCGACGAGGCCTATCGGGCGCTGCGCGAGAGCCAGCAGCAGTTGCTGGAGACCAACCTGGTGCTGCAGCGGCTGATGAACTCCGACGGCCTGACCGGGCTCTCCAACCGTCGTCACTTCGACGAATACCTGGAGATGGAGTGGCGCCGCTCGCTGCGCGAGCAGTCGCAACTGTCGCTGCTGATGATCGACGTGGACTATTTCAAGAGCTACAACGACACCTTCGGCCACGTCGCCGGCGACGAGGCCCTGCGCCAGGTCGCCGGGGCCATCCGCGAGGGCTGCAGTCGCTCCTCGGACCTGGCGGCGCGCTATGGCGGCGAGGAGTTCGCCATGGTCCTGCCGGGCACCTCGCCGGGCGGCGCGCGGCTGCTGGCGGAAAAGGTCCGGCGTACGGTGGAGAGCCTGCAGATCAGCCACGACCAGCCACGCCCGGGCTCGTACCTGACCGTCAGCATCGGCGTCAGCACCCTGGTGCCGGGCGGCGGCGGACAGACCTTCCGGGTTCTCATCGAGATGGCCGACCAGGCGCTCTACCAGGCCAAGAACAATGGCCGCAACCAGGTTGGCCTGATGGAACAGCCGGTGCCGCCAGCCCCGGCGGGCTGAGCGGCGCGCGGCGGCCATGCGTCGCCGGCCGGCATTAAATAGAGGCCGGCGTACTGCCCGCAGGGCGCAAGTGCAGTATACTTCGCAGCTTTTCGACGTTTTCCCGCGAGTGAGCGCCAGCCATGGAAATCAACCCGATCCTCAACAGCATCAAGGACCTCTCCGAGCGCACCCAGACCATTCGGGGGTATCTTTGACTACGATCAGAAGCATGATCGCCTGGTCGAAGTAAACCGCGAGCTCGAAGACCCCAACGTCTGGAACAACCCCGAATACGCCCAGAACCTCGGCCGCGAGCGCGCCCAGCTGGCGCAGGTGGTGGAAACCCTGGACGACCTGACCAGCGGCCTGGCCGATTCCCGCGACCTGCTGGACATGGCGGTCGAGGAAGACGACGAGGGCGCCGTCGACGACGTTGCCAACGAAGTCGAGCGTCTGCGCGAGATCCTCGAGAAGCTGGAATTCCGCCGCATGTTCAGCGGCGAGATGGACCCGAACAACGCCTACCTGGACATCCAGGCCGGCTCCGGCGGCACCGAGGCCCAGGACTGGGCCAACATGCTGCTGCGCATGTACCTGCGCTGGGCCGACAAGCACGGCTTCGACGCCACTATCATCGAGCTGTCCGAGGGCGAGGTCGCCGGCATCAAGGGCGCCACCGTGCACATCAAGGGCGAGTACGCCTTCGGCTGGCTGCGCACCGAGATCGGCGTGCACCGCCTGGTGCGCAAGAGTCCGTTCGACTCCGGCAACCGTCGTCACACCTCGTTCACCGCGGTGTTCGTATCGCCGGAAATCGACGACAACATCGAGATCGAGATCAACCCGGCCGACCTGCGCATCGATACCTACCGCTCCTCCGGCGCGGGCGGTCAGCACGTGAACACCACCGATTCGGCGGTGCGGATCACCCACGTGCCGACCAATACCGTGGTGGCGTGCCAGAACGAACGCTCCCAGCACGCCAACAAGGACACCGCGATGAAGATGCTGCGGGCCAAGTTGTACGAGCTGGAAATGCAGAAGCGTACCGCTGCGTCCCAGGCCCTGGAGGACTCCAAGTCCGACATCGGCTGGGGCCACCAGATCCGCTCCTACGTGCTCGACCAGTCGCGGATCAAGGACCTGCGTACCGGTATCGAGCGCAGCGACTGCGACAAGGTGCTCGACGGCGATCTAGACGAATACCTCGAAGCCAGCCTCAAACAGGGGCTGTAAAGCTGCTGCGCCTGGCCAGGCCGCGTTGGAAAATGGTTCGGACTGCTCGTTTTTTACGATCGTGAACTCCGTGTCCTCGCCATTTCCCGCCTTGCCTGGCCGGCGTTCGCTACGCTTTTCGCCCCTGTTGCAATCCGTTTCCACAGGCAAGAGAGCCTAACCAGGAACCACCAAGACCATGAGCGACCAACAACTCGACCAGCACGAACTGCAACAGGAAGAAAACAAGCTGATCGCCCAGCGCAAGGAAAAACTTGCCGCCGTGCGCGAAGCCCGGGCCATCGCCTTCCCCAACGACTTCCGCCGCGACGCCTACTTCGCGGACCTGCAGAAACAGTACGCCGACAAGACCAAGGAAGAGCTGGAAGCCGCAGCGATCCCGGTCAAGGTGGCCGGTCGGATCATGCTCAACCGCGGTTCCTTCATCGTCCTCCAGGACAGCAGCGAGCGCCTGCAGGTCTACGTCAACCGCAAGACCCTGCCGGAAGAAACCCTGGCCGAGATCAAGACCTGGGACCTGGGCGACATCATCGGCGCCGAAGGCGTGCTGGCCCGCTCGGGCAAGGGCGACCTGTACGTCGACATGACCAGCGTGCGCCTGCTGACCAAGTCGCTGCGTCCGCTGCCGGACAAGCACCATGGCCTGACCGACACCGAGCAGCGCTACCGCCAGCGCTACGTCGACCTGATGGTCAACGAGGAAACCCGCCACACCTTCCGCGTGCGCTCCCAGGTCATCGCCCACATCCGCCGTTTCCTCAGCGAGCGCGGTTTCCTCGAAGTGGAGACCCCGATGCTGCAGACCATCCCCGGCGGTGCCGCGGCCAAGCCGTTCGAGACCCATCACAACGCGCTGGACATGGCCATGTTCCTGCGCATCGCCCCGGAGCTGTACCTCAAGCGCCTGGTGGTCGGCGGTTTCGAGAAGGTCTTCGAGATCAACCGCAACTTCCGTAACGAAGGCGTCTCGACCCGGCACAACCCCGAGTTCACCATGCTCGAGTTCTACCAGGCCTACGCCGATTACGAAGACAACATGGACCTGACCGAGGAACTGTTCCGCGAACTGGCCCAGGCGGTGCTCGGTACCACCGACGTGCCGTACGGCGACAAGGTCTTCCACTTCGGCGAGCCGTTCGTGCGCCTGTCGGTGTTCGATTCGATCCTCAAGTACAACCCGGAGATCAGCGCCGCCGACCTCAACGACGTCGAGAAGGCGCGGGCCATCGCCAAGAAGGCCGGCGCCAAGGTCCTCGGCCACGAAGGCCTGGGCAAGCTGCAGGTGATGATTTTCGAGGAACTGGTGGAGCACAAGCTGGAGCAGCCGCACTTCATCACCCGCTACCCCTTCGAGGTCTCGCCGCTGGCCCGCCGCAACGACGAAGACCCGAGCGTCACCGACCGCTTCGAGCTGTTCATCGGCGGCCGCGAGATCGCCAATGCCTATTCCGAGCTGAACGACGCCGAGGACCAGGCCGAGCGCTTCATGTTGCAGGTCAAGGAGAAGGACGCCGGCGACGACGAGGCGATGCACTACGACGCCGACTTCATCAATGCCCTGGAATACGGCATGCCGCCGACCGCCGGCGAAGGCATCGGCATCGACCGTCTGGTGATGCTGCTGACCAACTCGCCGTCGATCCGCGACGTGATCCTGTTCCCGCACATGCGCCCGCAGGCCTGAGTGCCGCAACAGTCCATGGAAAAGCCGCCTTCGGGCGGTTTTTTCATGGCCGCGCGGCGTCCCGGCCGCCGGGCCAGGGGTCGATAGCCGCCGATCCGCCGGCTGACCACGGAAGGTGCGGGTGGGATCGGAGCTTCCCCGATAGCGGCCGATTGATTCCACGCGAAAAAGTCCGAACAATGCCCCATCGTCCGCGAGCGGAGGAAACACCGTGTCCCGAGTAGCTCCCAGAGACAGCGCCGCGCAGGCCGCCAGCGCGGTAGCCGAAAGCGTTCGTTACCAGGGCCGCAAGGCCAGCCGCCAGGGCAGCGAGCAGCGGCGCCAGGCGATTCTCGATGCCGCCATGCGCCTGATCGTCCGCGACGGCGTACGGGCCGTGCGCCACCGCGCGGTGGCCGCCGAGGCCCAGGTGCCGTTGTCGGCCACCACCTACTACTTCAAGGACATCGACGATCTCATCACTGACACCTTCGCCCTCTTCGTCGAGCGCAACGCAGAGGCGCTATCGGCGTTCTGGAGCAGCGTGGAGGGCGACCTCCAGGAGATGGCCGCGGTGCTGGCCGACGACCCCGGCGCCCGTGGCTCGCTGGTGGAACGGATCGTCGAGCTGGCCGTGCAGTATGTCCAGGTCCAACTCACCGAGCGCCGCGAGCACCTGCTGGCCGAACAGGCCTTCCGCCAGGAGGCGTTGCTCAACCCGCGCCTGCGCGAACTGGCCGATGCCCACCAGCGGATTCTCTCCCTCGGCGCCGTGCATTTCTTCCAGGTGCTCGGTTCCGGGCAGCCCGAGCAGGACGCCAAGGTGTTGACGTCGATTATTCTGCAGATGGAATATCAGGGCCTCGTGGACGGGGTCGAGCAACTGGCCGTGGACGAAATGCGCGCCATACTCAGACGGTACCTGAATCTGGTCATGGGCCTGTGACCTGAGCGTCAACCCCGCCATGGCGGGGTTTTTCATACCCGAACCTTCCCTCGGCCAGCCGGTCGCAGGTTGCGGAGGGTTCCTAAGGAGCGTGTGATGAAAGCCTGGCGTTGCCTGGTGGTCCTGAGTTTCCTGCTGTTGGGCGGTTGCCTGGTCACCTTCAAGGAGCCGATACCGCCGCGCGAGGCGGCGCCGAGCCATCTGCTCGGGACCTGGAGCCGCGAGAACGAGTGGAAGGAAGAACAATTCCTGGAGATCACCCGTTCCGGCAGCAATGTCTACCGTGCGCTCAGCTACGTGGACAGCAAGGACAATACCGAGAGCCTGGAAGACTACGGCTTCACCGTCTCCCACCAGGGCAAGCGCTGGTACCTGTCGGCCGGCCTGCCGAAGAGCCTGGGCGGCAACTTCATCATCGCCGGCTTCGAGATCACCGACGGTGACGAGCTGGTGATCTACAACCTCGACGTCGAGCGCATCGTCGAGGACCTCGGCGCCGGCCAGCTCGACGGCGAGACCGTTGACAGCGAGCAGGGCAAGGGCGCGCTGGTGCGCAGCCCGTTGGAGAAGGTCTTCGCCTACCTGAACGATCCCGCCAATTCCGACGTGTTCGTCGAGGCCGCCCGCTTCCAGCGGGTCACCCAATGAGATTGCCGATGAGCCAGCGCAAGGCGCAGAACGACTACCAGAAGATCATCCGCTCCCTGTCCGATCGCATCGTCGAGGCGCAGACGCCGATCCGCGTGCTGGATGCGATCAAATGGGACGACGGGATCCGCCAGGACTTCCTCAAGGGCCGCGGCAAGCATGCGCCGAAGGTCGACCGCGGCTACTACGACAGCCGCCCGCTGGCCTTCGACGCCAGCGCCAAGAAGCAGGAATTCCAGAACATCGAGCGCGACATCACCCGCCAGTTGGGCCAGTTCAACCCGGTCGGGCAGATCATGCGGCGGATGTGCAAGGAATACCGAATGGTCATTCGCATGCTCGAGGCGCGCGGCACCCCGGACCTCGGGCTGATCTCCCAGGAACTCTACGGCTCGGCCTCGGACGCCTTCCATGCCGGCGATCCGACCCTGGCCGACCTCGGCCTGATGCTCTCCGACTACCTGAACAACATCGCCGACCGCGGCGATCTCAAGGACGAACCCAAGACCCTGACCGCCAAGGAGGTCGTGCCGATCCTCCAGGCGCGGCTGAACACCGTGTTCGGCGAGGAGGAGGGCACCATCCGCGTGTTCGAGTCCGACGGCATCGTCGCCGACGCGGCGGCCGGCGCCGACTACATCAAGGTGCGCGCCGACGCCCTGTTCAACGAGCGCGACGTGCGCGCGCTGGAGGTCCACGAGGGCCTGGTGCACGTCGGCACCACCCTGAACGGCCTGAGCCAGCCGATCTGCACCTTCCTCGCCAAGGGGCCGCCGTCCTCCACCGTGACCCAGGAAGGCCTGGCGATCCTGATGGAGGTGATCGCCTTCGCCTCCTACCCGACCCGCCTGCGCAAGCTGACCAATCGCACCCGGGCGATCCACATGGCCGAGGAGGGCGCCGATTTCCTCGACGTGTTCCACTTCTATCTCGAGCAGGGCTACAGCCTGGAGGACAGCTACCAGAACGCCAGCCGGGTCTTCCGCGGCTCGACCCCGGATGGCCTGCCGTTCACCAAGGACCTGTCCTACCTGAAGGGCTTCATCCTCATCTACAACTACATCCAGCTCGCCGTGCGCAAGGGCAAGCTCGAACAGATCCCCCTGCTGTTCTGCGGCAAGACCACCCTGGAAGACATGCGCACCCTGCGCCAACTGGTGGACGAGGGCCTGGTGGCGCCGCCGAAGTACCTGCCGCCGCAGTTCCGCGACCTCAACGCGCTGTCGGCCTGGATGTGCTTCTCGAACTTCCTCAACCACCTCAGCCTGGACCGCATCGAAGCGGACTACGCGAACATCCTCTGACCGTTCCCCCGCCGTGCCGGTCCTTCCCGGTGCGCGCGGGCGGTCGGCCGGCAAGCAAGGAGAACGGCGATGGCCAGCCACGAACTCGACTACCGCATCCTCGGCGAATCCATGCAGACCGTGGAGATCGAACTCGATCCCGGGGAAACCGTGATCGCCGAGGCCGGGGCGATGAACTACATGACCGGCGACATCCGCTTCACCGCGCGGATGGGCGACGGCTCCGACGGCAGCCTGCTGGGCAAGCTGTGGAGCGCCGGCAAGCGCAAGCTCGGTGGCGAGTCGGTGTTCATGACCCACTTCACCAACGAAGGCCAGGGCAAGCAGCACGTGGCCTTTGCCGCGCCCTATCCGGGCAGCGTGGTGGCGGTGGACCTGGACGATGTCGGCGGGCGCCTGTTCTGCCAGAAGGACTCGTTCCTCTGCGCGGCCTATGGCACCCGGGTCGGCATCGCCTTCGCCAAGCGCCTGGGCGCCGGTTTCTTCGGCGGCGAGGGCTTCATCCTGCAGAAGCTCGAGGGCGATGGCCTGGTCTTCGTCCACGCCGGCGGCACGCTGATCCGCCGCCAGTTGAATGGCGAGACGCTGCGGGTCGACACCGGTTGCCTGGTGGCCTTCACCGATGGCATCGACTACGACGTGCAACTGGCCGGCGGCCTGAAGAGCATGCTGTTCGGCGGCGAAGGATTGCTGCTGACCACCCTCAAGGGAAGCGGCACCGTCTGGCTGCAGAGCCTGCCGTTCTCGCGCCTGGCCGGGCGCATCTACGACGCCACCTTTCGCGCCCGCGAAGAGGTAAGGACCAACAACGGATGAAGCGCCTGCTGATCCCGCTGCTGGTACTCGGCGCGCTGTTCCTCGGTGGTTGCAGTTCGCTGCTGTTCTATCCCGAGCCGGTGGTGCAGATCACCCCGGCGCGCGCCGGGCTGGAGTACCGCGACGTCACCCTGACCACCGCCGACGGCGTGCGCCTGCGCGCCTGGTGGCTGCCGGCGAAGAAAGGCGTGCCGGTGAAAGGCACCGTGCTCTACCTGCACGGCAACGGTGGCAACCTGTCCTGGCACCTCGGCGGCACCTGGTGGCTGCCCGCCGAGGGCTACCAGGTGCTGATGCTCGACTATCGCGGCTACGGCCAGTCGGAGGGCCAGCCGGGACTGCCGGAGGTCTACCGCGACATCGACGCGGCGTTCGCCTGGCTCGACCAGGCGCCGGAGGTGAAGGGCACCGAGCGCGTGCTGCTGGGGCAGAGTCTCGGCGGCGCGCTGGCGATCCACTACCTGGTCGAGCATCCGCAGCGCCAGGGCCAGTTCAAGGCGCTGGTGTTCGACGGGGTACCGGCGAGCTACCGCGGCATCGCCCGGCACATGCTGGACGGTTCCTGGCTGACCTGGCCGCTGCAGGTGCCGCTGTCCTGGCTGGTGCCCGACGACGACAGCGCCATCCATTCGGTGGCGCGGCTTTCTGGCGCACCCATGCTGTTCTTTCACAGTATCGACGATACCATTGTGCCCCTCGAGAACGGCATCGCCCTGTACCGCCAGGCGCGGCCGCCGAAGGTCCTGCAACTAACCCGAGGCGGCCACGTGCAGACCTTCGCCGAAGCGACCTGGCAGGAAGTGATGCTGCGCTTCCTCGACGATCCCCATGGCTTCACCGGCCTGCGCCGGCTGGCCGAAATCCCGAACCGCGAATCCGCGAAACCCGAAGGCAATCCATGAGCGACCGTAACGTACTCCCCTGCATCCTGACCGGCATCGGTACCATCTTCGTCACCGTAGGCGTGCTCTGGTACTACGGCTACCTGCATTTCGCCAAGCCGCAGGACGCCCTGTTGCTGGCCGATTTCACCATGCTGAAGAGCCTGCCCGGCGAAGATGTGAAGCTGTCCCTGGAGCCGGCCAAGCAGGTCGCGCAGTGCATCGATGGCGTCCTGGTGCTGTTCGACACCGAGCAGAAGGGCCTTTCCGGCGTGCTGGTGGACAACAGGAAGCACGCCGTGCGCTGCGCCGGACAGGAAGTCCCGCAGGAAGTGAAATGACCGAGGTCCGCGTCTGGCAGGGGGACATCACCCGTCTTGCGGTGGATGCCATCGTCAACGCGGCGAACTCCTCGCTGCTCGGTGGGGGCGGGGTCGACGGCGCCATCCACCGCGCCGCCGGTGCCGAGCTGGTGGCGGCCTGCCGCCTGCTGCACGGTTGCAAGACCGGCGAGGCGAAGATCACCCGCGGGTTCCGTCTGCCGGCGGCCCACGTGATCCACACCGTCGGCCCGGTCTGGCGCGGCGGCGACAACGGCGAAGCGGAGCTGCTGGCCAGCTGCTACCGGCGCAGCCTGGCGCTGGCCGAGCAGGCCGGGGCGGCCAGCGTCGCGTTCCCCGCCATCAGCTGCGGCATCTACGGCTATCCCTTGGAGCAGGCCGCGGCCATCGCCGTCGAAGAGGTCTGCCGGCAACGCCCGGCGCACAGCAGCCTGGAGGAAATCGTCCTGGTTGCCTTCGATAGCTCGATGGCCGAGCGCTACCAGCGCTTGCTCGGCGAGCGGCCTGTGGCCCGCTGATACCTGGAAAGCTCGGGCCCCGCCCATGAAAAAGCCCCGCCGGATGGCGGGGCTTTTGGCTTCCGTAGGGCCTATCAGCCGCTGACGGAGGAGCGTGGCGCGACCGGCTTGGCGTCGTTGGAAATGGTGACTTCCACCCGACGGTTCATGGCACGGCCGGAGCTGGTGCCGTTGCTGGCGACCGGATATTCCTTGCCGTAGCCACGGGTGGCTACGCGTTCCGGGCTGATGCCGCGGCTGAGCAGGGCCATGCGCACCGAGTCGGCACGACGCTCGGACAGGCGCTGGTTGTAGTTGGCGGAACCGGTGCTATCGGTGTAGCCCTCTACGATCACCTGGCGCTCCGGGTTCTGCTGGAGGAACTCGGCCAGTTGCTGGATGTTGCGCATGGCGCCGGGCTTCAGGTCGGACTTGTCGAGATCGAACAGAACGTCGCCGAAGGTCACCATGGTGCCGCGCGAGGTCTGCTTGGCATTCAGCTGGCTACGCAGCTTGTCCAGTTGCGCGGTGCGCGCGTCGAGGCGGGCCTGGGCGCGCTGGGCGGAGGCGTTCTGCAACTGCGCCTCGGCATTGCGCAGGACGATGGTCTGCTTGGCCAGTTCGATGCGCTGGTTGGTCAGGTAGGCCAGTTGGTCCACGTCGCGCTGGTCTTCGCCATCCTGGTAGGCCTTGTCGGCCTTGGCCAGCCAGTCGCCGGCGTCCTTGGTTTCCAGGGCCGCGACCTTGGTCGCGTCGGGCTGCGACTGCAGCGCGGAGAAGTTGCTGCGGGCCTGTTCCAGGTTGGCGTTCGGCGGCGTGGAGCAGGCGGCCAGCGCCAGGGCCAGCAGGGATACGGCGGGGAGGGCAATGTACTTACGCATAGGGGTCATCCTTAATCACGAATCGACGAAAGAAGGGCGGAATCCGGCTTAGTGCTGCGTATCGCGCATGCCTTCCTCACGCAGTTCCATGACGCCCTGCTGGGCATCCTTCACGGCTTTCTGCGCCTTGGCGGCCTGGGTCTTGCGCTCGGCGACCCGGGCGTCCCACTCGGCCTGCTGCGCCAGGCGCTTGGCCTGGTCGTATTCCTTGTCGTTCATGGCGATGCGCGCCTGGCTCAGCTTGTCCTGGGCGGACTTCATCTCGACCGGGGCATATTCCGGGCCGCCGGCGCTTACCGCGTTATTCACCGCGGACTCGGTCACGGCGAACTGCTCGGTCGGCGGGTTGCCGGCGCAGCCGGCCAGGACCAGGCTGCTGCCTACGGCCAGCAGGGCCAGCTTGAGGCCACGCAGGGAACCGGTGTGTTGCTTGCTCATCGCTTTTTGCTCCATGGGAAATTTCCTCTGACAGGGATGCTGATTCCTTGGCTTTCATCTCTGGCCATTACCGTGGGCGCGTTTCCGGCCCTCCGGTCTTTTCTTCCTGCTCACTGAGCAAGCCTCTGCCAGGCCTCTGTTTCAGGGGCTTGGCGATTGGCCATGTACTTTTAGTGACTCCCCCGCTGGTTCAGGGGTTCAAAAAAAAATCTGAAATTTTCTGACTGAACAGTCGGCTTCCGGCGTGGTCGCAGAACGCCACCTCTGCATACTAAAGCCCGTCCTACAGGGCTCTAGTCCACGAAACGCACAACTGCCGCAGCGCTCCAGGACGGAACACTCGGGCAGAAAAAAGCCCCACCTGAGTGGGGCTGGAGGAGGCCAGTGGGGCCTTTCAGAAACGCTTGCGCAACAGTCGCAGACCGTTGAACACCACCAGCAGGCTGGCGCCCATGTCGGCGAATACCGCCATCCACAGGGTGCCTTCGCCGGCCAGGGTAAGGGCGAGGAACACCGCCTTGATGCCCAGGGCCAGGGTGATGTTCTGGACCAGGATCGCGTGGGTGGTGCGCGACAGCCGGACGAATTGCGGCAACTTGCGCAAGTCGTCGTCCATCAGCGCGACGCCGGCGGTCTCGATGGCCGTGTCGGTGCCCGCCGCGCCCATGGCGAAGCCGATGTCGGCGCGGGCCAGGGCCGGCGCGTCGTTGATCCCGTCGCCGACCATGCCGACCCGCGAGCCGTCGGCCTGGCGCGCTTCCACTTCACGCAGCTTGTCCTCCGGCAGGAGGTTGCCGCGAGCTGCGTCGATGCCTACCTGGGCAGCGATGGCGGCTGCGGTGTGCGGGTTGTCGCCGGTGAGCATCAGGGTCTTCACGTCCAGCGCGTGCAGCTCGCGGATCGCCTCGCGGCTGCTGTCCTTGACCCCGTCGGCGACGGCGAAGAGGGCCCGCACGCGCTGCGGATCGCACAGCGCGATGACCGTCTTGCCCTGGCGCTCCAGGGCGTCCAGGCGCTCTTCCAGGGCCGGCGAGCAGAGGCCCAGTTCCTCCACCAGGCGATGGTTGCCGAGGTGGTAGAGGACGCCGTCGATGCGTCCGCTGACGCCTCGTCCCGGCAGGGCGGCGAGGTCCTCGACCACGCCCAGGGCAAGGCCGTCCTCTTCCGCTGCGTTGGCCACGGCGCGCGATACCGGGTGGTCGGAACGCGCGGCCAGGCTGGCGGCGAGCAGGCGCGCATCCGTCCCGTCAGCCTCCGCGATCGGCAGGTAGTCGGTCTGTTGCGGTTTGCCATGGGTGATGGTGCCGGTCTTGTCGAGGGCGACCCAGGACAGCTTGCGCCCGAGTTCGAGGAACACCCCGCCCTTGATCAGGATGCCCAGGCGCGCCGCGGCGGAAAGGCCGCTGACGATGGTCACCGGGGTGGAGATCACCAGCGCGCAGGGACAGGCGATCACCAGCAGCACCAGGGCGCGGTAGATCCAGTCCAGCCAGGCGCCGCCGAACAGCAGCGGCGGCAGCACCGCGGTGGCGAGGGCGATGAGGAATACCACCGGGGTGTAGACGCGGGCGAAACTGTCGACGAAACGCTGGGTCGGTGCGCGGGAACCCTGGGCTTCCTCCACGGCGTGGATGATCCGGGCCAGGGTGCTGTCGTCGGCGCGGCGGGTGACGCGGTACTCCAGCGCGCCCTCGCCGTTGATGCTGCCGGCGAACACCGGCTCGCCGACCTCCTTCTCCACCGGCAGGCTTTCGCCGGTGATCGGCGCCTGGTTGACGCTGGAGCGGCCGCTGGTCACCTCGCCGTCGAGGGCGATGCGTTCGCCGGGCTTCACGCGCACGGTGGCTTCCAGTTCCACTTGCTTGGCCGGCAGCTCCTTCCATTCGCCGCCGACCAGTACCGTGGCCTGTTCCGGAGCCAGTTGCAGCAGGCCGCGGATGGCGTTGCGCGCGCGATCCAGGGACTTCGCCTCGATCAGCTCGGCGATGGCGAACAGCACGCTGACCATCGCCGCTTCCGGCCACTGGCCGATGAGCACGGCGCCGGTCACGGCGATGCTCATCAGGGCGTTGATGTTCAGGTTGCGGTTCTTCAGGGCGATCCAGCCCTTGCGGTAGGTCGGCAGGCCGGCGCCGAGGATGGCCAGCAGGGCGAGGCCGGCGACCACCCAGTCCGGCGCCAGGCCGAACCATTCGACGATCTCCGAGGCCAGCGCCATCGCGCCGGCCAGGGCCAGCGGCCACCAGGGTTTCGCCGGCGCTTGCGAGGGGCCGTCGGTATTTTCGCCGGCATCCAGCGGCACCGCTTGCATGCCGAGGCCGGCGATCAGCTTCTGCAGCGGCTCGACGCTGTCGAAGCGATGCTGGACGCGCAGCAGGCGCTGCATCAGGTTGAATTCCAGCGACTCCACTGCCGGCTGGCGACCGAGGGCGTCGCGGATCAGGCGTTCCTCGGTCGGGCAGTCCATCGCTTCGATGCGTAGGTCGCTCCAGCGCAACTCGGCGTTGCCGGCCAGGGTTCCGATGGCGGCCACCGCCGGGCGAGGCGCGTGGCGGTGCCCATGATCATGTCCGTGACCGTGACAGCAAGTGTCGGCGTGTTCGTGGCTCATGGAAACAATTCCCGTTTGACGTGTTGGGTGCGATTGCACACCCTGTAGCAACTACAGAGTCAAGCGGTACTGCCAATTCGGGTAGCCGCGTCGGCGATTGGAGGAGGGTTGGCATGAAGATCGGTGAGCTGGCGAAGAGAACCGGTTGCCCGGTGGAGACCATCCGTTACTACGAGCGCGAAGGCCTGTTGCCCGAGCCCGCGCGTAGCGAAGGCAACTATCGGCAATACACCCTGGCGCATGTCGAGCGCCTGTCGTTCATCCGTCACTGCCGCTCGCTGGACATGACCCAGGAGGAAATCCGTACCCTGCTGGCGTTGCGCGACCGTCCCGAGGCGGATTGCGGCACCGCCAACCGGCTGATCGACGAGCACCTGCATCACGTCGAGGTGCGCATCGCCGAACTCCAGGCATTGCGCGAGCAACTGCAGGATCTCGGCTCACGCTGTACGGTCGCCGGCAACAGCCAGGCCTGCGGCATCCTCCGCGAACTGGAGCAGCCCGCGCCGCTGTCGCCTATCCCCGAGGAATGCGCCGAGGCCGGGCACATGCACGTTCCCGGCGTGCACCGCCGGCATGGCTGAAGTCGCGCTCAGTGACTGGAGGTGTCCTGTTGCGCGACCAGTTCGTGCAGGTACTTGCGCGAGAGCGACAGGAAGCGTGGGGTAGGGCCGACATCCTCATAGAGCGGATCGCCCTGTTCGTCGGTGGCCACCACCTGACTCCCCTTCACGTAGGGGAAGCTCGCCTCCAGTTCTTCCAGGGCGGCGCCGACCAGCTCGCCCAGTAGTTCCTCGACGCTGCGCCGCGGATACATCTCGTGCAGCGCGGCGAGGCGCGCGGCGCTTTCGACGTCCAGCGGGATGCTGTAGTGGTTGCGGGCCATGCGGCCCTTGGCGGTGTGTTCCCAATGGCGGACAAGCTCACGGATCTTCATGCTGACCTCTTCAGCCCGGTCGTGGCGGGCGTGCTGGGGTGCCCTCGTGGGGCCGTGCCTCGGTGCGGGCACTTCCTTCAGACTAGACCCGATCGGCGCCGGCAGCCTCGCTTCCGGCCCGGCGGCGCCGTACTGGCACCCTGCGGGCTTGTAAGCGCGGGGGCGCCTGAGCCAAGCTGGTTTCCCACCCGCAGTGGAGACAGGTCATGCCGGAAATCGATGCGCGCCTGCGCGAGGACGTCCACCAACTGGGCGAATTGCTCGGCGACACCATCCGCGAGCAGTACGGCCCGCGGTTCCTCGACAAGATCGAGCTGATCCGCAAGGGCGCCAAGGCTGCCCGCCGCGGTTCCGCGGAGGGCGCCCAGCAGCTCACCGCCACCCTCGACGGGCTCGAGGAAGACGAACTGCTGCCGGTGGCGCGGGCCTTCAACCAGTTCCTCAACCTGGCCAATATCGCCGAGCAATACCACCGTATCCGCCGGCGCCGGCCGAACGAGCCGGAACCCTTCGAGAACCTGGTGCTGGAAGAGCTGCTGGGGCGTCTCAAGGACGCCGGGCATGCCCCCGGGCAACTGGCTCGCCAGCTCGCCGGGCTGGAGATCGAACTGGTGCTGACCGCCCATCCCACCGAGGTGGCGCGGCGCACGCTGATCCAGAAATACGATGCGATCACCGCGCAGCTGGCGGCCAAGGACCATGCCGACCTGCTGCCGGAGGAGCGCAGTCGCATCCAGCAGCGCCTGCAGCGGCTGGTGGCCGAGGCCTGGCATACCGACGAGATCCGCAAGGTCCGGCCGACCCCTGTGGACGAGGCGAAATGGGGCTTCGCGGTGATCGAGCATTCTCTCTGGCAGGCCTTGCCGAACGTCCTTCGGCACGTCGACGAGGTACTCCTGCGCAGCACCGGCGAACGCCTGCCGTTGACCGCCGCGCCGCTGCGCTTCGCGTCCTGGATGGGGGGCGACCGCGACGGCAATCCCAACGTCACCGCCAGCGTGACCCGCGAGGTCCTGCTGCTGGCGCGCTGGATGGCCGCCGACCTGTACCTGCGCGATATCGACCGACTGGCCGCCGAGCTGTCCATGCAGCAGGCCTCGCCGCAGCTGCTGGCGCGGGTCGGCGATAGCGCCGAGCCCTATCGCGCCCTGCTCAAGCAATTGCGCGAGCGCCTGCGCGTGACCCGCAACTGGACCCACCAGGCCCTGGCCGGCGAGGTGCCGGCCGCGGAGGGCGTCCTGGAGCACAACCGCGACCTGGTCGAGCCGCTGCAACTGTGCCACGAGTCGCTGCACGCCTGCGGCATGGGCGTGATTGCCGACGGCGCGTTGCTCGACTGCCTGCGCCGCGCCGCCACCTTCGGCCTGTTCCTGGTGCGCCTGGACGTGCGCCAGGACTCGAGCCGCCATGCCGCCGCGCTGAGCGAGATCACCGAGTACCTGGAGCTGGGCAGCTACGACGAGTGGGACGAGAAGACCCGCCTGGAATTCCTTCTCGAGGAACTGAACAGCCGCCGCCCCCTGCTGCCGGCGCACTACCAGCCTTCGGCGGATACCGCCGAGGTGCTCGCCACCTGCCGGGCGATCGCCGCCGCACCACCGGCGTCGCTGGGTTCCTACGTGATCTCGATGGCCGGCCAGCCGTCCGACGTGCTGGCGGTGCAACTGCTGCTCAAGGAAAGCGGCGTCGACTGGCCGATGCGCGTGGTGCCGCTGTTCGAGACCCTCGACGACCTGGACAACGCCGGCCCCTGCATGGAGCGCCTGCTGACGCTGCCGGGCTACCGTTCGCGGCTCTCCGGGGTGCAGGAAGTGATGATCGGCTACTCCGATTCGGCCAAGGACGCCGGTACTCTCACGGCGGCCTGGGCGCAGTACCGGGCGCAGGAGAAACTGGTGGAGATCTGCCGCCAGCACGAGGTCGAGCTGCTGCTCTTCCATGGCCGCGGCGGCACCGTCGGCCGCGGCGGCGGGCCGGCCCACGCGGCGATCCTGTCGCAGCCACCGGGTTCGGTGGCCGGGCGCTTCCGGGTCACCGAACAGGGCGAGATGATCCGCTTCAAGTTCGGCTTGCCGGACATCGCCGAACAGAACCTCAATCTCTACCTCGCCGCAGTGCTGGAGGCGACCCTGATGCCGCCGCCGGCTCCCGAGCCGGCCTGGCGCGCGCAGATGGACCGCCTGGCGAAGGACGCGCTGCTGGCCTACCGCAGGGTGGTGCGCGACGATCCGCAGTTCGTCGAGTATTTCCGCCTGGCCACGCCCGAGCAGGAACTGGGCCGTCTGCCGCTGGGCAGCCGCCCGGCCAAGCGCCGCGAAGGCGGGGTGGAGAGCCTGCGGGCGATTCCCTGGATCTTCGCCTGGACCCAGACGCGCCTGATGCTGCCGGCATGGCTTGGCTGGGAGACCGCCTTGCTGAACGCCATCGAGCGTGGCGAGGGCGCGCTGCTCGGGCAGATGCGCGAGCAATGGCCGTTCTTCACCACCCGCATCGACATGCTGGAAATGGTCCTGGCCAAGGCCGACGCGGATATCGCGCGGCTCTACGACGAACGTCTAGTGCCGCTCGAGCTGCGTCCGCTGGGGCGTCGTTTACGCGACCTATTGTCGCAGGCGGTGCGCGTGGTGCTGGGACTGACCGGGCAGTCGCTGCTGCTCGCCCACGCCAGCGAGACCCGCGAGTCGATCAGCGTGCGCAACAGCTATCTAGACCCGCTGCACCTGCTCCAGGCTGAGCTTCTGGCCCGTTCGCGGCGCTGCCGGGGCGACGCCTGCGGCGGCCTGGAGCAGGCGCTGCTGGTGACGGTCGCGGGGGTCGCCGCCGGACTGCGCAACACCGGATGAGGGAAGGCGGGGGGGCGACTTTCGGTGTCTTGTGCGGTGGGGGGGCGCTGTGTATCTTGGACAGCCTTTTCGGCGCCATACAGTGCCGTTTCCTGCAAATACGAGATTGGCCCCACGAGGCGGATCCAGACTTTCGCTTACTAATTCTAAGGAGCATATCGATGCGTGTGATTCTGCTCGGGGCACCCGGTGCCGGCAAAGGCACCCAGGCACGGTTCATCACCGAGAAGTTCGGCATTCCGCAGATCTCCACCGGCGACATGCTGCGCGCCGCAGTCAAGGCCGGCAGCCCGCTCGGCCAGCAGGTGAAAGGCGTGATGGACAGCGGCGGCCTGGTATCCGACGACATCATCATCGCCCTGATCAAGGAACGCATCACCGAGGCCGATTGCGCCAAGGGCTTCCTGTTCGACGGCTTCCCGCGGACCATCCCGCAAGCCGAAGCGCTGAAGGACGCCGGCGTGACCATCGACCACGTGGTCGAGATCGCCGTCGACGACGAGGAGATCGTGTCGCGTATCGCCGGTCGTCGCGTGCACCCGGCCTCCGGCCGCGTGTACCACACCGAGCACAACCCGCCGAAGGTCGCCGGCAAGGACGACGTTACCGGCGAAGAGCTGATCCAGCGCGAGGACGACAAGGAAGAGACCGTGCGTCACCGCCTGTCGGTCTACCATTCGCAGACCAAGCCGCTGGTCGACTTCTACCAGAAGCTGTCGGCCGCCGAAGGCACCCCGAAATACCACAGCATCGCCGGCGTCGGCTCGGTCGAGCAGATCACCGCGAAAGTGCTTTCGGCCCTGAGCTGATCCGCAGCGCTGTAGCACCGACGGCCCGCTTGCGGGCCGTCGGCGTTTCCGGGGCGGAGAAGGCTGGTACAATCGGCGTCTTTTTCACCACGCGGAACCGTCGATGTCCACTCTGTTGGCCCTGGATACCTCCACCGAAGCCTGCTCCGTCGCCCTGCTCCACGAGGGGCGGGCGCTCAGTCACTACGAGGTGATCCCGCGCCTGCACGCCCAGCGCCTGCTGCCGATGGTCCGCGACCTGCTCGACGAGGCCGGCGTCGCTCTGTCCGCAGTGGACGCCATCGCTTTCGGGCGCGGTCCGGGCGCCTTCACCGGCGTGCGCATCGCCATCGGCGTGGTCCAGGGTCTGGCCTTCGCCCTGCAGCGCCCGGTACTGGCGGTCTCCGACCTGGCGATCCTGGCCCAGCGGGCCTACCGCGAGCAGGGTGCGGAGCGGGTCGCCGCGGCCATCGACGCGCGGATGGACGAGGTCTACTGGGGTTGCTACCAGTTGCAACAGGGCGAGATGCGCCTGGCCGGCAGCGAAGCGGTACTGCCGCCCGAGCGGGTCGCCGTACCGTGGGACGCCGCTGCCGCGGATTGGTTCGGCGCCGGCACCGGCTGGGGCTACGTCGAGCGCATGCCGCAGCGCCCGGCCGCGCTGGACGCGAGCCTGCTGCCGCATGCCGAGGACTTGCTCAACCTGGCCGGCTTCGCCTGGGCGCGCGGCGAAGGCGTGGAGGCGGAACAGGCGCTGCCGGTGTACCTGCGCGACAACGTGGCGACGCCGAAAAAAGCGCCCTGAAAATGCCGCGCAGCGGTAATTGCCAAGCCTTTCGGGGCTGGCTAGAGTGTGGAGACTTCCCCGGGTTTTGATCATGCGTATCGACGGACTTTCTTCCTCTTCGTTGCCGCTGGAGCGCAGCGCCCGACCGGGCTCGGCGGTCACGCCGTATCGCGACGTGCAGCGCGATGTCGAGGCGCGGCGCGAGCAGCCGGCGCCGGTTTCCGGCAGCCAGGGCTTCGAGCAGGCGCCGCAGGCGCGCAAGGTCCAGGCCAGTTCGGCGGGCGGCGACAGCCTGCCGGTGAGCGCCCGCGACCTGCTGGCGTTCCAGCGCCCGGTAAGCAGCCATGCGGCGATGGCCCTGGCCAGCTACAACTCCACCGCCAGCCTCAACATCGACGCCGGCGCCGAGGATGTCCTCGGCCTCGACCTCTACGCCTGAGCGGCTCCGCGCGCTCCCGTGGTTTCCCTTCCTTATTTCCTCGGTTGTCCATCCTGGAACGAGGCGGCCTGGCGCGGCAGCTTCTATCCGCGCGAATTGCGTTCCGCCGACTACCTCGGACACTACGGCGGCATCTTCAACGCGGTCGAGGGCAATACCACCTTCTATGCCCGGCCTTCGGCGGAAACCGTGCGGCGCTGGGCCGAGACGATGCCGGCGGGGTTCCGCTTCTGTGCCAAGTTTCCCCGCGATATCAGTCACGAAGGCGACCTGCGCGAACGGCTCGGGGCCGCCGACGACTTCCTCGAACTGCTGGCGCCGCTTGGCGAAAGGGTCAGCCCGCTGTGGCTGCAACTGTCGGCGGCGTTCACCCCGCAGCGCCTGGGCGAACTGCTGTATTTCCTCGATGAGCTGAGTCCGCGACGGATTGCCGTGGAAGTACGCCACCCGGCGTTCTTCGACAAAGGCGAGGACGAGCGCCTGCTCAACCGCCACCTGCGCGAGCGTGGCGTGGAGCGCATCTGCCTGGATTCGCGGGCGCTGTTCAGTTGCCGTTCGGACGATCCGGCGGTGCTCCACGCCCAGTCGAAGAAGCCGCGCCTGCCGATCCGTCCGGCGGCCTTCAGCGATACGCCACAGGTGCGTTTCATCGGCGGTCCCGACCTGCCGGCCAACGAGGTGTTCCTTTTGCCCTGGGTCGACAAGGTGGCCGACTGGATCGAGGCCGGCCTGACTCCATACGTATTCCTGCATACCCCCGACAATCACCTGGCGGCCCAGCAGGCCCAGCGTTTCCATGCGCTGCTGGGCCAGCGCCTGCCAGGCTTGCCGGCGCTACCCGAGCCGATCCCGGTCCCGGAAGTGGAGCAACTGGGCCTGCTCTGAGCGCGGTGCTCGACGCTCCGCCGGCCTGCGCCTAGGCTAGGGAGTCCTTTCCCCGCCACGGAGCCCGCCGCCATGACCAGCCAACGCCAACGCGCCGAACGTTTCCGCGACCTGCACCAGGGGCCCGGTATGCTGGTCCTGCCCAATCCCTGGGATGCCGGTTCGGCGAAGATGCTCGCCAGCCTCGGCTTCGACGCCCTTGCCACTACCAGCGCCGGCCTGGCGTTCTCCCTGGGCCGGCGCGATGCGGAAGGCGCGGTGAGCCGGACCGAGGCGCTGGAAAACGCCCGGGCGATCGTCGCCGCCACCGATCTGCCGGTCGCCGCCGACCTGGAAAACGGCTACGGCGATGCTCCGCAAGACTGCGCCACGACCATCCGCCTGGCCGCCGAGGCCGGCCTGGTCGGTGGTTCCATCGAGGATGCCAGCGGGCGCGCCGGACAGCCCATCTATGAGTTCTCCGCCGCGCTGGAGCGGGTCGCTGCCGCGGTCGAGGCGGCCCGTGCGTTGCCATTCCCATTCACCCTCTGCGCCCGCGCGGAGAATTTCCTGCATGGTCGCGAGGATCTCGACGACACCCTGCGGCGCCTGCGCGCCTATGCCGATGCCGGCGCCGATGTGCTCTACGCGCCTGGCTTGAACCGCCGCGAACAGATCGTCGCGGTGCTCGAAGCGGTGGCACCGAAGCCGGTCAACGTACTGGTCGGTTCGCCGCGCCTGGAGCTGTCGCTGGACGAGCTGGAAGCCCTCGGCGTCAAGCGCGTGAGCCTGGGCTCGAACCTTGCCCGGGTCGCCTTCGGCGCTTTCCATGAGGCGGCGCAGGCGCTGGCGCGGCGCGACCTGGAAGCGACCCGTGCGGCGATGCCTTTCGACCGTATCAACGACCTGTTCCGCTGAACCCGTGCGCCGCCTGGCCTGGTTGCTGCCATTGCTGCTGCTGGCGGGGGCCGTCGGCGCCCTGCGCAACCAGTGGCTCGATCTGCCGGCGCGCTGGAATCCCTGGCTGCCGCTGGACGTGCGCGAACCGCCGAACCTGCTGACCCGCTACAAGCTATGGCGGCTGGCCGACGACCGGAGCCTCTGCGACGCCGCCCTGGCCACCTCGCAACTGCGCTACCAGCGGGTCGCCGACGATCCGCCATCGGCTACCTGCCCGTTGAGCAACAGCCTGCGCGTGCGTGGGGCGGCATTGGAGTTGAGCAGCAGCTTCCTCGCCAGTTGCCCGTTGGCAGTGAGCTATGCATTGTTCGAGCGCCACGTGCTGCAACCGGCAGCCCTGGATATCTATGGCCAGCCGCTGACGCGGGTCGAGCATATCGGCAGCTTCGCCTGCCGCAACGTCTACAACCGCGAGAACGGCCGGCGCAGCCAGCATGCTTCGGCCAATGCCCTGGACATCAGCGGCTTCCGCCTGGCCGGCGGGAGGCGAATCCGCCTGGCCACGGACTGGGCCGACCAGGGCGCCGACGGGCGCTTCCTGCGCCGCGTGCGGGACGGCGCCTGCGCCAGTTTCAATGCGGTGCTGGGGCCCGACTACAATGCCGCCCACCGGGATCACTTCCATCTCGACATGGGCCTATGGAAGGTCTGCCGGTGAGCGCGCGCGGGCCAACTCTGGCAAAATCCGCGCTTTCCACGACGATTGCCCGACCATGACCGATTCCACCGCTCCTCGCCTGCATGTCCAAGCCCTGTCCGCCGATTGCGCCGAGGTTGCGCGGCGCTGGGCGGAGCGGCTCGGCCTGCCGTTGGCGGCGGACGACGAGGCGGAGTTCGCCGTGCAGGTCGGCGAGCAGGGCTTGCAGGTCTTGCAACTGGGGGCGGACTCCCCCGGTCCGGTGCGGGTCGATTTCGTCGAAGGCGCCAGCGCCCACCGGCGCAAGTTCGGCGGCGGCAGCGGGCAGATGATCGCCAAGGCGGTCGGCGTCCAGCCAGGCATCCGCCCACGCGTCCTGGATGCCACGGCCGGCCTGGGCCGAGATGGGTTCGTCCTCGCCAGCCTGGGTTGCGAGGTGACCCTGGTCGAGCGCCAGCCGCTGATCGCCGCCCTGCTCGAGGATGGCCTGGAGCGCGCCCGGCGCGATCCCGACGTGGCGCCGATCGCCGCGCGGATGCGTCTGCTCGGCGGCAATTCGGCGGACCTGATGCGCGCCTGGGACGGCGAGGCGCCGCAGGTGGTCTACCTCGACCCGATGTTTCCCCATCGCGACAAGAGCGCATTGGTGAAGAAGGAAATGCGTCTGTTCCGGCCGCTGGTGGGCGACGATCTCGACGCTCCGGCGCTGTTGCAGGCGGCCCTGGCCCTGGCCAGCCACCGGGTGGTGGTGAAGCGCCCGCGCAAGGCGCCGATCATCGAAGGGCCCAAGCCCGGCTATAGCCTGGAAGGCAAGTCCAGCCGCTACGACATCTACCCGAAGAAGGCCCTGGGCAAGGGCTGAGTGTCGACACCGCAGGGAGGCGGCGAGTATGCAGCAGACCATCGATTGTCCGATTCGCCGGCGCCTGGCGCACCTGCCCTGGGCCAACGACGGGCGTGCCGGCGCCCGCCACTGGCTGGAGATGCAGCGCGATCCGCTGGCCTGGTTGCAGAAGATGCACGTCGCGCAGCCGGACCTCGCGGTCGCCCGCATGGGCCCGCAGCGCCTCTGGTGCCTGTTCCATCCGCAGGCGGTGCAGGAATTGATGGTCGATCGCCGCGATGACCTGCAACGCTGGCAGCCGGCGCTGTGCATGCTGAAACAGTGGAACGGGCGCAGCTTCATGATGCGTGAGGGCGCCCCCGCCCAGGCCCGGCGCAAGGAGGTACGGCCGCACCTGGCGCCGCCGCCGGCCAGCGAGGTTCGCCGCCTGGCCGCGGAGTGGAGCGAGCGGGTGGAGGAGGGGCGCGAATACGACCTCGACCTGGAAATGGCTGCGTTCAGCGTCACCCTCAGCGGTCACGCGCTGTTCGACGTCGACCTGCAACCGTCGGCCTATCGGATCGCCAAGGCGGTGCGCCTGCTGTCGCGGGTGGCATTGCTGGAAATGAGCACCGGCCTGCCGCTGGGCCACTGGTTCCCGAGCAAACTGTGTCCGCGCAAGCGCTGGGCGCTGGGCCAGTTGCGCGAGGCGGTGGGCGAGGTGGCGGAGCGCTCGCCGCGGCCGCTGGCGGACCTACGCGATGAACTCTGCACCCTGCTCATGGCGTCCCACCAGTCCACCGGCGTGACCCTGACCTGGAGCCTGTTGCTGCTGGCCCAGCGTCCCGAGTTGCTCGCGCGGCTACGCGCCGAGCTGGCGGGAGTGAATTGGACGGCGATCCGCTCGGTCGCCGACCTGCGCGATTGCGCGCTGCTCAGGGCGGTCCTGCAGGAGTGCCTGCGCCTGTACCCGCCGGCCTACGGCCTGGCGCCGCGGCAGGTGACGGCGGACATCGAGGTGTTCGGCCAGCGGCTGAAGCGCGGCGACGTGACCATGGTCTCGAGCTGGATCACCCAGCGCGATCCCCGTTGGTTCGAGGCGCCGCTGGAGTTCCGTCCCGAGCGCTTCCTCGAACCGGCGCGCTGGCCGCGTGGCGCCTACTTCCCCTTCGGCCTCGGTGACCGCGCCTGCCCCGGCACCGCGATGGCGATGATCGATCTGGCGGCGGCGCTGGCCTACTGGGTCGAGCACTGGGACATCATGCACGACGGCGACCTGGCGCCGCGCGGCTGGTTTTCACTGCGTCCGCAGCGAGCGCGGGTGCGTTTCCGCCGTCGCGCCTGAGCCGCGTCAGCCGCCCGCGGCGAAGGCGCGCAGGAACAGCGCCACCACCTCTTCCACGTGCCGCTCGCCTTCGGCCTCGTCCAGCGGTTCGGCGCAGCCGATCAACAGGCGGTAATTGGCGCAGCCCTTGACCAGCATGAAGAAGTGTTCGGCGGCGTGGCGCGCGTCCGGGAACGCCAGCTTGCCGCTGCGGCGGGCCTGCTCGAGGAGGCGTTCCATCTCGTCGATCACCTGCTTCGGCCCGGCCTCGAAGAACAGCTCGGAAAGCTTGGGGTTCTGCCCGGCCTGCGCGGCCATCAGGCGGGTCAGGGCGATCGCCTCGTGGCTGTTGATCAGCCGGTGGAAGCCGCGGGCGATATTCAGCAGGACCTTTTCCAGCGGCGCGCCTTCGGCCAGCTGGAAGTACAGGGCGGGAAGCTGCTCGGCGCACTTGGCCTTCACCGCTTCGCTGAACAGGGTTTCCTTGTCGGTGAAGTGGCTGTAGACGGTGAGCTTGGAAACGCCGGCTTCCGAGGCGATGGCTTCCATGCTGCTGCCGTCGTAGCCGTTGCAGAGGAACAGGCGCTTGGCCGCCTCGAGAATGGCTTCCCGTTTGGCCGGGTCCTTGGGCCGGCCGGGACCGACGGAGGAGGTGGGTTCTGACATGCGCTTATACAATTGAAATACTGGACTGATGGGTTCTGTATTTTTACTATACCGCCCAGTATAAGAACTCGAACGCAGTTTGCGGAAGGTGTCACATGTACCGCCATATCCCGCTCGTCGCCCTGTCCCTGCTTTCCTCCCTGTTCCTCGCCGCCTGCGGCAACGGCACGCCGCCGCCAGCCGCGGCGCGTCCGGCGATCGTCGTCCAGCCCCAGCCGGCGGGGGAGGTGAGCCAGGCCTTTCCCGGCGAGATCCGCGCCCGCCACGAGCCTGAGCTGGCCTTCCGCATCGGCGGCAAGGTCATCCGCCGGCTGGTGGAAGTCGGCGAGCGGGTGAAGAAGGACCAGCCCCTGGCCGAACTCGATCCCCAGGACGTGCGCCTGCAACTGGAGGCGGCGCGGGCCCAGGTCAGTGCCGCCGAGGCCAACCTGCAGACCGTGCGCGCCGAGTACCGGCGCTACCGCACCTTGCTCGACCGCAACCTGGTCAGCCATTCCCAGTTCGAGAACATCCAGAACAGCTACCGCGCCGGCGAGGCGCGGTTGAAGCAGATCCGCGCCGAATTCAACGTCGCCGACAACCAGGCCGGCTACGCCGTGCTGCGCTCGCCCCAGGATGGTGTGATCGCCAGCCGGCGCGTCGAGGTGGGCCAGGTGGTGGCGGCCGGGCAGACGGTCTTCAGCCTGGCCGCCGACGGCGAGCGCGAGGTGCTGATCGGCCTGCCGGAACACAGCTTCGAACGTTTCCGCATCGGCCAGCCGGTGTCGGTCGAACTCTGGTCGCAACGCGACAGACGCTTTGCCGGGCATATCCGCGAGCTTTCGCCCGCGGCCGATCCGCAATCGCGTACCTTCGCCGCCCGGGTGGCCTTCGACGACCGCGCGACTCCGGCCGAACTGGGCCAGAGCGCGCGGGTCTACGTCGCCGCCGCCGAGGCGGTGCCGTTATCGGTTCCCTTGTCGGCGCTGACCGCAGAGGCCGGCCAGGCGTTCGTCTGGGTGGTCGAACCGGGCAGCTCGACCCTGCGCCGGCAGCCGGTGCGCACCGGTCCCTATGCCGAGGACCGTGTGCCGGTGCTCGAAGGCCTGAAGGCTGGCGACTGGGTGGTGGCCACCGGGGTCCAGGTGCTTCGCGAAGGGCAGCAGGTGCGTCCGATCGACCGGGCCAACCGCACGGTGAAACTGGCGGCCAAGGAGTAGTCGCATGTCCTTCAACC
The DNA here is from genome assembly GCF_021213715.1 of Pseudomonas sp. CP-1. NCBI lineage: Bacteria > Pseudomonadati > Pseudomonadota > Gammaproteobacteria > Pseudomonadales > Pseudomonadaceae > Pseudomonas > Pseudomonas sp. CP-1. The sequence goes on from NZ_JAJQKY010000002.1 coordinate 336,786, forward strand.
TTTCCGCCTGGGCGTTGCAGAATCGCCAGATCGTCCTGTACCTGATGATCCTGCTTGGCGCGGTTGGCGCGCTGTCCTACAGCAAGCTGGGGCAGAGCGAAGACCCGCCGTTCACCTTCAAGGCCATGGTGGTGCAGACCAACTGGCCGGGTGCCAGCGCCGAAGAGGTGGCCCGGCAGGTCACCGAGCGTATCGAGAAGAAGCTGATGGAAACCGGCGACTACGATCGCATCGTGTCCTTCTCCCGCCCCGGCGTCTCGCAGGTGACCTTCATGGCCCGCGAGGACATCCATTCCAGCGAGATCCCCGAACTCTGGTACCAGATCCGCAAGAAGATCAGCGACATTCGCGCCACCTTGCCGCAAAGCATCCAGGGCCCGTTCTTCAACGACGAGTTCGGCACCACCTACGGCAACATCTATGCGCTCACCGGCAAGGGCTTCGACTATGCGGTGATGAAGGACTATGCCGACCGCCTGCAACTGCAATTGCAGCGGATCAGGAACGTCGGCAAGGTCGAGCTGATCGGCCTGCAGGACGAGAAGATCTGGATCGACCTGTCCAACACCAAGCTGGCCACCCTCGGCCTGCCCCTGGCGGCGGTACAGAAGGCGCTGGAGGAACAGAACGCGGTGGCCTCCTCCGGGTTCTTCGAGACCGCCAGCGACCGCGTGCAGTTGCGCGTTTCCGGGCGTTTCGATTCGGTGGAGGAGATCCGCGACTTCCCCATCCGCGTCGGCGACCGCACCTTCCGCATCGGCGACGTGGCCGAGGTTCGCCGCGGCTTCAACGATCCGCCGGCGCCGCGCATGCGCTTCATGGGCGAGGACGCCATCGGCCTGGCGGTAGCGATGAAGCCGGGCGGCGACATCCTGGTGCTGGGCAAGGCCCTGGAAACCGAGTTCGCCCGCCTGCAGCAGTCGCTGCCGGCCGGACTGGAACTGCGCAAGGTGTCCGACCAGCCGGCGGCGGTACGTACCGGGGTCGGCGAGTTCATCCGGGTGCTGGCCGAGGCGCTGGTGATCGTCCTGCTGGTGAGCTTCTTCTCCCTCGGCCTGCGCACCGGCCTGGTGGTGGCGCTGTCGATCCCGCTGGTGCTGGCGATGACCTTCGCCGCCATGCATTACTTCGGCATCGGCCTGCACAAGATCTCCCTCGGCGCCCTGGTGCTGGCGCTGGGATTGCTGGTGGACGACGCGATCATCGCGGTGGAGATGATGGCGGTGAAGATGGAGCAGGGCTACGACCGTCTCAAGGCGGCCGCCTTCGCCTGGACCAGTACCGCCTTCCCGATGCTCACCGGCACCCTGATCACCGCCGCCGGCTTCCTGCCGATCGCCACCGCGCAGTCCGGCACCGGCGAATACACCCGCTCGCTGTTCCAGGTGGTGACCATCGCCCTGGTGGTCTCCTGGTTCGCCGCGGTGGTCTTCGTTCCCTACCTGGGGGCCAAGCTGCTGCCGGACCTGGCCAGGTTGCACGCGCAGAAGCACGGCGGCAGCGCCGATGGCTACGATCCCTATGCTACGGCCTTCTACCAGCGCTTCCGGCGTCTGGTGGAGTGGTGCGTGCGCTACCGCAAGACGGTGATCGTCCTGACCCTCGCCGCCTTCGTCGGCGCGCTGCTGCTGTTCCGCCTGGTGCCGCAGCAGTTCTTCCCGCCCTCGGCGCGTCTGGAGCTGCTGCTGGACATCAAGCTGGCGGAGGGCGCCTCACTGCGCTCTACCGGCGAGGAAGTCCAGCGCCTGGAAAAAATGCTGCAGGGCCATGACGGCATCGACAACTACGTGGCCTACGTCGGCACTGGCTCGCCCCGCTTCTACCTGCCGCTGGACCAGCAATTGCCGGCGGCCAGCTTCGCCCAGGTGGTGGTGCTGGCCAAGGACCTGGAGAGCCGCGAGGCGCTGCGCAAGTGGCTGATCGAGCGGATGAACGAGGACTTCCCGCACCTGCGCAGCCGCATCAGTCGCCTGGAGAACGGGCCGCCGGTGGGCTATCCGGTGCAGTTCCGGGTTTCCGGCGAGGACATCCCGCAGGTTCGCGAACTGGCGCGCAAGGTCGCCGACAAGATGCGCGAGAACCCGCACGTGGTGAATGTGCACCTGGATTGGGAAGAGCCGAGCAAGGTGGTGTACCTGAGCATCGACCAGGAGCGCGCCCGTGCCCTGGGGGTGAGCACCGCCAGCCTGTCGCAGTTCCTGCAGAGCGCGCTGACCGGCTCGCACGTGAGCTTCTTCCGCGAAGACAACGAGCTGATCGAGATCCTCCTGCGCGGCACCGAGCAGGAGCGTCGTGACCTGTCGTTGCTGCCGAGCCTGGCGGTGCCGACCGAGAATGGCCGGAGCGTGGCGCTGTCGCAGATCGCTACGCTCGAATACGGCTTCGAAGAGGGCATCATCTGGCACCGCAACCGCCTGCCGACGGTCACCGTGCGCGCCGATATCTACGACGATTCGCTGCCGGCGACCCTGGTCGCGCAGATCGCCCCGACCCTGGAACCGATCCGCGCCGAGCTGCCGGACGGCTACCTGCTGGAGGTGGGCGGCACGGTGGAGGACGCGGCGAAGGGCCAGAGTTCGGTGAACGCCGGCGTGCCGCTGTTCATCGTGGTGGTGTTGAGCCTGCTGATGGTGCAGTTGCGCAGCTTCTCGCGGATGGCGATGGTATTCCTCACCGCACCGCTGGGCCTGATCGGCGTGACTCTGTTCCTGCTGCTGTTCCGCCAGCCGTTTGGCTTCGTGGCGATGCTCGGGACCATCGCCCTGGCCGGCATGATCATGCGCAACTCGGTGATCCTGGTGGACCAGATCGAACAGGACATCAGCCATGGACTGGATCGCTGGCACGCCATCATCGAGGCTACCGTGCGGCGTTTCAGGCCCATCGTGCTGACCGCGCTGGCGGCGGTGCTGGCGATGATCCCGCTGTCGCGCAGCGTGTTCTTCGGGCCGATGGCGGTGGCGATCATGGGCGGGCTGATCGTCGCCACCGTGCTCACCCTGCTGTTCCTGCCGGCGCTCTATGCCGCCTGGTTCCGCGTGAAGAAGGACGAGGCGCGGGCCTGACGGGAGAAGGGGACGGGGCGATCGCGCCCCGTCCGTCGACTCACCTGGCCGCGCCGAAGACCTTCTTGGCCAGGCCGGTGGCGGCAGCCGCCGGGTTCTGGCGGATGCTCTTCTCCTGCCTGGCGATCATCTCGAAGAGCCCGTCGAGGGCCTGCTCGGTGACATAGCCCTCGACGTTGGCGCTCTTCGCATCGACCACCCCAAGGGTCGCCGCCTGGCTGGCGAAGGCGTTGTACTGCTTGACCAGGCCGACCTCGTCGGTGGCCTGCTTGACGATCGGCAGGAACTTCGCGCGCAGCTGTTCGCGGCTGGACTTGTCCAGGTATTCGGTGGCGGCGTCGTCACCGCCCTTGAGGATGCCCTTGGCGTCGGCCACGGTCATCTTCTTCACCGCCTCCACCAGCAGGCCCTGGGCCTGCGGCACGGCAGCCTCGGCGGCGCGGTTCATGCTCGCCTCGAGCTGGTCGACCTGGGCGCCCATGCCGAACTGCTTCATCAGCTTCGCCGCCTTCCCCAGCTTGCCGGGCAGTTCGATGCGCACGTCCGGGTTGTTGTTGAAGCCGCCCGGCTGGCCAAGCTGGCGGACGGCGATCTGCGCGCCCTGGGTCAGGGCGTCCTTCAGGCCGCTGGAGGCGTCGTTCTGCGACAGGTCGGCGAGGGACAGGGCGAGGGCGTTGGCCGAGAGTAGCAGGCCGGCGCAGAGGGCAGTGAGTCGGAACATGACAGCGTCCTTGATGTGGAACGTACGGGGTATCCGGCCGCTCGTCGTGAGGTGGATCGGCAACCGGTAGCGAATAGGAGGTGGAGTGTACTGGAGGGAACCGCCGGTTCGTACCGGCGGCATGCCGCGGTGTGCTTCAGCGCGCCGATTCGACCTGCACGCGATAGGGCTGCGGGTCGCTGCCGTCGAGTTTCACCGAGTGGCGGGTGGTGTTGATGAACAGCAACTGGCCGTTCAGCTCGATGCGCGCGCTCACCGCATAGCTGTGGCCCGGCTTGACCTGCTTCGGGTCGTACTCCAGGTGGAACGCCAGCGGCACCTGGCTGGTGATCTCGCGGGTCTGGCTGGCCAACTGCACCGAAGGGGCGTCGGCCAGGGACACGTCTTCCAGGCTCACGCTCAGGCGCGCCGAGGGCGGCAGGGCGATACGCTCGCGGTAGAAGACCTCACCATCGAAGCTGGCGTTCGAAGTCGATTGCTGGGTACCGCAGCCGGCGAGGACGCTGGCGGCGAGCAGCAATGGCAGTTTTTTCATGGGAGCCTCCTTTCAGACGGAACAAAAAACGAGCGGGCCTCTGACCCGGGAAACCAGCATAGGTTGCCGGGCCGGAACAGGGAAAGGTCGCAGGATATTTCAGCGGAGCGGCGCCCGCCCCTCGCAGGGCGGGCGCCGGGTCTCAGTTGGCGGCTGCGTCGTTGCTTTCGGCGGCGGCTTCCTCGGCGGGACGCTCCAGCGCCACCTGGCGGATCGACAGGCGGATCTCCGCCGGCAGCACGCGCTTGGCGGCGCCTTCGGCCAGTTCGCCGAGCAGTTCGTGGTAGCTCAGTTTGCCGGCCTCGTCCTTGCGCAGCACACGCAGGTCGAGAAGGGTCTGGATGAAGTGGCGGAACAGGCTCTTGTCGAAGAACTCCGGGGCGTTCAGGCCATGCAGGATCGACAGGCGCTGGGCCATCACGGTGCAGAGGTTCTCCAGTTCCTCGGCGGTCAGGGCGTTCTGCCCGGCGTTGAGCAGCAGGGCGATGGCCATGTAGAAGCGCTGCAGGGTCTGGGTCACCGAACGAGCGAGGAGGATCAGCAGCACGTATTGCCGCGAGCTTGGCGCCGGGCGGATGAAGGTGTCGTTCTCCTGGCGCAGCAGGCCCTGCTCCACCAGGGCCGCCAGCCACTGGTCGATCACCGCGTCGAGTTCGTCCAGGCTCCAGCGGATGAACAGTTCCGCCTGCAGGTAGGGATAGAGCGCGCGGGCGAAGCGCAGCAACTGTTCGCGGCTGATCCGCGAGTTGCTCTGGAAGAAGCTGGCGATCAGCGCCGGCAGGGCGAAGACGTGGAGGACGTTGTTGCGGTAGTAGGTCGCCAGCACCGCGTTCTGTTCGTCGAGATAGAGGATGCGGCCCAGCGCGTCCTTCTGCTCGGCCAGCAGGTTCATGCTCTTCACGTATTCGATCAGGGCCTGGCCGTCGCCGTCCGGCAGGGTCGCGCTGGGCGAGTAGGGCACCTTGCGCAGCAGCGCCAGGTAGAGGTCGAGGATTCGCGCCAGGGCGCTTTCGTCGAGGGCCTGGCGGCTGGTGGAGAGCAGCGCCAGGGCGACCAGGTTGACCGGGTTGATCGCCGCCGCGTCGTTGAGGTGGCGGGCGACGTCCTTGGCCAGCAGGTTGGTGGTCTGCGGCAGCCAGTCGGGGCGGTATTCCGGGCCGAGGTCCTGGTCCTGCCAGTCGGGCTGGTGGCGGTCGAGGAACTGGTCGAGATGGATCGGCTCACCGAAGTTCACCCAGACCTGGCCAAAACGCTGCTTCAGAGCGCCGACCACCTTGAACAGGTCGAAGATCGACTCCTTCTTCTTGGTCGCGCCGCGCAGTTCGCCGAGGTAGGTGCGGCCTTCCAGCACGCGCTCGTAGCCGATGTAGACCGGCACGAAGACGATCGGCCGGCGCGAGTCTCGGAGGAAGCTGCGCAGGGTGATGGCGAGCATGCCGGTGCGTGGGTGGAGCATGCGCCCGGTGCGCGAACGACCGCCCTCGACGAAGTACTCGGTGGAGAAGCCGCGGGAGAACAGGGTGTGCAGGTACTCGTTGAACACCGCGGTGTAGAGCTGGTTGCCCTTGAAGCTGCGGCGCATGAAGAAGGCCCCGCCGCGGCGCAGGATCGAGCCGATCACCGGCATGTTCAGGTTGATCCCGGCGGCGATGTGCGGCGGGGTCAGGCCGTTGCGGAACAGCAGGTAGGAGAGCAGCAGGTAGTCGATGTGGCTGCGGTGGCAGGGCACGTAGACGATCTCGTTGCCCTGGGCCACGTCCTGCACCCGCTCGATGTGGTTGACCTTGACCCCTTCGTACAGCTTGTTCCAGAACCAGCTGAGGATGACTTCGAGGAAGCGGATCACCGGATAGGAGAAGTCCGAGGCGATTTCATTGGCGTAGCGCAGCGCGATGCCTTCGGCCTTCTCCTGGGATATCCGTTCGCTCTCGCATTCCTCGTTGATCGCCTGGCGTACCAGCGGCGCGCGCAGCAGGCCCTTGACCAGGTTGCGGCGGTGCGACAGGTCGGGACCGATTACCGCGGTCTTCAGGTTGCGGAAGTGCACCCGGAGGATACGGTTGACCATGCGCAGCGTGCGTTCGTGGCCCTTGCCCTGTTCCACCAGCTCGCGCAGGTGGATCGGCGCGGAGAACTGCACGCGGGTCTTGCGTCCGAGAATCAGGATGCGCGCCAGCTTGCGCAGGCGCCCGGTGACCGCCCAGTTGTCGGCGAACAGCAGCTTCCAGGGGCTCGATTCGCTGTCCGGCGATTGTCCCCAGAACACGCTGACCGGAATGATCTGCGCGTCGTCGAGACCGTTCTGGCCGACCGCGGCGAGCATGCGCACCAGGGTCGGCGAGGCGCCGCGCTTGTCCTGGCGGCCCAGCCAGTCGGGTTCGGGCGTCAGGTAGAAGAATGCCGCCGGCTCGATGGCGTCGCCTACCGCTACCGGCATCACCGGACGCGGCAGCCCGGCCTTGCGGCATTCGGTATCCACTACCGCGAGATCGCTGACCGAAGGCTGTTGCAGCACGTAGAGCACCGGCTTGCTGCGGTCGATCTTCAGGGTGAAGGCCGATTGGTTGATGGTTTCCGAGCGTACCCAGAGGTACAGCAGGCGGCGCAAGGCGCCAAAACCAAAGCGGCGGAACGGGTAGCGGGGCATACGGTGTCTACTGGCAGTTGATCGGGACCCGGCGTGACGGGCGCGGCTAGTTTGCCGCAATCCCCGGAGGGCCGCAAAAGAACGCAACGCGTCCTACGGCGAACGGCGGCGAACAGGTTGCGAATGTAGAACCTTCGGCAAGCGTTCGGGTTCTGTCACGTTTTGCCAAGGTTCTCCCGATGCCCCGTATTGCCAGGCGGCGGGGCGCTTCGGCTATAGTCCCTGCGCGTTTTTCGCGGCCCTGGCCGGACATGGCGGCGGCCGCCGGAACAGGTAGGGGACCATGATCGAAACAAGAAACCTCGGCAAACGCTTCGGCTCGCGGGTGGCGGTGGACGACCTGTCCTTCCAGGTGGCGACGGGGGAGGTACTGGGCTTCCTCGGTCCGAACGGCGCCGGCAAGTCCACCACCATGAAGATGCTCACCGGCTTCCTGGCGCCCAGCGCCGGCACCGCGAGCATTTTCGGCTTCGACATCCGCAGCCGCACGCTGCAGGCGCAGCGGCTGATCGGCTACCTCCCGGAAGGTTCGCCCTGCTACGCGGAAATGACCGTGCAGGGCTTCCTCGATTTCATCGCCGAGATCCGTGGCTACCGTGGCGCCGGCAAGCGCGAGCGGGTCGCCCGGACACTGGGGCTGCTGGAACTGGACGAGGTGCGCCGGCAGACCATCGAAACCCTCTCCAAGGGCTTCCGCCGGCGTGTCGGCCTGGCCCAGGCGATCCTCCACGAACCGCGGGCGCTGGTGCTCGACGAGCCCACCGACGGGCTCGATCCGAACCAGAAGCACCAGGTCCGCGAACTGATCCGCGGCCTCGCGCAGGAGCGCATCGTGATCATCTCCACCCATATCCTCGAGGAAGTCTCGGCGCTGTGCAGCCGCGCCCTGGTGATCGGCGGCGGGCGGCTGCTGGCGGACAGCACGCCGCTGGAGCTGGCCAGCCGCTCGCGCTACCACCAGGCGGTGACGCTCTACAGCGACGACCCCCTGGATACCGTGGCGCTGGCGGTGCTGCCGGGCGTGGCGGGCATCGAGGAGAACCCCGCCGAAGGCAGCCTGACCGTCCTGGCGCAGCCGGGCGCGGTGATCTTTCCCCAGGTCAGCGGGCTGGTCGCCGAGCGCGGCTGGCGGATCCGCGAACTGGACGTGGAGCGCGGCCGGCTCGACGAGGTATTCCGCAACCTGACCCGGGGGACGGAGGCATGAAGCAACTGCCGGTGATCTTCAAGCGCGAGCTGGCGAGTTATTTCGCCACGCCGCTGGCCTATGTGTTCATCATGATCTTCCTGGTCCTGGCGGGCGTGTTCACCTTCTACCTGGGCAACTTCTACGAACGCAACCAGGCCGACCTGGCCTCCTTCTTCGCCTTCCATCCCTGGCTCTACCTGTTCCTGGTTCCCGCGCTGGCCATGCGCCTGTGGGCGGAGGAGCGCAAGTCCGGCTCGATCGAGCTGCTGATGACCCTGCCGCTGACCCGCTTCGAAGCCGTGGCCGGCAAGTTCCTGGCCGCCTGGGCGTTCGCCGGAATCGCGCTGCTGCTGACCTTCCCCATGGTGCTCACGGTGAACTACCTGGGCGAGCCGGACAACGGTGCGATTCTCGCCGGCTATCTGGGCAGTTGGCTGCTGGCCGGCGGCTACCTGGCCATCGGTTCGTGCATGTCGGCCCTGGCGAAGAACCAGGTGATCGCTTTCATCCTCGCCGTGGCCGCCTGCTTCCTGTTCATGCTCAGCGGCTTTCCGCTGGTGCTCGATGCGTTCAGCCAGTGGGCGCCGCAGTGGTTGCTCGATGCGGTGGCCTCGCTGAGCCTGCTGACCCGCTTCGATGCCGTCAGCAAGGGCGTCATCGACCTGCGCGACCTGCTGTATTTCGTCAGCCTGATCGTCGCCTGGCTGGCCGCCACGGCGGTGGCGGTCGAGCTGAAGAAAGCCGAATGAGGGGGAGTCGATGAAACGCGTGTTGTCCTCTGGCGCCGGGCTGTTGCTGATCGCGCTGGCGTTCCTGGCCTTCAACATGGTCTCCGGCCTGCTGTTCAGCGGCGCGCGGCTCGACCTGACCGAGCAGAAGCTCTACACCATCAGCCCCGGCACCAAGCGGATCCTGGCCGGCCTCGACGAGCCGATCAACCTGTACTTCTTCTATTCGGATAGCGGTGCCCGGGAACTGGTGCCGCTGCGCAACTACGCCAGGCGCGTCGAGGAACTGCTGCGCGCCTACGAGCGCGAGGCGAACGGCAGGATTCGCCTGCAGGTGATCGATCCCGAGCCGTTCTCCGAGAACGAGGACAAGGCCACCGAGTTCGGCCTGCAAGGAATTCCCCTGCAGCAGGGCGGCGACAACCTGTACTTCGGCCTGGCCGGCAGCAACGCCCTGGACGGAGTCCAGGTCATACCCTTCTTCCCGCTCGATCAGGAGGAGTTCCTCGAATACGACATCAGCCGCCTGGTGCAGACCCTGGCCCAGCCGCAGCGGCCGGTGGTCGGCCTGATGTCGTCGCTGCCGCTCAATGGCGGCTTCGACATGGCCAGCCGGCAGCCGACATCGCCGTGGATGGTCATGGAGGAAATCCGCCAGCAATTCGACCTGCGCAGCCTCAAGAGCGATGCCACGGAAATCCCGCCGGAGGTCTCGGTGCTGCTGCTGGTGCATCCCAAGCAGTTACCCGAGCAGACGCTATACGCCATCGACCAGTTCGTCCTGCGCGGGGGCAAGCTGCTGGCGTTCGTCGACCCCTTCAGCGAGGCCGACAGCGGCAGCGATTTCGCCGCTACGCTGGATGGCGACAAGTCGTCCGACCTCGCGCCGCTGTTCGAGGCCTGGGGGCTGCGCCTGCTGCCGGGCAAGGTACTCGGCGACGGCGCCTATGCGATGTCCATCAGTCTTGGCCGGGACCAGCGTCCGACCCGGCATCCGGCCTGGCTCAGCTTGCCGCGCGAGGCGCTGGATCAGGACGACATCGCCACTGCCGGCCTGGAAAGCCTGACCCTGGCGACGCCCGGCATCCTCGAAAGGCTCCCCGGAGCGAGCACCAGCTTCACGCCTTTGCTGCAAAGCTCGGCCCAGGCGATGCCGTTCGATGCCTCGCGCTTCGGCCTGCTGCGTGACCCCGGCGATCTGATGCGCGAGCTGCGCCCGAGCGGCCGGCGGTATACTCTCGCCGCCCGTATCCAGGGGCCGGCGAAGAGTGCCTTCGCGGAGGGCATCGAGGGGCATCGCGAAGGCCTGAAGGAGGCGCGCAACATCAATGTCATCGTCGTGGCCGATACCGACCTGCTCAGCGATCGCATGTGGGTCCAGGTGCAGGACTTCTTCGGCCAGCGCGTGCCGCAGCCCTGGGCCGACAACGGCGCGCTGGTGGTCAACGCGCTGGACAACCTGTCGGGCACCGACGCGCTGATCAGCGTGCGCTCCCGCGGCCGGTTCAGCCGGCCGTTCGTGGTGGTCGAGCGCCTGCAGCGCGAGGCCGAGACGAGCTTCCGGCAGAAGGAGGAGCAGCTCAAGCAGCGCCTCGCCGATACCGAGCAGCAACTCGCCGCTCTACAGCAGGGTGCCGACCCGGAGAAGGCCGTCGAACTGACGCCCGAACAGCAGGCCACGGTGCGCCAGTACATGCAGGAGAAGCTGCGCATCCGTAAGGAACTACGCGAGGTGCAGTACCAGTTGAACGCCGATATCGACGCACTGGGCCGCACCCTGAAGCTGGTCAATATCGCCCTGGTTCCCTCGTTGCTCACGGTCGGCGTGCTGCTCGGCTGGCTCTGGCGGCGCCGGCGCATGGCCCGGGGAGGGCATTGACGCATGCGGCGCAATACGCTGATCGTCCTGCTGGCGCTGGTGGCGGCGCTGGCCGGAACCTTCGCCTGGCTGCAGCGCGAGCGCGCAGCCGAGGTACCTGCCTTGCCGGTGGCAGAGCGCTGGCTGCCGGAACTGGACAGCGCGACGCTGAGTGGCCTGCACGTGCAGTTTGCCGACGGTTCGCCGGATATCCGGGTCGAGCGGCGTGCGGGCGCGTGGGTCCTGCCGGCCAAGGCCGGCTATCCGGCCGATCGGCTACGCTTGTCGGCGCTGCTCAAGGCACTGGCAGAGGCGCGCAAGGTCGAGGCGAAGAGCGCCAACCCGAAGAACCACGCGCTGCTTGGCCTGGCGGAGCGTGGCGAGGGGCAGGCGCTACGCCTGAGCCTGCAGCGGCAGTCCGGCGAGCCTCTGGTGCTGCTGGTCGGCAAGGATGCGCAGCATGGCGGTAGCTTCGTACGACGACTGGGCGACCCGCAGGCCTGGCTGATCGACAAGCGCCTGCCGTTGCCGAACAACGAGCTGGAGTGGCTCGACCGGCGGATCGCCACGCTGCCCTTCGCCCGGGTGCGCGAACTGCAACTGCGCTATCCGAAGGGCGAGCGTCTGGATCTCTATCGCGACGACGCCGGGCAGCCGAACCTGCAGGTTCGGCAATTGCCCACAGGGCGCAAGCTGGCCTATGAGGCAGCGGCCAACGGCGCGGCGACGCTGTTCGCCGACCTGCGTTTCGCCGATGTAGCGCCGCTGGCGCAGGTGGGATTCAGGCAGGCGCCATTGCTCCTGGCGTTCAGCCTGCGGACGTTTTCCGGCGCGCGCCTGGATGGCGAGATTCGGCGCCAGGGCGAGCAATACTGGTTGTTGCCGAAGAGCGTCGAGGGCTTCGCCGAGGGCGAGGTCGCCGCCCATCCTGACTGGGCCTATCGGATCGAAGAGGACCGCTACCGCGCCCTGGCCCGGCACCTGCCGGAGCTGCTGGCGCGCTGAGCGGGCTCAGCCGGCGGTCTGGCCGGCCAGTTCGCGCATGCGTTGCAGCACGGCGTTCAGGCCGTTGCTGCGCGAGGGCGACAGTTGGCGGGAAAGACCCAGGCAGGTGAACCAGTCGTTGAGGTCCAGGCGCGCCAGTTCGCGGGTCTCGATGCCGTCGACCCGTGCCAGCAGCACCGCCAGCAGGCCGCGGATCAGGCGCGCGTCGCTGTCGGCACGGAAGCGCCAGTGGCCGTCGCGCTGCTCGCCGAGCAGCCAGACCAGGCTTTCGCAACCGTGCACGCGATGCTCTTCCTGGCGTTCGTGTTCCGCGAGCGGCGCCAGGCGCTCGCCCCATTGCAGCAGCAGACGCGCACGCTGTTCCCAACTGGCGGTGTGACCGAAGGCGTCCAGTGCCTCCTGGGCCTGTTCGGGGAGAACCGGGTTCATCGCAGCAACTCCAGTGAGCGGTCGAGAGCCAGGAAGAAGCGCTCCAGGTCGTCGGCATCGTTGTACAAGCCCAGCGAGACACGCAGGGCGCCGGGTACCTCGAGGCGTTGCAGCAGCGGCATCGCGCAATGGTGGCCGGCGCGCACCGCGATGCCCTGTTCGCCGAGCAGGTGGGCGAGATCGGCGACGTGCACGCCGTCGACGCAGAAGCTGGCCAGCGCCGCCTGCGGTTCGCCGAGCAGGCTGACGCCGTCGCGCGCCAGCAGGCCGGCGAGCAGGCGGGCGTGGAGGGCGCCTTCGTGGGCGGCGACTTCGGCTTCGTCCAGGGTGGCCAGCCAGTCGATGGTCGCGCCCAGGCCGATCGCCGCGGAAACCGCCGGGGTGCCCGCCTCGAAGCCGAGCGGAGCGGCATGGAAGCTGGCTTCGTGGAAGCCGGTGTGGCGTACCATCTCGCCGCCGAACTGCCAGTGCGCCAGTTGCTCCAGGGCCTGTGGGCGACCCCAGAGCACGCCGATGCCGTCGGGGCCGTAGAGCTTGTGGCCGGAGAATGCGTAGAAGTCGCAGCCCAGGCCCGGCAGGTCGTGGCGTCCGTGGACGCTGCCCTGGGCGCCGTCCACCAGGGTCCAGGCACCGCGCTCGCGGGCCAGCTGGATCAACTCCACCACTGGTTGCCAGGTGCCGAGAACGTTGGACAACTGGCTGATCGCCAGCAGGCGGGTACGCTCGCCGATGATATGGCGGGCCTGCTCCAGGTCGATCACCCCGCGCTCGTCCAGCGGCAACACGCGCAGGACCAGGCCGCGGCGCAGGGCCAACTGCTGCCAGGGAAGCAGGTTGGCATGGTGTTCCAGGGCGCTGACCAGCAGTTCGTCGCCAGGACGGAAATGCCGCTCCAGGCCATAGGCCACCAGGTTGATCGCCTCTGTGGTGCCGCGGGTGAACAGCACCTCGGCCGGGCTGCCGGCGTGCAGCCAGTGGGCGACGCGGCTGCGCGCGGCTTCGAAGGCCCGGGTGGCGCGCTCGCCGGGGACATGTTGGGCGCGGTGGACGTTGGCGGCGCCGCCAAGGTAGTAGCCGTTCAGGGCGTCGAGTACGGCCTGTGGCTTCTGGGTGGTGGCGGCGCTGTCGAGGTAGGTCAGGCCTTCCGCGGCGAAGGCGGAAAAGGCCGGAAAGTCGGCGCGCCAGGGAGACGGCAGGGACATGGCGGACACTGTGCGAGGACGGTTACAGGGGAAAGGGTAGCGCACCCGGCGGCGCTGGCGAGCGCCGTCGGGCGAGCGGGGAGGCGAGCTGGGCTCAGTTGTGCGCGTGCAGCGCTTCGTTCAGCTCGATGGCGGTCTTGTTGGTCTTGCACTCCACCGCACCGTTCTGCGAGTTGCGGCGGAACAGCAGGTCGGGCTGACCGGCCAGGTCGCGGGCCTTGACCACTTTCACCAGAGCGTTCTGCTCGTCGAGCAGGGCGACCTTGGTGCCGGCGGTGATGTACAGGCCGGCCTCGACGATGTTGCGATCGCCCAGCGGGATGCCGATGCCAGCGTTGGCGCCGATCAGGCAGCCTTCGCCGACGCTGATGACGATGTTGCCGCCACCGGAAAGGGTGCCCATGGTCGAGCAGCCGCCGCCCAGGTCCGACCCCTTGCCGACGAACACGCCGGCGGATACGCGGCCTTCGATCATGCCCGGGCCTTCGGTGCCGGCGTTGAAGTTGACGAAACCTTCGTGCATCACCGTGGTGCCTTCACCGATGTAGGCGCCCAGGCGCACGCGGGCGGTGTCGGCGATGCGTACGCCGGCCGGGACCACGTAGTCGGTCATCTTCGGGAACTTGTCGACGGAGAAGACTTCCAGCAGCTTGCCCTTTAGTCGCGCTTCCAGTTGCAGTTCGGCCAGTTCGGCCAGGTCCACCGCGCCGATGTTGGTCCAGGCCACGTTCGGCAGGAGCGGGAAGATGCCGCTCAGGTTCACAGCGTGCGGTTTGACCAGGCGGTGGGAGAGCAGGTGCAGCTTGAGGTAGGCCTCCGGGGTGGAGGACGGCGCGGCGTCTTCCGCCAACAGGGTGGCGACCAGCGGCTTCTGGCTTTCCGCCAGGCGCGAGAGCAGGGCCGACTGAGCGGCGTCGATACCCTTCAGGGCGTCGGCCAGCTGGTAGGCCTGCTGCGAAGTGAAGGTCAGCGCCTGGTTGCCGGCTGCGTAGCCAAGAATCGGTGCGACGGCAGCGACGATTTCGCTCGAAGGCTTGAGCAGCGGCAGCGCGTAGAACACTTCCAGCCAGGCTTCCTGGCGGTTCTGGGTGCCGACGCCGAAGGCCAGGCTGAACAGGGATTGCGACATGTGGGTTTCCTCGAAACGGAGTGGAACGGTCAGGCCGGACGGCGGCTGAGCAGCAGGCCCAGCCCCGCGCTGCCGAGCAGCGCGGCGCAACCGCGGTTGAACAGACGCCGGGCCCGCTGGCCGGCGAGCAGCCGGCCGAGGTGGAGCCCGGCATAGGAATAAAGAGCGATGGCCAGCCATTCGAGCAGCAGGAATGCCGCGCCGAGCTGGGCGAACTGGGCGCCCAGCGGTTGGCCGGGATCGACGAACTGCGGCAGGAAGGCGGTGAAGATCAGGATCGCTTTCGGGTTGCCCGCCGCCACCAGGAACTCCTGGCGCCCCAGGCGCCAGAGGCTGGGACGCGCCGGGCTGGCTTCGTTCGCCAGTGGCTGCGCATCGGCCCGCCACAATTGCACCGCAAGCCACAACAGGTAGGCAGCGCCGAGCAGCTTGATCGCCAGGAACAGCCAGGCCGAGGTGTGCAGCACCAGCGCCAGCCCGGAGGCGGCCAGGGCGAGCATGCCGGCGAATGCCAGCAGGCGCCCGCCGCCGGCCAGCGAGGCGGTGGCGAAACCGTGCCGCGCGGCGTTGTTCAGCGACAGCAGGTTGTTCGGCCCCGGCGCCAGGTTGAGGGCGAAGCAGGCGGGTACGAACAGGGCCCAGGCGATGCTCATGCGGCCTCCCGTTCAGGCCAGCGCGGCGGCGTAGGCGTCGGGCTTGAAGCCGACCAGCGTCCTGCTGCCCAGTTCCAGCACCGGGCGCTTGATCATCGACGGCTGGGCCAGCATCAGCTCGATCGCCTTGGCTTCGTCGAGATCGGCCTTCTGCGCTTCGTCGAGCTTGCGGAAGGTAGTGCCGGCGCGGTTGAGGACGGTCTGCCAGCCGTGCTCCGCGCACCAGCGCCGCAGGTGTTCGCGGTCGATGCCGACGGCCTTGTAGTCGTGGAAGTCGTAGGCGACCTTGTGCTCGTCGAGCCAGGTCCGAGCCTTCTTCATGGTGTCGCAGGCTTTGATGCCGTAGAGAACGTAGGTCATTGTTTTTCCTTTGGGGTTTTGGCTCCTCCAAAACCCCTCCAATATTCCTCTAAAATTCCCGCCGGATTATGCCACGTCGTTCCGCCCCTGTGCGGTCTCGGGGCTACCGCGCTCGGGAGCGGCGTGACGGCAGATAGCCGTGGACGGGCGGGCGGACAGGGAGCCGGGCTGTTTCCCTGGCCGGGAACGGAGAGAGCGCAGGTTGAACAGGTCGATTCGGCTCGCTGGAGAGCATCCTTACCGGTACTTTCGGAATGCTCCGGTCCGCGCTGTACAATCCTTCCCCCGCCGAGGAGATTTCCCATGAGTTGCATCGGTCGCCAGATAGACCAATTACGCCTGCAGATACCGGGCTTCGCCTGCAAGCCCGGCTGCCACGATTGCTGCGGGCCGGTTACCGCCTCGTCGGAAGAGATGGCCCGCCTGCCGCTGAAGAGCGAGGCCGAACACGACGCCGCCCTGGCCGAGTGGAACTGCGTCCATCTCGGACCGAACGGCTGCGAGGCCTATGAGGAACGTCCGCTGATCTGCCGGCTGTTCGGCACCACGCCGAACCTGCCCTGCCCGGAGGGGCGGGGGCCCGAAGTGCCGGTGGCGGAGCAGGTGGAGCGACAGGTCCATGCGCTGATCGCCAGCACTCGCCAGGTGCTGGTGTAGCGGCCTGCCCGCCGCTAGGTTTCCGCGGTCTCGGTGGCGCGGGACTGCAGGGACGGTTCGAAGGCTGGTTCGGGCGGCGTTTCCTCTAGGGGCATCGGCTCGTCCGCAGAGAGTTTCTGGAGAACCGCGGCGATCCGCTCGATGCTCTCTTCGAGCTCGAGCACCCGGTTGACCATGTACAGGATCATCTCCGGCGAACTCAGGTGCGCCAGCCGCATGGTCGCCTGCAAGTCGTCGTGGCGGTTGTCCCGGTCGGCCATCAGTGTTTCCGCCAGGCTCTTCAGCAACAGCATCTCGGCGCGCCTCATGGGCCGCTGCTCCGCGATTCCGCGGTAGGGGAAAAAGCTCGTTCCATCTCGCGACCTACCCGAAACGACTACATCCAAAGGTGTAATTCTACATTGCCATCACTTCGATCGTCGGACAATAGCCGCGTTCCAGACGCCTTGCACAGGTGACGAACGGGACTCGAAGCGGCCTGGTCTGCATGGCCGGGTGATGGGCGAGTTCCTTGATGCGGGGCGGCGGCTGTTTGGCGCAGGACAAAAAAAGCCCCGCCGGGTAGGCGAGGCTCAGGGGGAGAACAGCGTGCGGGGGCTCGCTGTCCGGGATGAATCGTCGTGGTGTGCTTAGCCGCAGGGCTGCTGCGGACCGCCGGTCATGCTCTCGACGCTGTCCAGCACGGCATGGCCCTTGCCGACCTTCTGCACGTCGTCGACGTCGCGCATGATGCTGCCGCCGTCGCTCATCTGGTTGCGGGTCTTGATCAGGTTGGTGGTGATGTCCAGCAGGCTGCGACCGGTAGCGATCAGGTCATTGGTGGCGCTGGGGGTGCAAGGGGTGTTGGCGGAGGCGACCTGGGCCTGACCGGGTTGCCCGGGCTGGGTGGTGCGGTAGCCCTGGGTCAGTGCGTTCTGCTGGAGGCAGCCGGAGGTGGCGGCGAACATTGAGGCGAGCAGCAGTGCGGAAGTAAGTCCCTTGCTTGTCATGGCGGCATTCCTTTGTCTGAGTGGGCGCTGCACCCCGTACTCCTTCGGGGCGTCGTCCTGGCCGACGCTACGGCGGGCCTGGACTGAAGGGGAGTGTAGGAGCGTCTCGCACCGCTATGAAATAGCTCGGATGTACTAGTGCGGGAACCTTGGCCGGGCGCCCCGGTCGTCGCCGCGGAGGGGGCGGACGCGCGGGGTAGAGCGGCGGGGCTAGGAAAGACCGTACGGATTGTGCGAATGTCGGATAGCTGCCTACCGATCGCGATGGTGCAATCGGCGCAGTCGCATCGTCCAGGGACGAAGCCGGAGATCCCCGCCCTCATGCAAACCGTGTACACCGTTCTGACCCTGCTGCTGGTCGTCGGCGCCACCCGCCTGGCCGCCCAGTTGCTGCCCTTGCCGCTACCGCTGATCCAGATCGCCGCCGGGGCCCTGCTGGCCTTGCCGTCCCTCGGGCTGCACATTGCCCTCGACCCGGAGCTGTTCCTCTTCCTGTTCATTCCGCCGCTGCTGTTCGTCGATGGCTGGCGCATTCCCAAGCGGGAAGTCTGGCGGATGCGCTGGCCGATCCTGATGATGGCGTTCGGCCTGGTGTTCTTCACCGTGGTCGGCGCCGGCTATTTCATCCATCTGCTGATCCCGGAAATTCCCCTGGCGGCTTCCTTCGCCCTCGCCGCCGTGCTGTCGCCCACGGACGCCCTGGCGGTCTCGGCGATCACCCAGGGGCGGCTGCCCAAGCGCCTGATGCACCTGCTGGAGGGCGAGGCGCTGATGAACGATGCCTCTGGCCTGGTGGCATTCAAGTTCGCCATCGCCGCGGCGATGACCGGCGTGTTCTCGCTGGTGGACGCCAGCCTCAACTTCCTCCTGGTCGCGGTCGGCGGCCTGGCCATCGGGGTGTTCCTCAGCTGGTCGCTGGGCCGCATCCGCGCCTGGATGATCTCCCGTGGCTGGGACGACCCGGCGACCCACGTGGTACTGATGCTGTTGCTGCCGTTCGCCTCCTATATGGTGGCGGAACACCTGGGCGTCTCCGGGATTCTCTCGGCGGTGGCGGCCGGCATGATGCAGAGCTGGGTCGACCTGCTGCCGCGGCAGACTTCCACGCGCCTGCTCAACCGCAGCGTCTGGTCGATGCTGGAGTTCGCCTTCAACGGCGTGGTGTTCCTGCTGCTCGGCCTGCAGTTGCCGGACATCATGAAGTCGGTGGCCAACCACCACGGCGACCTGCTCTGGCGTTCCTCGCTGCTGCTGGCCTATGTGGCGGCGATCACCGCCGTGCTGATGCTGATCCGCTACGGCTGGGTCTATGGCTACTGGAAGTTGTCGCTGCGCATCGACCGCTGGCGCGGCAAGAGCCCGCCCGGGCTGAGCGGCATCTCCCTGCGCCGTCTCTCCGCCCTCAGTGCATTGAGCGGCGTGCGTGGTGCGGTGACCCTGGCGGCGGTGCTGTCGGTACCGATGAGCCTGATGGATGGCAGCGCCTTCCCGCAGCGCGACCTGATCATCTTCATCGCCACCAGCGTGATCCTGATTTCCCTGATCGGCGCGACCATCGGCCTGCCGCTGCTGCTGCGCGGGCTGCCGGCGAGCAACAATGGCGCCCACGAGCGCGAGCGGCGCGAGGCCTGGCGCAAGACCGCGGAGGCGGCGATCCGGGCCCTGGAGAGCGAGGAACTGCCGCAGGTGGAAGGCAACGATGCGGCGAATACTTCGCGGGTCGCCGAGGCGCGTGCGCAGATCATGGCCGAATACCGCCAGTCGCTGGATACCGCACCGACCACCGATGAGGCCCGCGACCAGGCCCAAGCCCTGGAGATCGCCGACAAGGCCTTGCGCCTGAAGGCGTTGCGCGCGCAGCGCCTGGAACTGTACCGGCAGCGGCGTAACAACGAGATCGACGACGAGACCCTGGGCGATATCCTGCGCGAGCTGGACCAGCAGGAAAGCTGGCTGACCAATCGCTTCGCCCGCTGGGTGTGAACGAAAAGGGATCGCCGCGGCGATCCCTTTTCGTTTCTCCGCGCAGGCTTCAGCGCGCCCGCAGGTAGTCGCGGATGCGCTCGGCGGCTTCGACGCACTCGGCCAGTGGTGCCACCAGGGCCATGCGCACGCGGTTGGCGCCGGGGTTCTCGCCGTCCACCTCGCGCGACAGGTAGGAACCCGGCACCACCGTCACGTGCTGCTGCTCGAACAGTTCGCGGGTGAATACGGTGTCGTCCACCGGGGTGCGTGCCCACAGGTAGAAACTGCCGTCCGGGCGCTGTACGTCGAGCACGCCGTCGAGGATCGCCAGCACGGCGTCGAATTTCTCGCGGTAGAGGCTGCGGTTGGCGCGCACATGGACCTCGTCGTTCCAGGCGGCGATGCTCGCCAACTGGGTCTGCACCGGCATGGCGCAGCCGTGGTAGGTGCGGTAGAGGAGGAATTTCTTCAGGATCTCCGCGTCGCCGGCGACGAAGCCCGAGCGCAGGCCGGGCAGGTTGGAGCGCTTGGACAGGCTGTGGAACACCACGCAGCGGCTGAAGTCCGTGCGGCCCAGCTCGGCGCAAGCGTTGAGCAGGCCGGGCGGCGGGGCGTTTTCGTCGAAGTAGAGTTCGCTGTAGCACTCGTCGGCGGCGATCACGAAGTCGTAGCGGTCGGCCAGGGCGATCAGCTTCTTCAGGGTCTCCAGCGGTACCAGGGCCCCGGTGGGGTTGCCTGGCGAGCAGAGGAAGAGAATCTGGCAGCGCTGCCAGGTCGCCTCGTCGACCGCGTCGAAATCGGGGTTGAAGCCGTTTTCCTCGCGGCAGGGCAGGTAGTGCGGCACGGCTCCGGCGAGCAGCGCCGCGCCTTCGTAGATCTGGTAGAACGGGTTCGGGCTGACCACCAGGCCGGGCGCCTCGCCGGGCTCGCTGCGGCGGACCACGGTCTGGGTGAAGGCGAACAGCGCCTCGCGGGTACCGTTCACCGGCAGTACGTGGCGCGCCGCATCCAGCCAGCCGGCCGGTACCGAGAAGCGCCGCTCGCACCAGCGCGCGATGGCTTCGCGCAGGGCCGGCAGGCCGAGGGTGGTCGGGTAGACCGCGAGCTGGTCCAGGTTCTCCGCCAGGGTTTCGGCGACGAAGCTCGGCGAGCGGTGCTTGGGCTCGCCGATGGACAGTGCGATCGGCTTCAGCGTCGCGGGCGGCCGGGCGCCGCCGAGCAGGGCGCGGAGCTTCTCGAAGGGGTAGGGCTGCAGGTTGTCGAGTGCGGTATTCATGGCGTTGGCAAGGCTTCTCAGAAGTTTATCCGGGTAGGCAGGGTGTCCCGTCCGTTGTCTTGTGACAGCTGCTCGACCAGGGCGGCCTGCAGGCGTTTGCACAGGTCGGGGTCGGCGAGCGGCTGGTTGCGCGCATCGGTGATGTAGAAGACGTCCTCCACGCGCTCGCCGAGGGTGGCGATCTTGGCGTTCTGCACCGACAGGTCGAAATCCAGGAAGATGCCGCCGATCCGCGCCAGCAGGCCGGGGCGGTCGGGGGCGATGACTTCGAGCACCGAGACCTGGCGCAGCGCGTCGGTGGAGATGGTCACCTGCGGGGCGAAGGCGAAGTGCTTGAGCTGGCGCGGCACCCGGCGCTGGATGATGGTCGGGTAGTCGTCGGGGTTCTTCAATGCGTCGATAAGCCCCTCGCGGATCTCGGCGATGCGCTCCGGGTTGTTGCCGATGGAGTCGCCGTCGGCGTCGAGCACGATATAGGTATCGAGGGTGAACTGGCTGGTGGAGGTGATGATCCGCGCGTCCTGGATGCTCAGGTTGAGCTGGTCCATGGCGGCCACGGTGACCGCGAAGAAATCGTGCTGGTCGGCGGCGTAGATGAAGATCTGCGAACCGCTCTCGAACTCGCGCTGGGTGGTTTCCTTGATCAGCACCAGCGGCGTGCCGTCGTCCGGGTGCTGGAGGATCGCCTCGGTGTGCCAGGCCACGTCGCCGGCGGTGTGGCGCAGGAAGTAGTCGTCGCCGAGCTGGCTCCATAACTGCTCGGCATCGTCCTGGTCGATGCCGTTGCGTACCAGTTGGTCGAGGGCCGCGGTCTGCGTCTGGCGGATCTGCTCCTCGCGGTCCACCGGGTTCTCCAGGCCGCGGCGCAGGGCGCGCTTGGTCTCGGTGTAGAGCTGCCGGAGCAGGCTGGCGCGCCAGGAGTTCCAGAGCGTCGGGTTGGTGGCGTTGATGTCGGCCACGGTGAGCACGTACAGGTAGTCGAGGTGGGTCTGGTCGCCGACCAGTTGGGCGAAATCGAAGATCACCTGCGGGTCGGAGAGGTCCTTGCGTTGCGCGGTGGTCGACATCACCAGGTGGTTCTGCACCAGCCAGGACACCAGTTGGGTGTCCCAGAGCGGCAACTGGTGGCTCTGGCAGAAGGCCTCGGCGTCCACCGCACCGAGTTCCGAGTGGTCGCCGCCACGGCCCTTGGCGATGTCATGGTAGAGACCGGCGATGTAGATCAGTTCCGGCTTGGGCAGACGATCGATGATCTTGCTCGCCAGCGGATATTTCTCGGCCATCTCCGGCCGATTCAGCTTGCGCAGGTGCTTGATCAGGTTGAGGGTGTGGGCGTCCACCGTATAGATATGGAACAGGTCGTGCTGCATCTGCCCGATGATATGGCCGAACTCCGGCAGGTAGCGGCCGAGGATGCCGTAGCGGTTCATCCGCCGCAGGTTGCGGTGGATACCCTGGCTGCTCTTGAACAGCTCGATGAACAGGCTGGTGTTGCGGATGTCGTGGCGGAACTCGTCGTCGATCAGGTGTCGGCTGTCGCGCAGCAGGCGAATGGTGTCGGCGCGCACGCCCTTGATTTCCGGGTGCTGTGCCATCAGCACGAAGATTTCCAGGAGGGCGAACGGGGTGCGCTTGAAGACGTTCGGGTGCGTCACCTCGATGTAGCCGTCGCGCAACTGGAAGCGACTGTTCAGCGGTTGGATCTGCACCGGCTGCTCGCAGGGCAGGATGACTTCCTCGAAGTGCTGGATGATCAGGTCGTTCAGCTCGGAGATCGCCATCACCACCCGGTAGTACTTCTGCATGAAGCGTTCGACCGCCAGCTTGACGTCGTTGTCTTCGTAGCCGAACAGACGGGCGATGCTGCGCTGGTGATCGAACAGCAGGCGATCCTCGGCGCGCCCGGCGAGCATGTGCAGGGCATAGCGGACCCGCCAGAGGAACTCCTGGCTGGAAGCCAGCATGCTGCACTCGCTTTCCACCAGGAAGCCTTCGCGCACCAGGGCGTGCAGGTTGAGGCTGCCGAACTGGCGGCGGGCCATCCAGAGGATGGTCTGGATGTCGCGCAGGCCGCCGGGGGAGCCCTTGACGTTGGGCTCGAGGTTGTACTCGGTGTCGTTGTACTTGGCGTGGCGGCGCTGCTGTTCGTGGCGTTTGGCCAGGAAGAACTCCTTGCTCGGCCACATGTGCGCGCTGCCGGTAACCTGCAGCATGCGCTGGCGCAGGCTGTCAGGGCCGCAGATGGTGCGGCACTCCATGAGGGTGGTGATCACCGTCAGGTCGGCGCGTGCTTCCTCCGCGCACTGCTGCACCGAGCGCACGCTCTGGCCGACTTCCAGGCCGATGTCCCAGAGCAGGGTGAGGAAGCCTTCGATCGGTTCGCGGAAGCTCTCCTGGTCCTCGCTGTCGAGGAGGATCAGCAGGTCGACGTCGGAGTAGGGGTGGAGTTCGCCGCGGCCGTAGCCGCCCACGGCGACCAGGGCGATGTCGGCGTCGTCTCCCCAGTCGAAGCGCTGCCAGGCCTGTTGCAGGATCTGGTCGACGCACCAGGCGCGATCTTCGATCAGGCGGCGGATGTCGCGGCCGCTGTTGAAACGGTTGTCGAGCACTTCGCGGAATTGCCGGATGGCCTTCTTGAAGGCGGCGATCGGGCTGGACTTCAAGGCCAGTTCCGCCTGGAACTGCCCGCGATCGAACAATTCGGGATCCACCTGCGGCATGCGGCCTTCCTTTATCTGCTAGCGGTTGGGTTCGATACGCGAGCGCCCCGTCCTGGTGCGTTTTTGCGCTGTCTTGGTGCGCGCGCTGCGCCGAATCGGGGCGTCGGCCCCGCCGGAATGGGGCGGGGCGTCGAGGCGCACGGCTGGCAGCAAAAGCCGGGCCGGATCAGGCGGCCGAGGTGCGCGGGAAGGTTTCGTCGTTGCGCAGGGTGAGGATCTCGTAGCCATCGGCGGTGACCAGCACGGTGTGCTCCCATTGCGCGGACAGCTTGCGGTCCTTGGTGATCGCGGTCCAGCCGTCGCCGAGCAGGCGGGTCTCCGGGCGGCCCTGGTTGATCATCGGCTCGATGGTGAAGATCATGCCTTCCTTCAGCTCGATGCCGGTACCCGCACGACCGTAGTGGAGGACCTGCGGCTCCTCGTGGAACACCTTGCCGATGCCATGGCCGCAGTATTCGCGGACCACCGAGAAGCCGTTCTTTTCCGCGTGCTTCTGGATGATTTCGCCGATATCGCCCAGGTGCGCGCCCGGACGCACCACGGAAATGCCCTTGTACATGCATTCCTGGGTGATCTGGCAGAGGCGGTCGGCCCATTCCGGGGTCTTGCCGACCAGGAACATCTTGCTGGTGTCGCCGTGGTAGCCGTCCTTGATGACGGTGATGTCGACGTTGAGGATGTCGCCTTCCTTCAGCGGCTTCTCGTTGGGGATGCCATGGCAGACCACATGGTTGATCGAGGTGCAGATCGACTTGGGAAAGCCCTTGTAGTTCAGCGGGGCGGGAATCGCCTTCTGCTCGTTGACGATATAGTCGTGGCAGATGCGATCCAGCTCCTCGGTGGTCACGCCGGGCTTGATGTGTTCGCCGATCATTTCCAGCACTTCGGCGGCCAGGCGGCCGGCGATGCGCATCTTCTCGATATCGTCGGGCGTCTTGATGGTGACGGTCATGCGAATTCTCTTCGGGCGTGCAAGCACGCATGAATAATAAGGAATACGCGATTCTAGCAGACCTGACCGACCGATCTACTCCCGCCCGGCCATCCGCGGCGGGTTTCACTGCGTCCACGGTTATGGTATAAAGCGCCCCGCTCCGAGGCTGCGGCCTTTTCCGGAGCACAAACCCACACATGCATCGACACGATGGCCTGGGTGCCCGCAAGGGTTGGTCATTGGGATGCGTGGAGGCCTAACCCGACTTATCGAGGAACTATCATGTCCCAAGTCAACATGCGCGATATGCTGAAGGCCGGTGTGCACTTCGGCCACCAGACCCGTTACTGGAACCCGAAAATGGGCAAGTTCATTTTCGGCGCGCGCAACAAGATCCATATCATCAACCTCGAAAAGACCCTGCCGATGTTCAACGAGGCCCTGACCTTCGTTGAGCGCCTGGCCGCTGGCAAGAACAAGATCCTGTTCGTCGGCACCAAGCGTTCCGCCGGCAAGATCGTTCGCGAGGAAGCCGCTCGTTGCGGCATGCCGTACGTCGACCATCGCTGGCTGGGCGGCATGCTCACCAACTACAAGACCATCCGTCAGTCGATCAAGCGCCTGCGCGACCTGGAAACCCAGTCCCAGGACGGCACCTTCGACAAGCTGACCAAGAAAGAAGCCCTGATGCGCAGCCGTGACCTCGAGAAGCTCGAGCGCAGCCTGGGCGGCATCAAGGACATGGGCGGCCTGCCGGACGCTCTGTTCGTGATCGACGTCGACCACGAGCGCATCGCCATCACCGAAGCCAACAAGCTGGGCATCCCGGTCATCGGCGTTGTCGATACCAACAGCAGCCCGGAAGGCGTCGACTATGTAATTCCCGGTAACGATGATGCCATCCGCGCCGTGCAACTCTACCTGAACTCGATGGCCGAAGCGGTAATCCGCGGCAAGCAGGGCGCTGCCACCAGCGCCGACGAGTTCGTCGAGGAAGCGCCGGCCGAATCCGCCGAAGGCTGATTCCGGGACGTTCAGACGTCCGACGGTGCGCAGGAAGGGGGCTAGGCCCCCTTTTTGCCACCTTTGAGTTTCTGCCCGGCAGGCCGGGCACAAAGGTTTTTTGAGAGCTACCACTCAAGAGGATTTCGAAATGGCAGAAATTACTGCAGCCATGGTTAAAGAACTGCGCGAGCGTACCGGCTTGGGCATGATGGAGTGCAAGAAGGCGCTGACCGCCGCTGGCGGCGACATCGAGAAGGCCATCGACGACATGCGCGCTGCCGGTGCGATCAAGGCTGCCAAGAAAGCCGGCAACATTGCCGCCGAAGGCTCGATCGCCGTCAAGATCGCTGCCGACAACAAGGCCGCCGTGATCATCGAAGTCAACTCCCAGACCGACTTCCTGGCCCTCCAGGACGACTTCAAGGGCTTCGTCGCCGAGAGCCTGGAAAAGGCCTTCAACGAGAAGCTGACCGACGCCGCTCCGCTGGTCGAAGCACGTGAGGAAGCTCGTCTGGCCCTGGTCGCCAAGACCGGCGAGAACGTCAACATCCGCCGCCTGACCCGCGTCGAGGGCGACGTGGTCGGCGCCTACCTGCACGGCCACCGCATCGGTGTCGTGGTCAACCTGAAAGGCGGCAACCCGGAACTGGCCAAGGACATCGCCATGCATGTCGCTGCCAGCAACCCGCAGTTCCTGAGCGCTTCGGAAGTTTCCGAAGAAGCGATCGCGAAAGAGAAGGAAATCTTCCTGGCGCTGAACGCCGACAAGATCGCCGGCAAGCCGGAGAACATCGTCGAGAACATGGTCAAGGGCCGCATCAGCAAGTTCCTCGCCGAAGCGAGCCTGGTCGAGCAGCCTTTCGTGAAGAACCCGGAAGTGAAGGTCGGCGACCTGGCCAAGCAGGCCGGCGCCGAAATCGTTTCCTTCGTTCGTTACGAAGTGGGCGAAGGCATCGAGAAGGCCGAAGTGGACTTCGCTGCCGAAGTTGCCGCTCAAGTAGCCGCCACCAAGCAGTAACAAAGACGGTTTCGACTGTCGCCCCGGAAGAGGCTGCCCGCTGATGCGTGCGGCCTCTTCGTCAAATGGGGAAGCGTTCGGGGCAGCTTCCGCGTTGCCGGCCCGCTCGGCGGGCTCGCACGCAACGCAGGCGCAAAGTCGTCTCCGCCCACGACGGCCCGGCCGTCACGTATTTTTATCGCCGCAGGAGAAAAGGTCATGGCTCAGCAACTGAGCGCTCGTCAACCTCGCTATAAACGCATTCTTCTAAAGTTGAGCGGCGAAGCCCTGATGGGCTCGGAGGAGTTCGGCATCGATCCCAAGGTGCTGGACCGCATGGCGCTGGAAATCGGCCAGTTGGTCGGGATCGGCGTGCAGGTCGGCCTGGTCATCGGCGGCGGCAACCTGTTCCGCGGAGCGGCCCTGTCCGCGGCCGGCATGGACCGGGTGACCGGCGACCACATGGGGATGCTGGCCACCGTGATGAACGGCCTGGCGATGCGCGATGCGCTGGAGCGCTCGAACATCCCCGCGCTGGTGATGTCGGCGATCTCCATGGTCGGCGTGACCGACCACTACGACCGCCGCAAGGCCATGCGCCACCTCGGCGGTGGCGAGGTGGTGATCTTCTCCGCCGGTACCGGCAACCCGTTCTTCACCACCGACTCGGCGGCTTGCCTGCGCGCCATCGAGATCGACGCCGACGTGGTCCTTAAGGCTACCAAGGTCGATGGCGTGTACACTGCCGACCCGTTCAAGGACCCGAATGCCGAGAAGTTCGAGCGCCTGACCTATGATGAAGTGCTCGACCGCAAGCTCGGCGTGATGGACCTGACCGCCATCTGCCTGTGCCGTGACCAGAACATGCCGCTGCGGGTGTTCAACATGAACAAGCCGGGCGCATTGCTGAATATTGTTGTTGGTGGTGCCGAAGGCACCCTGATCGAGGAGGGTTGAGAATGATCAACGAGATCAAGAAGGAAGCGCAGGAGCGCATGGGCAAGACCCTGGAAGCGCTGGGCCATGCCTTCGCGAAGATTCGCACCGGTCGCGCGCATCCGAGCATCCTGGATAGCGTGATGGTTTCCTATTACGGGGCCGATACGCCGCTGCGCCAGGTCGCCAACGTCACCGTGGAAGACTCCCGTACCCTGGCCCTGGCCGTGTTCGACAAGAGCATGATCCAGGCGGTCGAGAAGGCCATCATGACCTCCGACCTGGGGCTCAACCCGGCCACCGCCGGCACCACCATCCGCGTACCGATGCCGGCCCTGACCGAGGAGACCCGCAAGGGCTACACCAAGCAGGCGCGTGCCGAGGCCGAGCAGGCGCGGGTTTCCGTGCGCAACATCCGTCGCGATGCGCTGGCCCAGTTGAAGGACCTGCAGAAGGAAAAGGAAATCAGCGAGGACGAAGAGCGCCGCGCCGGCGACGACGTGCAGAAGCTGACCGACAAGTTCATCGGTGAGATCGAGAAGGCACTGGAAGCCAAAGAAGCGGACCTCATGGCTGTCTGAGGCCGGGCTGACGTCATGGAAAAGACCCGGAAGGATGTGTGCGTGCCACGCCACGTGGCCATTATCATGGACGGTAACAATCGCTGGGCGAAGAAGCGTCTTCTGCCCGGCGTCGCCGGCCACAAGGCCGGTGTCGATGCCGTCAGGGCGGTGATCGAGGTCTGCGCCGAGGCAGGGGTCGAGGTCCTCACCCTGTTCGCGTTCTCCAGCGAGAACTGGCAGCGTCCGGCGGACGAAGTCAGCGCGCTGATGGAGCTGTTTCTCGTGGCCCTGCGCCGCGAGGTGCGCAAGCTCGACGAGAACGGCATCCGCCTGCGCATCATCGGCGATCGCACGCGTTTCCATCCGGAGTTGCAGGCGGCCATGCGCGAAGCGGAAGCCGCCACTGCCAGCAATACCCGTTTCCTCCTCCAGGTCGCCGCCAACTACGGCGGCCAGTGGGACATCGTCCAGGCCGCACAGCGCCTGGCGCGCGAGGTCCAGGGCGGGCACCTGGCGGCGGACGATATCTCCGCCGAGCTGCTCCAGGGCTGCCTGGTGACCGGCGACCAGCCGCTGCCCGACCTGTGCATCCGCACCGGCGGCGAGCATCGCATCAGCAATTTCCTCCTCTGGCAGCTGGCCTATGCCGAGCTGTATTTCTCCGACCTGTTCTGGCCCGACTTCAAGCACGCGGCGATGCGGGCTGCCCTGGCGGATTTCTCCAAGCGCCAGCGCCGCTTCGGCAAGACCAGCGAGCAAGTCGAGGCCGAGGCCCGTCCGTCATGCTGAAACAACGGATCATCACGGCGCTGGTGCTCCTGCCCATCGCGCTGGGTGGTTTTTTCCTTCTCGAAGGGGCGTTCTTCGCCCTGTTCATCGGCGCGGTGGTGAGCCTGGGGGCCTGGGAATGGGCGCGCCTGGCCGGCTATGAACAGCAGTTCGGCCGCGTTGCCTACGCGGCGACGGTCGCCGTACTGATGGTCGCTCTCTACCATCTGCCGCAGCTTGCCGGAGCCGTGCTGCTGCTGGCGCTGGTCTGGTGGACGCTGGCCACCGTGCTGGTGCTCACCTACCCGGAAAGCGTCGGCTACTGGGGCGGCCGCTGGCGCCGCCTGGGCATGGGCCTGCTGATCCTGTTGCCGGCCTGGCAGGGGCTGGTCCTGCTCAAGCAGTGGCCGTTGGCCAATGGCCTGATCATCGCCGTGATGGTGCTGGTCTGGGGCGCGGATATCGGCGCCTACTTCTCCGGCAAGGCCTTCGGCAAGCGCAAGCTGGCGCCGCGGGTCAGCCCCGGCAAGAGCTGGGAAGGCGTTTACGGCGGCCTGGCGGCCAGCCTGGCGATCACCCTGGCGGTCGGCCTCTACCGCGGCTGGTCCCTCGGCGCGCTGCTCCTGGCCCTGCTCGGCGCGGCGCTGGTGGTGTTCGTCTCGATCGTCGGCGACCTCACCGAAAGCATGTTCAAGCGCCAGTCCGGAATCAAGGACAGCAGCAACCTGCTGCCCGGCCACGGTGGCGTGCTGGATCGCATCGACAGCCTGACGGCCGCCATCCCGGTGTTCGCGGCGCTGCTCTGGGCCGCCGGCTGGGGTGCGCCATGAGCCGGCCGCAGCGGATCAGCGTGCTCGGCGCGACCGGCTCGATCGGCCTGAGCACCCTGGACGTCGTCCAGCGTCATCCCGATCGTTACGAAGCCTTCGCCCTGACCGGCTTCAGCCGCCTGGCCGAACTCGAGGCGCTGTGCCTCAGGCACCGCCCCGTCTATGCGGTGGTGCCGGAGCAGGCCGCGGCGATCGCCTTGCAGGGCTCGCTCGCCGCGGCGGGTATTCGCACCCGGGTGCTGTTCGGCGAGCAGGCGTTGTGCGAAGTGGCCAGCGCGCCCGAAGTGGACATGGTAATGGCGGCCATCGTCGGCGCCGCCGGGCTGCCGTCGACCCTGGCGGCCGTCGAGGCCGGCAAGCGCGTACTGCTGGCCAACAAGGAAGCGCTGGTGATGTCCGGCGCGCTGTTCATGCAGGCGGTCAAGCGCAGCGGCGCGGTGCTCCTGCCGATCGACAGCGAGCACAACGCGATCTTCCAGTCGCTGCCGCGCAATTATGCCGATGGCCTGGAGCGGGTCGGCGTGCGCCGGATCCTCCTGACCGCCTCCGGCGGCCCGTTCCGCGAGACGCCGCTGGAGCAACTCGCTTCGGTGACGCCGGAGCAGGCTTGTGCGCACCCGAACTGGTCGATGGGGCGGAAGATTTCCGTCGACTCCGCCAGCATGATGAACAAGGGGCTCGAACTGATCGAGGCGTGCTGGCTGTTCGACGCCCAGCCGAGCCAGGTCGAGGTGGTGATCCACCCGCAGAGCGTGATCCACTCGATGGTGGACTACGTCGACGGTTCGGTGATCGCCCAGCTCGGCAATCCGGACATGCGCACGCCGATTTCCTATGCCATGGCCTGGCCGGAGCGAATCGATTCCGGCGTTTCGCCGCTGGACATGTTCGCCGTCGGTCGCCTGGATTTCCAGCGCCCCGACGAGCAGCGCTTCCCCTGCCTGCGCCTGGCGAGCCAGGCCGCGGAAACCGGCGGCAGCGCCCCGGCCATGCTGAATGCCGCGAACGAGGTGGCCGTGGCCGCATTTCTCGAGCGGCACATCCGCTTCAGCGACATCGCGGTTATCATCGAGGATGTGCTGAACCGCGAGGCGGTGACCGCAGTCGAATCGCTCGATCAGGTCCTGGCCGCCGATCGCCGCGCGCGTTCGGTCGCCGGGCAATGGTTGACCCGACACGCCGGCTAGTCTTCGGACGGCCTGGAGGTAGGAGATGAGTGCGCTTTACATGATCGTCGGTACCCTGGTGGCCCTGGGCGTGCTGGTGACGTTCCACGAATTCGGCCACTTCTGGGTCGCGCGACGCTGCGGGGTGAAGGTCCTGCGCTTCTCCGTCGGCTTCGGCACGCCGCTGGTGCGCTGGCACGACCGGCACGGCACCGAGTTCGTGGTGGCGGCCATTCCGCTGGGCGGCTACGTCAAGATGCTCGACGAGCGCGAGGCGGAAGTACCGGCCCATCTGCTCGAACAGTCCTTCAATCGCAAGACGGTCCGTCAGCGGATCGCCATCGTCGCGGCTGGTCCCATCGCCAATTTCCTACTGGCGATTCTGTTCTTCTGGGTCGTCGCCCTGCTCGGTAGCCAGCAGGTGCGCCCGGTCATCGGTTCCGTGGCGCCGGAGAGCCTGGCCGCCCAGGCCGGCCTGGAGGCCGGGCAGGAACTGCTGGCGGTGGACGGCGAGCCCGTCACCGGCTGGAGCGGGGTCAACCTGCAGCTGGTTCGCCGTCTCGGCGAGAGCGGTACGCTGGAAGTGCGGGTGCAGGAAAAGGGCTCGAATGTCGATTCCACCCACCAGGTGCGTCTGGATGGCTGGCTGAAGGGCGAGGACAATCCCGATCCCATCGCCTCGCTGGGCATCCGGCCCTGGCGGCCGGCCTTGCCGCCGGTGCTGGCCGAACTCGACCCCAAGGGGCCGGCGCAGGCCGCCGGGCTGAAGCTCGGCGACCGCTTGCAGAGCATCGATGGCATCGCCGTCGACGACTGGCAGCAGGTGGTGGACAGCGTCCGTGCCCGTCCCGGGCAGCGCGTCCAGCTCAAGGTACTGCGCGACGGCGAAGTGCTGGATGTTGCCCTAGAGCTGGCGGTGCGCGGCGAGGGCAAGGCCCGGAGCGGCTACATGGGGGCGGGGGTCGCCGGTACCGAATGGCCGGCGGAAATGCTCCGCGAAGTGAGCTACGGACCGCTGGAGGCGGTGGGTCAGGCGCTTTCCCGAACCTGGACCATGAGCCTGCTAACGCTCGACTCCATAAAGAAAATGTTGCTCGGCGAGCTCTCGGTAAAAAACTTGAGCGGGCCGATAACCATTGCTAAAGTGGCGGGCGCTTCAGCCCAGTCTGGCGTGGGGGATTTTCTCAATTTCCTGGCCTATCTGAGCATTAGCTTGGGGGTTCTCAACCTGCTGCCGATCCCTGTCCTCGATGGCGGGCATCTGCTGTTCTATCTGGTTGAGTGGGTGCGCGGGCGCCCATTATCCGAACGGGTACAGGCTTGGGGGATGCAGATCGGCATCAGTCTGGTCGTTGGCGTGATGTTGCTCGCTCTGGTCAACGATCTGAGTCGTCTGTAGTCATGTTGAATTCGAATCTGCCGCCCTTTGCGGCAGATTCTCTATTTGTCAGTTGGAAAAAAAGGACTCCATGAAACGCTTTCTGCTACCCGCGCTGCTGTCAGCGCTGATGATCGCCGAGGTTCACGCCGAGTCCTTCACTGTTTCCGATATCCGGGTCAATGGCCTGCAGCGCGTGTCCGCCGGTAGCGTGTTCGCCGCCCTGCCGCTGAACGTCGGCGAGACCATCGACGACCAGGCCCTGGTCCAGGCCACCCGCTCCCTGTTCAAGACCGGTTTCTTCCAGGACATCCAGCTCGGCCGCGATGGCAACGTGCTGGTAGTCACTGTAGTCGAGCGCCCGTCGATCTCCAGCATCGAGATCGAGGGCAACAAGGCGATTTCCAAGGAAGACCTGCTCAAGGGCCTGAAACAGTCCGGCCTGGCCGAGGGCGAGATCTTCCAGCGCGCCACCCTCGAAGGCGTGCGCAACGAGCTGCAACGCCAGTACGTGGCCCAGGGCCGCTACTCGGCCGAGATCAACGCGGAAGTGATCCCGCAGCCGCGCAACCGCGTCGCGCTGAAGATCAACATCAACGAAGGCACGGTCGCCGCGATTTCCCACATCAACGTGGTGGGCAACACCGTCTTCTCCGAAGAAGACCTGACCGACCTGTTCGAACTGAAGACCACCAACTGGCTGTCGTTCTTCAAGAACGACGACAAGTACGCCCGCGAAAAGCTCTCCGGCGACCTCGAGCGCCTGCGCTCCTATTACCTGGACCGCGGCTACATCAACATGGATATCGCCTCCACCCAGGTATCCATCACGCCGGACAAGAAGCACGTCTACATCACCGTCAACATCAACGAGGGTGAGAAGTACACCATCCGCGACGTGAAGCTGACCGGCGACCTGAAGGTGCCGGAAGAGGAAGTGAAGCGCCTGCTGCTGGTACAGAAGGGCCAGGTGTTCTCGCGCAAGGTGATGACCACCACCTCCGACCTGATCACCCGTCGCCTGGGCAACGAGGGCTACACCTTCGCCAACGTCAACGGCGTGCCGGAAGCCCATGACGACGACAAGACCGTCTCGGTGACCTTCGTCGTCGACCCGGGCAAGCGCGCCTACGTCAACCGCATCAACTTCCGCGGCAACACCAAGACCGAAGACGAAGTGCTGCGCCGCGAAATGCGCCAGATGGAAGGCGGCTGGGCCTCCACCTACCTGATCGACCAGTCCAAGGCCCGCCTGGAGCGCCTTGGCTACTTCAAGGAAGTCAACGTCGAGACCCCGGCGGTTCCCGGCACCGACGACCAGGTCGACGTCAACTACAGCGTCGAAGAGCAACCCTCCGGCTCGATCACCGCCAGCGTCGGCTTCGCCCAGAGCGCCGGCCTGATACTCGGCGGCTCGATCAGCCAGAACAACTTCCTGGGTACCGGCAACAAGGTCAGCATCGGCCTGACCCGCAGCGAATACCAGACCCGCTACAACTTCGGCTTCGTCGACCCCTACTGGACCGTCGACGGCGTCAGCCTTGGCTACAACGCCTTCTACCGGAAGACCGACTACGACGAACTCGACGTCGACGTCGCCAGCTACTCGGTGAACAGCCTGGGCGCCGGCATGAGCATCGGCTACCCGATCAGCGAGACCTCGCGCCTGACCTATGGGCTGAGCGTGCAGCGCGACCAGATCGACACCGGCCGCTACACCGTGGACGAGATCTACGACTTCCTCGACAAGGAAGGCGACAACTTCACCAACTTCAAGGCTTCCATCGGCTGGTCCGAATCGACCCTGAACAAGGGCGTGCTGGCCACCCGTGGTCACTCGCAGAGCCTGACCCTGGAAACCACCCTGCCGGGCAGCGACCTGTCGTTCTACAAGATCGACTACCGCGGGCAGGTCTTCGCCCCGCTGACCGACAACTACACCATGCGCTTCCACACCGAGCTGGGCTATGGCGATGGCTACGGATCCACCGAGCGCCTGCCGTTCTACGAGAACTACTACGCCGGCGGCTTCAACTCGGTGCGGGGCTTCAAGGACAGCACGCTGGGGCCTCGTAGTACCCCCTCTAGGGCTTACAAGGATGGGAAGATCATTCCTGGGCCTGATGAGCGTGGTCGCTACACCGACCCGGACCAGGATCCCGAAGCCTTCGGTGGTAACATCCTGATCACCGGCGGCGCCGAGCTGCTGTTCCCGCTGCCGTTCGTCAAGGACCAGCGCCAGTTGCGTACCGTGCTGTTCTGGGACGTGGGTAGCACCTTCGATACCGACTGCCCGACCAAGACCACCACCAACTGCGACGGCATCAAGACCGACAACCTCGCCAGTTCCGTGGGCGTCGGCCTGACCTGGATCACCGCGCTGGGCCCGCTGAGCTTCAGCCTGGCGACGCCGATCAAGAAGCCGGACAACGCGGAAACCCAGGTCTTCCAGTTCTCCCTGGGCCAGACCTTCTGATTTGTACGTAGTACCGAGTAACGAAACCATGCTTTGTGCAGGAGTGCATCGTGCGTAAGTTCACCCAGTTCGTCCTGATCACCGCAGCCATCATGGCGGCTCCTTCGGCGTTCGCTGAAATGAAGATCGCGGTGCTCAACTACCAGATGGCGCTGCTCGAGTCCGATGCCGCCAAGCAATACGCCGTGGATGCCGAGAAGAAGTTCGGCCCCCAGCTGAACAAGCTGAAGAACCTCGAACGCGACGCCAAGGCGCTGCAGGACAAGCTGGTTTCCAACGGCAGCAAGATGTCCCAGGGCGACCGCGAGAAGGCCGAGCTGGACTTCAAGCAGAAGGCCCGTGACTTCCAGTTCCAGTCCAAGGAACTGAACGAGTCGAAGGCCGCCGCCGACCGCGACATGCTGAAGAAGCTCAAGCCGAAGCTGGACCAGGCCGTCGAGGAAACCATCAAGAAAGGCGGCTACGACATGGTCATCGAGCGTGGCGCCGTGGTCGACGTCAAGCCGCAATACGACATCACCCGCCAGGTGATCGAGCGGATGAACCAGCTGCGTTGATGATGAGCACCTTGTCCTACACCCTGGGCCAGCTGGCCGCGCATGTCGGCGCGGAACTCCGTGGCGACGCGGACCTGCCGATCCAGGGCCTGGCGACCTTGCAGGAGGCCGGACCGGCTCAGCTGAGCTTCCTGGCCAACCCGCAGTATCGCAAGTACCTGCCCGAAAGCCGTGCCGGCGCCGTCCTGCTGACGGCTGCCGACGCCGACGGGTTCTCCGGTACCGCGCTGGTGGTGGCCAATCCCTACCTGGCCTATGCCAGCCTGTCGCACCTGTTCGATCGCAAACCGAAGGCGGCCGCCGGTATCCATCCCACCGCCATCGTCGCGGCGGACGCCGAGGTCGATCCGAGCGCCAGCGTCGGCGCCTATGCGGTGATCGAGAGCGGCGCCCGCATCGGCGCTGGCGTCAGCATCGGCGCGCACTGCGTAATCGGCGCCCGTAGCGTGATCGGCGAAGGCGGCTGGCTGGCGCCGCGGGTCACGCTCTACCACGACGTCACCATCGGCGCGCGGGTGAGCATCCAGTCGGGCGCGGTGATCGGCGGCGAAGGCTTCGGTTTCGCCAACGAGAAGGGCGTCTGGCAGAAGATCGCCCAGATCGGCGGGGTGACCATCGGCGACGACGTCGAGATCGGCGCGAACACCACCATCGACCGTGGAGCACTGTCCGATACGCTGATCGGCAACGGTGTGAAGCTGGACAACCAGATCATGATCGCGCACAACGTGCAGATCGGCGATCATACCGCCATGGCCGCTTGCGTCGGCATTTCCGGCAGCGCCAAGATCGGCAGGCATTGCATGCTCGCCGGCGGCGTTGGCCTGGTCGGCCATATCGAGATCTGCGACAACGTTTTCGTGACCGGCATGACCATGGTGACCCGCTCGATCACCGAGCCGGGATCGTATTCCTCCGGTACCGCCATGCAACCGGCGGCCGAATGGAAAAAAAGCGCCGCGCGCATTCGTCAACTGGACGACATGGCGCGTCGACTTCAGCAGCTGGAAAAACGCCTGGCTGCCGTGACCTCAAGCGGTGACGCTTCATCTGATGCGTAATTGACGTTTTTTGCGTCACCCTTTTCTGAACAGGCTCCCCCTAACATGATGGACATCAACGAGATTCGCGAATACCTGCCTCATCGCTATCCTTTCCTGCTGGTGGATCGGGTGGTAGAGCTGGACATCGAGGGCAAGCGCATTCGCGCCTACAAGAATGTCAGTATCAATGAGCCGTTCTTCAACGGACATTTCCCCGAGCACCCGATCATGCCGGGCGTGCTGATCATCGAGGCGATGGCCCAGGCGGCCGGTATCCTCGGTTTCAAGATGCTCGACGTGAAGCCCGCCGACGGCACCCTTTACTACTTCGTCGGTTCGGACAAGCTGCGCTTCCGCCAGCCGGTCCTGCCGGGCGACCAACTGCAACTGCACGCCAAGTTCATCAGCGTGAAGCGCAGCATCTGGAAATTCGACTGCCACGCTACCGTCGACGACAAGCCGGTATGCTCGGCTGAAATCATCTGTGCGGAACGCAAACTATGAGTTTGATCGATCCTCGCGCCATCATCGATCCGAGCGCCAGGCTGGCGGCTGACGTCCAGGTGGGCCCGTGGTCCATCGTCGGGGCGGAAGTGGAGATCGGTGAAGGGACGGTGATCGGTCCGCACGTGGTGCTCAAGGGCCCCACGAAGATCGGCAAGCACAACCGCATCTACCAGTTTTCCAGCGTCGGCGAGGATACTCCCGACCTGAAATACAAGGGCGAGCCGACGCGCCTGGTGATCGGTGACCACAACGTGATCCGCGAAGGCGTGACCATCCATCGCGGAACCGTCCAGGATCGCGCGGAAACCACCATTGGCGACCACAACCTGATCATGGCCTATGCGCACATCGGCCATGACAGCGTGATCGGCAACCATTGCATCCTGGTGAACAACACGGCGCTGGCCGGGCATGTCCACGTGGACGACTGGGCGATCCTGTCCGGCTACACCCTGGTGCACCAGTACTGCCGGATCGGCGCGCACAGCTTTTCCGGCATGGGCAGCGCCATCGGCAAGGACGTCCCGGCCTACGTGACGGTCTTCGGCAACCCGGCCGAAGCCCGCAGCATGAACTTCGAAGGCATGCGTCGGCGCGGCTTCAGCAGCGAGGCCATCCATGCCCTGCGGCGTGCCTACAAGGTGGTCTATCGCCAGGGACATACCGTCGAGGAAGCCCTGGCCGAGCTGGCCGAAAGCGCTGCCCAGTTCCCCGAGGTCGCGGTGTTCCGTGATTCCATCCAGAGCGCAACCCGCGGCATCACCCGCTGAGCCATGGCTGACGGATTACGCGTAGCCCTGGTCGCCGGCGAGGCCTCCGGCGACATCCTCGGGTCCGGACTGATGCAGGCGCTGCGGGCGCGGCACCCGGATATCGAGTTCATCGGCGTCGGTGGGCCGCGCATGGAGGCCGAAGGGCTGTCCAGCTATTTCCCCATGGAGCGCCTGTCGGTGATGGGCCTGGTCGAAGTACTGGGCCGGCTGCCGGAATTGTTGCGACGGCGCAAGCGCCTGATCCGCACGCTCATCGAGGCCCGCCCGGATGTGATGATCGGCATCGACGCTCCCGACTTCACCCTCGGCGTCGAACACAAGCTGCGCCAGGCTGGCCTGCGCACCGTGCATTACGTCAGCCCTTCGGTGTGGGCCTGGCGGCAGAAGCGGGTGCTGAAGATTCGCGAAGCCTGCGACCTGATGCTGGCATTGTTCCCCTTCGAAGCACGTTTCTACGAAGAGCATGGGGTGCCCGTGCGTTTCGTCGGCCACCCCCTGGCCAACACCATTCCCCTGCAGGCGGATCGCGCTGCGGCCCGCGCGCGGCTCGGATTGCCGGCGGACGGACAGGTGGTGGCGCTGATGCCGGGCAGTCGCGGCGGCGAGGTCGGCAAGCTCGGCGCGTTGTTCCTCGACACCGCCCAGCGCCTGCTCGTCGAACGGCCGGGCCTGCGTTTCGTGCTGCCCTGCGCCAGCGCTGCACGGCGCGAACAGATCGAGCAGATGCTCCAGGGCCGCGAGCCTCTGCCGCTGACGCTGCTCGACGGCGCTTCCCATGAAGCGTTGGCCGCCTGCGATGCGGTGCTGATCGCCTCCGGTACCGCGACCCTCGAGGCGCTGCTCTACAAGCGGCCCATGGTGGTGGCTTATCGGGTCGCCGGGCTGACGTACCGGATTCTCAAGCGCCTGGTGAAAAGCCCTTACATCTCCCTGCCGAACCTGCTGGCCGGGCGCCTGTTGGTGCCGGAACTGATCCAGGACTCCGCCACCCCGCAAGCGCTGGCCGCAACCCTCTCGCCGCTGCTGGACGACGGCTCGCAGCAGGTGGAATTCTTCGATGCCATCCATCGGGCCTTGCGCCAGGATGCTTCGGCACAGGCGGCGGAAGCCGTCCTGCAACTGGTGGAGCGCCGCTGATGCAACTGGGCCTGGATTTCAATCTGGTGGAGGATCTGGTCGCGGGCGTCGACGAGGTTGGTCGCGGTCCGTTGTGCGGTCCGGTGGTCACCGCCGCGGTGATTCTCGACCCGAGCCGCCCGATCCTCGGCCTGAACGACTCGAAGAAGCTCAGCGAAGCCCGCCGCGAGGCGCTGTTCGAAGAGATCCGCGAGAAGGCCCTGGCCTGGTGCATCGCCCGCGCCGAGGTCGAGGAGATCGACCGGCTGAACATTCTGCATGCCACCATGCTCGCCATGCAGCGCGCGGTCGAAGGCCTCAGCGTGACTCCGCGGCTGGCCCTGATCGACGGCAATCGCTGTCCGAAACTGGCGGTGCCCAGCGCGCCGGTGGTCAAGGGCGACAGCCAGGTACCGGCGATCGCCGCGGCGTCGATCCTGGCCAAGGTCAGTCGCGACCGGGAAATGGTCGAGCTGGACCGGGTCTATCCGGGCTATGGCATGGCCGGGCACAAGGGCTATCCGACCGCGGTCCATCTCGAGGCG
The DNA here is from genome assembly GCF_021213715.1 of Pseudomonas sp. CP-1. Lineage (NCBI taxonomy): Bacteria > Pseudomonadati > Pseudomonadota > Gammaproteobacteria > Pseudomonadales > Pseudomonadaceae > Pseudomonas > Pseudomonas sp. CP-1. The sequence goes on from NZ_JAJQKY010000002.1 coordinate 375,508, forward strand.
CTTTCCCGTCTCGGCCCGACGCCGATCCATCGACGCTCGTTTGCTCCGGTTCGCGAATTGCTGGATGTCCCTGTTCAATAATTGAGCGGATGTCGCGTGACTGACCGTATCCGTCGCCTGGTGACAAGCGGTGAGCGGCGTCAATAGCGGAAAGTCCTGCCCCTTCCTGCCAGGTACCATTCACAGCGAAATTTCCTTCGGCTCGCACGTCATTCCGTGTGTGTCCGAAACACGCGGCCTTCTACCCGGGAGGTCGGCTGACAACAATCCGCCATAAGCGGAACAGGGGAGTTATCCATGCAAGAATTCGCCACTCAGGTCGTCGACCTGCTCAACGGCCTTATCTGGGGCAAGATCCTCATCTGGCTGCTGGTCGGTTGCGGCCTGTACTTCACTGTGCGCCTGGGATTGATCCAGTTCCGCCACTTCGGCCATACCTTCAGCGTGCTCAAGGGCAGCCGCCAGTCGGACGACTCGGGAATCTCCTCGTTCCAGGCGCTCTGCACCTCTCTGGCGGCGCGGGTCGGTACCGGCAACGTCGCCGGCGTGGCGGTAGCGATCACGCTCGGCGGTCCCGGCGCAGTGTTCTGGATGTGGGCGATCGCCCTGGTGGGGATGGCGACCGGCTTCGTCGAGGCGACCCTGGCCCAGTTGTTCAAGATTCGCGACGACAAGGGCCAGTTCCGTGGTGGCCCGGCCTACTACATGGAGAAGGGCCTGGGCGCGCGCTGGATGGGCATCCTGTTCTCGATCTTCCTGATCATCGCCTTCGGTTTCGTCTTCAACTCGGTACAGGCCAATACCATCACCGGTGCCATGCAGGGCGCCTTCGGCGTGCCGACCTGGATCAGCGGCATCGCCGTGGTGATCCTCACCGCGTTGATCATCTTCGGCGGCCTGCGCTCCATCGCGCGCTTCTCCGAACTGGCGGTACCCTTCATGGCGGTGGCCTACCTGCTGCTGGCGGTGGGCATCATCCTGTTCAACCTCAGCGAACTGCCGGGCGTCCTGGCGATGGTGGTGAAGAGTGCCTTCGGCTGGCACGAGGCCGCCGCCGGCGGCATCGGCGCGGCGATCCTCAACGGCTTCAAGCGCGGCCTGTTCTCCAACGAAGCAGGCATGGGCTCGGCGCCCAACGCCGCCGCCTCGGCCACGCCCTATCCGCCGCACCCGGCGTCCCAGGGCTACGTGCAGATGGCCGGCGTGTTCATCGATACCCTGCTGATCTGCACCGCTTCCGCCGCCATCATCCTGCTGGCCGGACCGCAGGAAGGCGAGGGCATCATGCTGGTGCAGAATGCCCTGACCAGCCAGGTCGGCGACTGGGGCCGCTACTTCCTGGCGGTGATCATCCTGTTCTTCGCCTTCACCTCGATCGTCGCCAACTACTTCTATGCCGAGAACTGCCTGGTATTCCTCGAGCACAACCACCTGGCGGGCCTGTTGATCTTCCGCCTGATCGTGCTGGCGATGGTGATGTTCGGCGCGCTGGCTTCGCTGCCGTTCGTCTGGAACCTCGCCGACGTGTCGATGGGCCTGATGGCGATCACCAACCTGATCGCCATCCTGCTGCTGTCCAACCTCGCGATCAAGCTGGCCAAGGACTACAACGCCCAGCGCAAGGCCGGCAAGCTGCCGACCTTCGACGCCAGCCAGTTCCCCGAAGTCCAGCAGAAGCTCGAACCGGGCATCTGGGACGATCGCCGCGCCTGAGCGCGGGGCGGGCGACGTTTCTCGGCGCAGCGGAGGCGCATCGTCCGCTCTTGAACCTGTAGCTTTGCCACCGGGCCCGGTACAATCCGGGCCTTGTCGTTTTTGCGTTATTTCTGCTCCGGGGCCTTCATGACCGTATCCTTCGTTCACCTGCGTCTGCATACCGAATTCTCCCTGGTCGACGGCCTGGTCCGGGTCAAGCCCCTGGCCAAGGCGGTGGCGGGGCTGGGCATGCCGGCGGTGGCGGTCACCGACCAGAGCAACATGTGCTCGCTGGTGAAGTTTTACAAGACCGCCATGGGCGCCGGCATCAAGCCGATCTGCGGGGCCGACATCTGGCTCGCCAGCCGCGAGGAAGATGGCCCGCTCAGCCGCCTGAGCCTGCTGGCGATGAACGCGAAGGGCTATCGCAACCTCACCGAGCTGATTTCCCGCGGCTGGAGCGAAGGCCAGCGCAACGGCGAGATCATCATCGAGCGCGACTGGGTCAAGGAGGCGGCGGAAGGCCTGATCGCGCTGTCCGCGGCCAAGGAAGGCGAGATCGGCCACGCGCTGCTCGACGGCGAGGAGGCCAAGGCCGAGGCGCTGTTGCGCGAGTGGATGGAGGTGTTCCCCGAGCGCTTCTACGTCGAAGTGCAACGTACCAGCCGGGTCAACGACGAGGAGCACCTCCACGCGGCGGTGGCTCTGGCGTCACGCTGTAACGCGCCGCTGGTGGCGACCAACGACGTGCGCTTCATCAAGCAGGAAGACTTCGAGGCCCACGAGACCCGCGTCTGCATCGGCGAGGGGCGGACCCTCGACGATCCGCGGCGGCCGCGTACCTATTCGGACCAGCAATACCTGAAGTCGCCGGCGGAAATGGCCGAGCTGTTCAGCGACCTGCCGGAAGCGTTGGAAAACACCGTCGAGATCGCCAAGCGCTGCAACATCGAGGTGCAACTGGGCAAGTACTTCCTGCCGGACTTCCCCACGCCCAATGGCATGGGCATCGACGACTACCTGCGGCACGCCTCCTTCGAAGGTCTCGAGGAGCGCCTGGAGGTGCTGTTGCCGAAGGACACCCCGGACTACGAGGCCAAGCGCCAGGTCTATGTCGATCGCCTGAACTTCGAACTCGACATCATCATCCAGATGGGTTTCCCCGGTTACTTCCTCATCGTGATGGACTTCATCAAGTGGGCGAAGAACAACGGCGTACCGGTAGGCCCCGGGCGGGGCTCGGGCGCCGGCTCGCTGGTGGCCTACGTGCTGAAGATCACCGACCTCGATCCGCTGGCCTATGACCTGCTGTTCGAACGTTTCCTCAACCCGGAACGGATCTCCATGCCCGACTTCGACGTCGACTTCTGCATGGAGGGCCGCGACCGGGTGATCGACTACGTGGCCGACGCCTACGGGCGCAACGCGGTGAGCCAGATCATCACCTTCGGCACCATGGCGGCGAAGGCGGTGGTACGCGACGTGGCGCGGGTCCAGGGCAAGTCCTACGGTCTCGCCGACCGGCTGTCGAAGATGATTCCGTTCGAAGTCGGCATGACCCTGGATAAGGCCTACGAGCAGGAAGAAATGCTCCGCGACTTCCTCAAGAGCGACGAGGAAGCCGCCGAGATCTGGGAGATGGCCCTCAAGCTGGAAGGCATCACTCGCGGTACCGGCAAGCACGCCGGTGGCGTGGTGATCGCGCCGACCAAGCTGACCGACTTCTCGCCGATCGCCTGCGACGAGGAAGGCGGCGGACTGGTGACCCAGTTCGACAAGGACGACGTGGAGGCGGCCGGCCTGGTGAAGTTCGACTTCCTCGGCCTGCGGACCCTGACCATCATCAAGTGGGCGATGGAGATCATCAACCGCGAGCAGGCCAAGAAGGGCCTGGAGCCGGTGAACATCGACTTCATCCCGCTGGACGACAAGCCGACCTATTCGCTGCTGCAGAAGGCCGAGACCACTGCGGTGTTCCAGCTCGAATCGCGTGGCATGAAGGAGCTGATCAAGAAGCTCAAGCCGGACTGCCTGGAAGACCTCATCGCACTGGTGGCGCTGTTCCGCCCGGGTCCTCTGCAGTCGGGCATGGTGGACGACTTCATCAACCGCAAGCACGGTCGCGCCGAGCTGTCCTATCCGCACCCCGATTACCAGTACGCCGGCCTGGAGCCGGTGCTCAAGCCCACCTACGGCATCATCCTGTACCAGGAACAGGTGATGCAGATCGCCCAGGTCATGGCCGGCTATACCCTCGGTGGCGCGGACATGCTGCGCCGGGCGATGGGCAAGAAGAAGCCCGAGGAAATGGCCAAGCAGCGCGGCGGTTTCATCGAGGGTTGCAAGAACAACGGCATCGATGCCGATCTCGCGGGCAACATCTTCGACCTGGTGGAAAAGTTCGCCGGCTACGGCTTCAACAAGTCGCACTCGGCAGCCTACGGCCTGGTCTCCTACCAGACCGCCTGGCTGAAGACCCACTTCCCGGCGCCGTTCATGGCCGCGGTACTCACCGCGGATATGCAGAACACCGACAAGGTGGTGACGCTGATCGAAGAATGCCGGCACATGAAGCTGCGCATCGTGGCGCCGGACGTGAACAACTCCGAGTTCCGCTTCACCGTCGACGACGATGGCCGGATCGTCTATGGCCTGGGTGCGATCAAGGGCGTCGGCGAGGGGCCGGTGGAGGCGATCACCGAATGCCGCGCCGAAGGCGGGCCGTTCAACACCCTGTTCGACTTCTGCGACCGCGTCGACCTCAAGCGCATCAACAAACGCACCCTGGAAGCGCTGATCCGCGCCGGTGCGCTGGATCGCCTGGGGCCGCACTACCACGACGAGCTAAAGGCCTACCAGGCTACCGTCGACCTCAACCGCGCCGTGCTGCTGGCGGCGATGGAGGAAGCGATCCAGGCCGCGGAGCAGACCGCGCGCAGCCACGACAGCGGGCACATGGACCTGTTCGGCGGAGTCTTCGCCGAGCCGGAGGCGGATGTCTACGCCAACCACCGCAAGGTCAAGGAGCTGACCCTCAAGGAACGCCTGAAGGGCGAGAAGGACACCCTCGGCCTGTACCTGACCGGCCATCCGATCGACGAGTACGAAGGCGAGGTGCGGCGCTTCGCCCGCCAGCGCATCGTCGAGCTGAAGCCGGCGCGCGATACCCAGACGGTGGCCGGGCTGATCGTCAACCTGCGGGTGATGAAGAACAAGAAGGGCGACAAGATGGGCTTCGTCACCCTCGACGACCGCTCCGGACGGATCGAGGCCTCGCTGTTCTCCGAAGCCTTCGCCGCGGCCCAGTCGCTGCTGCAGACCGACGCGCTGGTGGTGGTCGAGGGCGAGGTCAGCCAGGACGACTTCTCCGGCGGACTGCGCCTGCGCGCCAAGCGCGTGATGAGCCTGGAGGAGGCGCGTACCGGCCTGGCGGAGAGCCTGCGGATGAAGCTGCACGCCGACCTGTTGAAGGGCGATCGCCTGCGCTGGCTGGGCGAGCTGTTCAACCGCCATCGCGGTTCCTGCCCGATCACCCTGGACTACACCAGCGCCGACGCCAAGGCCCTGCTGCAGTTCGGCGAGAGCTGGCGGGTGGATCCGGCGGACGATCTGATCCAGGCATTGCGTGACCAGTTCGGGCGCGACAACGTCTTCCTCAATTATCGTTAATCGCGATGGGCGATAACGCCGTTGTTCCGCGCTCTGCGGCGGGAAAACGCGGATCGCCCTTGCTCCCGGCTCGACCCCTGGCGCCCGATCCCGTAAGGTAGGGCGCCAAACGGAAACGGCCCACTAGAATCTGCGCACGACGGAAGCCTATGAACCCGAACTTTCTTGATTTCGAACAGCCGATCGCCGACCTGCAAGCCAAGATCGAAGAGCTGCGCCTGGTGGGCAACGACAATGCGCTGAACATCAGCGACGAAATCTCGCGTCTGCAGGACAAGAGCAAGGCGCTCACCGAAAACATCTTCGGCAATCTGTCCAGTTGGCAGATCGCCCAGCTCGCGCGCCATCCCAAGCGTCCCTATACCCTCGACTACATCGGCTACCTGTTCAGCGATTTCGAGGAACTGCACGGCGACCGGCATTTCGCCGACGACCCGGCGATCGTCGGTGGCGTTGCCCGCCTCGACGGTTCCCCGGTGATGGTCATCGGCCACCAGAAGGGCCGCGAAGTCCGTGAGAAGGTCCGGCGCAACTTCGGCATGCCGCGTCCGGAAGGCTATCGCAAGGCCTGCCGCCTGATGGAAATGGCCGAACGCTTCAAGATGCCGATCCTGACCTTCATCGACACGCCCGGCGCCTACCCGGGGATCGATGCCGAGGAACGCGGCCAGAGCGAGGCGATCGCCTGGAACCTGCGGGTGATGGCGCGACTGAAGACGCCGATCATCGCCACCGTGATCGGCGAGGGCGGTTCCGGCGGCGCGCTGGCCATCGGCGTCTGCGACCAGTTGAACATGCTGCAATACTCCACCTACTCGGTGATCTCGCCGGAAGGCTGCGCCTCCATCCTCTGGAAGACCGCCGAGAAGGCGCCGGAAGCCGCCGAGGCCATGGGCATCACCGCCGAGCGCCTGAAAGGCCTGGGCATCGTCGACAAGGTCATCGACGAACCGCTGGGCGGCGCCCATCGCGATCCGGCGAGCATGGCCGAATCGATCCGTGGCGAACTGCTGGCGCAACTGAAGATGCTCCAGGGCCTGGAAATGGGTGAGTTGCTGGAGCGTCGTTACGACCGCCTGATGAGCTACGGCGCGCCGTAAACCATCCGGCGCACTGGTACGATCGACAAGCCCGGCATTCGCCGGGCTTGTCGCATGAGGAGCGCAAGCATGCCGGCGGTGCCGCTCGAATCCCGTCTGTTACAGGCCCTGGCGCCCTGGCGCGAAGCGGGGGGCTGGTGCGTGGCGTTTTCCGGCGGGCTGGATTCCACGGTGTTGCTGCATCTGCTCGCCCAACTGGCCCGGAGCGAAGCCTTGCCGGCGCTGTCGGCGCTGCATGTCCACCATGGCTTGCAGGCTGCGGCGGACGGTTGGCCGGCGCACTGCCAGGCGGTCTGCCGGTCGCTGGGTATCCCGCTGCGGGTCGAGCGGGTGCAGGTCGCCGTTGGCGGCAGCATCGAGCAGGCGGCGCGCGACGCCCGCTATCGCGCATTCCAGGCGAACCTGGGCGAGGGACAGGTGCTGCTCACCGCGCAGCACCTCGACGACCAGGCCGAGACCTTGCTGTTCCGCCTGTTGCGTGGAGCGGGCCTGCGCGGCCTGGCGGCGATGCCGGCGAGCCGGTCGCTGGGCGGCGGCCGCCTGTGCCGCCCCTTGCTCGGGGTTTCCCGCGCCGAACTGGAAGCCTATGCGCAGGCGCACCGGCTGGACTGGGTGGAGGATCCTTCCAACCAGGATCCGCGCTTCTCGCGCAACTATCTGCGCCGGGAGATCATGCCGCGTCTCGCCTCCCACTGGCCGCAGGCCGTCGCCGGCATGGCGCGCTGCGCGGCGCATCTGCGCGAGGCCGAAGACCTGCTGGCTGAACTGGCCGCCATCGACCTCCGGGCCTGCCGCCAACCCTCGGAACTGGATTGGCCGGACTGGCTGGATCTGCCCCGGATCGCCCTGGAGCCTCTGCGCCGCCTCAGCGCTGCGCGCCAGCGCAACCTGCTGCGGGCCTGGCTGGGACAGCTGACGCGGTTGCCGGACAGCGACCACTGGGCCGGCTGGGAGTCGTTGCGCGATGCCGGCGACGATGCCGACCCGATCTGGCGCCTGGAGAGCGGCGAGTTGCGTCGCGGCGCGGGGCGGATCTGGTGGTTGCCGGCGGACTGGCGTGCAGCGGCGGGACCGTTCGTCTGGGAGCGTCCCGCTCATCCATTGCTTCTTCCCGGCAATGGCCGGCTGGCGTTGCTCGGCGAGATTCCGGCGGGACCGTTGCGCGTCGACTACCGGCGGGGTGGGGAGGTGCTGGCCCTGGCCGGGCGCGGTCGCCGCGACCTCAAGCGATTGCTCAACGAAGCGGGCGTACCGAGCTTCCTGCGCGGTCGTTTGCCGCTGCTCTTCCGAGCCGACGAACTGCTCGCGGTGGCCAACATTCCTGGCCTGGACAGTCCCCGCGAGGGGGGCTGGCGACTGTCCTGGAGCCCGCCGACGAACGACCCGGGTTTGAGCTAGTAAGCCGTTTCCAGTAGACTACGCTCCCGTCTTGTACTGCTCCCGCCGATTCCCTCCGGAATCAGCAGGAGTTTGCTTTGCCCACGGATTTGTCCGTGGCGGGAGCTGGCCTCCCTTCTCCGAATCCCCGGCGGTTGATCCCGCCTAAACGCTGACTTCTAGGGTTTTTCATGACGCGCTACATCTTCGTCACGGGTGGTGTTGTTTCTTCATTGGGGAAAGGCATCGCTTCGGCTTCTCTGGCTGCGATCTTGGAAGCGCGTGGCCTGAAGATCACGATGCTCAAGCTGGACCCTTACATCAACGTGGACCCGGGCACCATGAGCCCGTTCCAGCACGGTGAGGTCTTCGTGACCCAGGACGGCGCCGAGACCGACCTGGACCTGGGCCATTACGAGCGCTTCGTTCGTACCACCATGACCCAGAACAACAACTTCACCACCGGCCGCGTCTACATGGACGTGTTGCGCAAGGAACGCCGCGGCGACTACCTGGGCGCCACCGTGCAGGTGATCCCGCACATCACCGACGAGATCAAGCGGCGCATCATCAAGGGCGCCGGCGATGCCGACGTCGCCCTGGTGGAGATCGGTGGCACCGTCGGCGACATCGAGTCGCAGCCGTTCCTCGAGGCGATCCGCCAACTGCGCGTCGAGATCGGCGCCAAGCGCGCGATGCTGATGCACCTGACCCTGGTCCCGTACATCGCCACCGCCGGCGAGACCAAGACCAAGCCGACCCAGCACTCGGTCAAGGAGCTGCGCTCCATCGGCCTGCAACCGGACGTGCTGGTCTGCCGTTCCGACCACCCGATCGACGTCTCCTCGCGGCGCAAGATCGCGCTCTTCACCAACGTCGAGGAGCGCGCGGTGATCGCCCTGGAAGACGTCGACACCATCTACCGCATCCCGTCGGTGCTGCATGCCCAGGGCCTGGACGACATCGTCGTCGAGCGCTTCGGCCTGGAGTGCGGGCAGGCCGACCTGTCCGAATGGGACCGCGTGGTCGATGCCAAGCTCAACCCCGAGCGTGAAGTCACCATCGCCATGGTCGGCAAGTACATGGAACTGCTGGACGCGTACAAGTCGCTGATCGAGGCGATGACCCACGCCGGCATCCAGAGCCGCACCAAGGTCAACCTGCGCTACATCGACTCCGAAGACATCGAGCAGCAGGGCACCAGCCTGCTGGAAGGCGTCGACGCCATCCTGGTCCCGGGCGGCTTCGGCCTTCGCGGCGTGGAAGGCAAGATCAGCACCGTGCAGTACGCCCGCGAGAACAAGATCCCCTACCTGGGCATCTGCCTGGGCATGCAGGTCGCGGTCATCGAATACGCCCGCAACGTGCTCGGCTGGAGCGACGCCAACTCCACCGAGTTCGACAAGTCCAGCGGCCATCCGGTGGTCGGCCTGATCACCGAATGGCAGGACGCGACCGGCGCCACCGAGATCCGCACCGAAGCTTCCGACCTGGGCGGCACCATGCGCCTGGGCGCCCAGGAGTGCCAGCTGCAGACCGGCACCCTGGTGCACGACTGCTATGCCAAGGACGTGATCGTCGAGCGCCATCGCCATCGCTACGAAGTGAACAACAACCTGCTGCCGCAACTGGAACAGGCCGGCCTGAAGATTTCCGGCCGCTCCGGCGACGGCGCCCTGGTGGAAGTGGTCGAGGCCCCGGAGCATCCGTGGTTCGTCGCCTGCCAGTTCCACCCGGAATTCACCTCCACACCGCGTGATGGCCACCCGCTGTTCAGCGGTTTCGTCAACGCCGCGCTGAAATATTCCGGGAAGGCCTGAGCATGGCACAGAAGATCGTTCGCGTCGGCGATATCCAGATCGGCAACGACCTGCCGTTCGTGCTGTTCGGCGGCATGAACGTGCTGGAGTCGCGCGACCTGGCCATGCAGGTCTGCGAAGAATACGTACGGGTTACCGAGAAACTCGGTATCCCCTATGTGTTCAAGGCCAGCTTCGACAAGGCCAACCGTTCCTCGATCCACTCGTTCCGTGGCCCGGGCCTGGAAGAGGGAATGAAGATCTTCGAAGAGATCAAGAAGACCTTCAAGGTGCCGGTCATCACCGATGTCCACGAGCCGTTCCAGGCCCAGCCGGTGGCCGAGGTCTGCGACATCATCCAGCTGCCGGCCTTCCTCTCGCGGCAGACCGACCTGGTGGTGGCGATGGCCAGGACCAACGCGGTGATCAATATCAAGAAGGCCCAGTTCCTCGCGCCCCAGGAGATGAAGCACATCCTGACCAAGTGCGAGGAAGCCGGTAACGACCGCCTGATCCTCTGCGAGCGCGGCTCCTCCTTCGGATACAACAACCTGGTGGTCGACATGCTCGGCTTCGGCATCATGAAGCAGTTCGAGTACCCGGTATTCTTCGACGTCACCCACGCCCTGCAGATGCCCGGCGGTCGCGCGGACTCCGCCGGCGGCCGGCGCGCCCAGGTCACCGACCTGGCCAAGGCCGGGCTCAGCCAGAAGCTCGCCGGGCTGTTCCTCGAGGCCCATCCGGACCCCGAGCACGCCAAGTGCGACGGTCCGTGCGCGCTGCGCCTGAACAAACTCGAAGCCTTCCTGTCCCAGCTCAAGCAACTGGACGAGCTGATCAAGAGCTTTCCTGCAATCGAGACTGCCTAGTCTCCTCAGACCGCCCCGTTCATTCACTTCGGAGTGTTAACAAGAATGGCAAAGATCGTCGACATCAAGGGCCGTGAGGTCCTGGACTCCCGCGGCAACCCTACCGTTGAAGCGGACGTGATCCTGGACAACGGCATCGTCGGCAGCGCCTGCGCGCCTTCCGGTGCTTCCACCGGTTCCCGCGAGGCCCTCGAGCTGCGCGATGGCGACAAGAGCCGTTACCTGGGCAAGGGCGTGCTGAAAGCCGTGGCCAACATCAACGGCCCGATCCGCGACCTGCTGCTGGGCAAGGACGCGGCCGACCAGAAAGCCCTCGACCACGCGATGATCGAGCTGGACGGCACCGAGAACAAGGCCAAGCTGGGCGCCAACGCGATCCTCGCGGTGTCCCTGGCTGCCGCCAAGGCCGCCGCACAGGCCAAGGGCGTACCGCTGTACGCGCACATCGCTGACCTCAACGGCACTCCCGGCCAGTACTCCATGCCGGTGCCGATGATGAACATCATCAACGGCGGCGAGCATGCGGACAACAACGTCGATATCCAGGAATTCATGGTCCAGCCGGTCGGTGCGAAGAACTTCGCCGAGGCGCTGCGCATGGGCGCCGAGATCTTCCATCACCTCAAGGCCGTGCTGAAGGCCCGTGGCCTGAACACCGCCGTCGGTGACGAAGGCGGCTTCGCGCCGAACCTGTCGTCCAACGAAGGCGCCCTGGCCGCCATCGCCGAGGCCGTCGAGAAGGCCGGCTACAAGCTGGGCGACGACGTGACCCTGGCCCTGGACTGCGCCTCCAGCGAATTCTTCAAGGACGGCAAGTACGACCTGGAAGGCGAAGGCAAGGTATTCGACGCCGCTGGTTTCGCCGACTACCTGGCCGGCCTGACCCAGCGCTACCCGATCATCTCCATCGAGGACGGCATGGACGAGTCCGACTGGGCCGGCTGGAAAGGCCTGACCGACAAGATCGGCGCCAAGGTCCAACTGGTCGGCGACGACCTGTTCGTGACCAACACCAAGATCCTCAAGGAAGGCATCGAGAAGGGCATCGGCAATTCGATCCTGATCAAGTTCAACCAGATCGGTTCGCTCACCGAGACCCTGGAGGCCATCCAGATGGCCAAGGCCGCCGGCTATACCGCGGTGATCTCGCACCGCTCCGGCGAAACCGAGGACTCGACCATCGCCGACCTGGCCGTGGGTACCGCCGCCGGTCAGATCAAGACCGGTTCGCTGTGCCGCTCCGACCGCGTGTCCAAGTACAACCAGTTGCTGCGCATCGAAGAGCAACTGGGCGCCAAGGCGCCGTACCGTGGTCGCGCGGAATTCCGCGGCTGAGCCTAGTCTGGTACGGTGAAGGGGTGGCAAGAGCCACCCCTTTTCTTCTCAAGGAGTTCGAGGCTTGAGGTTACGTAGCCCCTACTGGCTGTTCGTGGTGCTGATCCTGGCGCTGGCGGGCCTGCAATATCGCCTGTGGGTCGGCGATGGCAGCCTGGCGCAGGTGCGCGACCTGCAGAAGCAGATCGCCGACCAGCATGGCGAGAACGAGCGCCTGCTGGAGCGCAACCGGATTCTCGAAGCCGAAGTCGCCGAGCTGAAGAAAGGCACCGAGACCGTCGAGGAGCGTGCGCGGCACGAGCTCGGCATGGTCAAGGACGGCGAAACCCTCTACCAGCTCGCCAAGTGAGCTGACGACCCTTCTCCCGATGACGACTTCCGACCTTCCCGCCTTCTGGACGGTGATCCCCGCCGCCGGCGTGGGTTCGCGCATGCGCGCCGACCGCCCGAAGCAATATCTCGATCTTGCCGGTCGCACCGTGATCGAGCGCACCCTCGATTGTTTCCTCGAACACCCGATGCTCAGGGGCCTGGTGGTCTGCCTGGCCGAGGACGATCCCTACTGGTCCGGGCTGGACTGCGCCGCCAGCCGGCATGTGCAGCGCGCCGCCGGGGGCGCCGAGCGCGCCGGCTCGGTGTTGAACGGCTTGCTGCGCCTGCTGGAGTTGGGGGCACAGGCCGACGACTGGGTGCTGGTGCATGACGCCGCGCGGCCGAACCTGACCCGCGGCGACCTCGACCGCCTGCTCGAAGAACTCGCCGAAGATCCGGTCGGCGGGCTGCTGGCGGTGCCGGCGAGGGACACCCTCAAGCGCTCCGACCGCGACGGCCGGGTCAGCGAAACCATCGACCGCTCGGTGGTCTGGCTGGCCTATACGCCGCAGATGTTCCGCCTCGGCGCCCTGCACCGGGCACTGGCCGATGCGCTGGTGGCCGGCGTGGCGATCACCGACGAGGCTTCGGCGATGGAGTGGGCCGGCTATGCGCCGAAACTGGTGGAAGGGCGCGCCGACAACCTGAAGATCACCACCCCGGAAGACCTGCTGCGCCTGCAGCGCAGTTTTCCGCACTGAACCCTGGCACAAGAAAGCCGACCCTCGGGTCAGCTTTCTTGTCGTTGCAGGCTCGCTCGTTCAGCTTTCCAGCGGCACCTCTATGAGGAAGCGGAACAGCGCGCCATGCTGCTCCACCGCCAGGCATTTGTAGCCCTGGCGCTGGGTATCTTCGGGAATCCCGTGGACCGATTGCGAGCAGTCGGTGACCACTTCCAGGCGTTCGCCCGGCTGCATGGTCGCCAGGGTTTCCAGGGTGGCGATGGCGTTGTACGGGCAATGTTCGCCGCGCAGGTCAAGCGACAGGGTCGGTTTGTCGGTCTGGCTCATGGTTCGGTTTCCGCGGTCGGGTGAATCGGGAGGCGTTCAGTTGCACCAGCAGCAGGCACAGGGCCAGGCCGGCGAAGGTCAACAGCAGGCCGTTGCCGGGCCCGAAGCTTTCCAGCAGGTCGAGCTTGGGATAGGGCAGGGCTAGGCGGGTACCCAACTGGTCCCAAAAGACCGCCACCAGGGTTCCGCCGATGACGTTGCCGATGCCGACCACCCAGAAGTGCACCTGGCCTTCCATCGAACGGTACATCCAGCCGGTCTCGCAACCGCCGGCGAGGACGATGCCGATGCCGAAGAGAATGCCGCCGATGATCGCATTCGGGCCCATCCAGAAGATCTTCGGCGCGACGCCCAGGCGGATCGCGGCGAAGGTACCGATGCAGGCGGCCGCCATGCCGAGCAGGATGCCGAAGGCGGCGCGGGTCCGGCCGGTGGTCCAGAGGTCCCGTGCGGCGCTGGTGAAGCAGATCTGCGCGCGCTCGATCAGGCCGCCGAACAGCAGGCCGAACAGGCAGGCCATGCCCAGCACCAGCGATACCTCGAAGCGCCAGGCGGCGAACAGCGCGGCGAGCGCCAGCACCGCCAGGCCCAGGCGGGCCTGCAGGCGTGTGCGTCGGGCCAGGCTTTCGGCGTCGGGCAGGGCGCTGGCCGTGGCGCCGACTTTCAGCGGCGTGCGCAGGAACGGCAGCAGGCTGATCTTCACGCCGATCCAGGCGCCGCCGACGGTGGCGAACATGAAGGCCCAGGCGTGCAGGGAAAACATCGGGATACCGGTGAAGAACGCCGCCAGGTTGCAGCCCATCGCCAGGCGCGCGCCGAAGCCGGCGACGATACCGCCGACCAGGCCCTGCAGCAGGCGGCGTTTGCTGGTCGGCCAGCGCAGGCTGACGTTGCCGGCCCAGAGGGCGCAGCACAGGGCGCCGAGGAACATGCCGATGATCATCACTCCGTCGATCCGGTCCAGCGGCGTGCCTTGAAGGCCGATCAGCCTGAAGTAGCTCCAGTCCTGTGGCTGGTAGCCGAACCAGGACAGCACGTGGCCGCCCCAGCGGGTGAATTCGCCGGTCACCGCCCAGAAGGTGCCGGTGAGCGCGAAGTAGTAGGCGGAGGCGACGCCGAGGGCGACCAGCGCCGGCAGCGGCGACCAGAACCTCACCAGGTAGCGTTGGCGAAACGCATTGAGGGCAGACATGCGACTTCCTTGAATCGATAGCGGGTGGAGCGGGAAACCGCCAAGTCTATCGCAGCGGCGAAACGCCTTACTGCTTCAGCGCAGGTTTTTCTCCCCGGCGAGTCCCGGATGGGATTGCGCCAGGCCTTCCTTGAGATAGTCCACCAGTTGCCGGACTTTCGGCGACAGGTGCCGCTGCTGCGGGTACAGCGCCCATACCGCGGTATTCGGCGGCTGGTGGCCTTCCAGCAGGGAGACCAGGCGGCCGCTGCGCAGATGCTCGATCACATAGTAGTCAGGCAACTGGCACAGGCCGAAGCCGCGCAGGGCGGCGTCGAGCACCGCCTGGCCGCTGTTGCAGCGCCAGTTGCCCTGGACCCGGTGCTGGGTTTCCCGGCCGTCCTCGAGGAAGCTCCACAGGTCGCTGCTGCCGATCAGGCAATTGAACTGGCCGAGTTCCGTCGGCGACTGCGGAGTACCGTGGCGGCGCAGGTATTCCGGGGTGGCGCAGAGGTACATGAGGCGTGGCGCCAACCGTGTGGCGACCAATCGCGAATCGCTCAGGCGGCCGAGGCGGATGGCCAGGTCGAAGCCCTCGTGGAGCAGGTCCAGTTGGCGGTTGGACAGCTCGATGTCGACCCGCAGTTGCGGATAGTCGGCCATGAAGGCATTCACCAGCGGGACGATGAAACGTTCGCCGTAGGCCACCGCGCAGGTCATGCGCAGCAGGCCCTTGGGCTCCGCGGAGAGGTCGCTGACCGCGCGCAGGGCTTCGTCGCGGGCGTCCTGCAGGCGCTGGCAATGTTGCAGGAAGGTCTGTCCGGCTTCGCTCAGCGACACTCGCCGGGTGCTGCGGTAGAGCAGGCGGGTCTGCAGGCGCTCCTCCAGGCGGGCGACCTGGCGGCTGATGTGCGACGAGGAAACGCCCATGCGTTCGGCTGCCGCGGTGAACTGCCCGGTTTCGGCGACAGCGACGAATTCGTCGAGTCCTTCCCAGCGATTCATCTGGATTGTCCCTGTATGGCAATAATGTTTTGATTATTGCCTGATTATTCCTTGAAACGCGGTTTTCTACACTTTCCGTTTCAGTGGGTCGCTTAGCGGCCCGCCGGCTTCCATCGTTCAGGAGTTCCCAGATGATCAAGTCCCGTGCCGCCGTCGCCTTCGCCCCCAACAAGCCGTTGGAAATCGTCGAGGTGGATGTGGCGCCGCCGCAGAAGGGCGAGGTACTGGTGCGCATCGTCGCCACCGGCGTCTGCCATACCGACGCGTACACCCTGTCCGGCCAGGATTCCGAGGGGGTGTTCCCGTGCATTCTGGGCCACGAAGGTGGCGGCATCGTCGAAGCGGTGGGCGAGGGCGTGACCTCCCTGCAGGTGGGCGACCATGTCATCCCGCTGTACACCGCCGAGTGCGGCAAGTGCAAATTCTGCCTGTCCGGCAAGACCAACCTCTGCCAGGCCGTGCGCGCCACCCAGGGCAAGGGCCTGATGCCCGACGGCACCAGCCGTTTCTCCTACAAGGGCGAGCCGGTCTTCCACTACATGGGCTGCTCGACCTTCTCCGAATACACCGTGCTGCCGGAAATCTCCCTGGCGAAGATTCCCAAGGACGCGCCGCTGGAGAAGGTCTGCCTGCTTGGTTGCGGCGTCACCACCGGGATCGGCGCCGTGCTGAATACCGCCAAGGTGGAAGAGGGCGCTACCGTTGCCATCTTCGGCCTGGGCGGTATCGGCCTGGCGGCGATCATCGGGGCGAAGATGGCCAAGGCCGCGCGCATCATCGCGGTCGACATCAACCCGGGCAAGTTCGACATCGCCAGGGAGCTGGGCGCCACCGACTTCATCAATCCGAAGGACTACGACAAGCCGATCCAGGACGTCATCGTCGAACTGACCGATGGCGGCGTCGACTACTCCTTCGAGTGCGTCGGCAACGTGCAGTTGATGCGCGCCGCGCTGGAATGCTGCCACAAGGGCTGGGGCGAGTCGGTGATCATCGGTGTCGCCGGCGCCGGCCAGGAAATCAGCACCCGGCCGTTCCAACTGGTCACCGGCCGCGTCTGGCGCGGTTCGGCGTTCGGCGGGGTGCGCGGGCGCAGCGAGTTGCCGAGCTATGTCGAGAAGGCGCAGAAGGGCGAGATCCCGCTGGATACCTTCATCACCCACACCATGGGGCTGGAGGACATCAACGAGGCCTTCGAGCTGATGCACGAAGGCAAGAGCATCCGCACCGTCATTCATTACTGACAAGCCGTCGCGGCGGGCCCTGCGGCTCGCCACGACCGTTTCACGGAGGTCACGTGAAGGATTCCCTCGAACTGATCGGCAGCCAGAAGTCCTTCGGCGGCTGGCACCAGCGTTACCGTCATTTTTCCCGGACCCTGAACTGCGAGATGGTCTTCGCCATCTACCTGCCGCCCCAGGCCGAGCCGGAGGCGGCGCTGCCGGCCCTGTACTGGCTGTCCGGGCTGACCTGTACCGACGAGAACTTCATGCAGAAGGCCGGTGCCCAGCGGGTCGCCGCCGAACTGGGATTGGTACTGGTGGCGCCGGATACCAGCCCGCGCGGCAGCGGTGTCCCCGGCGATCCCGACGGCGCCTGGGACTTCGGCCTGGGCGCAGGCTTCTACCTGAACGCCACGCAGGAGCCCTGGGCCGCGCACTACCGCATGCACGACTACGTGGTGCACGAGTTGCCGGCGCTGATCGAGGCGCATTTCCCGGTGTCCCGGCGGCGCGGCATCAGCGGGCACTCGATGGGTGGGCATGGCGCGCTGGTCTGCGCGCTGCGCAACCCGGGGCGCTACCTGTCGCTGTCGGCCTTCGCGCCGATCTGCCATCCGAGCGATTGCCCCTGGGGCCAGAAGGCATTCTCTCGCTACCTGGGCGAGGACCCGGCGGCCTGGCGCGAGTGGGATGCCTGTGCGTTGCTCGAGGGTGCGTCCGAACGCTTGCCGATCCTGGTCGACCAGGGCGAGCGCGACGACTTCCTCGCCGTCCAGCTCAAGCCGGAAGCGCTGCGCAATGCGGCGGACAAGGCCGGCCACCCGCTGGAGCTGCGTCTGCAACCAGGCTACGACCACAGCTACTACTTCATCGCCAGTTTCATCGAGGATCACCTGCGCCACCATGCCCAGGTTCTCAACGGTTGATCCGCGATACCTGAAGCCTGCCCCGATCCGGGGTAGAATCACGCCCTGATTCCAACCAGGGCGTTTTTTCATGCGAATTGGCCATGGCTACGACGTGCATCGCTTCGGCGAGGGCGACTTCATCACCCTCGGCGGCGTGCGCATTCCCCACAAACATGGGCTGGTCGCCCACTCCGACGGCGACGTGCTGCTGCACGCCTTGTCCGATGCGCTGCTCGGCGCGGCGGCGCTGGGCGACATCGGCAAGCACTTCCCGGACACCGACCCGCGGTTCAAGGGCGCCGACAGTCGCGCGCTGCTGCGACACGTGGTCGCCATCGTCGCCGAGAAGGGCTGGAAGGTCGGCAACGTCGACGCCACCATCGTCGCCCAGGCACCGAAGATGGCGCCGCACATCGAAACCATGCGCGGGTCGATCGCCGAGGACCTCGGCGTCGCGGTCGACCAGGTCAACGTCAAGGCCACCACTACCGAGCGGCTAGGTTTCACCGGACGCGAAGAGGGCATTGCTGTACATGCGGTCGCTTTGCTGATGGCCCGATGAGCGTTCTCGGCGAACTCGACCTGCTCGGGCCGCGCGCCCATGGGGCAGCCTGCGGCGAGGCGGTGCTCAAGGCCGTGGCCGAGGACTTCCAGGTCGACGAGGTGCTGGACATTCCCCTCAGCGGTGAAGGCGAGCACCTCTGGTTGTGGGTGGAAAAGCGCGGATTGAACACCGAGGAGGCGGCCCGTCGCCTCGGCCGCGCCGCCGGCGTGCAGCAGAAGAACGTCAGCTACGCCGGGTTGAAGGACCGCCAGGCCCTGACCCGGCAATGGTTCAGCCTGCACCTGCCGGGCAAGGCCGATCCCGACCTGGGCGCAGCCGAGGGCGCGGACCTGCGGATTCTTCGCCGCACCCGTCATTCGCGCAAGTTGCAGCGAGGCGCGCATGCCGCCAACGGCTTCACCCTGCGTCTGACCGGGCTGCGGGCGGAGCGTGCCCTTCTCGACGCGCGCTTGGAACGTATCGCCGCGGACGGCGTGCCCAACTATTTCGGCCTGCAACGCTTCGGCCACGGCGGCGGCAACCTGGTCGACGCGCGCAGTTGCGCGGAACAGGACCTGCTGCCGGCGAACCGCAACCTGCGTTCGCGCTTCCTTTCCGCCGGGCGCAGCTACCTGTTCAACCGCCTGCTCGCCGAGCGGGTCGCGGAGGGTAGCTGGAACCGGGCAGCGGTTGGCGACCTGCTGGCCTTCACCGACAGCCGCAGCTTTTTCCTCGCTGGCGAGGAAGAATGCCGCGATGCCCGTCTGGCCGCCCTCGACCTGCACCCCACCGGACCGCTCTGGGGCGAGGGCGATCCGCCGAGCGGCGCCGGCGTCCTCGACCGCGAGCTGGCCCTGGCCGGGAGCGAGCCGGCGCTCTGCCGCTGGCTGGCGAAGGCGGGCATGGCGCACGAACGGCGCATCCTGCGGCTCCCCATCCAGGGGCTGGCGTGGCATTATCCCGAACCTGATGTTCTGCAACTGGAATTCGTCCTGCCGGCCGGTTGTTTCGCCACCGTAGTGGTGCGTGAAATCCTCGACCTGGTACCGACAGGGCAGACGGAAAACCCATGCGCATACTGATTGCCAACGACGACGGGGTGACCGCACCCGGTATCGCCGCGCTTTACGACGCGCTGGCGGATCATGCCGATTGCGTAGTGATCGCCCCCGACCAGGACAAGAGCGGCGCCAGCAGTTCCCTGACGCTGGACCGCCCGCTGCACCCGCAGCGCCTGGACAACGGATTCATCAGCCTCAACGGCACGCCGACCGACTGCGTGCACCTGGGCCTGAACGGCTTGCTGGAGGAATTGCCGGACATGGTGGTCTCGGGTATCAACCTGGGCGCCAACCTCGGCGATGACGTCCTCTATTCCGGTACCGTGGCGGCGGCCATCGAAGGGCGCTTCCTGAAGGGGCCGGCCTTCGCCTTCTCGCTGGTCTCGCGGTTGACGGACAACCTGCCCACCGCCATGCACTTCGCCCGCCTGCTGGTCTCCGCCCACGAGCGCCTGGCCGTGCCGCCGCGTACCGTGCTCAACGTCAATATCCCGAACCTGCCGCTGGATCGCGTACGCGGTATCCAGCTGACCCGCCTCGGGCACCGCGCCCGTGCCGCCGCACCGGTGAAGGTGGTCAATCCGCGCGGCAAGGAAGGCTACTGGATCGCCGCGGCCGGCGATGCCGAGGATGGCGGGCCGGGGACGGATTTCCACGCGGTCATGCAAGGCTACGTGTCGATCACTCCGTTGCAGCTGGACCGTACCTTCCACGAAGCCTTCGGCGGCCTCGACGAGTGGCTGGGAGGACTGACGTGATGTCCGAAGACCTGCATCGCCGGGGTATCGGCATGACCTCCCAGCGTACCCGAGAGCGCCTGATCCAGCGCCTGTACGAAGAAGGTCTGTCCAACGCCCACGTGCTCGAGGTGATCCGCCGCACGCCGCGTCATCTGTTCGTCGACGAGGCGCTCTCGCATCGCGCCTACGAAGACACTGCCCTGCCGATCGGCCACAACCAGACCATTTCCCAGCCGTTCATGGTGGCGCGGATGACCGAGTTGCTGCTGGCGGCCGGCCCGCTGGACAAGGTCATGGAGATCGGTACCGGGTCCGGCTACCAGACCGCGGTGCTGGCCCAACTGGTCGAGCGGGTCTTCTCCGTCGAGCGGATCCAGGCGTTGCAGGACAAGGCCAAGGAGCGTCTTGCGGAGCTAAACCTGCGTAATGTTGTCTTTCGTTGGGGCGATGGCTGGGAGGGCTGGTCGGCGTTGGCTCCCTACAATGGAATCATCGTCACCGCGGCGGCCACGGAAGTCCCGCAGTCGTTGCTGGACCAGTTGGCGCCGGGGGGCCGTCTGGTGATCCCGGTCGGTGGCGGCGAGGTCCAGCAACTGATGCTGATCGTCCGCACCGAGGACGGGTTCAGCCGCCAGGTACTCGACTCGGTACGTTTCGTCCCGCTGCTCAACGGCCCGATCGCCTGAGCCGGCGGCCGGCGTCGCCGGCCCGATTGAACGAAAGCGAAGAAGATGGATAAGGGGGAAGGATTGAGGCTAGCAGCGACCCTGCGGCAATGGACTCGGCTCTACGGTGGCTGCCACCTGTTGCTCGGGGCCGTCGTCTGTTCCCTTCTCGCCGCCTGTTCGTCGTCGCCTCCCGGCGGGGTCAAGGTCGTCGATCGCAACGGTTCCGCGCCTGCCGCTGCGCGGCGTACGCCGGTCACCAGCGGGCAGTACATCGTGCGCCGCGGCGACACCCTGTATTCCATTGCCTTTCGCTTCGGCTGGGACTGGAAAGCCCTGGCCGCGCGCAATGGCATCGCGCCGCCCTATACCATCCAGGTCGGTCAAGCTATCCAATTTGGTGGGCGGGCACCGGCGCAACCGTCCGTCGCGAAAAACACGCCGGTCGTCGCTCCGTCCGTGGCGACCAAGCCTGCCCCGGTTCCACCCGCTGTTAGTACGTCGGTACCTGCCAAGCCCGCACCGGCTCCGGCCTCGACCACGACCCCACCCAGCAGCGGCGCGACTCCCGTCGTTGCGGGGCCTGCGGTGGGCGGTTGGGCATGGCCTGCGAGCGGTACTCTGATCGGCCGTTTTGCCTCAAACGGAAGTTTGAATAAAGGGATTGATATAGCCGGTCAATTGGGCCAGCCTGTCCTGGCTGCGTCTGGTGGGACCGTTGTATACGCCGGTAGTGGTTTGCGGGGCTACGGCGAGTTGGTCATCATCAAACACAACGAGACCTACGTGAGTGCCTACGGTCACAACCGCAGGCTGCTGGTGCGGGAAGGGCAACAGGTCAAGGTAGGGCAATCGATTGCCGAGATGGGCTCCACAGGAACCGATCGGGTGAAGCTGCACTTCGAGATTCGCCGCCAGGGTAAGCCTGTCGATCCACTGCAATATTTGCCACGTCGCTGACCGGGAGTTCGCCCGCCCACATCATGTAGGTGAGCGGGTCCGGGCGTGTCCAGCGGGAAAGGAATCGCCCGGGCTTGAGTCGAACTCATGCAAGGGATAACGACATGGCACTCAAAAAAGAAGGGCCGGAGTTTGACCACGATGATGAAGTGCTCCTCCTGGAGCCCGGCATCATGCTGGACGAGTCGTCTGCCGACGAGCAGCCTTCTCCCCGGGCAACTCCAAAAGCCACCACTTCCTTCTCTTCCAAACAACACAAGCACATCGACTACACGCGCGCGTTGGACGCAACGCAGCTGTATCTCAACGAAATCGGTTTCTCGCCCCTGTTGACGCCCGAAGAGGAAGTCCACTTCGCTCGTCTGGCGCAGAAGGGCGATCCCGCTGGTCGGAAGCGGATGATCGAGAGCAACCTGCGGTTGGTGGTGAAGATCGCCCGGCGCTATGTCAATCGCGGACTGTCCCTGCTCGACCTGATCGAGGAAGGCAACCTAGGCCTGATCCGCGCCGTGGAGAAGTTCGATCCGGAGCGCGGATTCCGGTTCTCGACCTACGCCACCTGGTGGATCCGCCAGACCATCGAACGGGCCATCATGAACCAGACCCGGACCATTCGCTTGCCGATCCATGTGGTCAAGGAGCTCAACGTCTACCTGCGTGCGGCGCGGGAACTGACCCACAAGCTCGACCACGAACCTTCACCCGAAGAAATCGCCAACCTGCTGGAGAAGCCGGTCGCCGAGGTCAAGCGCATGCTCGGCCTGAACGAACGGGTGACTTCGGTAGACGTCTCTCTTGGTCCGGACTCGGACAAGACCCTGCTGGATACGCTCACCGACGATCGCCCCACCGATCCGTGCGAGCTGCTGCAGGATGACGATCTCAGCGAAAGCATCGACCAGTGGCTGACGGAACTCACCGACAAGCAGCGTGAGGTGGTGATTCGCCGCTTCGGCTTGCGCGGGCACGAAAGCAGCACGCTGGAAGAGGTCGGTCAGGAAATCGGCCTGACCCGCGAGCGGGTTCGTCAGATCCAGGTCGAGGCGCTGAAGCGCCTGCGGGAGATCTTGGAGAAGAACGGCCTGTCGAGTGACGCGCTGTTCCAGTGACGGAAAACCTTAGACCCACTGAAGACCCGGCGTTCGCCGGGTTTTTTGTGTCTGCTCTTGTAAGCATTAACTTACACGGCGTGTGAGCCTAAGTAGATAAATGCCCGGGAGGTTTGCCAAAAACGCTCGGTGAATTTAAGTAACTTATTGAAAATAAAGGAATATATTTTTCTAAAATGACTGCCGAAGAAGCTTCGCTGGGTTTTCTGGCAGGTTGCGGGAGCACAGGGAATCGCTAATATCACTCCTGCGTACAGGGAACACGCAACCCCGAAGGATCGGGGAAGGGACGTCGCCAGGGAGGCGATTCATCAGGACGATGACGAGGGACTGAAGAGTGGGCGGGGTAATACCCCGCCCCTTTTTTTTGCCTGCCGTTTTACTCGTCGCCAAAGAAAAGGCCCGCTGTTTGCGGGCCTTGGCGTATCAGCGCTCCAGATGCTGGAGCTTGCCGGCGACGCCGTCCCATTCCTCGGCGTCGGGCAGGGCATCCTTCTTCTCGGTGATGTTCGGCCAGACTTCCGCCAGCTCGCTGTTCAGCTCGATGAATTCCTGCATGTTCTCCGGCACTTCGTCTTCGGAGAAAATCGCCTGGGCCGGACATTCGGGCTCGCACAGGGCGCAGTCGATGCACTCGTCCGGATGGATGACCAGGAAGTTGGGTCCTTCGTAGAAGCAGTCTACCGGGCAGACTTCCACGCAGTCGGTGTATTTGCACTTGATGCAGTTGTCGGTGACGACGAAGGTCATTTTCTAGTTCTCTCCTCAGGCGGGCGGCTAAGCGCGCGCGATTCTAGCAGCTTGTGCGGTAGTCCGTCAGACCCGCATCTTCCATGCATATAACAGATCGAGAGCTTGCCGCGGGCTGATATCGTCGGGATTGATCCTCGACAATTCATCGATCACCGGGTGCGGCAGGCTGGCGAACAGGTCGCTCTGCATCGGCGAGGCGGGCTTGCCGCTCTGCTGGCTCGGCATCTCGTGCGGCAGGCTGGTGGTTTCCAGGCGCTTGAGGTGTTCGCGGGCGCGCTGGATTACCGGAGTCGGCACGCCGGCCAACTGGGCCACCGCGAGGCCGTAGCTCTGGCTCGCCGGTCCCGGCAGTACATGGTGCAGGAACACGATGCGTTCATTGTGCTCGGTCGCGTTCAGGTGCACGTTGGCTACCGCGGGCTGGCTTTCCGGCAGTACGGTCAGCTCGAAGTAGTGGGTGGCGAACAGGGTGAAGGCGCGAGTCCGGGCCAGGTCCTCGGCCGCTGCCCAGGCCAGCGACAGGCCGTCGAAGGTGCTGGTGCCGCGGCCGACCTCATCCATCAGCACCAGGCTCTTGTCAGTGGCGTTGTGCAGGATGTTGGCGGTTTCGCTCATCTCCACCATGAAGGTCGAGCGGCCGCCGGCAAGGTCGTCGGACGAGCCGATGCGGGTGAAGATGCGGTCCACCAGGGACAGCTCGCAGCGCGCAGCCGGAACGAAGCTGCCGATGTGCGCAAGCAGCACGATCAGCGCGGTTTGCCGCATGTAGGTGGATTTACCGCCCATGTTCGGACCGGTGATCACCAGCATCCGGGTGTCGGCATCCAGCGCCAGGTCGTTGGCCACGAACGGTGTCTCCAGCACCTGCTCGACCACCGGATGGCGGCCCTGCTCGATGTGCAGGCAGGTGTGTTCGACGAACCGTGGGCGATTCAGGTCGAGGTTCAGCGCGCGTTCGGCGAGATTCGCCAGCACGTCCAGTTCCGCCAGCGCCGAGGCGCTGTCCTGGAGCGGAGCGAGATGGCCGATCAGGCGTTCCAGCAGCTCTTCGTAGAGCGCCTTCTCGCGGGCCAGGGCGCGGCTCTGGGCCGACAGCGCCTTGTCCTCGAAGGCCTTCAGTTCCGGCGTGATGAAGCGCTCGGCGCCTTTCAGGGTCTGCCGGCGGATGTAGTCGGCCGGCGCCTGTTCGGCCTGTACCCGGGGCAGCTCGATGAAGTAGCCATGGATGCGGTTGTAGCCGACCTTCAGGTTGGGCAGGCCGGTGCGGGCCTTCTCGCGCGCTTCCAGGTCCATCAGGAATTGCCCGGCGTTTTCGCTCAGCGCCTGCAGCTCGTCCAGCTCGGCGTCATAGCCGGTCTTGATCACGCCACCGTCGCGGATCACCGCTGGCGGGTTGTCGATGATCGCCTTGGCCAGCAGTTCGGCGAGTTCGGGATAGGTGCCGATGGTGGTGGCCAGCGCCTGCAGGTGCGGCGCTTCCAGTTCGGTCATGGCGTTCTGCAGGTCCGGCAGCGCCGCCAGCGCGTCGCGCAGGCGCGCCAGGTCGCGAGGGCGGGCGTTGCGCAGGCCGATGCGGGCGAGGATGCGTTCGAGGTCGCCGATTTCCTTGAGCTGCGGTTGCAGGTTCTCGAAGCGGTAGCGTTCCAGCAGGCAGGCGATGGACTCCTGGCGGGCTTCCAGTACCGCGCGGTCACGCAGCGGACGGTTCAGCCAGCGGCTCATCAGGCGGCTGGCCATGGCGGTCTGGCAGCGGTCGACCACCGATTGCAGGGTGTTCTCGCGGCCACCGCTGAGGTTGATATCCAGCTCCAGGTTGCGGCGGCTGGCGCCGTCGAGGATCACCGTGTCATCGAGGCGGTCGTGGCGCAGGCTGCGCAGGTGCGGCAGGGCGGTACGCTGGGTTTCCTTGGCGTAGGCGAGCAGGCAGCCGGCGGCGCCGATGGCCAGGGTCAGGTTCTGGCAGCCGAAGCCTTTCAGGTCCTGGGTGCCGAATTGCTGGCAGAGGCTCTTGTGCGCCGAGTCGCGATCGAAGTCCCACGGCGCGCGGCGACGTACGCCGCGGCGCTTCTCCGCCGGCAGGCCCTGTGGCCAGTCGTCGGGAATCAGCAGCTCGGCCGGGTTGAGGCGCTCCAGTTCGGCCAGCAGGGTTTCCCAGCCTTTTATCTCCTGGACGCTGAAGCGGCCGCTGGTGATGTCCAGCACGGCGAGGCCGAACAGGCGCTCGTCGCCGAGGATCGCCGCCAGCAGGTTGTCGCGGCGTTCGTCGAGCAGCGCCTCGTCGCTCACCGTGCCGGGGGTGATGATCCGCACCACCTGGCGCTCCACCGGCCCCTTGCTGGTGGCCGGGTCGCCGATCTGCTCGCAGATCGCCACCGACTCGCCGAGCTTGACCAGCTTGGCCAGGTAGCCCTCCGCCGAATGGAAGGGAATGCCTGCCATCGGGATCGCCTTGCCGCCGGACTGGCCGCGCGCGGTCAGGGTGATGTCGAGCAGCTTGGCGGCCTTCTTCGCGTCCTCGTAGAACAGCTCGTAGAAGTCGCCCATGCGATAGAACATCAATTGGTCGGGGTGCTGATGCTTCAGTTTGAAGTACTGCTGCATCATTGGCGTGTGCTGAGAGAGGTCGGTCATACGGGCCTTCGGAAGCGGGCTTTGGACGGTGCAAAAGAGGGCAATGTTAACCCGATTCACCGGCCTGTGTCGGGTCCGTTCGGAACCGGCGCGGACCCTCAGGTCCGCGCCTGTGCGGGCTGCTTTCAGCGTGCCGCGGTATAGCTGGCGCCGAGCTTCTGCCGACCGTCGGGCAGGTTGATCTGCGCCGGGTCGAGACGCCAGACCCGCGCCGCGGTGATGTCGCCGAGGAGCAGGCTGTAGGTCGGGTCGAACGAAGTGCTGGAGAAGATCAGGTAGTCCTCGTTCACCGGCGCGGCGTCGGAATTGTCGCCCTGGCAGTGGTTGAGCGGCAGGATCGCCGGGGTGCCGGGCGGGCTGTTGGGTACGACCATGGCCAACTGGTCGTTGCCGGCCGGCTGGGTGCGCGAGAGGAAGTAGGCGGTATAGTCGCGTACCACCGGGTAATAGTCGCGGCCCCCCGCGGCCGGGGTGGCGAGGGCGCTGACCTGGCCGTTCTCCAGGTTCCTGCGCACCACCCGCAGGCTGTCGCCGGCTCCTGTCGCGTAGACCACGTACTTGCCTGAGGGGGTGAGGAACGGCATCGACTCCTCGGTGCTCCAGCCGTCGCCGGTCACGGCTTTCCAGGCGCTCACGCCGACGCTGCCATCGCCATTGAAGACCAGGGTGGCGAGGCGGATGTCGCCCTCGTGCTTGAGCACGACCTGGCGGCCGTCGAAGGAGAACTTCGGATCCTCGTTGCGACCGCCGATGGCCGCGGTCAGGTTGCTCGGCGCCTGGGTACCGCCGATGGCCCAGGCGAACACGTGCCAGGCGCCATTCTGGCGGCCCATGAAGGTCAGGTAGCGGCCGTCCGGGGAGAAATGCGCATTCATCGGGTCCTCGATGTTCCAGCCGGGCTGGTTGAGCTGGCGGGTGCTCTTGCTCTTGAAGTCGTGCAGGTAGAGGTTCGAGGAGCCGTCCCCGTACTCCATATAGCTGTGGTAGACCAGGCGCCCGCCGAGCGCGGGCAGGCTGCTGGCGGGTTGCAGGGCCAGGTTGGCGGTGCAGGCCGCATGGGCGGGGAGGCTGGCTACGGGGGAGAGGAGCAGGGCGAGGGAGAGCAGAGAGACCTTGAGTGGCGCGATGTTCATGGGGTGCCTTTCCTTGGACGGTGATGGAACACGCATGTTCGCGCATTCGCTGCCTTCGCGCGGTTGCGCTTGTCCGAAAGCTGCTTCTGAATGGAAAAGCCGATGGTGTAGGGTAGTCCCTTTCCGTTTCTACCCTGGAGAACAGTGATGACCCTGATGGAGTCCGACCTGACCGCACTGGCCGCCCGCCTCGGCGAAAGCCTTCGTTACCTGGGCGAGCAGGTCAGCACGGCGGAATCCTGCACCGGTGGCGGCATCGCCGAGGCGATCACCCGCATCCCGGGGAGTTCGGGCTGGTTCGAGGCTGGCTACGTGACCTACTCGAACCGCCAGAAGACCCTCCAGCTGGAGGTGCCCGAGTCGCTGTTCCCGGCAGTCGGCGCGGTCAGCCGGGAAGTGGTCGAGGCCATGGTGCGCGGCGCCCAGCGGCACAGCGGGGCGCGTTTCGCGGTGGCGGTGAGCGGTGTCGCCGGGCCCGACGGCGGCTCGCCGGAAAAGCCGGTAGGCACGGTCTGGCTGGCCTGGGCCGACGGCGAGCGGCTGGTCAGTGAGCGCTGCCAGTTCAACGGCGACCGCGACGCCGTGCGCCGGCAGACGGTGGCGACCGCGCTGACCGGCCTGCTGCGCATGAGCAACGGCGAGAACCCGGGCTAGCCGCGCCTGCGGGCAACCGTTCGGAACATTCTTCCCGTCGGGGGTAGGCGAGCGACTTGCCCTGTGGAATAATACTGTCTACTTATACAGTTGTTCGTGGCCGTCCGGCCGCCCTGACTTCGCGAGGACTTCAATGGACGAGAACAAGAAGCGCGCCCTGGCCGCGGCCCTGGGACAGATCGAACGCCAATTCGGCAAAGGCGCGGTCATGCGCATGGGCGACCATGAGCGCCAGGCGATCCCGGCCATCTCCACCGGCTCCCTGGGCCTGGACATCGCCCTCGGCATCGGCGGCCTGCCCAAGGGCCGGATCGTCGAGATCTACGGTCCGGAATCCTCGGGCAAGACCACCCTGACCCTCTCGGTGATCGCCGAGGCCCAGAAACAGGGCGCCACCTGTGCCTTCGTCGACGCCGAGCACGCGCTCGATCCCGACTATGCCGGCAAGCTGGGCGTCAACGTCGACGACCTGCTGGTCTCCCAGCCGGACACCGGCGAGCAGGCCCTGGAAATCACCGACATGCTGGTGCGCTCCAACGCGGTCGACGTGATCATCGTCGACTCCGTGGCCGCGCTGGTACCCAAGGCCGAGATCGAAGGCGAGATGGGCGACGCCCACGTCGGCCTGCAGGCACGCCTGATGTCCCAGGCGCTGCGCAAGATCACCGGCAATATCAAGAACGCCAACTGCCTGGTCATCTTCATCAACCAGATCCGCATGAAGATCGGCGTCATGTTCGGCAACCCGGAAACCACCACCGGCGGTAACGCACTGAAGTTCTACGCCTCGGTCCGCCTGGACATCCGTCGTACCGGTGCGGTGAAGGAAGGCGACGAGGTGGTGGGTAGCGAAACCCGCGTCAAGGTGGTGAAGAACAAGGTTTCCCCGCCGTTCCGCCAGGCCGAGTTCCAGATCCTCTACGGCAAGGGCATCTACCGTACCGGCGAGATCATCGACCTGGGCGTGCAATTGGGCCTGGTCGAGAAGTCCGGCGCCTGGTACAGCTACCAGGGCAGTAAGATCGGCCAGGGCAAGGCGAACGCCGCCAAGTACCTGGAAGACAATCCGGAAATCGGTTCGGTACTGGAGAAGACCATTCGCGACCAGTTGCTGGCCAAGAGCGGCCCGGTGAAGGCCGACGCCGAAGAAGTGGCTGACGCCGAAGCCGATTGAGGCCAATGGCGATCGTGCTCGATACGCCCGTCGCCGTGCGGCGGGCGGCCATGGATCTGCTGGCGCGCCGTGAGCACGGGCGCGCCGAGCTTTCCCGCAAGTTGCGCCAGCGTGGCGCGTCTGCCGAGTTGATCGATCCCGCCCTCGACCGCCTGGCCGAGGAAGGTCTGCTCGACGAATCCCGCTATCTCGAAAGCTTCATCGCCAGTCGCGCCCGCGGCGGCCATGGGCCGTTGCGCATCCGTGAGGAACTGGCGCAACGCGGTCTGCCGCGCGCCGATATCGAAAGGGCGCTGGGTGCCTGCGAGGTCGACTGGAGTGCGCAATTGCGTGAGGTCTGGCGCCGCAAGTTCGCCCGCCTGCCGCAGGACGCCAGGGAAAAGGCCCAGCAGGGCCGCTTCCTGGCGTACCGGGGTTACTCCATGGAGTCGATCAGCCGCCTGTTGAACGGCCGCAGCGACGATTGAGCGCGTGCCGGAGCGGCAGCTTCAGTCCCAGTTTTCCGGCAGGTTGATGTAGTCCAGCAATTCCCGCAGCCGCCCCTGGTCGCGCCCGTTGAACACGAAGGCGAGGCGGGTCAGGTTGCGGAACTCCGGTTCGTCCTGTTCCTGCTCGCTGTAGGCCTGCTGCTGGAAGCCGCCGCTCAGGCAGAGGCTGGCGAAGTGTTCGTGCAGGTGCGCCAGCGCGGCTTCGTTCAGGGCGTGGTTCAGGCGAATAACGAAAGTGCCTTTCAGCCAGCGGCTGGAGTGGAAGTTGCGATAGAACTGGGCGATTTCCTTCACCGCGTCTTCGGCCGAATGCACCAGGCGCATCAGGCGCATGTCGGCCGGCAGGATATAGTGATTCTCCAGCAACTGTTCCTGCATGAACTCCAGGGCGTGTTCCCAGTAGCGGCCGCCCGGCTGGTCGAGCAGCACGATCGGCACCAGCGGGCTCTTGCCGGTCTGTACCAGGGTCAGCACTTCCAGTGCCTCGTCTAGGGTGCCGAAGCCGCCGGGGCAGAGCACCAGGGCGTCGGCTTCCTTGACGAAGAACAGCTTGCGCAGGAAGAAGAAGTGGAACGACAGCAGGTTGCCGCTGCCGTCCACCGTATGGTTGGCGTGCTGCTCGAAGGGCAGGGTGATGTTGAAGCCCAGGCTGTTCTCCAGCCCGGCGCCTTCGTGGGCGGCGGCCATGATGCCGCCGCCGGCGCCGGTGATCACCATCAGGTCGTAGCGGGCCAGTTCCTCGCCCAGCTTGCGCGCCAGGGCATAGACCGGATGTTCGACCGGCGTGCGCGCCGAGCCGAACACGGTGACCTTGCGTCGCCGCTTGAACTGCTCGAGGACGCTGAAGGCATGCTCCATCTCGCGCAGGGTCTGCAGCATGATCTTGGCGTCCCAGCGGTTGCGGTCGGCCTGGGCCATGCGCGTCACGGTGAAGAGCATCTCGCGGTAGAGCGCGAGATTGGGGCTGTCGCCGGGAGCCGCAAGGGCCGCCAGTTCGTCGACCTTCCGCGCCAGGTCGGTGCCGCTGGTCTGGAAGTGCCGGGAAAGATAGTCATCGGCTTCGTAGGGCATTCGCATACTCCTTCTACAACCACCCTGGACAGGCGGTCATCCGCATACTGCCACGGACTGCGTGACAGTTGCGGACGGCGGCTCAGATCTCTATGCGTTCGCCGGGCTCCGGTATCTCGGCATCCCAGTCGAGACGCTCGCGGATCGCGCCTTGCAGCGCTTCCATCTTTTCCCGCTCGCCATGTATCAGGTATAGCGCTGGACGGTGGGCGAAGTGACCGACCCAGTCGAGCAGCTGCGATTGCCCGGCGTGGGCGGAGAAGCCGCCGAGGGTATGGATCTGCGCCTTGACCGCGATGCGCTGGTGGAACACGCGAACCGCGCTGGCGCCGTCGACGATGTTGCGGCCCAGGGTGCCGCGCGCCTGGAAGCCGGGGAATACCACATGGCATTCCGGGCGCCAGAGGTTGTGCTTGAAGTGATGGACGATACGGCCGCCGGTGCACATGCCGCTGCCGGCGATGATGACCGCGCCGCTCTTGATCCGGTTGATCGCCATCGACTCGTCGGCGCTGCGGGTGACGCGCAGCACCGGCAGCCATTCCTCCAGGCGGGTGGTGCCGGTGCCGCGAATGTACTCGCGGTCGCGGTCGTCGAACTCGTTGCTGTGGCGCAGGTAGATGCCATTGGCACGGGCGGCCATCGGGCTGTCGAGGAATACCGCCTGTTGCGGCAGGCGGCCCTCCTGGTAGAAGCGGCCGAGGTAGTAGAGCAGGTCCTGGGTGCGACCGACGGCGAACGACGGGATCAGCACGTTGCCGCCGTCGCGATGCGCCTGGTCGAGAATCGCCGCCAGTTCCTCCAGGGTGTCGTTGCTGTCGCGGTGATCGCGATCGCCGTAGGTGGATTCGAGCATCACCACGTCGGCCCGGCTCAGCGGCGAGGGCGCGCGCATCAACGGCGAGCAGGTGTTGCCGAGGTCGCCGGAAAACACCAGGCGGCGCGGTTGCACCTGGTCGTGGAATTGCACTTCGACGATCGACGAGCCGAGGATGTGCCCGGCGTTGTGAAAGGTCACCCGCACGCCGCGAGCGACCGCCACTGTGCTGCCGAGGCTGATCGGCCGGCGCAGCTTGAGCGCGCGTTCGGTGTCGGCCTGGGTATACAGCGGCTTGATGCTCGGCTTGCCGATCCGGTTGCGCCAGCGGTTCTCCCACTCGGCGTCCTTTTCCTGGATGTGCGCGGAGTCCAGCAGCATGAGTTCCAGCAGTTCGCAGGTGGCCTCGGTGGCGAAGATCGGGCCCTTGAAGCCCTCGGCCGCCAGGCGCGGCAGCAGGCCGCTGTGGTCCAGGTGGGCGTGGGAGATGACCACCGCGTCGATGCTCGCGGGATCGAAGGGGAAGGGCGCGCGGTTGCCGTTGTCGGCTTCGCGACGCCCCTGGCGCATGCCGCATTCGAGCAGGACCTTTACGCCATCGAGGGTTTCCAGCAGATAACAGGAGCCAGTGACCTCCTGGGCGGCGCCTAGAAACGTCAGTGATGCCATCGAGCCTCCTCCGTCAGAGCTCTGTCGACACCCCGATACCTTTCGGGGATCGTGGAATGCCATGGAACCTTCGTACAGGGCCAGGGTGAACGAATCGGGGGCGGGGAGCTTGATGCAGGTCAGCGCCCTTTGCCGTGTGCTGCCTAGACTGCAAGGCACCACTAGGGAGGCTACCCACCATGAGTCAGATTCTGCCCAGTCAGGACGAGTTGCTTGCCCATGCGGCGGCCGAGCCGGCGTTTGCCGCGTGGCTGCAAGGCCATGGTCCGCTCCAGCATAGCGCAGAGACCCGCGCCGCCGTGTTCCGCACCGCTCATCAATTGGTCCAAGCCGGGCTGCAACCGGACCTGGCCAGCGTCTACCAGCTGTTCCGCGCCCTCGACCGGCTGACCGCCAGCGCCCTGCGCATCGTCGTGCACATGACCTACGCCCGGCGCATCCGCCTGGACGGCCAGCCGTTGCAGGCCGAGGATTTCAAGACACAGCCCGAGGGCCACACCGGCGGAGCCCTGAACATGGTCCCGGCCTACGCCGGCTATCTGGCACTCAACGTCCTGACCGGCAAGACTCGCGCCTGGCTGATGGGCCAGGGCCATTGCGTGGCCGCCATCGACGCGCTGAACGTCCTCACCGGCAACCTGCACCCGGAGCAGGAGCGCGCCTATGCCGACGGCGAGGAAGGGCTGAACCGCTTGCTGCAGGACTTCTACGGCTACGCCCAGGCCCCCAACGGCGCACCGGCGGCGCCACTGGGCAGCCACGTGAATCCGCATACCGCCGGCGGTATCGCCGAGGGCGGCTACCTCGGCTTCGCCGAATTGCAGTATGCGCACATGCCGCTGCCCGGCGAGACCCTGGTGGCGTTCCTCTCCGATGGTGCCGCCGAGGAACAGCGCGGCAGCGACTGGATTCCGCGCTGGTGGCGAGCCGAGGATTGCGGGGCGGCGCTGCCGGTGATGATCGCCAATGGCCGGCGCATCGAGCAGCGCACCGAACTGGGCACCCATGAGGGGCTGGAGGGCTTCAAGCTGCATCTGCGCCGCTGCGGCTTCGATCCGATCAGCTTCGATGGGCGCGACCCGGCCGCCTTCGTCTGTACGCTCTGGGAGATGGAACAGCGCCTGGAGCGGCGCGTGCAGGAGAAGAACAGCGGCATCCTCCGCTACCCGCTGCCGATTCCCTACGGCATCGCCGAGACGGTCAAGGGCTTCGGCTTCTATGGCGCCGGCAGCAACGCCGCGCACAACCTGCCGCTGCCGGGCAATCCGCATAACGACGAACAGGCCCGGCAACTGTTCAACCAGCATGCAAACGAACTCTGGGTCGAGCCTGAGGCTCTCGAATTGGCCCGCCGGCTGTTCGCCGAGCAGCGCGGCGAGCGTCCCCTCGAACGGGACAACCCGCTGGCCCTGCGCCATCCCATCGAACCGATCATCCCGCCGCTTCGCTATCGCGACGACGCCTGCTCGCCGATGGCCGCGCTGGACCGCTTCTATACCGAACTGGTGGAGGCCAACCCCGACCTGCGCGCCCGGGTCGGCAATCCCGACGAATTGGCCAGCAACCGCCTCGGCGGCGTGCTCAAGGCGCTCAAGCATCGGGTCAGCGAGCCGGAGAGCGAACTGGAATCGGTGAGCGGTCGGGTCATCACCGCGCTCAACGAGGAGGCGGTGGTGTCCGCCTGCCTGGCCAACCAGGGCGGACTCAACCTGGTTGCCAGCTACGAGGCGTTCTGCGTGAAGATGCTCGGCGCGGTGCGCCAGACCCTGATCTTCGCCCGCCAGCAGAAGGAAGTCGGGCGTCCGGCCGGCTGGCTGGGCTGGCCGCTGGTCGCTACTTCGCATACCTGGGAGAACGGCAAGAACCAGCAGTCGCACCAGGACACCACCTTCTGCGAGGCCCTGCTTGGCGAGATGAGCGACATGGTCCGGGTGCTCTTCCCGGCCGATCACAACAGCGCCCTGGCGCTGCTACCGACGATCTACCGCAGCCGGGGGCAACTGGCCTGCCTGGTGATCCCCAAGCGCGACCGGCCGATGGTGTTCGACGCCGTCCAGGCCGAGCGCCTGGCCCGCGACGGCGCGATCCTGGTCGAGGAGCGCTGCGGCTCCGATCCGCTGCTGCTGATCGCCAACGGCAGCTACCAGCTCGAACAGATGCGCCGCGCCGCGCAGCGTCTGGCCGAGGCCGGGCAGGCCTACCGGCTGGTCTACCTGCAGGAGCCGGGACGCTTCCGCGCGCCTCGCGATCGCTGGGAGGTCGAGGCGGTGGCCGACGAGGCGTTGGTGGAACGACTGTTCCCGGATAGCCATGAGCGCCGCGTGCTACTCACCCATATGCGCGCGGAAGTGGCGCGCGGTCATCTTTGGCCGATCCTGCCGGATGCCCGGCGCACCTCGGTACTCGGCTATCGCAACCGCGGCGGCACCCTCGACGAGGCGGGCATGCAGTTCGCCAACCGCGCCTGCTGGGGCAACGTGCTGGCGGCTTGCGCCCGCTTGATGGAGGTGCCGCGCACCGCGCTGCTGACTCCGGAGGAGGCGGCGGCGGTGGCCGGCAAGGGCGATCCGGCGTTGTTGCGCTGAGTTCGGCTGCGTATCGGCGGATAACGTCTGTGGCGTTATTCGCCCTGCCGAACGGGGGCGGGTGTCTGGCGAAGGCAGGGTGTGGGCAGGGTATCGGCGGATAGCGTCGGCGACGTCATTCGCCTACGGAGCGGGGGGGACGAAGCGGCTTGAGCAGCCCGTCCAGCCCGTCGATCTTCAGTTCCAGGGTCAACTGCATCAGCCGCTCGAGTTCACCAGGCGGGAAGCCTTTCTTGTAGAACCACAGCAGGTACTCCTCCGGCAGGTCGACCAGCATCCGTCCCTGGTACTTGCCGAACGGCATCGGCGTTCTGGCGATCTTCAGCAGATGCTGCTTGTCCAGCATGGCGACCGCGCGGCGCGCTTACTTCTTGCCCTGGATGCGGCAGCTGCCGGCATCGAAGCGTTCGGTGGCGACCGGCTGGTTGGTCTTGTACTCGGTGAAGCTGTAGGTGAGGATCGCGCCGCGGGCGAGCAACTGGCGATAGCCGGTGTTGCTGCACACGCTATCGCCGAGCTGGCTGCGCACGCTGTCCGGGTTGGAGCGCATGCGCTCGGCGTGGCTGGCGCGTACGCTGAGGTGATTGATCAACTGGTTGCCTTCGACGGTGTAGCCCTGGTCGAGGATGTCTTCGTTGATGGCGCGGGGAGTGCCTACGCTGCTTTCCTTGGCCACTTTCTCCAGCATCTTGCTCAGTTCGAAATCCTTGAGCGAGGCGGCATGGGCGGCGGTGGGCAGGACGAAACAAAGGGCAAGGGCCATGAAGCGCGACATCGAAGATCTCCTGGGGCAATAAGCGGATTCGACCGATGGAGGGGGCGAATTGTTTCCGTCGGCCCATTCCCGGGACGGACGGTGGCGAATGGGCGCCATGTTACCGCGTTCGGGGCGGGGCACGGAAACGCAAAAGGGCGACCGAGGGTCGCCCTTTCGTCGATAGCGGTGCGGATCAGCGCAGCTTGATCTCGGTCCAGAGCTTGTTCAGGGCGCGCCGCTGGCGCGAGTTCAGGTCCTTCAGCGGCTCCAGCCTGGCCTGGGTGGTGGCGTCCGGGAACAGGGCGGCGAGCGTCTTGATTTCCGGCTTGATGAAGGGCAGGGCGGCGGCGTTGGGCGTGCCGGTACCGATCTGGTTGGTCAGCTCGGAAGCGTTCCGACCGTCGAGCATGAAGTCGATGAAGCGGTAGGCCAGGTCAGGGTTCTTCGAGCCCTTGTGGATCACCATGTTGTCGATGGCCAGCACCGCACCTTGGCGGGGCAGGGCGAAGTCGACCTTGAAGGCGCGGCCGGCAGCCTCCGCGTCGGCCCTGGCCTGGTACATGTCGCTGGAGTAGCCATGGGCGACCCAGATGTTGCCCAGGGTCAGCTCCTTGATATAGCTCGACGAGTTGAACGCGGCCCAGTACGGCTTGGCCGCGAGGATCAGCGCCTGGGCTTCCTTCCAGTGCTGCGGGTCGGTGTCGTTGGCGGAGTGACCGAGGTACTTCAGGGCGGCGCCGAACAGTTCCTGCGGGTCGTCCATCACCGTGACCCTGCCCTTGATCTTCTCCAGGACCGCCGGGTCGAAGATTACCGACCAGTCGGCGGGGTCGATGCCCAGTTTGTCCAGCTCGGTCTTGTTGTAGCCGACCAGGGTGGTGGTGAAGGCGTAGGGCAGGGAATAGCGGTTGCCCTTGTCGAAATCCTTGTCGAGGTAGCCCGCGGCCTCGTTGCTCAGGTTCGCCAGGCGACTCTTGTCCAGCTCCAGCAGGTCGCCCTTGCGGATCAGCGCCTCGACCGCGTTCTGGGTCGGGATGATCACGTCGTAGCCGCTGGCCCCGGCGGCCAGCTTGGCCATCATTTCCTCGGTGCCGGAATAGAACTCCTGCACCAGCTCGCAGCCACATTGCTGCTCGAAGCGTTTCAGCGTGTCCTCGGCGATGTAGTCGTTCCAGTTGAACAGATACAGCTTCTCGGCGGCGGTGGCCTGGGCGGCTCCTGCCATGAGGGTTGCGACGAGCAACAGCTTTTTCATCATGGTTCCTTGTTACGGGGTGGCAGGGCTCCGGAAACCGGAGCAGGGCAAGGCCGCGGGCCTCTCCGGGAGGCCCGCGGGTTTCGGCGGATCAATGGCCCTTGATGGCGCTGGGGGAGAGTTTCGAGGCGATCACGATCAGCACCAGGGTGAGCAGCATCAGCAGGGTGGAGACGGCGTTCACTTCGGGCGTCACGGCGATCTTGATCATGGTGTAGATCTGCGTCGGCAGGGTGGCGAAGCCGCCGCCGGCGGTGAAGAAGGTGATCACGAAGTCGTCGATGGACAGGGTGAAGGCCATCAGCGCGCCGGCGACGATGCCCGGCATGATCAGCGGCAGGGTCACCAGGCGGAAGCTCTGCCAGGGCGTGGCTCCGAGGTCGCGGGCCGCCTCGGTGAGGCTTTCGTCCATGCCCGACATGCGCGCCTGCACCACCAGGGCGACGAAGCCGACCGAGAAGGTGATGTGCGCGAGGGTCACCGAGAGCATGCCCAGGCTCATGTTCAGGCCGATGAAGAAGATCACCAGCGAGACCCCCATCAGGAGTTCCGGAATGGCGATCGGGGTCAGCACCAGCAGGGGCAGCACGCGCAGCTTGAAGCGATGCAGGGCGACCCCGGCGAGGGTACCGAGCAGGGTCGCCACGCTGGCCGAAACCAGCGCGATGACCAGCGAGTTGGCGGCGGCCTGGAGCATGTCGCGGTTGCCGAACAGCTTGCGGTACCAGTCCAGGGTGAAGCCGACCCACTCGGCGTTCAGTCGCGAGTCGTTGAAGGAGTACAGCACCACGATCACCAGCGGTACGTAGAGGAACAGGTACACCAGCGCGGTGGCGCTCCAGAGCAGGTAGGGCCTACGCATGGGCGCCTCCCTTGCGGGCGCGCGCGGCGCCCATGCCGAGGGCGACCAGCAGCAGGATGCAGCCGGTCAGGGCGATCGACAGCGCGCTGCCGAACGGCCAGTCGCGGGAGTCGAGGAACTGGCTCTTGATCAGGTTGCCGATCATGATGCCGTCGGTACCGCCGACCAGGTCGGGGATGGCGAACATTCCCAGCACCGGGATGAATACCAGTGCCGCGCCGGCGGCCACGCCCGGCAGCGAGAGCGGGAAGGTCACCCGCCAGAAGCGTTGCCAACGACCGGCGCCGAGGTCCTGGGCGGCGTCGAGCAGGGCCGGGTCGTGTTTCTCCAGGTTGGCGTAGAGCGGCAGGATCATGAACGGCAGGTGCACGTAGACCATGCACAGGATCACC
The DNA here is from genome assembly GCF_021213715.1 of Pseudomonas sp. CP-1. Classification (NCBI taxonomy): domain Bacteria; kingdom Pseudomonadati; phylum Pseudomonadota; class Gammaproteobacteria; order Pseudomonadales; family Pseudomonadaceae; genus Pseudomonas; species Pseudomonas sp. CP-1. The sequence goes on from NZ_JAJQKY010000002.1 coordinate 413,361, forward strand.
GCGAACGGGGTGAACATCAGGCTGATCGGCTGCGCGCCGAACAGGTCCAGCGCGGCGTTGATCCCGCGGGTCAGGGCACCGGACGGCGAGAGGATGATCATCCAGGCGTAGACGCGTACCAGCAGGTTGCTCCAGAACGGCAGGATCACCAGCAGGATCAGCAGGTTGCGCCACTTCGCCGGGGCCCGGGCGAGGGTGGTCGCCACCGGGTAGGCGAGCAGCAGGCAGGCCAGGGTGGTGACCAGGGCGTAGCCGAAGGATTTGACGAACAGTTGCAGGTACACCCAGCTCTCGGTGAGCCGGGTGTAGTTCTCCACGCTGAGGTCGTAGACGGTCTGCCCGTCCTCGCTGTACATCCAGGGCGCCAGGCCGCCGTAGTCGCCGGGAAAGCGGAACGAGGCGAACAGCATGATCAGCGCCGGAACCAGGAAGAAGAACAGCAGATACGCTTGCGGCGGCCAGACCAGCAGCCACTTGCCGAGGTTCTTTCTCATCGTCTCAGGCCCTGACCAGGTGGCCGGCATCGAAGCGCCAGGCGGCTTCCACCGCGTCGCCCACCTCGAAGAACTTGGCCCGGCCGGGCGTGGCGTTGGGCAGCAGGGTTTCCAGGCGCTCGCCGTTCTCCAGCTCGACGATGTACAGGGTCACGTCGCCCAGGTAGAGCAGTTCGGCGACGCGGCCGCGGAAGTGCACCTCGTCGCTGTCGGCGGTGACGCTCTGCGCCAGGCGGATCTTCTCCGGCCGCAGGGTCAGCACGCAGGCCTCGCCGGGCTGGGCGTCGAAGGATTTCAGCGCCTGGACCTCGCCCAGGCCCCGGAGATCGATGCGCACGCGTTCGCCGTCGACCGCCTCGACTGTGGCGTCGAGCAGGTTGCACTGGCCGATGAAGTCGGCGACGAAACGACTGCGCGGGAAGCTGTAGATGGTTTCCGGGGCGTCCAGCTGCTCCACCCGGCCCTGGTTCATCACCGCGATGCGGTGCGACAGCGCCAGGGCTTCGCCCTGATCGTGGGTGACATAGACGAAGGTGATGCCGACGTCCTTCTGCAGGTTGATCAGTTCGATCTGCATTTCTTCGCGCAGCTTGGCGTCCAGCGCCGACAGCGGTTCGTCGAGCAGCAGCAGGCGCGGCCGGTTGACCAGCGCGCGGGCGATCGCCACGCGCTGGCGCTGGCCGCCGGAAAGCTGTGTCGGCATGCGCCCGCCCTTGTCCGCCAGGCGCACGTCCTTCAGGGCCTGTTCGACGCGGGCGTCGATCTCGCTCTTCGCCACTCCGGCCATCTTCAGCGGGAAGGCGATGTTCTGCGCCACGCTCATGTGCGGGAACAGCGCGTAGCTCTGGAACACCGTATGCACCGGGCGCTTCTCCGGCTCGACGCCGGCGAGGTCCTGGCCGTTGAGGCGGATCTCGCCGCTGTCCGGCTGGTCGAAGCCGGCGAGCATGCGCAGGAGGGTGGTCTTGCCGCACCCGGAAGGGCCGAGGAGGGTGAAGAATTCGCCGGTGTTGATCGTCAGGCTGACATTGTCGACGGCGGTGAAGTCGCCGAAGCGGCGGGTCACGTTGCGGATCTCGAGCAAGGGGGGCGTCACTCGTCTGGAGAGGCAGTAAGGTCAGCGGGCGGAGCCGGCTGCCCGGTGTCGAAAAAGGGGGCGGATTATAGGGATCGCATCCCGCTCTAACTAGACGTCTGAGGCCCCTGTGAAGAATTTTTTTTCGCGGCCTCGGAAGTTGTCCGACAAAGCAGGAGCCACGCGGGCTCTGATAGAATTTCGCGGTCGCTTTCCAGCCCGTTTCCTCGAGTCTTCGATGTTCCTTCGCCCGTCCTTTCCGTATCGGGAGCCTGCCCGATGAGCCATGCCGTTTCCCGCTTGCGCCAGGAGCGCCTGGCGCGCAGCCTGAAACCCTTCGTCGCGCGCGGTTCGCGCATGCCGCGCTGCGAAGGCTGTCGGCTGCTGCCGAGCTATTGCATGTGCGCCTGGCGGCCGCGGGTCGAGGCGCGCGCAGGCATGTGCCTGGTCATGCACGACATCGAGGCGCTGAAACCGACCAACACCGGCTGGCTGATCGCCGATACCGTGGCCGACACCTTCGCCTTCGGCTGGTCGCGCACCGAGGTCGACCCGCGCTTGCTGGAGTTGCTGGCCGACCCGCAGTGGCAGCCATACCTGGTGTTCCCCGGCGAATACGTGGCGGCGGAGCGGGTGGTGAACGAGGTCGCCCCGCTGGCGGAAGGCAAGCGACCGCTGTTCATCCTGCTCGACGCGACCTGGACCGAGGCGCGCAAGATGTTCCGCAAGAGTCCTTACCTGGAGCCGTTCCCGGTGCTCAGCCTGCTGCCCGAGCAGCTCTCGCGCTATCGCCTGCGTCGCTCGACCCGTGGCGAGCACCTGTGCACCGCCGAAGTGGCGGCGCTGTGCCTGGAGCTTGCTGGCGACGAGGCTGCGGGCGAGGCGCTCGGCGCCTACCTGGAGGTGTTCAGCGAGCGCTACCTGGGCGCCAAGCGGCACATTCCGCTGGACGAGGCCAGCCCGGCGCACCGTGCCCTGGCGCCGTTCCGTGGCTGAGCGTCAGGCCGGGCGCGCTTCGGCGGCGAGCTTGCGCGGCCACAACTGCGCCACCAGCATGCCCGCCAGCATCAGCGCGCAACCGAAATAGCCGCGCAGGTGCAGGGTCTCGGCGAGGAACAGGGCGCCGGCGATGGCGGCGAACACCGCTTCCAGGGACAGAATGATCGCCGCATGGGAAGCGATGGCGTGCTTCTGCGCCACCACCTGCAGGGTGAAGCCGGTGCCGACGCCGAGCAGGCCGCCGTATAGCAGGGCGGGACCGGCCTGGACGATGGCGTCCCAGTGGATTTCCTCGAAGACCAGTGCCAGCAGCAGGCTGACCGCCGCGCAGGTGGCGAACTGCAGGAAGGCCAGGCGGATCGGGTCGTAGCGGCTGGCGAACAGGCCTACCAGCAGGACGTGCGCGCCCCAGACCACCGCGCCGGCCAGTTGCAGCCAGTCGCCGGAGGCGACCTGGAAGCCTGGGCCGATGCTCAGCAGGGCCATGCCGAGCACCGCCAGCGACGCCCCCAGCCAGGTGCCCGCGCCGGTGCGCTGGCCGAACAGCAGGCCGAGCAACGGCACGACGATCACGTAGAGCCCGGTGATGAAGCCGGAGTTGGTCACGCTGGTGAACAGCAGGCCGACCTGCTGCAGGTTGATCCCGGTGGTCAGGGCGACGCCGAGGATCACACCGGCGAGCAACTGTCCGCGATTGAAGGGTTGCGCGCCGTCGCGTCGCGAGCGCAGCATCAGCAGTGGCACCAGCACCAGGGCACCGAGGACGAAGCGCAGGCCGGTATAGAGGAACGGCCCGATGGCGTCCATCCCCAGGCGCTGGGCGACGAACGACACCCCCCAGATCATGGCGGTGATCAGCATCAGGACATCGGCACGCAGGGCTTGGCTTCGCATGGCTCGCTCGACGGGGCGGGGAGGGTCCGCCACTCTGCCAGCAAGCCGGGGTGTTTGAAAAGACGAACGCGGTGTACGAGGTATCCCTCATTCGGCTTGACCGGTCCGCCCTCGGTCGGCATCCTGAGCGCCGCCTCGGCTGGGCCGAACAAACTAGGACATGTCATGGCTTCTTACGAGATCCTGATCGCCGACGATCACCCCCTGTTTCGCAGCGCTTTGCACCAGGCCCTCACCCTCGGGCTGGGTCCCGACGTGCGCCTGGTGGAAGCCGCCAGCATCGCCGAACTGGAAGCGCGGCTGAACGAGAAGGCCGATTGGGATCTGGTCCTGCTGGACCTCAACATGCCGGGGGCCTATGGCTTCTCCGGCCTGGTGCTGTTGCGCGGGCAATACCCGCAGGTGCCGGTGGTGATGATCTCGGCACAGGAGGAGGCCGCGGTGGTGCAGCGCTCCCGCGAGTTCGGCGCCAGTGGCTTCATACCCAAGTCCAGTCCGCTGGAAACCCTGCAGCAGGCGGTGCGCGCGGTGCTCGACGGGGACACCTGGTGGCCGCCGCAGGATGCCGCCGCCGAAGCCCTCAGCGAGGAGGCCAAGGCCGCCAGCGCCGGGCTCGCCAGCCTCACCCCGCAACAGTTCAGGGTACTCACCATGGTCTGCGAAGGGTTGCTGAACAAGCAGATCGCCTACGACCTGAACGTTTCCGAGGCGACGGTGAAGGCCCACGTCACGGCGATCTTCCGCAAGCTCAACGTGCGCACCCGGACCCAGGCCGCGCTGCTGCTGCAACAAATGGAGACGGTTCCCGCTTCTCATTGAGAGACGGCTTAACGCTTTTTTGACCAGCCGGCGGCTAGACTGCCGGCCTTCCGAATCGATGAGAACCCGACGTGTCGCCTTCCCCCTTCAAAGGCCAGACCGGCCTCAAGCGTATCCTCAACGCCACCGGCTATTCCCTCGCAGGTTTCCTCGCCGCCTTCCGCGGTGAAGCCGCCTTCCGCCAACTGGTGCTGCTCAACGTGGTGCTGATCCCGGTGGCCTTCCTCCTCGACGTCAGTCGCGGCGAACGCGCGCTGATGATCGCGGCGTGCCTGCTGGCGCTGATCGTCGAACTGCTCAACTCGGCGATCGAGGCCACCGTCGACCGCGTCTCGCTGGAACGCCACCCTCTGTCGAAGAATGCCAAGGACATGGGCAGCGCCGCGCAGTTCGTGGCCCTCACCGTGATCACCGTGACCTGGGCGACCATCCTGCTGGGCTGATCTACGCGGACATGAAAAAGCCGGAGGCAGCGATGCCTCCGGCTTTTTCTTGCGTGCGAGGGCGGCGGCTCAGGCCGCCGCGTCGAAGCTGTCGGCCCGCGCCATGTTCCACATGCGCTCGTAGAACTCGCCCTCGATCTTGCCGGAAAGCAGTTCGCCCGGCTTGAGGAAGTAGTGCAGCTGCGAGAACAGGCGGATCTCGGTGTCGGTGATGCGTCGCACCAGGTGCTTGGCTTCGAGCTGCGAGGGATGTTCCAGGCCCGCCGCGGCGAGCATCTCGGCCAGGCCCTTGAGGGTGTTGCGATGGAAGTTGTGCACCCGCTCGGCCTTGTCCGGCACCACCAGCGCGCGCTGGCGCAGCGGGTCCTGGGTGGCGACGCCGGTCGGGCACTTGTTGGTATGGCAGCTCTGCGACTGGATGCAGCCGATGGCGAACATGAAGCCGCGCGCCGAGTTGGCCCAATCCGCGCCGGTGGCCAGGACGCTGGCGATATCGAAGGCGCTGACGATCTTGCCGCTGGCGCCGACCTTGATCTTGTCGCGCAGGTTGAGGCCGACCAGGGTGTTGTGGACGAACAGCAGGCCTTCGCGCAGCGGCACGCCGATATGGTCGGTGAACTCCAGCGGCGCCGCGCCGGTGCCGCCTTCCTTACCGTCGACGACGATGAAGTCGGGGAGGATGCCGGTCTCCAGCATGGCCTTGGCGATGCCCATGAACTCCCATGGATGGCCCAGGCAGAACTTGAAGCCGACCGGCTTGCCGCCGGACAGTTCGCGCAGCTGGGCGATGAACTGCATCAGCTCGATCGGCGTGGAGAAGGCGCTGTGGCGCGACGGCGAAACGCAATCCTCACCCATCGGCACGCCACGGGTGGCGGCGATCTCGGGGGTGACCTTGTGCTTGGGCAGGATACCGCCGTGTCCCGGCTTGGCGCCCTGGCTGAGCTTGATCTCGATCATCTTCACCTGCGGGTCGAGGGCCTGGGCGGCGAAGCGCTCGGGGTCGAACTTGCCATCGCGGGTGCGGCACCCGAAGTAGCCGCTGCCCAGTTCCCAGACCAGGTCGCCGCCGTTCTCGCGGTGATAGGGGCTGATGCTGCCCTCGCCGGTGTCGTGGTAGAAGTTGCCCATCTGCGCGCCACGGTTCAGCGAGCGAATGGCGTTGGCGCTGAGGGCGCCGAAACTCATCGCCGAGACGTTGAACAGCGAAGCGGAGTACGGCTTGCTGCATTGTGGCCCGCCGATGTCGACGCGGAACTCGCAGGGATCGCTGAGCGGCGCCGGACGCATCGAGTGGCTGATGAATTCGTAGCCTGCGGTGTACACGTCGATCAGGGTGCCGAAGGGCTTCTCCGAGCTTTCGTTCTTCGCCCGCGAGTAGACCAGCGAGCGCTGGGCGCGGGAGAAGGGCAGGGCGTCGCCGTCGGCTTCCAGCAGGTACTGGCGGATCTCCGGGCGGATGCCTTCCACCAGATAGCGGATGTTGCCCAGGATCGGATAGTTGCGGCGCACCGCGTGGGGCGTCTGGATCAGGTCGAACAGGCCGAGCAGGCTCAGGGCCACGCCCAGCAGGGTGAACGGCCAGAGCCATTCGGTGCTGCCGAGGAACGGCAGGCTGAGCAAGGTGAACAGGGCGATACAGGCGAAAAACGCATAGCGACTGAGTAGCGACAGATTCATCATGTCTCCAATCTTCAGGCTTCGGTTCAAAATGGTAGTCACCTTCTTCGAGGCGTCTACGACGGGTTCCCCCCGCGCTAACCAAGCGCTGATTATGGGAAACAAACGGGGATAGAAAGCAAGCTAATAATTGTGTCTGGATGGTCGAGCGGCCGAATGGTCGCCGGGAACTCTTTCCGGAGTTGCGAATTATTCTTATCGGAGTAATATGTAACTATATAACATTATGTAGGAGGCATCCCCATGAAACCCGGCATCCATCCCGAATACCGTCCCGTCCTGTTCCATGACACCTCGGCCGACGTGTACTTCCTGATCGGCTCCACCGCGGAGACCGACAAGACCCATACCCATACCGACGGCAAGACCTATCCCTACGTGACGCTGGACGTTTCCAGCGCCTCGCACCCGGTCTACACCGGCGAACAGCGCAAGACCAAGAGCGAAGGCCGCGTGGCCGGGTTCAACAAGCGTTTCGCCGGCTTCGTCGGCGGCAAGGGGGCCTGATGAAAGTCCTCGCCTCGCTGAAACAGGCCAAGCTGCGCCATCGCGATTGCCAGGTGGTGAAGCGCCGTGGCCGGCTCTACGTGATCTGCAAGTCGAATCCGCGCTTCAAGTGCGTGCAGGGCCGGCCGAAGCCGAAGATCAAGCGCCGCTGAGCGGCGACGGGACGGTCGCCCGTCCCGTCAGCCCTGGGCCTGGAGGAACAGGCCGAACAGCTCGGACTGCGACTTGATGCCGAGCTTGCCGTACATGTGCTTGCGGTGGACCTTCACGGTTTCCGCCGAGATCGCCAGCTTGCGGGCGATCTCCTTGCTCGAGCAGCCGCTGAGCATCAGCCTGCCGACCTCCAGTTCGCGCGCCGTCAGCGGCGTGCCCATCTGCTCCGCGACCTTCTCCAGCGAACCCTGCCAGCCCGGCTCCGGCGCCGCGGGGCTGTTCAACACTTCGTCCTCGAAGGCCAGGCGCTGGCGCATCAGCCCGGCCACCCAGGGCCGCACCAGACCGAGCACGGCGAGTTGCTCGGGGGTGAAGCGGCGCCGCGAGCCGAGCGACAGGCAGAGGGTGCGTTCGCCGGAGAGCTGGACGTTGATCTGGATTTCATCGGCCACCACGTTGAGGCGGAAGTAACGCTGGTAGTAATCGGTCTGCTCGAAGCATTCCGGTGCCACGTCGGCCAGACGGAACAGGCCGCTGCACGGGTTCTCGCGGCTGGCGATGTAGAACGGGTCGAGCAGGTAGAGGCCTCGCAGGTAGTCCTGGAACAGCGGATCCGGCCCGCCGTCGGCGCCCGGGCATTCGGCGAACACCTGTGGCCGGCCCTGGCTGAACAGCAGGGCCACCCAGCTGTCGAACGGAACGTACTGTTCGAGCAGGCGTACCAGGCGAATCCAGAAGTCCGGCGCATCCAGCGCCTCGACCAGTTGCCCGACGGAGCGGTGCCAGGCGATGTCCTGCAAGGTGAAACTCATCTTCTACCCCTGTTGGGTTAACCCTCGGACGTAATTATCGGCGCGGGGAACGCCAAGCATACTGTGCCGACCCCTGCATACGAACAGCGCGCGTGCCGAACAGCGCCGAGAACAACAAGGAATTCCGATGAAAGTCGAACTCGTCCAGATCGCCGGTCGCGATGGCGACACCGCGCACAACCTGGAACGCGCCCTGGCGGCCATCGCCGACTGTGCGGCGGACACCGAACTGGTGGTGTTCCCGGAAACCCACCTGACCGGCTTCCCCAGCGAAGACAACATCGCCGCCCTCGCCGAGCCGCTCGACGGCCCGACGGTCAGCGCGGTGCAGCGCGTCGCCCGTGAATGTAACGTTTCGGTGGCGATCGGCATCGCCGAGGCGGACGCCGGCCGCTATTACAACACCACCCTGCTGATCGCTCCCGACGGCATCGCCCTGAAATACCGCAAGACCCACCTGTGGGCCTCCGACCGCGGCATCTTCACGCCTGGCGACCGCTACGCCACCGCCCTGTGGAACGGCATCCGGGTCGGCCTGCTGGTGTGCTTCGACATCGAGTTCCCGGAAAGCGCGCGGGCCCTCGGCCAACTGGGTGCGGAACTGATCATCGTGACCAATGGCAACATGGACCCCTATGGCCCGACCCATCGCACTGCGATCATGGCCCGCGCCATGGAAAACCAGGCCTACGCGGTGATGGTCAACCGCGTCGGGCATGGCGACGGCGGGCTGGTCTTCGCCGGCGGCAGCGCGGTGGTCGATCCCTATGGCCAGTTGCTCTGCGAGGCCGGGCGCGAAGAATGCCGGCAGATCGTCGAACTGGACCTCGGCCGGTTGCAGGATGCGCGTCGGGATTACCGTTACCTCGAAGAGCGTCGCCTGGTCCTGCCCGGCGAGCGCCGCGAGCACCCGGACGGCCTGCGCGAGCTGCTGATTCCCTGATTCACCGCGGCGCGACAGGAGCGTCGCGTCGTCCTCCGCCCGCCAGCGAGCGGGCGAGGATCGGCCCGGAAAGCCGTAGCACAACGATGGGCGCCCGAGCGTCCGCCGGTCTCCCGGGTGAGGGGAGGCCCCTGCGCCCCGCGGCCCGGCCGGCTGCGGGCCACTGCCATAACAAACGATAATTCCGGAGTAAGCAGTAATGGCCAGACTCAAGCGCACCCTGTCGCTGGGTTCCGTGGTGCTGTTCGGCATCGCCTACATGACCCCCATCATCGTCCTCGGGACTTTCGGCATCCTCGCCGAGACCACCCAGGGACACGTTCCCGCCGCCTACATCGCCGCTTCCCTGGCGATGCTCTTCACCGCCCTCAGCTACGGGCGCATGGCCGCGGCCTTCCCGGTGGCCGGCTCGGCCTATACCTACGTGCGCAAGGCCATCGATTCCCGGCTCGGCTTCATCGCCGGCTGGGCGGTGCTGCTCGACTACCTGTTCCTGCCGATGGCGATCTGGCTGATCGGTGCCGCCTACCTGCACTCGGCCTTTCCCGCGGTACCCAACGCGGTCTGGGTGCTGGCGTTCATCGGCGTGACCACGACGATCAACATCGTCGGTCTGCGCCTGGCGAAGAACGTCAATGGCCTGCTGATGCTGGTGCAGTTCCTGGTCCTCGGCGCCTTCGTCGCGCTCTGCGTGCACTACGTGCTGGGCGACCCGGGCAAGCCGCTATGGTCGCTGCAACCGTTGCTCGGTGGCGACCTGCAGGTGCCGCTGGTGATGAGCGGTGCGGCGATCGCCTGCTACTCGTTCCTCGGTTTCGACGCGGTCAGTACCCTGACCGAGGAAACCCGCGACCCGCGGCGCAACATCCCGCGGGCGATCCTGCTGATCACCCTGCTGGGCGGGTTGATCTTCATCGTCACCTCGTACTTCGTGCAACTGGCGCACCCGTCGTTCGCCTTCGACAGCGCGGACTCGGCGGCCTACGAGATCGCCCGCAACATCGGTGGCGACCTGTTCGTGACCTTCTTCCTGGTCGGCCTGATCGTCGGCCAGTTCACCTCCGGCCTCTCGGCCCAGGCCAGCGCCTCGCGCCTGCTCTTCGCCATGGGCCGCGACGGCGTCCTTCCGCGGCCGTTCTTCGGGCGTCTCGGCAAGCGCTTCGAGACGCCGGTGAACAGCATCGTCCTGTGCGGTGTGGTGGCCTTGCTGGCGCTACAGATGGACGTGACCACCTCCACGTCGTTCATCAACTTCGGCGCCTTCCTCGCCTTCAGCCTGGTCAACCTGTCGGTGGTCTTCCACTACTACCTTGGCGCCGAGCGCCGCGGTCCACGGGAAACCCTGTTGTTCCTGGTATTCCCTGGCATCGGCCTGGTCGCCGACCTGTGGCTGATGGCCAGCCTCGACCATCTGGCGATCATCCTCGGCCTCTGCTGGCTGGCGCTGGGCGCGGTGTACCTGGCGGCGATCACCCACGGTTTCCGCGAGCCGCCGCCGGAGATGCGTTTCGAGGAGGGCTGAGAAAGAATCGACGCCCGTTTCGCGGCGGCAAGGCGCAGGCTCCTGGCCTAGAGTGGCTATCCATCGCCTCCCTGATTCCGGAGCCGGCCATGTCCGACGCAGCGTTGTTCCTTCCCCTTCCCGATGACGACACCCTGTATGCCGCGCTGTTGGCGCGCGACCCCGCCTACGATGGCTTCGCCTTCGTCGGGGTGAAGAGCACCGGGGTGTTCTGCCGCCTGACCTGCCCGGCGCGCAAGCCGAAGCGCGAGAACACCCTGTTCTTCGATTCGATCAAGGGCTGCGTCGAGGCCGGCTTCCGGCCCTGCCTGCGTTGCCGGCCGCTGGAACGGCTCGGCACGCAGGGGCCGCTGGTCAGCGACCTGCTCCAGCGCCTCGGTCGGCAACCGCAGCGGCGCTGGTTCGAAGACGACCTGGCGGCGCTGGGCTATGACCCGTCCACCGTGCGCCGTGCTTTCAAGCGCGAGTTCGGCGTGACCTTTCTGGAAATGGCTCGCCTGCGCCGTCTTGGCCAGGTCGCCGAGCGGCTGTCCTCGGGCGCGCGGGTGATCGACGCGCAACTGGATGCCAGCTTCGACTCCGACAGCGGCTTCCGTAGCGCCTTCGCGCGGCTGCTGGGCGAGACGCCGTCGCAGTTGCGCGGGCGCGAGCTGCTCAAGGCGGACTGGCTGCAGACCCCGCTCGGCGCCATGCTCGCGGTGGCCGATGCGCAGGCCCTGCACCTGCTGGAATTCTTCGACCGCCCGGCGTTGAGCGGGGAGCTGAAACGCCTGCAGAAGAGCAGCGGATCGAGCATCGGTTTCGGCCGTTTCGCCTCCATCGACAGGATCGAGGCGGAACTCGCCGACTACTTCGGCGGTACTCCAGTGCGCTTCCAGACCCCCTTGGCGCTGAACGCCTCGGCCTTCACCCGCACGGTCTGGCAGGCGCTGCGCGAGGTACCGTGCGGCAGCACGCAGAGCTACGCCGGGCTGGCCAGGTCCATCGGCTCGCCGTCGTCGGTGCGCGCCGTGGCCCGCGCCAACGGAGCCAACCAGATCGCCATCGTGATTCCCTGCCACCGCGTCATCGGTTCGGACGGTTCCCTGACCGGTTATGGCGGTGGCCTGTGGCGCAAGCGCTGGTTGCTGGAGCACGAGCGGCGCATGGACGGTGCCGGCTAGCCGGGATCGCCGCCCAGTAGCCGGGCGGGGGCGCGCAACACCGGTTCCCGCTCGACCGCTGCGGGCCGCTGCAAGTCCTCGGCGTCGGCGCGCTCGGCGGTCGACAGGTCGCTGGCGTGGAACCCGGTGATCCGCAACAGGGCCAGGGTACAGGCCAGCGAGACCAGCGCGTAGCAGGCCGAGGCCAGGGCCACGCCGACGATGCTGCCGGTACTGTTGAGAATCCACTGGGCCAGTACCGGCGTACCGCCGCCGACCAGCAGCGAGCAGAGCTGGTAGGCCAGCGACAGGCCGGTGTAGCGCACCCGCGCCGGGAAGGCTCGGGCGAGGATACCGCCCACCGCGCCGTAGAACATCGCGTGCGGCACCGTGGCCAGGCACATGCCGACCGCGGCGATCCAGTAGACCTTGGTTTCCACGGCGAAGAACATCGCCGGCATCAGGATGAACTCCGGCAGCACCATCAGGCATGCCGCCTTGCGCATGTCGATGCGCGAAGTGAGCAGCGCCCCCAGCGGCTGGCTGAGGAACTGCACCACCAGCGCGACCACGATGATGCTGAGGAAGGTGCCCTGGCTGTAGCCGAGGGTCTTGGTCGCCCAGGAGAGGGCGAAGGTGCTCTTGAAGTAGGTGACGTGGATGATCGGCAGCACGCCGGCGCCGAGCAGGACGATCTTCCAGTGCTTGCCCAGCACCTCGGCGAGCGGCAGCTTCACCGTGCGCTTCTGCGCCAGCACGCGCTTCATGTCTTCCGACTCCTCCAGCTTCAGGCGGATCACCATGCCGACGATGACCAGCACTGCGGAGAGCAGGAACGGCGCGCGCCAGCCCCAGAGAATGAAGTCCGAGGCGGGCAGGGCGCTGAGGGCGAAGAACGCCAGGGTCGCCAGCAGGTTGCCGGTGGGCGAGCCCTGCTGGGCGAAGGCGGCGTACAGGATGCCCTTGCCCTTGGGCGCGCTTTCGCTGGCGATCAGGATCGCGCCGCCCCACTCGCCGCCGACCGCGATGCCCTGGACGATACGCAGCGCCACCAGGGAGATCGGCGCCCAGATGCCGATCTGCGTATAGACCGGCAACAGGCCGATGCAGGTCGTGGCGATGCCCATCATGATCAGGGTGATCACCAGGGTGGTCTTGCGGCCGATGCGGTCGCCGAGATGGCCGAAGATGATCCCGCCCAGCGGGCGAGCGATGAAGCCCGACCAGAGGGTGACGAAGGACAGCAGGGTGGCCAGGCCCGGATCCATGTCGGCGGGGAAGAATACCTTGCCGAACACCAGGGCGGCGGCCAGGCCGTAGATGTAGAAGTCGTACCACTCGATGGTGGTGCCGATGAAGGAGGCGATACCGGCCCTGCGGGCCTTCTTGTGCAGGTCGGCGTCTTCGGGAGAGGGCGTGCGCGGCATGGGTCGAGTCCTGTTTATTGTTGTTCTCGCCGACACGCCGCTCCCTACCGCCCTTCGCTGAAAGGCGGGGCGGAAACGCTGGTTTCCGTGGATGGAGAGCGTGCGTCGGTGTTGACCCGGGTGCCTCGGAGTCTAGGTGGCACCCCCGCAAATCAATAGTCTTTTAATCTTATGGCTCGATAAGGGATTCCATATCGACGTTTTCCGTCAGCCCTCGCTCAGGCGTCGTCCAGGCCGCTCTTCAGCGTCGCCAGGAACGCCTGCGCCGCCCGGGAAGGTTCGCTGGCCGGAAGGATCGCGTGGATCTCCGAACGCGCGCCGGCCGGCTCGATCTCCAGGTAGCGCACCTCGTTCCGCCAGGCCAGGCAGAGGGTCTCCGGGATCAGCGCGACGCCCATGCCGAGACCGACCATGGCGGCGACGGTCTGCCACAGGCGCGCCTCGTGGCGGATGCGCGGGCTGAAGCCGGCGTCCACGCAGCGGGCGATGATCAGGTCGTGGTAGTGCGGGGAGACATGGCGCGGGAAGAGGATGAAGTCTTCGTCGCGCAGTTCGGCGAGGTCCAGACGCGCCTGGCCTGCCAGGCGGTGCCCGGCGGGCAGGCAGCAGAGGAACGGGTCGCTGATCAAGGGTTCGGAGACGATTTCCGCCGGCAGCCTGCCCCAGTGCACGAAGCCCAGGTCGATCTGCCCGCGCTGCAACGCCTGGGCCTGCTCCGCGCTGTTCATTTCGCCGAGCACCACCTCCATGTTCGGGTGCTCCCGTTCGAAGCGGGACATGGCCCTGGGCAGGCCGCGGTAGAGCATGGAGTTGACGAAGCCGACGCGCAGCTGGCCGACGTCGCCCTCGGCGGATAGCTGGGTCAGGCGTTTCACCTTCTCTGCCTGCAGCAGCAGGTTGCGCGCTTCCACCAGCAGGACCTGGCCGGCGCCGGTGAGCTTCACCGACTTGTTGTTGCGCAGCAGCAATTGGGTTCCGAGCTGTTCCTCCAGCTTCTTGATGTCGAAGCTCAGCGCCGGCTGGGAGATGAACAGGCGAGCCGCGGCGCGACCGAAATGCAGTTCCTCGGCGACCGCGATGAAGTAGCGAAGCTGTCTGAGATCCATGGCAGGCACCTGGTTCTACGATCTGTTTTTCTTATCGTCGATGATTTTTTTTGTATTGGATGCTTATCGAACCACTCGCCTAGTCTCGGCGCAAGACAAGCAGGAGCCGCGCCATGACCGCCATGCCCGAAGTACTTCGCGAAGATACGCTGAACATCCCCGACAGCCGTGGGCTGAATCTCTACACCTGCGATCCGGCCCTGGAGCGGCTGCTGGAGGTATACCTGCCGCCGGCGTTGCTCGCCGAATGGCGGCCGCTCCTCGAACGGCTCGGCGCCCGTGCCGGCGGCGAGCTGGACGTGCTGGCGCTGGCGGCGGACAAGAACCCGCCGGTGCTGGCGCCGCGCACCCGCCGCGGCGAGGATTTGCAGAGCATTCGCAAGCATCCGGACTACGTCGCCCTCGAACGGGTGGCCTATGCCGAACTCGGCCTGGCTTCCATGAGCCATCGCCCGGACGGCCCGCCGCCGCTGGTGAAGTATGCGCTCACCCACCTGTTCGTACAGGCCGAGTTCGGCCTTTGCTGCCCGGTCAGCATGACCGACTCGCTGACCCGCACCCTGCGCAGGTTCGGCGCGCCGGAACTGGTTGAGCGCTATCTGCCGTCCCTCGCCTCGCGGGATTTCGACGAGCTGTTCCAGGGCGCCATGTTCATGACCGAGCAGGCCGCCGGCTCCGACGTGGCGCGGACCCGTACCGTGGCGCGGGAGCAGGGCGGCGAGTGGAAGCTCTACGGCGACAAGTGGTTCTGCTCCAACCCGGACGCCGACCTGGCGATGGTCCTGGCCCGGCCCGAAGGCGCGCCGGAAGGAATGAAGGGCGTGACCCTGTTCCTGTTGCCGAAGGTCCGCGAGGACGGCACGCGCAACGCCTATCGCATCGTCCGCCTGAAGGACAAGCTGGGCAGCCGCTCCATGGCCAGCGGCGAAGTCCGCCTGGAAGGCGCCAGCGCCTACCTGATCGGCGAGATCGGCCGCGGCTTCCAGCAGATGGCCGACATGGTCAACATGTCGCGCCTGTCCAACGGCGTGCGCGCCGCCGGGCTGATGCGCCGGGCGCTGAGCGAGGCGCTGTTCGTCGCCCGCCATCGGCACGCCTTCGGCAAGCACCTGATCGACATGCCGCTGATGCAGAAGCAGTTGCTGAAGATGATGCTGCCCACCGAACAGGCGCGTTCGATGTTCATGCAGATCGCCACGCTGCTGCCGCGCGCCGATGGCGGCGAGGTCGAGGCGCAGAAATGCGTGCGGATCCTCACTCCGCTGATCAAGTTCCGCGCCTGCCGCGATGCGCGACGGGTCACCGGCGACGCCATGGAGGTGCGCGGCGGGGTCGGCTACATCGAGGAGTGGAGCGACCCGCGCCTGGTGCGCGACGCCCACCTGGGGTCGATCTGGGAGGGTACCAGCAACATCGTGGCGCTGGACGTCGCCCGTGCGGCGAGCCGCGAACAGGCGCTCGAACCCTTGCAGCGCCACCTGCGCCGGCTGCTGGATGACAGCGACCTGCCAGGGGACGCCCGCGACCTCTTCGACGAACTGCTGGTGCGAGTGGTCGCGACCATGGCCGACGTCGCCGAGCGCCGCCAGGATGAGCAGGTGCGCCAGGCCGGCAGCGCCCTCTATCACCTGTGCACGGCGATCTTCATGGCCTGGGAGGCCAGCCGCCAGGCACCCGACCAGCGCCGCCTGGCCCTGGCCTTCCTGGTCGCCCGGCACAAGCTGCTGCCGCGCGACCCGCTGCGCCTGGAGGGCTGGACCGACCAGGCCGAACTGCTGGCCAGGGTGGTCGGCGAGGTGCCGCTGAGCCAGGCCGAAGCCATGCAATTGCTGCCGGCCTGACTGCCCGCATTCCCGCTCACAACAACCAGAGAGTCGCCATGACCAATCAGACGGGCGCCCTGCGTGGCCTGAAAATCATCGATCTCAGCCGGGTCCTCGGCGGACCCTACTGCTCCCAGGCGCTGGCCGACCACGGCGCCGAGGTGATCAAGCTGGAACCCCTCGGCGGCGACGAGACCCGTGGCTGGGGGCCACCCTTCGAGGGCGACACGGCGTCCTACTTCAAGGGCGTGAACCGCAACAAGAAGGGCATCGCCGTCGACCTGGCGACGGCGGAGGGCATCGAGCTGCTGCTGCGCTTGCTGGAGGACGCTGACGTACTGCTGGAGAACTTCAAGCCCGGCACCCTGGCGCGCTGGGGGATCGGCTACGAGGAGGTGCTTCGCCAGCGCTTCCCGCGGCTGGTCCACTGCGCGGTATCGGGCTTCGGCGCCGACGGCCCGCTCGGCGGCCTGCCCGGCTACGACGCGGCGATCCAGGCGATGGCCGGACTGATGAGCGTGAACGGCGAGGCCGGCGGCGACGCGTTGCGCATCGGCCTGCCGATCGTCGACATGGTCACCGGGCTGAACGCCATGGCCGGCATCCTCCTCGCCCTCCACGAGCGCCAGGTCAGCGGGCGCGGGCAGTCGGTGGACATCGCCCTGTACGACTGCGGTATTTCCCTGCTGCACCCGCACCTGCCGAACTACTTCGCTTCCGGACGTACGCCCCGGCGTAGCGGCAACGCCCATCCGAACATCGCGCCCTACGACAGCTACCGCACCGGTACCGAGCCGATCTTCCTCGCCGTCGGCAACGACCGCCAGTTCGCCCGCCTGTGCGAGTACCTGGGAGCCGATGAACTGCCGGGGGACCCGCGCTTCGCCGACAACGGCAAGCGCTCGGTCAACCGCGAGGCGCTGAAGCGCGCCCTGGAGGATTACCTGGCGGCCCACGACGGTCGCGAGCTGGCCGAGCGGCTGATCCGTCTCGGCGTGCCCTGCGGAGCCATCGCCACGGTGGATCGGGTGGTGGAACACCCGCACACCCGCCATCGCGGGATGGTCGTCGAACTCGAGGGCTATCGCGGCATCGCCTCTCCGGTGAAGCTTTCGCGCACCCCGGCCAGCTACCGCGCCGCGCCGCCGGTGCTGGGCGGAGACACTCGGGAAGTCCTGGCGGAACTGGGATTGAGCGCCGAGGCGATCGACGCGCTGGTCCGGCGCGGCATCGTCCGCGCCTGAAACCCCGCACGGCACGGCCTGCGCCGTGCAACTCAATCCCCGGGCAATTGGAGATGGCCATGGATTCCTCCCCTGGGGCGGTGAGCCCCGAACTCGTGCTGCTGGAGCGGCCGGAGCAGGGCGTGGCCCTGTTGCGACTGAACCGCCCGGCAGTGCTCAACGCCCTGAACATGCGCCTGCGCGAGGCTCTGGCGGAGCACGTACGGCGCCTCGACGAGTGCGCCGATACCCGGGTCATCGTCCTCACCGGAAATGGCACGGCGTTCGCCGCCGGCGCCGATCTCAACGAACTGGCGGAGGCGTCCGCGCTGGAGATCCAGCAGCGCGGGGTGGAGCGCCATTGGCAGGCCCTCGCCGCCTGCCGCAAGCCGCTGATCGCCGCCGTGGAGGGCTATGCCCTGGGCGGAGGCTGCGAGTTGGCGATGCACTGCGACCTGATCGTCGCCGGTGCCTCGGCGCGCTTCGCCCAGCCGGAAATCCGTGTCGGCGTGATGCCCGGCGCCGGCGGCACCCAGCGCCTGGTGCGAGCGGTGGGCAAGTTCCAGGCGCTGCGCATGCTGTTTACCGGTTGCACGGTACGGGCGCCGGAGGCCCTGGCCATAGGGTTGGTCAGCGAGGTGGCGGCGGATGGCCAGGCATTGGATCGCGCCCTCGAACTGGCTCGCCAGATCGCCGGCCTGCCGCCGCTGGCGCTGGCGCAGATCAAGGAAGTGGTCCTGGCCGGCGCCGACCTGCCGCTGGACCAGGCCCTGGCGCTGGAGCGCAAGGCCTTCCAGTTGCTGTTCGACAGCCACGACCAGAAGGAGGGCATGCGTGCCTTCCTGGAAAAACGCACAGCGGAGTACCTGGGAAAATGAGCGAGCCACCGATCGTTCTCATCGGTATCGTCGGTACCGGTGCCATGGGCCAGGGCATCGCCCAGCTCGCTGCCTGTGCCGGGCTGTCGGTGCTGCTCTACGACAGCCGCCAGGGTGCGGCACTGCAAGCACGCGAGCAGATCGCCACGGTCCTTGCCCGGCAGGTGGAGCGGGGCCGGCTGGAGGCGGAGGCTGCCGCGCGCGCGATGGGCAATCTGCGGGTGGTCGAGGACTTGCGGGTCCTACGCGGCTGCCAGTTGGTGATCGAGGCGATCGTCGAGAACCTGGAGGCCAAGCAGGCGTTGTTCCGCCAATTGGAAGAGGTGGTCGGCGACGAAGCGATCCTCGCCAGCAATACCTCCTCGCTGTCGGTTACCGCGATCGCCTCGGCCTGTCGCGATCCCGGCCGGGTCGCCGGTCTGCACTTCTTCAATCCGGTGCCGCTGATGCGTCTGGTGGAGGTGATCGACGGTCTCGCCACCCGCACCGGCATCGCCGAGCGACTGTGCGCCCTGGTGGCGACCTTCGGCCACCAGTCGGTGCGTGCCACGGACAGCCCCGGCTTCATCGTCAACCATGCCGGACGGGCCTTCGGCACCGAGGCGCTGCGTATCCTCGGCGAGGGCGTGGCGCCGGTGGCGGCGATCGACGAAGTCCTGCGCGAGGGCGCCGGCTTCCGCATGGGCCCGTTCGAGTTGTTCGACCTGGTCGGGTTGGACGTCAGCCTGCCGGTGATGGAGTCGATCTACCGGCAGTACTACGAAGAGCCGCGTTATCGTCCGCATCCCTTGCTGCGCGAGATGCTCGCCGCCGGCCGCCTGGGGCGCAAGAGCGGCCAGGGCTTCTACCGCTACGACGGCGCTGGGCAGGTGCCCGCCGCCGCCCCGGCGGTTGCGCCAGGCGCGGCGTTGCCGCCGGTGTGGCTGGGCGTCGACGACGAACATGACCGCGCGCCATTGCTGACGTTGCTACAACGTCTGGGCGCCGAGGTGGAGAGCGGCGAGCGTCCTTCCGGGGCGGCGTTGTGCCTGCTTGCGCCACTGGGCGCCGACGTCAGCGCCGCAGCGCGGCGGTTCGCCGTCGATCCGACGCGCAGCCTGGCCATCGACGTGCTGTCGGACCTGGAGCGACACCGCTGCCTGATGGCCTGCCCGGCGACCCGAGCGGAGCTGCAGCAGGCCGCTCGCACCCTGTTCGCACGGGACGGCGTGGGCGTCACGCTGATTCGCGACAGCGCCGGGTTCATCGTCCAGCGCACCCTCGCCTCGATCGTCAATCTCGCCTGTGACATCGCCCAGCAGGGTATCGCTTCGGTGGAGCACATCGACCTGGCGGTGCGCCTCGGTCTCGGCTATCCGCTGGGGCCGCTGGAGTGGGGCGACCGAATGGGTGCCGGGCGCGTGCTGCGCATCCTCGAACGCCTGCATGCGCTCAGCGGCGACCCGCGCTATCGCCCCAGCCCCTGGCTGCGCCGGCGCGCCCAACTGGGCCTTTCCCTGCGCCAGCCGGACAGCCCGTTGGCCTCCTGATCCCTTCGCGGAGAAACACACCATGCTCGATGCCTATATCTACGCCGGCCTGCGTACGCCTTTCGGCCGGCATGCCGGTGCACTCTCGACGGTGCGTCCGGACGACCTGGCCGGCCTGCTGCTGGCGCGTCTCGCGGAAACCTCCGGGTTCGCCGTCGACGACCTGGAGGATGTGATCCTCGGTTGCACCAACCAGGCCGGCGAAGACAGCCGCAACCTGGCGCGCAACGCGCTGCTCGCAGCCGGCCTGCCGGCGCGGCTGCCCGGGCAGACGGTCAACCGCTTGTGTGCCAGCGGACTGTCGGCGGTGATCGACGCGGCGCGCGCGATCAGTTGCGGCGAGGGCCGGCTGTACCTGGCCGGCGGCGCCGAAAGCATGTCCCGGGCGCCGTTCGTCATGGCCAAGGCGGAGAGCGCCTTCAGCCGCACGCTGGAGGTCTTCGACAGCACCATCGGCGCGCGCTTCGCCAACCCCAGGCTGGTCGAGCGCTATGGCAACGACAGCATGCCGGAGACCGGCGACAACGTGGCCCGCGCCTTCGGCATCGCCCGCGAGGACGCCGACCGTTTCGCCGCTTCTTCCCAGGCGCGCTACCAGGCTGCGCTGGAGGAGGGCTTTTTCCTCGGCGAGATCCTTCCGGTGGAGGTGCGTGCCGGACGCAAGGGCGAGACGCGGCTGGTGGAGCGCGACGAGCATCCGCGGCCGCAGGCCGACCTGGCGGCCCTGGCGCGCTTGCCGGCGTTGTTCGCCGGCGGGGTAGTGACCGCCGGCAATGCCTCGGGGATCAACGACGGGGCGGCGGTAGTGCTGCTGGGCGATCGCGCGATCGGCGAGCGCGAGGGCATCCGGCCGCTGGCGCGGATCCTCGCCAGCGCCAGCGTCGGCGTCGAGCCCCGGTTGATGGGCATCGGCCCGCAGCAGGCGATCCTCCGCGCGCTGCAACGCGCCGGCATCGACCTGGACGAGGTCGGCCTGATCGAGATCAACGAAGCCTTCGCGCCGCAAGTCCTGGCCTGCCTGAAGTTGCTCGGCCTGGACTACGAGGACCCGCGGGTCAATCCCCATGGCGGCGCCATCGCCCTCGGCCATCCGCTCGGCGCCTCCGGTGCGCGCCTGGTGCTCACCGCCGCCCGCGGGCTGCAACGCATCGAGCGGCGCTACGCGGTGGTCAGCCTGTGCGTCGGGCTCGGCCAGGGCGTGGCGATGGTGATCGAGCGCTGCCGATGAGACACCGTTCCCCCTAGAAAAAGAGGCGCCCAGGCGCCCGTCCGGAGTGCGTATGAACAACAACAAGAAATGCGCGTTTTTCCTGCTGCCGATCCTTGCCGGCGATAGCGTTCCCGCCCTGGCCGAGGGCTTCCTCGAAGACTCGCGGGCCAGCCTGGCCTTGCGCAACTTCTACATGAACCGCGACTTCCGCGATGGCGTGGGGCGTGCGAAAAGCGAGGAGTGGGCCCAGGGCTTTCTCTTCGACTACCGCTCGGGCTATACCGAGGGCACCCTCGGCGTGGGTCTCGACCTGCTGGGCAAGCTCGGCGTCCGGCTCGATTCCGGCGCGGGGCGTAGCGGCACCGGCCTGCTTCCGCTTCGCGACGATGGCAGCGCGGCGGGCGACTACGCGCGGCTGGACGCGACCGCCAAGCTGCGCCTGTCGCGCAGCGAGCTGAAGGTCGGCGGCCTGGTGCCGAAGCTACCGACCATCCAGCCCAACTACGGGCGGCTATTCCCCCAGGTGTTCCAGGGCGCGCTGCTGACTTCCGGCGAACTGAGCGGACTGAGCCTGAACCTGGGACGGCTGACCGAGGTCAGCCAGCGCAACGAGGCGGGCACCAGCGACCTGGCGCTGTTCAACCGCAACCGGCGTTTCGCCGGCGCGGCGCAGGCGGACCGTTTCGACCTGGCTGGCCTGGACTACCGTATCACCCCGGACTGGACCGGCAGCTACCACTATGGCGAACTGGAGCAGGTCTACGCCCAGCATTTCCTCGGTCTCAAGGGGCGCATCGGCGTCGCCGCGGATAGCCTGGAGAGCGACTTGCGCCTGGCGCTCAGCCGGGATACCGGCGGCGCTCGCGGCGGGCGCATCGACAACCGTTCCTTCAGCGGGTCGCTCACCTACCGCCTGCGCAACGGCCAGGCCTTCGGCCTGGGCTACCAGCGGATGAGTGGCGACCACGGCTTCCCCTACCTGGAGGGGACCGATCCGTACCTGGTCAATTTCGGCCAGTACAACGACTTCGCCGAGGCTGGCGAGTCCTCCTGGCAACTGCGCTACGACTGCGACTTCGCGCCGCTCGGGGTGCCCGGCCTGAGCCTGATGACGCGCTATTTCAGCGGCCATGGCGCGAAACCGAAGGGCGCCGACGGCAGTCGCGAGTGGGAACGCGACAGCGACCTGCGCTACGTGTTGCAGGGCGGTCCGCTGAAGGGACTGGGGCTGGTCTGGCGCAACGCTACCTACCGTTCGGCCTTCAGCCGCGACATCGACGAGAACCGCCTGTACCTGACCTATGAGCTGCCGCTGTTCTGAGCCGCTCAGCCCTTGGCGGCGCTGACCCCTTCGAGGGTGGCGAAGGAGGTGTCCTTGGCGGTGAGCAGGAAGTCGCGCATGAATGGCGCATCGAACATGTCCGTGCGGATGGCGGCGAAGAGCGTGCAGTACAGGCCCTTTTCACCGAGGCGCCGGGCCGTCACGTAGCCGCGCGAGCTGTACTCGTGCAGGGCCCAGTTCGGCAGGCAGCAGACGCCGCGACCGGAGGCCACCAGCTGCATCATCATCACGGTCAGCTCGGCTATGCGCACCTGCGCCGGCTCCACATCGGCGGGGTCGAGGAAGCGGGTGAAGACGTCGAGACGATCGCGTTCCACCGGATAGGTGATCAGGGTTTCCCGCTCCAGGTCCTCCGGGACGACGTACGGTCGACCAGCCAGGGCATGCTGGTTGGCCACCGCCAGCAGCGCTTCGTAGGTGAACAGTGGCACGTAGGTGATGCCGGGCAACTCGACCGGGTCGGCGGTCACCACCAGGTCGAGGTCGCCGCGGGCCAGGGCCGGCAGCGGCGCGAAGGAGAAGCCCGAGGCCAGGTCCAGTTCGACTTCCGGCCAGGCGTCGCGGAACTGGTCGATGGTCGGCATCAGCCACTGGAAGCAACTGTGGCATTCGATGGCCATGTGCAGGCGTCCGGCGGTACCGCCGGCGAGCCGCGCCAGGTCGCGCTCGGCGGTGCGCAGTTGGGGCAGCAGCGAGTCGGCCAGTTGCAGCAGGCGCAGCCCGGCGCTGGTGAAGCGTACCGGCTTGGTCTTGCGCACGAACAACTGCATGCCCAGGCGCTCTTCCAGTTCCTTGAACTGGTGCGACAGCGCCGACTGGGTAAGGTGCAGGCGCTCGGCGGCTTCCACCAGGCTGTCGGCTTCGCGCAGCGCGTGCAGGGTCTTGAGGTGGCGAAGTTCGAGCATGGCGGCCTCTGTATGAGCAAAACTTGATAGCGGTGCGGATTCGTTGAGTTTGTCTCATACGCCAGGGGCTGTCGACAAGCGATGGCCTCGATCCCGCAGAGCGCGCGATCGTGGAGCGACGGGGAGAATAGCCCGGCACACGGGACGGCGGCCCGGAGCAGCGGCGCAACGCCGCAGAGCCACAACGCCACGACCGCCTGGCGGCATTCATCAAACTGTCACGCTACTGTGGCAGCGCGCTGGACGAAATTTAATCAGAATCGCGCTCCACTGGGGTTTTGCGTTCTGGGTTTTCTTCATGCGTGCTTTCATCTTCCTGGCCGCCTTGTTGTGCAGCCTCTCCTCCTTTGCGGCGGCGCGTTGCGACGCACGCGTACCTACCGAGACGGTCGAACTGGGCGACGTGCGCCTGGCCTACCAGAGCATCGGCCGCGACAGCGATCCGGCCCTGCTGCTGGTGATGGGCCTGGGTGGGCAACTGATCCACTGGCCGGACGAGGTGGTCAGCGCCCTGTGCGAGCAAGGCTTCCGGGTGATCCGCTACGACAACCGCGACGTCGGCCTGTCGGCCTGGAACGT
Organism: Pseudomonas sp. CP-1; assembly: GCF_021213715.1. NCBI lineage: Bacteria > Pseudomonadati > Pseudomonadota > Gammaproteobacteria > Pseudomonadales > Pseudomonadaceae > Pseudomonas > Pseudomonas sp. CP-1. Next base: position 436,866 of record NZ_JAJQKY010000002.1, read on the forward strand.
GCCGGTGCCCAGCTCGCGGCTGACCTACGAAGTGGTGCGTTATCGCCTCGGCCTGCCGGTCAGCGCGCCCTATACCCTCACCGACATGGCCGGCGATGCCCTGCATCTGCTCGATGCGCTGGATATCCCCCAGGCCCATGTGCTCGGCGCCAGCATGGGCGGGATGATCGCCCAGCACATCGCCGACATGGCGCCGCAGCGCCTGCTCAGCCTGACCCTGGTGATGACCAGCTCCGGCGCCGAAGGCCTGCCGGCACCCAGCGAGTCGCTGCTGCGCCTGCTGGCGCGGCGCGAGGCGGCCAGCCGCGAGCAGGCGGTCGAGCAGCAGGCCGACCTGCTGGCGGCGCTGGGCAGTCCGGAAGTGCGCGACGATCGCCAGCAGCTCCTGTTGCAGGCCGCACGTTCCTACGACCGCGCGTTCAACCCGGAAGGCGTGCAGCGGCAATTGCTGGCGATCCTCGCCGAACCCAGCCGGGTGCCGCTGCTGAACCGTCTGCAGGTGCCGACCCTGGTGATCCATGGCACCGCCGATCCGCTGCTGCCGGTGATGCACGGCGTGCACGTGGCGGCGCATATCCGTGGCTCGGAGCTGAAGCTGATCCCCGGTCTCGCCCATCGCTTCCAGGAAGCCTTCAAGGAGCCGTTGCTGGCGGCGGTGGTGCCTTACCTGAAGGCCCATCGGCAGGCCAGCGTCGTCCAGCTCTGAAGCCGCGCTCGCGGTCTCAGGCGTGCAGGCGTACCCAGAGGCCCACCAGCACGCTTGCCGCCACCAGCCAGGCCAGCGCCGCCAGGGCCAGCGAGGTCTCCAGGCGGAAGCGCTCGACCAGCAGGTAGAGCGCGGCGAGATAGACGAAGTAGGGGATGATCGACCACATGCCGAAGACGATGGTGGTCTTCAGGTCGTCCAGCGAACGGCCCTTGCCGACGATGTAGTGGGCAATCAGGGCGAAGGTGGGAAACAGCGGCACCAGGCCGGCGATGTAGTAGTTGCGGGTCTTCGACAGGACGGCGAGGAGCACGACCACGGCGGCGCCGATCAGCGCCTTGAACATCAGGTCCACGGGATTCTCGACTGCGGCGGCGCCACCGGCTTGGTGGCGTCGCGCATTATGCCCGGATCGTCCCGTACCCTTCCATAACGAACGAGGCCCGCAAAAGCGGGCCTCGACGTTTCTGGCTGGCGATCAGGCCGCATGCACCCGCGGGCGATGCGGATGCTCGCTCTGCAGGTACTGGCCGAGGCGCACCTGCTGGCTCGGCGAGAGGAACAGACCGAGCTTGCTGCGGCGCCAGAGGATGTCCTCGGCGTCCTGGGCCCACTCGTGCTTGCACAGGTAGTCCACTTCGCGGGCATACAGGCCGCCGCCCAGGTGCTCGCCAAGATCGGCTTCGCCATTGACCCCGTCCAGCAGGCGCCACACCCGGGTGCCGTAGGTGCGCGCCCAGCGCAGCGCCAGTTCGCGGTCGAGCCAGGCGTAGCGGTTGGCCAGTTGCTCGGTGAGCGCCTCGACGCTCTGCATCTGCTCGCCGCCCGGCAGCGGTGCCTTGGCGGTCCAGGCCGGGCCGAGATTGGCGAAGAACGGCTGGAGCTGCGCCAGCGCCGATTCGGCCAGCTTGCGGTAGGTGGTCAGCTTGCCGCCGAACACCGAGAGCAGCGGCGGCTCGCCGTTGCCGGCGGAGAGCGACAGGGTGTAGTCGCGGGTGATCGCCGAAGGCTCGTCGGACTCGTCGTCGCACAGCGGACGCACGCCGGCGAAGCTGTGCAGGATGTCGGCGGCCGCGAGTTGCTGCTTGAAGTGGGCGTTCACCACTTGCAGCAGGTAGGCGGTTTCCTCTTCGCTGATCGCCACCTTGGCCGGGTCGCCCTGGTACTCGCGATCGGTGGTGCCGATCATGGTGAAACGGTCCAGATAGGGGATGGCGAAGACGATGCGGCGGTCTTCGTTCTGCAGGATGTAGGCGTGCTCGCCTTCGTACAGCTTCGGCACGATGATGTGGCTGCCCTGGATCAGGCGGATACCGTAGGGCGACTTCTGTTTCAGGTCGTCCTGGATGAAGCGCGCCACCCAGGGGCCGGCGGCGTTCACCAGGGCGCGGGCGCGGATCGAATACAGGCTGCCGTCGCTGCGCTCCAGGTGCAGGTGCCAGAGTCCCTTGCTGCGACGGGCGCTGACGCAGCGGGTGCGGGTATGGACGTGGGCGCCGTGCTCGCGGGCGGAGATTGCGTTGAGCACCACCAGGCGCGCATCGTCCACCGCGCAGTCGGAGTACTCGAAGCCACGGCGGATCTCGGCCTTCAGCGGGCTGCTGCCGGTGAAGCGCAGGCCGCGCGAGGCGGGCAGCTTCTCGCGCTTGCCGAGGTGATCGTAGAGGAACAGGCCGGCGCGGATCATCCAGGCCGGGCGCAGGTGCGGACGGTGCGGCAGGACGAAGCGCAGCGGCTTGACGATGTGCGGCGCCTTGGCCAGCAGGACCTCGCGCTCGGCCAGGGCTTCGCGGACCAGGCGGAATTCGTAGTGTTCGAGGTAGCGCAGGCCGCCGTGGATCAGCTTGCTGCTGGCCGAGGAGGTGTGCTGGGCCAGGTCGTGCTGTTCGCAAAGGAACACGGACAGGCCGCGCCCGGCTGCGTCGGCGGCGATCCCTACACCGTTGATGCCACCGCCGACCACGGCGACATCGTAGACTTCGGCGAGTGGAGCGGAGGGGGTGTGCGCTTGACTCATGTGAAAGGCCCTGAAGTCGAAAGTGAACGTAGTTTTGTTCGAATTCGAAAATAGCTTAGTCGATTGCGCAGTTATTGACCAGCCCGATGCATCAGGCTTTTTCAATTTCGAAGGGTTGCCCGGGCGCTACCGGTTTGCCCGTCCGCGCTGGAACAGCCCCTCTTCCGCGTGCGGGAAAGCGGCCGCCGAGGGTCGTGGCGCATGGGCAGGGGGCGGCAGGTGGCTTTTCTGAAACGAACATTCACGGCGCCGAACGGCGCCGTGGCAGGGAAATGCCTCAGACCAGGTCCAGGTGAACCTTGTGCTGTGCCATCAGGCGGGCGATGGCGGCGGGCGGCGGGCTGTCGCTGATGACCCGGTTGACCAGCGAGATCGGTCCCAGGCGGACCACCGCGTTGCGCCCGAACTTGCTCGAGTCGGCGGCCAGGAACACTTGCCGCGCGTTGTCGATGATCGCCTGGGATACGCGCACTTCCTGGTAGTCGAAGTCGAGCAGGCTGCCATCCTCGTCGATGCCGCTGATGCCGACCAGGGCGAAGTCGACGCGGAACTGCTGGATGAAATCCACCGCGGCCTGGCCGACGATGCCGCCGTCGCTGCGTACGGTGCCGCCGGCGACCAGCACTTCGAAGTCTTCCTTGGCGCTGAGGGTGGCGGCCACGTGCAGGTTGTTGGTGATGATCTTCAGATTGCGGTGGTTGAGCAGGGCGCGGGCGATGGCCTCGGTGGTGGTGCCGATGTTGATGAACAGCGAGGCGTTGTCCGGCACCAGGCTGGCCACGGCTTCGGCGATGCGCTGCTTCTCGTCGCGCATCTGGTCGGCGCGCATGGTGTAGGCGGTGTTCTCGATGCTCGAATCGTAGGCCGCACCGCCGTGGTAGCGGCGCAGCAGTCCCTGTTCGGCGAGCTGGTTGATGTCGCGGCGGATGGTCTGCGGGGTGACCGCGAACATCTGCGCCATCTCCTCGATGCTCAGGTAACCGCGCTCGCGGACCTCCTCGATGATGCTTTGCTGTCGGGGGGGCAGGTTCATGGGTTGTTCTCGTGCTGCCGGGCCGGGACCCTGGAAAGTCGCCAAGAATGCCGCACGCGGGGGGCCGTTGTCAGCCGTGCATGAGTCGTAGAGGGCGCCGCGGCGGCACCCGGCCGCCGCGCGCAAACGTTACCCAGGGCATGCCAGAGCGGCGCGCGGGAACACGCCATTCGCCGCATCGCGGCGTACGAATGGCGCCAGCTCGTCACAGTTCGCCGTCGTCCCAGCCGCGAGTGCGCTCCACCGCTTTCTTCCAGCCGGCATAGAGCTTTTCGCGCCGGGGCTCGTCGCACTCCGGCTCGAACACCCGCTCGATCACCGCCTTGCTCTTCAGCTCGTCGAGGCTGCTCCAGAAGCCGCAAGCCAGGCCGGCCAGGTAGGCGGCGCCGAGGGCGGTGGTCTCGCGCATCACCGGACGTTCCACGCGGGTGCCGAGGATGTCGGCCTGGAACTGCATGAGGAAGTTGTTGGCCACCGCCCCGCCGTCGACGCGCAGGGCGCGCAGGCGTTCGCCGGCATCGCGCTGCATGGCGTCGAGCACGTCGCGGGTCTGGTAGGCGATGGATTCCAGGGTAGCGCGGATCAGGTGGTCGGCCTTGACTCCACGGGTCAGGCCGAACACCGCGCCGCGCGCATAGGGGTCCCAATAGGGCGCGCCGAGTCCGGTGAAGGCCGGTACCAGGTAGACGCCGTTGCTGTCCTTGACCTTGGTGGCGAAGTATTCGGAATCGAAGGAGTCGTTGATCACCTTCAGTTCGTCGCGCAACCACTGCACCGTGGAGCCGCCGTTGAACACCGCGCCCTCCAGGGCGTAGCCGACCTCGCCGCGCGGGCCGCAGGCGATGGTGGTGAGCAGGCCATGGGTGGACTTCACCGCCTTGTCGCCGGTGTGCATCAGCAGGAAGCAGCCGGTGCCGTAGGTGTTCTTCGCCTGGCCCGGTTCCACGCACATCTGGCCGAACAGGGCGGCCTGCTGGTCGCCGGCGATCCCGGCGATCGGCAGCTCGCCGCCGCCGACCCCGCCGATCCGGGCGTTGCCGTAGACCTCCGAAGAGTTGCGCACCTCGGGCAGCATCGAGCGGGGAATGTCGAGCACCTCGAGCATCCGTGCGTCCCAGTCGAGGCTGTGGATGTTGAACAGCATGGTCCGCGAGGCATTGGTGTAGTCGGTGACGTGGACCTTGCCTTCGGTGAGCTTCCAGATCAGCCAGGTGTCGATGGTGCCGAACAACAGGTCGCCGTTGCGCGCGCGTTCGCGGGCGCCTTCGACGTTGTCGAGGATCCACTTCAGCTTGGTCCCGGAGAAGTACGGATCGGTGACCAGCCCGGTGGTTTCGCGGATGTAGTCTTCCAGCCCGTCGCGCTTGAGCTGCGCGCAGATCGCCGCGCTGCGCCGGCACTGCCAGACGATGGCGTTGTGGATCGGCCGACCGCTGTGACGGTCCCAGACCACCGTGGTCTCGCGCTGGTTGGTGATACCGATGGCGGCCACCTGGTCGTGCTCGATGCTGGCCTGGGCGAGGGCCTCGACCAGGGTCGAACTCTGCGTGGCCCAGATTTCCATCGGGTCGTGCTCGACCCAGCCGGCCTGCGGATAGAACTGGGCGAACTCGCGCTGGGCCTGGCTGACCACGTTGGCATCGCGGTCGAAGACGATGGCGCGGGAGCTGGTGGTGCCCTGGTCCAGGGCGACGACGTATTTCTTGTTGTGCTTGTCGGTCATGGCTGTGGCCTTGTGGCTATGGCAGGAAAGAGCGGGCGGTCAGGAAGCGCGAACCTTCTCTGGCTCGGCTTCGGCGGGCGCCGCGGCGCTCGGCAGATGGCGCGCGATCAGTACACGATAGCCGCCGGCGCCGAGGCAGGCACCGAGGATCGGGGCGAAGATCGGTACCAGGAAATAGGGAATCTCGCGGCCGCCGGTGAAGGCGATGGGCCCCCAGCCGGCCAGGTAGGTCATCAGCTTGGGGCCGAAGTCGCGCGCCGGGTTCATCGCGAAACCGGTCAGCGGGCCCATGGCGCTACCGATCACGGCGATCAGCAGGCCGATCAGCAGCGGCGCCAACGGACCGCGCGGCAGGCCGTTGCCGTCGTCGGTAAGGGCCATGATCACCGCCATGAGGATGGCCGTGATCACCACTTCGACGAGGAACGCCTGGCCGACCGACAGCGCCGGGTGCGGATAGGTGGAGAACACCGAGGCCAGGGCCAGGCTGTCCTGGCTGCCGCGGACGATGTTCTGCGCCTGTTCGAACTCGATGAACAGGCTGCTGTAGAGGGTGTAGACCAGCGCTGCGGCGCAGAACGCACCGGCCACCTGGGCGGTGATGTAGAACGGCAGCTTGCGCCCCTCGAAGCCGGCGAACAGCCACAGCGCGATGCTCACCGCCGGGTTCAGGTGGGCGCCGGAGACGCCGGCGCTGAGGTAGATCGCCATGCTCACGCCGATCCCCCAGATGATGCTGATCTCCCACAGGCCGAAGCTGGCGCCGGCGACCTTCAGGGCCGCGACGCAACCGGTGCCGAAGAAGATGAGGAGGGCGGTGCCGAGGAACTCGGCCAGGCATTGGCCGAACAGGGACGGGGTCGGGGCGGCGGTGGTCATGGGGCCTCTCTTGTCTGTTCTTGTAATTATGGCGGGCAGCCGTGAAAATTGTTCAGTTTCGAAAAAATATATTCACAAAGGAATGCTGTCAAAGCGCGAAGATGAACGTTTGTCCGAAAAACGACCCTCCGGTTTCGTTTTCGCGGCCAATCGAATATCGCTACCGAGGCACGCGGGCCGCGGCATCGGCGCCCGTGCAGCAGGGGCGGCGATGGCTTAAGGTAGGCGCCGATTTTCAGCCAACGTTCTTCTCCGGGAGTGACCATGACCCCTGCCATCGACCTGCTGAAAAAGGCCCGCGCCGCGCACAAGGTGCTCAGCTACAGCCACGACCCCAAGGCACCTTCCTATGGCCTGGAGGCCGCGGAAAAGCTCGGCCTGGACCCGCAGCGGGTGTTCAAGACGCTGCTCGCCGCCACGGAGAAGGGCGAGTTGCTGGTGGCGGTGGTGCCGGTGATCGGCAGTCTCGACCTGAAGGCCCTGGCCCATGCGGCGGGGGCGAAGAAGGCCGACATGGCCGATCCGCAGGCGGCGCAGCGGGCTACCGGCTACCTGGTGGGCGGGATCAGCCCGCTGGGGCAGAAGAAGCGCCTGCGTACCTTCATCGATGAAAGCGCGCGGCAGTACCCGAGCATCCATGTCAGCGCAGGACGGCGCGGGCTGGAAGTGGAGCTGGCGGCCGAGGTGCTGGCCCAGTTGACCCAGGGTTCGTTCGCCGCCATCGGCCGCGAATGAGCCGCTAATCTCCCGCCGGCCTAGCGGTCGGCATTCGTCTTACTTTTCAATCTGTCAGGTTTTCCATGTCCCACTATCTCCTCGCCATCGACCAGGGCACCACCAGCTCCCGCGCCATCGTGTTCAGTGCCCAGGGCTTGCCGGTGGCGAGCTGCCAGCAGGAATTCAAGCAGTACTTCCCGAAGGACGGCTGGGTGGAGCACGACGGCGAGGAAATCTGGCTGACCACCCTCCAGGTCTGTCGCGACGCGCTCGCTCGCAAGGGCTTGCGCGCGGGCGACATCGCCGCCATCGGCATCACCAACCAGCGCGAGACCACGCTGGTCTGGGACGCCGCCAGCGGCGACCTGATCCACCCGGCCATCGTCTGGCAGGATCGTCGTACCGCCGACTACTGTGCCGAACTCAAGGCCGCCGGCCACGAGGCGAACGTCAGCGCGCGCACCGGGCTGCTGATCGATCCGTATTTCTCCGCCACCAAGCTGCGCTGGATCCTCGACAACGTGCCCGGCGCCCGCCAGCGCGCCGAACGCGGCGAGCTGCGCTTCGGCACCGTCGACTGCTTCCTGCTCTGGCGCCTGACCGGCGGCCGCTCCCATCGCACCGACGCGACCAACGCTTCGCGCACCCTGCTGTTCAACATCCACAGCCAGGACTGGGACGAGGAATTGCTGGCGCTGTTCGAGATCCCGCGCAGCCTGCTGCCGGAGGTACTCGACTGCGCGGCGGAGTTCGGCGTCAGCGAGCCGTCGCTGCTTGGCGCGGCGATCCCGGTGCTGGGCATGGCCGGCGACCAGCAGGCCGCGCTGATCGGCCAGGCCTGCTTCCAGCCGGGCATGGTGAAGAGCACCTACGGCACCGGCTGCTTCATGATCCAGAACACTGGCGAGCAGCCGGTGACCTCGAAGAACCGCCTGCTCACCACGGTTGGCTACCGTCTGGACGGCAAGGTCAGCTACGCGGTGGAGGGCAGCATCTTCGTCGCCGGCGCCGCGGTGCAATGGCTGCGCGACGGCATCAAGCTGATCGACCACGCCCACGAGAGCGAAGCCCTGGCGATCCAGGCCGGCGACTCCAACGGCGTCTACCTGGTGCCGGCCTTTACCGGCCTCGGCGCGCCCTACTGGGACCCGAAGGCGCGCGGCGCGATCTTCGGCCTGACCCGCGACACCGGAATCAAGGAGATCGTCACCGCCGGTCTGCAATCGGTCTGCTACCAGACCCGCGACCTGCTCGAAGCGATGCGCCAGGACGGCACGCCGCCCAGCGCGCTGCGGGTGGACGGCGGGATGGTGGTGAACAACTGGGTGATGCAATTCCTCACCGACATCCTTGGTGTCACCGTGGAGCGCCCGGAAGTCACCGAGACCACCGCCCTCGGCGTGGCCTACATGGCCGGGCTGAAGGCAGGCTTCTATCGCGACCTGGACGACATCGCCAGCCACTGGCACCTGCAGCGCCGCTTCGCCGCGCACATGGCCGAGGAGCGCCGCGGCGAACTCTACGCCGGCTGGCAGAACGCGGTGCGACGGGTGCGCAGCGAGGCCTGAGCGGCGTTTCGCGGAAAAAGGCGGCGTTTTTGCCGGCGGCTTCACAACGCCGGCAGGTCGCCGCAAACGCCCGCTCGGGCAATGGGTCGAAGGCAGGGCGAAGTCCCACTGTTACGATCGGAAAAGATCGCACTGTATCGCCCATCCCGGAGCCTGCGGCGGCATGCTGTGGCGATCGTTCCCAGGAGGTCTGCCATGCAGCTCGAGTTCCACCAGGTCGACGCGTTTTCTTCCCGCCCGTTCAGCGGCAATCCCGCCGTGGTCTATCGCCTCGGCGCCTGGCTGGCGGACGAGCTGATGCAGATGATCGCGACCGAGCACAACCTCTCCGAGACCGCCTTCGTCGTTCGTGAAGGAGAGGCCTGGCGGATCCGCTGGTTCACCCCGAGCGTCGAGGTGGCGCTCTGCGGCCACGCCACACTGGCTGCGGCCCACGTACTGTTCGAGGTCTATGACGAGCCGGGCGAGCGCCTGGAATTCATCTCGCGCTCCGGTGCGCTGCGGGTCAACCGCGAGGACGAGCGGCTGGTCCTGGATTTCCCCGCGCAGTATCCGAGCGAGGTCGGTAGCACCGTCGAGCTGGAGCAGGCCCTGGGCCTGCCGCCGGTGGACGTGCTGGGCTCCACCGACAAGCTGCTGGTACTGCTCGAGTCCGAAGAGGCGGTGCGCGCCTGTCGTCCCGACTTCGCGGCCCTGGCGCGGCTGCCCTGGCGTGGAGTGATCGTCACCGCGCGGGGCATGCAGAAGGATTTCGTCTCGCGCTTCTTCGCTCCGGCGATGGGCGTCGACGAAGACCCGGTCACCGGCTCCGCGCATTGCAGCCTGATTCCCTACTGGGCCCAGCGCTTGAACAAACTGTCGCTGACCGCCCAGCAGTGCTCGGCGCGCGGCGGCGAGCTGTGGTGCCGGTTGGAGGGCGAGCGGGTGAGTATCGCCGGGCATGCGGTGCTGGTGGCGAGCGGAAGGATTCGATTGGGCTGAGGGCGCTTCAGGAGGGGGGATGACCTCGTGCATGCCAGACTTCCACATACCGAAGCCCTGATCCGTAGAGTGAATAACCGCTTGCGGTTATCCGCCCTACGGATCGGGTTCCTGGCATGCACGAAGTGAGGCTTGCCCTCCAAGTGGTGGGGCGGCAAACCCGCCCCGTCAGGAGGCCGAGCGGAATCGTTGCGGAGGGGGACGAGTGGCAGGATGCCGCGAGAGCCGCCTCGGTCCACGAAGGACCGTGGCGGCGTGCCGCCGGAAGCAACGATGCAGCGAGGGCACCCCAGCCGAGAAGCGGCTGGGGCCGGATGCCGGGGCGAGTCTTTTGGTTCCTTTTGGACGCTTGCAAAAGGAACTCGCCTGGGAAGGCGAAACAAGAGGCCAAGGCAGGCACAGAAAACAGCTTGACCACCAAACATGACGCCCGCTCAAGCGCTAAGCAACAGCGCCCCCCCTCACTGCCGTGTAGCTAAGAAATCGCGAGCGATATAGTCCCGTAGGGCGAATACCGCCACAGGCGGTATCCGCCGATGCCCCGGAGAGCCGGCGGATAACCGCAAGCGGTTATTCGCCCTACGGATCGGGCTCCTGGCATGCCCTCCGAGTGGCAGGGCGAGTCTTGTGGACGCTTGCAGAAGGAACTCGCCTGGAAAGGCGAAACAAGAGGCCAAGGCAAGCACGACAAGCAGCTTGAGCAGCAAACATGAAGCCCGCTCGAACGTCCCGTAGGGCGAATACCGCCACAGGCGGTATCCGCCGATGCCCCGGAGAGCCGGCGGATAACCGCAAGCGGTCATTCGCCCTACGGATTGGGCTCCTGGCATGCCCTCCGAGTGGCAGGGCGAGTCTTGTGGACGCTTGCAGAAGGAACTCGCCTGGAAAGGCGAAACAAGAGGCCAAGGCAAGCACGACAAGCAGCTTGAGCAGCAAACATGAAGCCCGCTCGAACGTCCCGTAGGGCGAATACCGCCACAGGCGGTATCCGCCGATGCCCCGGAGAGCCGGCGGATAACCGCAAGCGGTCATTCGCCCTACGGATTGGGCTCCTGGCTTGCCCTCCGAGTGGTGGGCGAGTCTTTTGGACGCTTGCAGAAGGAACTCGCCTGGAAAGGCGAAACAAGAGGCCAAGGCAAGCACGACAAGCAGCTTGAGCAGCAAACATGAAGCCCGCTCGAACGTCCCGTAGGGCGAATACCGCCACAGGCGGTATCCGCCGATGCCCCGGAGAGCCGGCGGATAACCGCAAGCGGTTATTCGCCCTACGGATCGGGCTCCTGGCTTGCCCTCCGAGTGGTGGGCGAGTCTTTTGGACGCTTGCAGAAGGAACTCGCCTGGAAAGGCGAAACAAGATGCCAAGGCAAGCACGACGCCCGCTCAAGCGCTAAGCAACAGCTTCCCCCCTTAGTGCCGTGCAGGCAGCGACGGGAGCTGGGGGCCAGTCACGCATTCACGGCCCGCCAGGCAGTCCCCGTGCACCCGGTGCCGAAACGCCACCTTCGTGCCCTGAGTCATGGCCAATGCTCCACGGCAAGTCGCTACCCCTCAGTACCCATCCGCCACCGGCGCCAGGTAGAGCCCGCCCGCACCGAGGGTAATGCGCAGGTTGCGGATCTCCCCGGGGCGCAGGGTCAGGGTCTGTCCGGCGAGGATGGTCATGCCGTTCCGGCAGGCGTCGCCAGGACCGTTCGGCGCAAGACGCACGTCCACCGCGCCGGGTTGCAGGTTCAGGGCCAGGCTGGCGCCCGGTTGCAGGTTGCCGACCAGTTCGTCGTGGACGTACAGGCCGACATCGCAGGCAGTGCCGGACTCGACCCGCTCGCGGGAAACGTTCAGCACCGCATAGCCGATCGGCGCCGGGTCGGGTTGCGCCCAGCCGCCGCTGGCCGGTTGCGGGTCCGCGGCGAGCGCCGGGAGGGCGCAGGCCAGGGCAGCGGTATGGAGCAGCGGGCGAAGGATGGGGAACATGGCGGGCCTCGGCGGCGGGGGGCGTAAGGAAAAGCTTGGCCGAAGCCGGGGCCCGGGACAAGTCGGGACGGGCATCCGCGTGCCCGTCCGTCGCTGGGGTCAGGCGCCGCGTTGCGGCAGCATGGCGCGCAGTACGTCGTCCTTCTGCACGCGGTGGTGCCAGATGGCTGCGGCGGCGTGGCCGAGGATCAGCGCGAAAAGCAGGTACTGGACGGTGACGTGGGTGCCGCCGGCGAACGCCTTGAAGGCTTCCGGCAGGTCGAACGGGCCGATCTGCACCAGCCAGAACAGGTCCAGCGGACGCTTGCCGGCGAGCATGCCGGAGAGCGGCATGACGATCAGCACCGCGTACAGCAGGAAATGCCCGGCCTTGGCGGCCGCGCGCTGCCAGTCCGGGTTCCCCTCCAGGGTATCCGGGACACCCTGGACGCGGCGCAGCGCCAGGCGTGTCAGGGTCAGCAGGAGTACCGCCACGCCCAGCGACTTGTGCAGGGTGAAGACGTTGCCCTTGCCGCCGAGCAGGCCGGCGAAGAAGTCGGCGCCGTAGGGCAGGGCGATGATCAGCAGGACCGCGACGGCGCTGAGCCAGTGCAGGGCGATCTGTGACGGGGAATAGCGGCGGATGGACATGGTTCTACCTCGTGAAGAACAAGGTGAACATGTTAACCATGTGCTTTGTAGGGTTTAAGCCTCTTTACTCCGCCTTTACCCGTTCTTGACGCTTTGTCGGTTACCGGATATTTCGAGGATTGACCTTGACACCATGTCAAGGTTGAAAATCGCCCCATCGATGACCAACAGGAGGCAATACCATGCAAGTCTTCAAGGTTCAGGGCATGACCTGCGGCCACTGCGTACGGGCGATCACCCATGCGGTGCAGGCGAAGGATTCGGCGGCGGACGTCCAGGTGGATCTTGGCGCCGGCGAAGTCCGGGTCGCCAGCCGGCTCGACAGCGCCCAGGTACTCGAGGCGATCCGTGAGGAGGGCTACGGCGCCGAGCTGGCCTGACCCCAGTCGCGCACCAGGCCACGGAACATCGGCTCCAGCAGGTGTTCCGCGTCCGTATCCGGATCGAACAGGCGCGGGTCGCGCAACCAGTCGTTGAACAGGCCCAGGATCAGCGCGTGCAAGGCGCGCGAGGCGATCCTCGGGGTCATGCCCGGATGCAGCCGCACACGGCATTCGTCGCGGGCGAACAACTGCTCGCAGAGTTCGATGAACATCTGCACGAAGGCGTTGTTGCGTTCCTGCGCCTCGCGCAGTTCCTCGGTGAATTCGCAACGTTGCATCAGGATGGTCAGGATGCGGCGCTTCTTCTCCTGCGTCAGCAACGATTGCACGGCCTCCAGGCAGAGGTCGTAGAGCGAGCGCAGCGGGTCGCTGCCATCGCAGCCGGACAGGCGCTCGGTGAGTTGCTCCGGCGGCAGGCGTACCTGGTTGAGCATCTCGTTGAACAGGTGGGCCTTGTTCTGGAAGTGCCAGTAGACGGCTCCACGGGTCACCCCGGCGGCCCTGGCGATCTGTTCCAGGCTGGTATGGGACACGCCCTTTTCCAGGAACAGTTCCTCGGCGGCCAGGAGGATGGCCGTACGGGTTTTTTCAGAATCTTCCTTTGTGCGTCGCATGCTGTGCTGGGTAGTCGAATCGGTCTCGGCAACGGGGCGGGGAGTGTACCGATTTTAGCCGCGCTCGGGCGGACTCGAAGTATTTCGACACCACCTTTGTCTAATGCTGCTCATTCATGAGCCGTGGATTCCGCGGTTCCACGGTCTCCGGCCATGATCGGCGGGCGTCTTCGGTGTTATGCTGCGCGCTGCTTTTTCGGCGACTCCCCGGCTGTCCGTAGCATCTTCCCGCCAGTACCGGCCTTCAGGCCTGGAGCCGCCCGCCCTCACAGACGATTCAATGATAGGCGTCGTCGTCCCGCTTGCCGGGAGCCGCAGGGAAGTGCCTTGCCTGCCACCGACGCGCCCCGTGCCGAGCGATCCATGAACCTGCGCATCCTGCTGATACTGGGAGCCCTGAGCGCCTTCGGGCCACTGGCCATCGACTTCTACCTGCCGAGCTTCCCGACCCTGGCCAAGGCCTTCGCCACCGACGTCGAGCACGTCCAGCTGAGCCTGGCCGCCTACTTCGCCGGCCTGTCCATCGGCCAGTTGCTCTACGGCCCGGTGGCCGACCGCTATGGCCGGCGCCTGCCGCTGCTGGTGGGGGTGAGTATCTTCACCCTGGCCTCGGCCGCCTGCGCCCTGGCGCCGACCCTGGAGTGGCTGATCGCCGCGCGCTTCGTCCAGGCTCTCGGCGGCTGCGCCGGGATGGTCATCTCGCGGGCAGTGGTGCGCGACCTGTGCGATCCGATCGGCGCCGCCAAGGCGTTTTCCCAGTTGATGCTGGTGATGGGCCTGGCGCCGATCCTCGCCCCCGTGGCCGGCGGCCTGCTGCTGGACTGGCAGGGCTGGCAATCGATCTTCGTCTGCCTGACCCTGTTCGCCGCCCTAGCCGGCCTCGGCGTGGCGTTGTGGCTGCCGGAAACCATCCCGGCCGACGGCGAGCGACCGCCGCTGTCCGGCGCGCTGGGGCAGTACCGGCGGCTGTTCGCCGACCGCCTGTTCCTCGCCTATGGCCTTTCCGGCGGGGTGGCGATGGCCGGGATGTTCGCCTACATCGCCGGTTCGCCCTACGTGTTCATCCAGCTCTACGGGATTCCCGCCGAGCACTATGGCTGGCTGTTCGGCAGCAATGCCGCGGGCTTCATCGTCATGGCACAGGTCAACGCGCGGCTGCTGCGCTATCGCGGGCCGGCGTTCTGGCTGCGGCGGATCATCTGGGGCTACCTGGCGTGCGGCCTGGCCCTGCTGGGCATCGCTTCGCTGCAACCGGCCACGCTGTGGCCGCTGCTGGTTCCGCTGTTCGGATGCGTGGCCAGCCTCGGCTGCATCATTCCCAACGCTTCCGCCTGCGCCATGGCCGGACAGGGACAGCACGCCGGCAGCGCCTCGGCGCTGATGGGCAGCCTGCAGTTCAGCGTGGCGGCGGGCGCTTCGGCGCTGGTCGGCGTGCTCCACGACGGCACGGCGATCCCCATGACTCTGGTGATCGCCGTCTGCGGCGCGGTCGCGACCCTGCTCGCCTGGCAGACCGGGCGCCTGGAGCGCCAGGCCGCCTGAGCGCGGATCAGGCCGTTCGCTGTTTCAGTTCGGGCAGCACATGGGGCGCGCGCAGGCGCGCCTCGAGGCGGTCGACGAAACGCCGGGCCTCGCTTTCGCTACGGAAGTTGACGGCCTGCTGGTCGAGGCAGACTTGCCAGCATTGGCCTTTCGGGGTTTGCGACGGGCGGACGAGGATGTTCATGGCGATTCATCCATCGGGGCTGGAAAGGGAGCTTCAGTCTAGTCCTGTCGGCCCGGAAAACACTGACCGGGATCAGTTTGCCGACAACTGGTCGCCGCTTCGTTTACAGCCCCGCCGCAGAGCGCTTCAGGCTCCTCCCTCGCCCTGCCTTACCCGCTGTCGGTAGGCGCTCGGCGACAAACCCATGACCTTGCTGAACAGGCGCGAGAAGTAGTAGCTGTCGTCGTAGCCGACCGCCTGGCCGACCCGGGCCACGCTCTGGTCGCTGCTGTCCAGCAACTGGCAGGCGTACTCGATCTTCAGGTGCAGGAAGTGCTGGATAGGCGTACGGCCGGTGATCGCCTTGTAGCGACTGACGAAATGGAACTTCGACAGGTTGCAGAAGGCCGCCAGGCGTTCCAGTTCGAGGCGCGCATGCAGGTGTTCACGCATGTAGGCGTGCAGCCCGTCGAGGTCCAGGCTGCCCTCGCGCAGCGGGCGCAGCAGCGGTAGCTGGCAGAGCAGGCTGCGCAGGCGGCTGGCGGCGAGCAGGAAGTGCTGGAAGCGGTAGCCGCTGTGGCGCACCTCCAGCAGTTGCTCGAAGCCGCCGAGCAGGGCGTGTTGCAGGCCCCAATGGCGCAGCGGGGTGTCGCGGTAGCCGGCGCTGTGTTGCAGCCAGGTGGCGCTGTCGCCGCGCAGGTGGGTCCAAAAGATGGTCCAGGGTTGGCGGTCGTCGGCGGCGTAGTCGTGGGCCATGCCCGGCGGCAGCCAGAGCAGGTCGCCGCTGCCGACCCGGTATTCGCGCCAGGCCTCGCCCTCGCGCACGCGCAACAGGCCCTGGCCTTCGCTGCAATAGATCAGCAGGTGCTCGTCATGGCGCTCGCGGCTCATGCGGTGGTCGCGGGCGCGCCGGTAGTGGCCCAGGGAGGTGGGGTAGAGGTCGCGGCTGAGCGGGTGGACCGCCAGTTTCTCCAGCAGCGCCGCCGGGATCGGCAAGCGCAGGCTGTCGGCCGGCAGGGGCCAGTCGGAGGTGTGCGACATGTCGGTAGCCGGCTCCGCAATATAGTCCATCAACAACACAATTTAGTCGATCTCGCGACCTTCCGCCCAGTGATAGCTTCTTGGCCAAAGCGAGGTCCGAATCGACCTCGTACCAGTCCGCCACAACAATAAAAGCCGGCCTGGCCGGTGCAGGAGGGTTCATGTCAGTCCCAGTCCGCCACCTCATCGCGGGAGCCTTCGTCGAAGGTCTCGGCGCCCAGCGCATCCCGGTCAGCAATCCCCTCGACAACAGCACCCTGGCGGAGATCGCCTGCGCCAGCGCGGAGCAGGTCGAGCAGGCGGTGGCCAGTGCCCGCGAAACCTTCGCCAGCTGGAAGGAAACCCCGGTTTCCGAGCGTGCGCGGGTGATGCTGCGTTACCAGGCGCTGCTCAAGGAACACCACGACGAACTGGCGAAGATCGTCTCCAGCGAGCTGGGCAAGACTTTCGAGGACGCCAAGGGCGACGTCTGGCGCGGTATCGAGGTGGTCGAGCACGCCTGCAACGTGCCCTCGCTGCTGATGGGCGAGACGGTGGAGAACGTCGCCCGCAACATCGACACCTACAGCATCACCCAGCCGCTGGGCGTGTGCGTTGGCATCACCCCGTTCAACTTCCCGGCGATGATCCCGCTGTGGATGTTCCCGCTGGCCATCGCCTGCGGCAACGCCTTCATCCTCAAGCCTTCCGAGCAGGTGCCGCTGACCAGCGTGCGGCTCGCCGAGCTGTTCCTCGAGGCCGGTGCGCCGAAGGGCGTGCTGCAGGTGGTGCATGGCGGCAAGGAACAGGTCGACCAGTTGCTCAAGCACCCGCAGGTGAAGGCGGTGTCCTTCGTCGGCTCGGTCGCCGTCGGCCAGTACGTCTACCACACCGGCACCGCGCACAATAAGCGCGTGCAGAGCTTCGCCGGGGCGAAGAACCACATGGTGATCATGCCCGACGCGGACAAGGCACAGGTCATCAGCAACCTGGTCGGTGCCTCGGTGGGCGCGGCCGGGCAGCGCTGCATGGCGATCTCGGTGGCGGTGCTGGTGGGGGCCGCCCGCGAGTGGATTCCGGAAATCCGCGACGCGCTGGCCAAGGTCCGCCCCGGCCCATGGGACGACAGCGGCGCCAGCTACGGCCCGGTGATCAACCCGCAGGCCAAGGCGCGCATCGAGCGCCTGATCGGCCAGGGCGTGGAGGAGGGCGCGCAACTGCTGCTGGATGGCCGCGGCTACAAGGTCGAGGGATACCCGGACGGCAACTGGGTCGGCCCGACGCTGTTCGCCGGGGTGCGCCCGGACATGGCGATCTACCGCGAAGAGGTGTTCGGCCCGGTGCTCTGCCTGGCCGAGGTCGACAGCCTGGAGCAGGCGATCCGCCTGATCAACGAAAGCCCCTACGGCAACGGCACCTCGATCTTCACCAGCTCCGGCGCCGCGGCGCGGACCTTCCAGCACCACATCGAGGTCGGCCAGGTCGGCATCAACATCCCGATTCCGGTACCGCTGCCGTTCTTCTCCTTCACCGGTTGGAAGGGCTCGTTCTACGGCGACCTGCACGCCTACGGCAAGCAGGGCGTGCGCTTCTACACCGAGACCAAGACCGTGACCGCGCGCTGGTTCGACAGCGATAGCGTGGCCGGGACCAACTTCTCGATCCAGATGCGCTGAAAGGGAGACGGACCGATGACCGACATCGCATTCCTCGGCCTGGGCAACATGGGTGGGCCGATGGCCGCCAACCTGCTCAAGGCCGGCCACCGGGTGAATGTCTTCGACTTGCAGCCCAAGGCCGTGCTGAGCCTGGTCGAGCAGGGCGCGCAGGGCGCCGATAGCGCCTTGCAGTGCTGCGAAGGCGCCGAAGTGGTGATCAGCATGCTGCCGGCCGGGCAGCACGTGGAAAGCCTGTATCTCGGCGACGACGGCCTGCTCGCGCGGGTCGCCGGCAAGCCCCTGCTGATCGACTGCTCGACCATCGCCCCGGAGACCGCGCGCAAGGTCGCCGAGGCCGCCGCGGCGAAGGGCCTGACCCTGCTCGACGCGCCGGTTTCCGGCGGCGTCGGCGGCGCCCGCGCCGGCACCCTGAGCTTCATCGTCGGCGGCCCCGCCGAAGGCTTCGCGCGGGCCCGGCCGATCCTCGAGAACATGGGCCGGAACATCTTCCACGCCGGCGATCACGGCGCCGGCCAGGTGGCGAAGATCTGCAACAACATGCTCCTCGGCATCCTCATGGCCGGCACCGCCGAGGCCCTGGCGCTGGGGGTGAAGAACGGCCTCGATCCGGCGGTGCTGTCCGAGGTGATGAAGCAGAGTTCCGGCGGCAACTGGGCGCTGAACCTCTACAACCCCTGGCCCGGGGTGATGCCGCAGGCGCCGGCGAGCAACGGCTATGCCGGCGGTTTCCAGGTGCGCCTGATGAACAAGGACCTCGGCCTGGCGCTGGCCAACGCCCAGGCGGTGCAGGCCTCGACGCCACTCGGCGCGCTGGCGCGCAACCTGTTCAGCCTGCACGCCCAGGCCGATGCCGAGCACGACGGGCTGGACTTCTCCAGCATCCAGAAGCTCTACCGCGGCAAGGACTGACCCCTACGACCAAAGGTTGATGGCGGGTGCCCGGCGCCCGCCCATACTCCAAGGCTCACTCACTGCTTCATCCCTAATAAGAACAATCAGAGGGCTGGAACATGACGTACCTGCAGCAGCACGCCCGCTCGATCGCCGAGCCGGCCGCGTTCTGGGCCGAACAGGCCCGTTCCCTGGCCTGGTACCAGGCGCCCGCGAATATCCTCGAAAGCCTGCCCGACGGCACCCATCGCTGGTTCGCCGATGGCCGCCTGAACAGCGCCTACCTGGCCCTCGACCGGCAGATCGAGGAGGGGCGCGGCGAACAGACCGCGCTGATCTACGACTCGCCGGTGACCGGCACCCAGGACCGCTACAGCTACCTGCGGCTGCGCGACGAAGTGGCGCGCCTGGCCGGCGCCCTGCGGGCCCTCGGGGTCGGCAAGGGCGACCGGGTGATCATCTACATGCCGATGGTGCCGCAGGCGGCCATGGCGATGCTCGCTTGCGCGCGCCTGGGCGCGGTGCATTCGGTGGTGTTCGGTGGCTTCGCTCCCTACGAACTGGCCCTGCGCATCGACGACGCCACGCCGAAGCTGGTGCTCACCGCTTCCTGCGGGCTGGAGTTCGACCGGGTGATCGAATACAAGCCGCTGGTGGACAAGGCCCTCGAACTGGCGATCCACCAGCCTGCCCACGTCATGGTCTGGCAACGCCCGCAGGCGCTCGCGCGCCTGCACCCGGGCCGCGACCTGGACTGGCAGGACTGCCTCGCCGCCGCCGAGCCGGCCGATCCGCTGCCGGTGGCCAGCGGCGATCCGCTGTACATCATGTACACCTCGGGCACCACCGGTAAGCCCAAGGGCATCGTCCGCGACAACGGTGGCCACGCGGTGGCGGTGCGCTACGCGGTCCGCACTATCTACGGCATGCAGGCCGGCGACGTCTGGTGGGGGATCTCCGACGTCGGCTGGGTGGTCGGCCACTCGCTGATCGTCTACGGCCCGCTGATGTGCGGCTGTACCACAGTGTTCTACGAAGGCAAGCCGGTGCGTACGCCGGACGCCGGCGCCTACTGGCGGGTGATCGAAGAGCACAGGGTGAACAGCCTGTTCTGCGCGCCGACGGCGATCCGCGCGATCCGCAAGGAAGACCCGCATGGCGAACGGGTGAAGCGCTACGACCTAAGTTCGCTGCGCCACCTGTTCCTGGCCGGCGAGAAGCTCGACAGCAGCACCCAGCACTGGCTGGAGGAGCACACCGGGCGGCCGGTCCACGACCATTGGTGGCAGACCGAGACCGGCTGGCCGGTGACCGCGCCCTGCATCGGGATCGCCGGCCACGACCTGCGGGCCGGTTCGACCAACCGCGCGGTGCCCGGCTACCACGTGCAGGTGCTGGACGACGAAGGCCGGCCGCTGGGAGCGAACCGCCAGGGCGCAATCGTCATCGCCCTGCCGTTGCCGCCGGGCTGCGCGCAGACCCTCTGGGGCGACCACCCGCGCTACCTGCAGGCCTACCTGGGCAACTATCCCGGCTACTACCACACCGGCGACGGCGGTTATCTCGACGAGGACGGCTTCGTCTACATCATGGGGCGCACCGACGACGTGATAAACGTTTCCGGGCATCGCCTCTCCACCGGCGAGATGGAGGAACGCGTGGCGCAGCACCAGGCGGTTGCCGAGTGCGCGGTGATCGGCGTGCGGGACGAACTCAAGGGCCACGTGCCGCTGGGCCTGGTGGTGCTCAAGGACGATGCCGGGATCGCCGCCGAGCAACTGCAGCGCGAGCTGGTGGCGCTGGTCCGCGAACAGATCGGCGCGCTGGCCTGCTTCCAGCGGGTGGTGGTGGTCAAGCGGCTGCCGAAGACCCGCTCCGGGAAGATCCTCCGCGCGGTGCTGCGCAAGATCGCCGATGGCGAGGACTACGCGGCGCCATCGACCATCGACGACCCGACGATCCTTGGCGAGATCGAGACTGCGCTGAGGGTGCGCAAGGCGGGATAGCAAAGGCCAGGGGCACGGCGGTAGGGTGGAAAACGCCGCGCCCCGTGGTCCTGCCGTTCAGAACCCTTCGAGAACGATCTTGCCCTTGGCCCGGCCGCTCTCCAGCAGCGCGTGGGCGCGGCGCAGGTTGGCCGCGTCGATGCGGCCGAAATGCTCGCCGACGGTGGTCTTCAACACGCCTTCGTCGATCAGCCCGGCGACCCGCTCCAGCAGCCGGTGCTGCTCGATCATGTCGTCGGTCTGGAACATCGAGCGGGTGTACATGAACTCCCAGTGCAGCGACAGGCTCTTCTGCTTCAGCTTGCCGATGTCCAGCGACGCCGGGTCGTCGATCAGCGCCAGGCGGCCTTGCGGGCGCAGCGCGGCGACGATCTGTTCGAGGTGCTGGTCGGTGTGGGTCAGGCTGGCGACGTGGCTGACCTCGGCGACACCGATCCGCTTCAGCTCTTCGGCCAGCGGCTTGCCGTGGTCGATCACATGGTGCGCGCCGAGGTCGCGGACCCAGGCCTGGGTCTCTGCGCGCGAAGCGGTGCCGATCACGTTCAGGCCGGTCAGTTGCCGGGCCAGTTGGACCAGGATCGAACCGACCCCGCCGGCGGCGCCGACCACCAGCAGGCTCTGGCCCTGGTCGGCCTTGCCTTCGGCGATCTGCAAGCGCTCGAAGAGCAGTTCCCAGGCGGTGATGGTGGTCAGCGGCAGGGCCGCGGCCTGGGCGAAGTCGAGGCTTTTCGGCAGGTGCCCGGCAATGCGCTCGTCGACCCGATGCCGCTCGCTGTTGCTGCCGGGGCGGGTGATGTCCCCGGCGTACCAGACCCGGTCGCCAGGACGGAACAGGCTGACCTCGCTGCCGACCGCGCGCACCACGCCCGCCGCATCCCAGCCCAGCACCTTGGCCTGGCCGGCTTCCGGCTGGGCGCGCTGGCGGACCTTGGTATCCACCGGGTTGACCGAGATGGCGCGGACCTCCACCAGCAGGTCGCGTGGGCCCGGCGTGGGCTCGGGCAGTTCGAGGTCGAGCAGGGCATCGGGATGGTCGATGGGCAGGGACTGGTAGTAACCGACAGCTTTCATGGGGGCTCCGGGAAACGGGCCTCAGGCGAGGCGATAGAGTTGGTCGATCTTCACGTTCTGCAGCAGGGCTTCGTTGCCGCGGCTGAAGCGCAGGAAGTGTTCGGTGTTCTGGTGGCGCTCCAGGGCGGCGTCGTCGCGCCACTGCTCGATCATGTAGAACAGGTGGGAGTCGTGGCGGTCCTGGTGCAGGTCGTACTGCAGGCAACCAGCCTCGGCGCGCGACGGGGCGACCAGGGCGCGCAATTCGCGTTCCAGGGCCTCGGCGTGGCCGGGGGCGGCGGTGATGGTGGCGATCAGGGTGAGGGGTGTGCTCATGGTGGGTTCCTTCGATGGGGCGGAGTCAGGATGGGCTATTTCAAATCGCTGAAAAACAGGCTATCAGGGAAGACTCTTTCAAAGGAATCTTGAAAATGCTGCGTTACGACGACCTCCAGGTGTTCGTCCACACCAGCGACAGCGGCTCGTTGTCCGCCGCCGCGCGCCAGTTGGAGATTTCCCCGGCGGTGGCCAGCGCGGCGCTGAAGCGCCTGGAAAGCGAGCTGGAGGTACGCCTGTTCGCCCGCTCCACCCGCAGCCTGCGCCTGACTCCCGAGGGCGACGCGTTCCTCCTGCATGCCCGCGCCTCGTTGCGCAGCCTGGAGGAGGGGCGCCGGTTGCTGCAGGGCGGCAAGGACCAGATCGCCGGGGTACTGCAGCTTTCCGCGCCCTCCGACTTCGGCCGCAACCTGCTGCTGCCCTGGCTCGACGAGTTCCAGGCGCGCTATCCGCAACTGAGCCTGCGCCTGCTGCTCGGCGACCGGGTGACCGATCTCTACCGGCAACCGGTGGACGTGGCGATCCGCTACGGCGCACCGGCCGACTCCAGCCTGGTCGCCCTGCCGCTGGCGCCGGACAACCGGCGAGTGCTCTGCGCCGCGCCGGGCTACCTGGCGGAGCGCGGCGAGCCGCGCCAGCCGGACGACCTGCGCGAGCACAATTGCCTGCTCTACCAACTCGGCGGCCGGGTACACGACCGCTGGGCGTTCCAGCGGGGCCGCCGCAGCCTGAGCCTGACGGTCGCCGGCGACCGGGTCTGCGACGACGCCGACGTGGTGCGGCGCTGGGCCCTGGCCGGCAAGGGGCTGGTCTACAAGTCCTGGCTGGACGTGGCCGAGGACGTGCGCGCCGGGCGCCTGCGCCTGCTGCTGCCGGAGTGGCAGGGCGAGGCGACGCCGATGAACCTCTTGTGTACCCACCGCGCCCAGTTGACCCGCCCGGTGACCCTCTTGCGCGCGTTCGTGCGCGAGCGTTGCGACGCATTGCTGGCGGAGGCTCCATGGACGAGGAACTGAACCGGGCGGCGAGCCTGGCCATCGAGCTGGCGGACGTGGACAGCGCCGCGCGCTTGCACGAACGCCTGCGCGAGGCCCTGGCGTTGCCGCCGTGGTACGGATGCAACTGGGATGCCTTCTGGGACGCCATCAGCGGCCTGGTGCCGATGCCCCGGCGATTGCGTCTGCAAGGCTGGAGCGACTTCGCCCGGCGCCTGCCGGAGGAAGCGGCGCAGCTTTCGGCCTGCCTGGAGGCGTTGCGCGAGACGTACCCGCAACTGGCGCCGGAAGTCCTGCGCGACGCTTGATCAGTCCCAGCCGAACAGCTCGGCGGCGTTGCGGCTGCTGCTCGCCGCCAGTTCCTCGGCGTCGACCCCGCGCAGCTCGGCGAGGGCGCGGCAGATGTCCGGCAGGTGCTCCGGACTGTTGCGCTGGCCGGGATACATCGAGGGCGCCATGTCCGGCGCATCGGTTTCCAGCACGATGGCGTCGGCCGGCAGCTCCGCCGCCACCTTGCGCAGGCGGTTGGCCTGCGGCCAGGTCGGCGCGCCGCCGAGGCCGAGGCGGAAGCCGAGCTTGAGGTACTCGCGGGCTTCCTCGCGGCTGCCGGCGAAGGCATGGATGATGCCACGGCGCTCCAGTCGGATGCGCTTGAGGGTGGCGATGGTCGCCGCGTGGGCGCGGCGCACGTGGATCAGCGCCGGCAGGCGGAATTCCGCGGCCAGCCGCAGTTGGGCCTCGAACAGCGCCTGCTGGGCGTCGCGGTCGAGGTGTTCCAGGTAGTAGTCCAGGCCGATCTCGCCGACCGCGCAGAGCTTCGTCTCGCCGCGCAGGCGTTGCAGCCACTGGCGCAGGTCGTCCAGGTGCTGCGGGCGGTGCCGCGCCAGGTAGACGGGGTGCAGGCCGAGCGCCGCGTACAGGCCATCCTCGGCCTGCGCCAGGTCCCAGACCCGTTGCCAGTTCTCGCGGTAGACGCCGAGCACCACCTGGCGCTCGACCCCCAGCGCGCGGCTGCGTTGCAGCAGCGCGGCGCGGTCGGCGTCGAAGTCCGGGAAGTCGAGGTGGTTGTGGGTGTCGACCAGGCGCATGGCGGCCGGCTCAGTCGCGCAGCTTGAGTTGCCGGGGGACGGCGTGCAGGCCCGGCCGGTAGTCGTTCTCCTCGACCGCGCGGAGCGCCAGTTCGAGGGCGTTGGCGGCGATCAGCGCGTGCTGCTGGTAGATCGAGTTGACCTTCAGCGGCACGAAGTCGAGCAACTGGGTGTCGCCGAAGGTCGCCACCCGCAAGCCTTCGGGCCAACCGTCGGCGCGCGCCTGGAACACATCGAAGACGCCTTCGAGGAGTACATAGGCAGTGGTCACCAGGGCGTCGGGCAGGTAGCCCAGGCGCTCGAGCAATTGCTCCATCAGGCGGCGTCCGCACTCGCGGCTGAACACCTCGGCATGCTCGACGATGACCTCGCCGCGGAAGTCCTTCAGCGCCTGGCGGAAGCCGGCGGCGCGGTCGTGGCTGATGATCAGGTCCGCCCGCGCGCCGAGCAGGGCGATATGGCGCGGCGCCGGTTGCAACAGGGTTTCGGTGAGGCGGCGCGCGGCGTCCTGGTCGTCGCTGATCACCGAGGCGAAGCGCTGCGGGTCGAGCTGGCGGTCGATGGCCACCACCGGCAGGCCTTCGGCGACCAGCCGGGCATGGGTATCATCCCCGGCCGGCAGGCAACTGGCGACGATCAGCGCGTCGCAGCGGCGCGCGCGGAACAGGTTGACCACCTGGCGCTCGGTCTCCGGCTCGTCGTCGGAGCAGGCGATCAGCAACTGGTAGCCGCGCGCCCGGGCGCCTTGTTCGAGTTGCTTGGCGAGGCGGGCGTAGCTGGGGTTTTCCAGGTCCGGGAGGATGAAGCCGAGGGTGCGGGTCTGCCCGCGGCGCAGGCCGGCGGCCTGCTGGTCCGGCTGGTAGCCGTGTTCCTCGACCACGGCAAGCACGCGCTCGACGGTGGCGGCGCTGATGCGCCGCTGGGCGGCCTTGCCATTGATGACGTAGCTGGCGGTGGTCACCGAGACCCCGGCCAGGCGGGCGATATCACTGAGTTTCAAACCGATCTCTACTGGAGGCGACGACAAGTTGGGCTTCAAGGATCAATCATTATCGGGTAACGTGCCAATTTAATTAAGTGAATCGATTCAGCAAAAGATTCCGGCGAAGCCGGCGCCCCCTGCCCCAGGCTGCCTCGCGCAGCCCGAACGCGGCGCCGCCTACGCTATGGCAGGTCAATGACAACAAGCGGATCACCGCCCCAGGCTGTACGGAAGGCTCCCGCGAGCCGCTTTCCGCTACCGCCGGCACATCCCGCGCCCGCGCCTCGGCGCGGCGGGACGATCCGGACGTGAGACGGGGAGCCGTTCGCTCCTGAGGAGGTTTCCATGCTCGAACTCGATACCCGGCAGATCCGCATGGGCCAGCGCGCCGCGGACAAGGCCGAAGCCCTGCGCCTGCTCGGCGCGGCGCTGGTCGCCGACGGCCTGGCCGCGCCCGGCTATGCCGAGGGCCTGAAGGCGCGCGAGGCACAAGGCTCCACCTACCTCGGCCAGGGCATCGCCATACCCCATGGGACCCCGGATACCCGCGAGCTGGTCTTCAGCACCGGTGTGCGCCTGCTGCAATTCCCCGAGGGAGTGGACTGGGGCGATGGCCAGCAGGTCTACCTGGCCATCGGCATCGCAGCGAAGTCCGACGAACACCTGCAACTCCTGCAATTGCTCACCCGCGCCCTCGGCGAGGCCGACCTGGGACCGGCGCTGAGCGCGGCCGCCAGCGCCGAGGAAGTCCTCGGCCTGTTGCAGGGCGCGCCGCAGGAACTGGCGCTCGACGCACAACTGGTCGGCCTCGGCCAGAACGCCGAGGACCTCGACGAACTGGCCTGGCTCGGCGCGCGCCTGTTGAAGAAGGCCGGCTGCGTGGAGAACGGCTTCGCCGCCGTGCTCCAGCAGACCGAACCGTTGCCGCTGGGCGACGGGCTGTGCTGGTTGCACAGCGAACAATTGGTGAAGCGCCCCGGGCTGGCCTTCGTCACTCCGGCGCAACCGTTGCAGCACCAGGGGCAACCGGTCACCGGGCTGTTCTGCCTGGCCAGCCTGGGCGAAGCGCACCAGGCGCTCCTCGAACGCCTGTGCGACCTGTTGCTGGAAGGGCGTGGCGCCGAACTGGTGCGCGCCACCAGCAGCCGCAGCGTACTCGCGGCGCTCGGTGGCGAGCTGCCGCCGGACTGGCCCAGCGCGCGAGTGGTCCTGGCCAACCCGCATGGCCTGCATGCCCGCCCGGCGCAGGCGCTGGCGCAGCTGGCCAAGGGCTTCGCCGGCGAGATCCGGGTGCGCCTGGCCGACAGCGAGGCGGCCCCCGTCTCGGCGAAGAGCCTGAGCAAGCTGCTCGCCCTCGGCGCGCGACGCGGCCAGACGCTGGAGTTCAGCGCCGAGCCGGCGATCGCCGAGGACGCGCTGCCAGCCTTGCTGGCCGCGGTGCGCGAGGGGCTCGGCGAGGAGGTCGAAGCGCTGGCGGAGGAGGCCTTGCCCGATGCCGTCGGCGAGGCGGAAGAGGTTGCCCGGCCGGCGCCGCTGCGCGCCGGCGAGCGCCTGCAGGCGATCGCCGCGTCGCCGGGCATCGCCAGTGGTCCGGCGCATGTCCAGGTGGCGCAGCGCTTCGAGTTCCAGCCGCGTGGCGAGTCGCCGGCCCATGAGCGCGAGCGCCTGCTGCGGGCCAAGCGGGCGGTGGACGAGGAGATCGTCGGCCTGGTCGAACGCAGCACGGTGAAGGCGATCCGCGAGATTTTCGTCACCCACCGCGAGATGCTCGACGATCCGGAACTGGCCGAGCAGGTGCAACTGCGCCTGAATCGCGGCGAAAGCGCCGAAGCGGCCTGGAGTCGGGTGGTGGAAGACAGCGCGGCGCAGCAGGAGGCGCTGCACGACGCGCTGCTCGCCGAGCGCGCCGCCGACCTCCGCGACCTCGGCCGGCGGGTGCTGGCCAGGCTCTGCGGGGTGGAGGCGCCGCGCGAGCCGGAGCAGCCGTACATCCTGGTGATGGACGAGGTCGGCCCCTCCGATGTCGCCCGCCTCGACGCCCAGCGGGTCGCCGGCATCCTCACGGCGCGCGGCGGCGCCACCTCGCACAGCGCGATCATCGCCCGCGCCCTCGGCATTCCGGCATTGGTCGGCGCCGGCGCGGCGGTGCTCGGCCTGGAGCCGGGTACGGCGCTGCTGCTGGATGGCGAGCACGGCTGGCTGCAGGTGGTGCCGAGCACCGAACAGTTGCAGCAGGCCGCCGCCGAGCGCGACGCCCGCCAGCAGCGCCAGGCCCGCGCCGACGCGCAGCGGCTGGAGCCTGCGCGGACCCGCGACGGCCACGCGGTGGAAGTCTGCGCCAACCTTGGCGACACCGCCGGCGCGGCGCGCGCGGTGGAGCTGGGCGCCGAGGGCGTCGGCCTGCTGCGCACCGAGTTCGTCTTCATGAACAACGCCCGCGCGCCGGACCTGGCGACCCAGGAAGCGGAATACCGTCGGGTGCTCGACGCCCTCGACGGACGTCCGCTGGTGGCGCGGACCCTGGATGTCGGCGGGGACAAGCCGCTGCCGTACTGGCCGATTCCCCACGAAGAGAATCCCTATCTGGGCCTGCGCGGTATCCGCTTGACCCTGCAGCGACCGCAGATCCTCGAGACCCAGTTGCGCGCGCTGTTCCGCGCTGCCGGGGAGCGGCCGCTGCGGGTGATGTTCCCGATGGTCGGCAGCCTCGACGAATGGCGCCAGGCGCGTGACTTGGCGCTGCGCCTGCGCGAGGAAATCCCGCTGGCCGACCTGCAACTGGGGATCATGGTCGAGGTGCCCTCGGCGGCGTTGCTCGCGCCGGTGCTGGCCCGCGAGGTGGACTTCTTCAGCGTCGGCACCAACGACCTGACCCAGTACACCCTGGCTATCGATCGCGGCCACCCGAGTCTTTCGGCCCAGGCCGACGGCCTGCATCCGGCGGTGCTGCAACTGATCGACATGACCGTCCGCGCCGCCCACGCCGAGGGCAAGTGGGTCGGCGTCTGCGGCGAACTGGCGGCCGACCCGCTGGCGTTGCCGCTGCTGGTCGGCCTGGGAGTGGACGAGCTGAGCGTCTCGGCGCGCAGCATCGCCCTGGTCAAGGCCGGCGTGCGCGAACTGCAGCTGGTCGCTGCGCGCGGCCTGGCCCGCAAAGCCCTGGGCCTGGCGAGCGCCGCCGAGGTCCGGGCCCTGGTGGAAGCGGAGGTGCAGTAATGGCGCGGATCCTGACGATTACCCTGAACCCGGCGCTGGACCTCACCGTGCGCCTGCGCCAGCTGGAACTGGGGGCGGTTAACCGCAGCGAGGCGGTGCTGACCCAGGCCGCCGGCAAGGGCCTGAACGTCGCCCAGGTGCTTGCCGACCTCGGCCATCGGTTGACGGTCAGCGGCTTCCTCGGCGAAGACAACCAGCCGCCGTTCACCGCCATGTTCCAGCGTCGTGGCTTCGCCGATGCGTTCGTCCGGGTGCCGGGCGAAACCCGCAGCAACATCAAGCTGGCCGAGCGCGGCGGGCGCGTCAGCGACCTCAACGGGCCGGGCCCGGAGGCCGACGAGCGAGCCCAGGCGGCGTTGCTCGAACGCCTCGACCGGCTTGCCGGGGAGCACGAGCTGGCGGTGGTCGCCGGCAGCCTGCCGCGCGGGGTCGAGCCGGAATGGCTGGGCGAACTGCTGCGGCGCTTGCGGCGCCTCGGCCTGAAGGTCGCCTTCGACAGCAGTGGCGCGGCCCTGCGCGAAGGTGTGAAGGCTGCGCCGTGGATGATCAAGCCGAACGTCGAGGAACTGGCCGATCTCTGCTCGGCGCCGATGGATGACCTGGTCGCACAGCGCCAGGCGGCCGAACGCCTGCGCCATGACGGGGTAGGCCAGGTGGTGATTTCCCAGGGCGCCGCGGGGGTCAACTGGTTCGCCGCCGAGGGTGCCTGGCAGGCGCGGCCGCCGGCGGTGGAAGTGGCCAGCACGGTGGGCGCCGGCGATTCCCTGCTGGCCGGCATGCTGCACGGCCTGGCCAGCGGCTGGCCGGCCGAGCGGGTGCTGCGTCAGGCCACCGCCATCGCCAGCCTGGCGGTGACCCAGTTCGAGTTCGGCATCGGCGATCCGCAGCGCCTGGCGCGGATCGAAGCGGGCGTCGTGGTGCAGCCATTGGTCGAGGAGGCCTGAGATGAAACTAGCGATCGTCACCGCCTGCCCTGGCGGACAGGTCACCAGCGTGCTCGCCGCGCGCCTGCTGCGGGGCGCCGCCGAGCGCCTGGGCTGGGAAACCTGCGTCGAGGCGAATGCCGGGTCGAGGCCCGAGGGCGAACTGAGCGCCGAACAGATCGCCGAAGCCGACTGGGTCCTGCTGGTCGGCGTCGAGCCGCTGGCGGCGGCGCGTTTCGTCGGCAAGCCGGTGTATCGCGCGCGTCCCGCCGAGGCGCTGGCCGATCCGCGCGCCTTCCTCCAGCGGGCCGCCGCCCTGGCGAGCGTGGAGGTCGCCGGGGACGAGGCCGGCCTGGTTGCGCCGGAGGCCGGAGCGGCACCGCGGATCGTCGCGGTGACCGCCTGTCCGACCGGCGTGGCGCACACCTTCATGGCCGCCGAGGCGTTGCAGCTCGCGGCGGGGCAACTGGGCTTCGCGTTGCAGGTCGAGACCCAGGGCTCGGTCGGCGCGCGCAACCCGCTCGACCCGGCGGACATCGCCGCCGCCGACGTGGTCCTGCTGGCCGCCGACATCGACGTGGACACGGCCCGTTTCGCCGGCAAGAAGATCTACCGTTGCGGCACCGGCGTGGCCCTCAAGCAGGCCCGCGCGACGCTCGAGCGGGCGCTGGCGGAAGGGCAGGTCGAGAGCGCGGGCGCAGCCAGCGCGGTGGTTGCCAGGGACGAGAAGCGCGGGGTGTACAAGCACCTGCTGACCGGGGTGTCGTTCATGTTGCCGATGGTGGTCGCGGGCGGCCTGCTGATCGCCCTGTCGCTGGCCTTCGGCATCGATGCCTACAAGCAGCCGGGCAGCCTGGCGGCGGTGCTGAGGACGGTCGGCGACACGGCTTTCGTCCTGATGGTGCCGATGCTCGCCGGCTACATCGCCTATTCCATCGCCGACCGCCCGGGCCTGGCGCCGGGCATGCTCGGCGGCCTGCTCGCCGGGACCCTCGGCGCCGGGTTCATCGGCGGGATAGTCGCCGGCTTCATCGCCGGCTATGCGGCGCGGGCCATCAGCCACGGGCTGAGGCTGCCGGCGAGCCTGGAAGCGCTGAAGCCGATCCTGGTCATCCCGTTGCTGGCCAGCCTGGTCACCGGCCTGCTGATGCTCTACGTGGTCGGCAAGCCGGTGGCCGGGATGCTCGCGGCCCTGACCGGGTTCCTCGACGGCATGGGCACCTCCAATGCCATCCTCCTCGGCCTGCTGCTCGGCGGGATGATGTGCGTCGACCTCGGCGGACCGGTCAACAAGGCCGCCTACGCCTTTTCCGTCGGCCTGCTCTCGTCGCACAGCTACGCGCCGATGGCGGCGGTGATGGCGGCGGGCATGGTGCCGCCGATCGGCATGGGCCTGGCGACCCTGCTGGCGCGGCGCAAGTTCGCCGAGAGCGAGCGGCAGGCCGGCAAGGCAGCCTCGGTGCTGGGGCTGTGCTTCATCTCCGAAGGCGCCATCCCGTTCGCCGCCAAGGACCCGCTGCGGGTGATCCCGGCGAGCATCGCCGGCGGCGCGCTGACCGGCGCCCTGTCGATGTATTTCGGCTGCAAGTTGCAGGCGCCTCACGGCGGGTTGTTCGTGATGCTGGTGCCCAACGCGATCAACCACGCCCTGGCGTACCTGCTGGCGATCGTCGCCGGCAGCCTGCTTACCGGGCTGCTCTACGCCGTGCTCAAGCGCGGCGCCGAGCCGGGGCTGGCGCTGGGGACCTCGTCCTCGCGGGAACCGGCGGCTGGCGGATAGCCGCGAGGCGGCCATGCGCCCTACGCCACCTGAGCGACGTGGCAGGGGGTAGGGCGAATAACGCCGCAGGCGTTATCCGCCGATACTCCGGCGAACCAGCGGATAACCGCAGCGGTTATTCGCCCCAGCGGTCGATCCGACCTGGGGCGGCCTCAGGCCTGGCGCAACAGGCGCAGGCCATCTTCCTGTGCGAGGCTGGCCTCGTTGATCGGCAACGAGCAGGACTGCCCGCGTCCCATCGGGTAGTAGTGGAAGCCGTGGCGGGCCATGCGCTCGGGGTCGTAGAGGTTGCGCCCGTCGAAGATCACCGGGGCCTTCAGGCGCTCCTTGAGCAGCTCGAAATCCGGTGCCTTGAATTGCTGCCACTCGGTGCAGATGACCAGCGCATCGGCGCCTCCCAGGGTCGCCTCGGGGGTGCCCATCAGGCTCAGGCGTTCGTCGTGGCCATAGAGCCGCTGGGTTTCCTGCATGGCTTCGGGATCGTAGGCGCGCACCTGCGCGCCGTGGCGCCAGAGCGCTTCCATCAGTTCGCGGCTGGGCGCGTCGCGCATGTCGTCGGTGTTCGGCTTGAAGGCCAGGCCCCAGAGGGCGAAGGTCTTGCCGCGCAGGTCGCCGTCGTAGAACACCCGGATGCGTTCGAACAGCTTGTGCTTCTGCCGCCGGTTGATCGCTTCCACCGCCTGCAACAGGTCGCTGGAGCAATGCGCCTGCTCGGCGCTGTGGATCAGCGCGCGCATGTCCTTGGGGAAGCAGGAGCCGCCGTAGCCGCAGCCGGGGTAGATGAAGTGGTAGCCGATCCGCGGGTCGGCGCCGATGCCCTGGCGCACCGCCTCGATGTCGGCGCCGAGGTGTTCGGCCAGTTCGGCGATCTGGTTGATGAAGCTGATCTTGGTCGCCAGCATGCCGTTCGCCGCGTACTTGGTCAGTTCGGCGCTGCGCAGGCCCATGAACAGCATGCGGTCGTGGTTGCGGTTGAACGGCTCGTAGAGTTCGCGCATCACCTGGCGCACCTCTTCGTTGTCGCAGCCGACCACGATGCGGTCCGGGCGTCGGCAGTCGGCGACGGCGGAGCCTTCCTTGAGGAATTCCGGGTTGGAGACGATCTCGAATTCCAGTTCGCGTCCGTCGGCTTCCAGGCGCCGCTCGATGTGCGCGCGCAGGCGGTCGCCGGTGCCTACCGGGACGGTCGATTTCTCCACCACGATGACGGGCTTGCGGCGATGCTCGGCGATGGCATCGGCCACCGCGAAGACCGCGCCGAGATCGGCCGCGCCGTCCTCGCCAGGCGGGGTGCCGACCGCGATGAACTGCACCCGGCCGTGTTCCACGGCGAGGCGCGCATCGCTGCTGAAACGCAGGCGGCCGCTGTCCAGGCCTTCGCGCAGCAAGGCGTCGAGCCCGGGTTCGTAGATGCTGGCGAGGCCCTGCGCGAGGCGTTCGACCTTGTTCCGGTCGATGTCCATGCACAGTACATCGTGGCCCACTTCGGCGAGGACGGCGGCCTGCACCAGTCCTACATAGCCACTGCCGAATACGCTGATCTTCATGGTGCTTTCCTCGACGGATGATGCGCGGGCGCGGCAGCGGTGCGGCGGGCGTTGACGGTCAACACGCCGAGCACCACCAGGCCTACGCCCAGGGTCTTGCTGGTACTGAAGGTTTCATCGAACGCCGGCAGGCTCGCCGCCAGCAGGTAGACCAGCGCGTAGCTGGCGCTCAACAGGCTGTAGGCGCGGCCCAGCGGCAGGTGGCGCAGGGCGGCCAGCCAGCACAGCAGGGAGGCGGCGTAGGCCGCCACCGCCAGGGCTACCGCGAGCAGCGCGGCGCGCTCCGGCGTTTGCCCGGCCCAGGCTTCCGGCAGCGGCAGGCGGCTCATGCCCCAGCGCATGCCGAGCTGGGCGGCGCTGGCCAGCAGCACGCTGCCCAGGGCCGCCAGCCAGCCGCGTAGCGCGTTCATGCGCTCCTCCCGAGCAGGGCCACGCCGGCGACGATCAGCAACAGGCCGGCGAGGTGGCGGCGATCCACCGGCTCATCGAAGACGAAGCGTGCCGCCAGGGTGACCAGGACGAAGTTCAGCGCCAGCATCGGATAGGCGCTGCCGACTTCCACCCGTTGCAGGAGCAGCAGCCAGCAGAGCAGGCCGAGCCCGAGGGCGAGCAGCGCCAGCCACGGCCACGGACTGCGCAGGCGCGCCGTCCAGCCGTCGGCGGCGACCAGGCGCCAGTGCTCCACGGTGAGCTTCTGCGCAACCTGGCCGAGGCCGGTCATGAGCAGGGTGGCGAGCAGCAGCGCGGCACTCATGGGCGCACCTGCGGCAGGATCGCCAGGACCAGGTTGCCGTTCCGGTAGCGTTCGCCGTCGCCCGGCAACAGCGCCAGCTGGTAGCGGTCGCTGGCGCTGTTGATCCGCAGCAGCACGGCAACCGAGCCGTCCTGGCGTGCCCGCCAGAGCCACTGGCGGATGTCTGCCAAGGGCACGCTGCGCTGGCTGTGCTCGGGGTAGGAGAGGCCGTACTTCAGCTCGCCGCGCGTGTCGTAGAGCGTCACGTCGCTACGACGCAGGCGCCAGGCGAGGGCCGAGGCGGCGCCGAGGTCGTTGCTCAGCAGATGGCGGGCGCCGGTCAGTTCGTCGAGGTGTTCGGCGACGAACAGGTCGGGGGTCTTGTTCTGCACCACATGGTTGGGCATCGCCGCCGGCAGCAGTGCGATCAGTACCCAGCTCGCCAGCAGCGGCGCGGCCCAGGCGCGTAGCGGGTAGCGCCACTGGGCGAGGCCGGCGGCGGCCCAGGCGCCGATCACCAGCAGGACCAGGAACAGCTCGAAGGGTTCTTCCTGGTACACCGGCTTGCGCAGTTGCAGGTAGGCCAGGGCCGCCAGCGCGAGGAGCGCCAGGCCCAGGTTGAGCAGCCCGTTGCCGCGCAGCGCGACGCTGTTCCCCTGGCGCAGCCGCTGCACCAGGGCGTGGCCCATGAGCAGCGCCAGCGGCAGCAGGCAGGGCATGATGTAGGTCGGCAGCTTGCCCCGGCTCAGGCTGAAGAACGCCAGCGGCAACAGCAGCCATAGCGCCAGGAAGACCACCGGCGCCTGGCGCCGCTCGTGCCAGGCCTGGCGCAGCGCGCTCGGCAGCAGGCCGCTCCAGGGCAGGCAGGCGACCGCCAGCAACGGCAGGTAGAACCACCACGGGCGAGAGTGCTGGGCGTCTTCGCCGGCGAAGCGGCGGATGTGTTCGTGCCAGAAGAAGAACCGCCAGTAGTCCGCTTCCCGCGCATGCACGGCGAGCGCCCAGGGCAGGCAGACGAGCAGCGCCGCCAGCACCGCCAGCGCGCCGTAGCCAAGCAGCTCGCGCCAGCGCCGCTGCCAGAGCATGTAGGGCAGGGCGACCAGCACCGGCAGCAGCCAGGCGAGGAAGCCCTTGGTCAGGAAGCCCATGCCGCAGGCGAGGCCGAGCAGGATCCAGCCGAGCAGGCGCGCGCGGCGGCTCCCCGCGTCGAGGGCATGCCACAGCGCCACCAGGCTCAGGTTGACCCAGAAGGTGAATTGCGGGTCGAGGTTGGCATAGCCGGACTGCCCGGCGATCAAGCCGAAGCTGGCGTAGAGCAGCGCGCACGCCAGGCTGGTGCGCGGGTCGCGCCACAGGCGGCGGGCCAGCAGGTAGGCGAGCAGGACGCTGAGGGCGGTGGCGACGACCGAGGCGATGCGCACGCCGAACAGGTTTTCGCCGAAGACCGCCTGGCCGAGGGCGATCATCCAGTAGCCGGCGACCGGCTTCTCGAAGTAGCGCAGGCCGAGGAAGTGCGGCGACACCCAGTCGCCGCCCAGCAGCATCGCCTGGCTGATCTGCGCGTAGCGGGTCTCGTCGGGAATCCACAGGCCATGGTTGCTCAATGGAACCAGGTAGAACAGGCCGAAGGCGATCAGCAGCAGCGACCAGGTCTGGCGGCGGCTCATGGCTGGCGCACTCCCAGCCAGCCCTCGCGGCCGGCCAGGCGGCCGCGCACCAGTTCGGCCAGCGGCAGGCTGCGCGGATCGTCCGGCAGCAGTTCGCCCAACGGGCGGAAGCGGATGCCACGCCGTTCGGCGCGCCGCAGCAGTTCGCGGAACGCCGGGGCGAGGAGCAGCCCCTCGACCTCGGCGTGGATGGTGTAGACGTTGTCGCGGCCAGCGGCGAAGCGTTCCAGGATGAAGTCGTTGTAGGCCTCGCGCGGCAGGCCGGGACCGACCACCTCGTCGAAGGTCGGCAGGTTCACCGGCACCTGCGGGATGCCGGGGCTGCCGTCGGCCAGGCGCGGGCGGAACGCGCCGCGTCCGCGGCAGTCGCTGTTGTAGCGGAAGCCGAAGGGCTGCTTGGCCTCGACCACCCGGCCGTCGGCGCGCCAGCCGGCGGCGGCGGAACAACGCACCGGCTGGCCGAGGATGTCCGCCAGGCAATCGCTGCCGCGGCGGATCTGCTCGCCGAGCTGCTGCACGCTCCAGACGCCGGCGTGGGTCTGCCAGGCATGGTGGTCCCAGGCGTGCAGGCCGACCTCGTGGCCGGCGGCCTGGGTCCGCCGCATCAGCGGGCCGAGTTCGCGGCCGATCGGCTTGCCCGGCCAGGCGGTGCCGGCCAGCAGGATGTCCCAGCCATACAGGCTGGCGGCGCGCGAGCGGAGCATCTTCCAGAAGAACGCCGGGCGCGCCAGGCGCCAGAGGTGGCGGCCCATGTTGTCCGGGCCGACGCTGAAGAAGAAGGTCGCCTTCAGCCCGGCTTCGTCGAGCAGCTCGAGCAGCCGCGGCACCCCGTCGCGGGTGCCGCGGAAGGTGTCGACGTCGATGCGCAGGCCGGCCTGGATCACGCCTGTGCCTCGCGCTCGCGGAGCGCTTCGTGGAGGAAGAAGTCGAGGGTCTTGCCGATGGTCTCGCGCAGTTCGATGGTGGGCTGCCAGTCGAGCAGGCGCCGGGCGTTGTCGATGCTCGGCTTGCGGTGGGCCACGTCCTGGTAGCCGTCGCCGTAGAAGCTGCGGCTCTCCACCTCGCGGAAGCCGGCGAAGGGCGGGAACTGCGCGCGCAGCGGGTGGGCCTCGAACTGGCGCAGCAGTTCCTCGCCGAGCTGGCGGATGCTCGCCTCGTTGTCCGGGTTGCCGATGTTGACGATCTGCCCGTCGCAGCGGCCGTCGCGGTTGTCGATGATCCGCGCGAGGGCCTCGATGCCGTCGTCGACGTCGGTGAAGCAGCGCTTCTGCGCGCCGCCGTCGACCAGGCGGATCGGCGTGCCTTCGACCAGGTGCAGGATAAGCTGGGTGATCGCCCGCGAGCTGCCGATCCGCGCCGAATCCAGGCGGTCCAGGCGCGGGCCCATCCAGTTGAACGGACGGAACAGGGTGAAGCGCAGGCCCTGCTGGCCGTAGGCCCAGATCACCCGGTCGAGCAACTGCTTGGACACCGAGTAGATCCAGCGCTGCTTGTTGATCGGCCCGACCACCAGGTTCGAGCGGTCTTCGTCGAAGTCCGGGTCCTGGCACATGCCGTAGACCTCGGAGGTGGAAGGGAACACCACGCGTTTGCCGTATTTCACGCAGTAGCGGACGATCCGCAGGTTTTCCTCGAAGTCCAGTTCGAACACCCGCAGCGGGTTGCGCGTGTACTCGATGGGCGTGGCGATGGCCACCAGCGGCAGG
Source organism: Pseudomonas sp. CP-1 (assembly GCF_021213715.1). Classification (NCBI taxonomy): domain Bacteria; kingdom Pseudomonadati; phylum Pseudomonadota; class Gammaproteobacteria; order Pseudomonadales; family Pseudomonadaceae; genus Pseudomonas; species Pseudomonas sp. CP-1. The sequence continues at coordinate 473,412 of NZ_JAJQKY010000002.1, forward strand.
ACCACGTCGCATTTCTTCACATGGTATTCGAGCCACTCCGAATGGATGCCGATGTCGCCTTCGACGAAGTGGAAATGCGGGTCGGCCTTGAGCCGTTCGATGGCGTCGGAGCCGATGTCCATGCCGTGGACCTCGTAGCGTCCGTCGCGCAGCAGGCGTTCGGACAGGTGGTTGCCGATGAAGCCGTTGACCCCGAGGATCAGCACCCGCGTGCGGCGCTGCGGGCCGGACGCCGCGCCACGCAGGCGCGCGCCCTCGACCAGGCCCAGCTCGGTGGCCAGTTGCGTGCCGGCCAGGTACAGGCCACGCTCGCCGCGCTGGCCGAAGCGCAGCACCAGCGAGTCCTCGCCGCAGGCGATCCGCAGCGGGTCGCAGGACAGTACGCTGCCCGGCTCGCGGCCGTGATTGCCGGCGACCACCTCGGCGCTCCAGACGATCAGCTTCTGTTCGCCGACCTGGCAGAAGGCGCCGGGGTAGGGCTGGGTCACCGCGCGCACCAGGTCGTACAACTGCCGTGCCGGCCTGTGCCAGTCGAGCAGGCCGTCCGCCGGGGTGCGCCGGCCGAAGTGGCTGGCCTGGCTCTCGTCCTGCTCGACTTCCGGCAGCACGCCGAGGGCGAGCAGCGGCAGGCTGTCGCGCAGCAGGGCGCCGGCGGCCTTGCGCAGCTTGCCGTGCAGGCTCAGGGCGGTGTCCTCGGGGTCGATGGCGACGGCCTGCTGGGCAAGGATCGGCCCGGCGTCGGCGCGCTCGATCATGCGATGCAGGGTCACCCCGGTCTGCGTTTCGCCGTTGACCAGCACCCAGTTCGCCGGGGCGCGTCCGCGGTAGCGCGGCAGCAGCGAACCGTGCAGGTTGTAGGCGCCGCGGGCGGCGCAGGCGAGCAGCTCGGCGCCGAGCAGGCGGCGGTAGTAGAAGGAGAACAGGAAGTCCGGGCGCAGTTGGCGGATGCGCTCCAGCCACAGCGGATGGTTCACGTCCTCGGGCGCGTGCAGCGGAATGCCGCGCTCGGCGCAGAGGCGCGCGACCGAGGCGTAGAAGGTGTTTTCCCGTGGGTCGTCGGCATGGGTGAAGACGGCGGCGATCTCGTAGCCGGCATTGAGCAGGGCTTCGATACCGGTGCAACCGATGTCGTGGTAGGCGAAGACGACGGCTTTCGAGGTCATGGCGTGGAAGGCTCGCTGGATGAAGAGGTGAAACCGGCCCGCTGCAGGGCCGAGGGAAGCGCGGAGGGCGTGGCGCGGACCACGCGCTCGATGAAGAAGCGCGGCCGCGCGCGCACGTCGCTGTACATGCGCCCGAGGTACTCGCCGAGCAGGCCCATGCCGAGCAACTGCACGCCGCTGAACATGAACAGCACGGCGAACAGCACGAACAGGCCGTTGCCGGCCCAGGCGGCGCCGAAGGCCAGGCGCAGCACGAGGAGAAACAGGGCGAAGAGGAAGCCGGCCAGGGCCATGCCGCCGCCGACCAGGCTGAGCAGGCGCAGCGGCGTGGTGGTCATGCAGGTGACCAGGTCGAACATCAGGTTGAGCAGGCGCATCGCGCTGTATTTCGATTCGCCGTGGGCGCGCTCGGCGTGGGCGACGCGGATCTCGCAGGTATGCCGGGCGAAGCCGTTGGCCAGGATCGGGATGAAGGTACTGCGTTCGCGGCAGGCCAGCATCGCTTCGACGATGCTGCGCCGGTAGGCGCGCAGCATGCAGCCGTAGTCGTGCATGGCGACCCCGGTGGAGCGCTGCACCGCCAGGTTCACCAGGCGCGAAGGCCAGCGCCGCCAGGCCGAGTCCTGGCGCTCGGCGCGGATGCTGCCGACCACGTCGTAGCCCTGCGCGGCGCGCTCCACCAGGCGCGGGATTTCCTCCGGCGGGTTCTGCAGGTCGGCATCGAGGGTGATCACCAGGTCGCCACGGGACTGTTCGAAGCCGGCGAGGATCGCCGCGTGCTGGCCGTAGTTGCGGTTGAGGATCACCGCCACCACTGCGCTGCCGTCGCGTTCGGCGGCGGCCTGCAAGAGTTCCGCGGAGCGGTCGCGGCTGCCGTCGTCGACCAGCACGATCTCGAAGGCGCGGCCCAGCTCCAGGCAGGCGGCCTCGGTGCGGCGCAGCAGTTCGGGCAGGCTGGCTTCCTCGTTGTAGACCGGGATGACCACCGAGACCAGGTCGATCGGATAGGGCTTCATCGACGTTTCTCCAGGATATCCTCGATGGCGCGCGCGACGCGCTCGATGTCGTCGTCGCGCATGTCGGGGAACAGCGGGATGGAGCACAGGCGGGCCGAGTTCCACTCGCTGTTGGGCAGGCTCAGGCGCGGCTGGCGCTGGCGGTAGTAGTGGTGCAGGTGACTGGCGATGAAATGGATGCCGCTACCGATGCCGCGCGCCTTCAGGGCTTCCATGAAGGCGTCGCGGCCCAGGCCGCAGGCCTCGGCGTCGATGCGCAGGATGAACAGGTGCCAGGCGTGGCGCTGCTCGTGCGCGGGCAGGCCGAGCGGCGCCAGCGGTAGCCCGGCGAGGCGCTCCAGGTAGCGTTCGGCGAGGGCCTGGCGGCGCGCGTTGAGCGCGTCCAGGCGCTTGAGCTGGACCAGCGCGAGGGCGGCGTTGAGGTCGGCCAGGTTGTATTTGAAACCGGGCTCGATCACTTCCGCCTGCGGCTTGCGTCCATGGCTCAGGCGGTCGTAGGCATCGACCCCGAGGCCGTGGAACTTGAGGCGGCGGACCCGTTCGGCGAGGGCGCTGTCGTCGCTGACGAACATCGCGCCTTCGGCGCAGGTCAGGTTCTTGATCGCGTGGAAGGAAAAGATCGCCGTGCCGCGGGAGCCTACCGGGCGCCCGCGGTATTCGCTGCCGACCGCGTGGGCGGCGTCCTCGACCAGGGCGATGCCGTGGCGCCCGGCGACCGTGCGCAGGCCTTCGAGTTCCAGGGTGGAGCCGGCGTAGTGCACCGGCACGATGGCGCGGGTGCGCGGGCCGATGGCGGCTTCCACTGCCTGCGCCGAACACATCAGGGTGTCGCGGTCGACGTCGACGAACACCGGGGTGGCGCCGAGCAGGGTGATGACGTTGGCGGTGGAGACCCAGGTCAGCGACGGCGTGATCACTTCGTCGCCGGGGCCGATGCCCAGCGCCAGCAGGGTGACGTGCAGGGCGCCGGTGGCCGAGGATAGCGCCACCGCGTGGCGGCAGCCGAGGCGTTCGGCGAAGCGCTGTTCGAGCTCCTGGTTCTTCGGCCCGGTGGTGATCCAGCCGGAACGCAGGACCTGCTCCACGGCGGCGATTTCGTCCTCGCCGATGCTTGGCCGGGAGAATGGCAGAAAGTCCAGTGACATGTAATGAAGCCTCGGTACTGGGAGGGCGGTACGAAGAGGTTATTTATATGTCGCTGAATGCTGCCTGAACGTTTGTTAAGACTCGCTTAACAACGGCTGAATGAAGACTGAACGAACTCGAAGAAACTGGAGGATAAAGCCGGAAGCCTCGTTTTCAGGGGCTTGCAGGGTTGGTTGGAATGGATCTCGGGTGTTTTCTGAGTGGCCTTTATTAATAACCCGAGTCCTGTTTCTTTAAGGGTTCATTAATACTTGATGTCCGCTCCCCGTGAATATTCCGGAAACTTCATGGAAACATGGGGAGGGCCAGGGAAAGTCAATCCCGTAGGTTGTCGGAAAAAAACAACCCCCTGGCGGATCGCTCCGCCAGGGGGCCGGGTCGACGCTTCAGCGGCTGCCGGCGACCACGTGCAGGGCCGGTTCTGCGGTGCGCCCGTAGACGTCTTCCAGGCGCTCGATGTCGTCCTCGCCGAGGTAGCTGCCGGACTGCACCTCGATGATCTCCAGCGGGATCTTGCCGGGGTTGGCCAGGCGGTGCACGGAGGCGATCGGGATGTAGGTCGACTGGTTCTCGGTGAGCAGGAAGGTCTTGTCGTCGCAGGTCACCTGGGCGGTCCCGGAAACCACGATCCAGTGCTCGGCGCGGTGGTGGTGCATCTGCAGCGAGAGGCGCGCGCCGGGCTTCACGGTGATGTGCTTGACCTGGAAGCGGCCGCCCATGTCCACCGAGTCGTAGGAGCCCCACGGGCGGTAGACCTCGCAGTGGTTCTGGGTCTCGCTACGGCCCTGGGCGTCGAGGTCCTTGACCACGTGCTTGACGTCCTGCACCCGGTCCTTGTGGGCGATCATCATGGCGTCCTTGGTTTCCACCACCACGATGTCCTCCAGGCCGATCACCGAGACCAGCTTGCCGTTGCCGTGCACCAGGCAGTTGTGGCTGTCGTGGACCAGCACGTCGCCCTTGGTGACGTTGCCGTTGGCGTCCTTGGCGTGCACGTCCCAGATCGACGACCAGCTGCCGACATCGTTCCAGCCGGCGGACAGCGGCACCACGCAGGCGCGCGAGGTCTTCTCCATCACCGCGTAGTCGATGGAGTTGTCCGGGCAGCATTCGAAGGTGGCGGCGTCGATGTTCACCAGGTCGCCGTCGTGCTGGCTGCGCTCCAGGGCCAGCAGGCAGGTGTCGTAGATGTCGGCGTCGTGCTTCTTCAGTTCTTCCAGGTAGCGGCTGGCGCGGAACAGGAACATGCCGCTGTTCCAGTAGTAGCCGCCGGCGGCGACGAACTCGCGGGCGCGGGCTTCGTCGGGCTTCTCGACGAAGCTCTGCACCCGGCTGACGCCTTCCGGCAGTTGCGCATCGGCGCTCGCGCGGATGTAGCCGTAGCCGGTCTCGGGGCGGCTGGCGGGAATGCCGAAGAGCACCATCTCGCCCTTTTCGGCGGCGTTGGTGGCCAGCGCCAGGGCCTGCTGGAAGGCGCGCTGGTCCTCGATCACGTGGTCGGCGGGAAGGATCAGCAGCAGTTCGTCGCGGCCTTCGGCGACCAGTTTCATCGCGGCGATGGCCACCGCCGGCGCCGTGTTGCGGCCGAAGGGTTCGAGGAGGATCGCCTGGCTCGCCAGGTTCTGCGCCTCCAGCTGTTCCTGGACGATGAAGCGGTGCTCCTTGTTGCACACCAGCAGCGGCGCCTGCATGCCGTCGAAGGCCAGGCGCTTGATGGTCTGCTGGAACAGGGTGTCGTCGCCGGTAAGGGCGAGGAACTGCTTGGGGTACTGCTTGCGGGAAAGAGGCCAGAGTCGCGAGCCGCTGCCACCGGAAAGGATTACTGGGATCATGTTGTTTCTCCTTGAAGCGATGCGTCTGTCTAGGGATCCCGCCGCGCGGCGGGATATCTCGTTACCGGGCTCCACGGAGCCCCGGGTGACCTCTCCAGTGCGCTCCTTCTGCGGGAGCGCTGACGGTTGGTGCGCCGGTGTCGGGCCGGTCTTGTTGTGTGGAATGCCGGGAGGGGCGAGCCCCTCCCGGTCGGTCTCAGTCCGCCTTCACCGGGCGCTTGACCCAGACCGGCGCGAGCTTGCCGCCGCTGCCGGTGACGTACAGGCAGACCACCTCGCCGCGGGCCAGGGTGACCGGCTTCAGGTCGCTGACCTTCTTGCTGCCGTCGAACAGCGCCAGGTTCACCTTCACCGGGTTGATCTCGCGGTCGCCGTGGCTTTGCGGGCCGACGTCCTTGACCACGTCGGTCTTGCCGTCGGCGGTCTTCAGGGTCAGCTTCGAGCCGCTGAGGTTCTGCACCCGCACCAGCGCCTTCTGCTTGTTCTTGAACGGCGGCTCGGCCACCAGCTGCGGATTGCCGCCGGGCTGGCTGACCAGGGTGTAGTAGCTGTCCGGGTCGAGCTTGACCGGTAGGCTCTGCTGGCCGACCTGGGCGGTGTAGCTGCCGGGGGGGAGGAACTTGAAGTCGCTGGAGCCGAGCGGCGCGACGTCGTTCAGGCTGGTGCTGCCGACCGACACGTCGAGTTCGCTGTTGCCGGCGTTGTAGGCGCGGACGAAGGCCGAGCCCTTGGGTGCCTGGGGCCCGTACAGGGCGCCCTCGTCGGCCTGCGCGGCGAATGCGGCGACGCCGAGGGAAAGTGCGCAGGCCAGGCGGGTCCAGGTGTGGCGGCGGGTCATCGGGTTCATGGGTATTCCTCCGTTGCTTCTTCTTCAGCGGGGCGTTCGGCCCCGTGGGTAAACAGCCTTGGCTGTGTTCGTTCAATCGTTGCGGCTGGCGGCCAGGCGCTCGTCGCGGCCGCCGCTGGCCTTCAGCTGGGCGACCCAGTCGGCGTCGAACTGGCTGAGGTCGCTGGCCATCGGCAGGTAGCGCTCGGGAAACTCCCAGACCAGCAGTTGCGGCGGGTCCTTGCGGAAGCCTTCGTCCTGCAGCAGTTCCAGCATCGGTTCGAGGGGGCCCTTGCCTTCCTTCGCGTAATTGATCAGGTCGGCGGACAGCGCCTGTTTCAGCGCGCCCTCGAAGTTCCACCTGGGGTTGGCGCTGTAGCTGGTGCCGACCAGCGCCAGGCGCGGTTGCTGGCTATCGCCGAAGAGGTCGTCGCCCGCGCCGGACTGCTGGTCGCCCGGCAGTGCCGGCGCGGCTTCGGTGGTGCGTTGCTGCAACTGCTCCGGACGTGGCAGCAGTTCGTCGAACAGCGGGTCGAGCGGCAGGAAGCTGAGCAGGTCGCCCTTGTGCGTGCGTTCTTCGCCGACGCGGGTGACGAAGTTCTGCGCCGGCACATCCAGCAGGTGCGTCTCGCGGATCTCCGCGCCGAGGCGCTGGGCCACGGTTTCCGCGCCGAGCGGCGACCAGTGGGTGTCGGTGCGCAGGAATACCGCGCCGTTGTCCTTGGCCTGGCGCAGGCTGCCGAGCAGGTCGGGACTGTCGATGCCGGCGGCGCGGGCGCGGGCCAGGAAGTCCTGGTAGAGACTGTCGTGCAGCGCGGCCGGCTGCTCGCGGCCGATGTGCTCGGGATACAGGCGGGCCTTGGCCGGGATCACCGCGAGCACCAGCTTGACGCCGCGCCGGTTCAGCTCCCGCTGCACGCCGCGTACCAGTGCCCAGTTGTCTTCCAGTTGCTGACCGCTCGGTGCCGGCTTGAACTCTTCGTCGGTGAACAGCCAGCCGTCCTTGCCGATCACCACGCCGGGGCGGCCTTCGTGGAACAGCGTGTAGTCGAGTGCGGCCCAGAGGTTGGTGCCCAGGCGCTTGATCGGGAATTCCTTGTCGTAGTGGGCTTCGAAGGCGTGCGCCAGCTTGCCGTTGAGCAGTGGCGTATCGGCCGCGGCGGAGAAGCCCGGCACGCTCTTCAGCGACCATCCGGCGAGCCCCAGCAGCAGCCCGCCGAAGGCGGCGATATAGGCGTATTGCAGGGGGCGGGAAATGCTCTGTGTCATGGCGTGGGCCTCGCTCAGAACTGGAAGTAGAGGAATGGCGAGTAGCTCTGCGCGGAGAGCTTCAGCACCGAGGCGGCGAACAGCAGGAGCAGCGCCAGGCGGGTGGCCAGGACGGGCAACTGGCTGAGCCAGCTCGGCTGGTAGACCAGCGCGCCGCTCGGCGAGTAGGCGATCGCCGCCGGGTCGCCGGCGGCCTCGCGCGGGGCGCGCGGCTGGGCACTGGCCGGGCCGTCGGCGGCCACTTCGTCGCTGTTCGCCGCGGCTTTGGGCGCCTTGGTCTGCAATGGCTGGTTGTAGAACTGGCGCAGGCCGAAGAACGCCAGCACCAGGTAGGCCAGGACCAGGGTGCCGACCTGCAGGCCGGTGAGGCTGGCGCGGTTCAGTTCGGAGAGCTGCCAGGTGCCGAAGCTGAACATGGCTTCGTACATGCGCCAGGCGACCTGCAGGTTCTCGGCGCGGAAGATCACCCAGCCGATCACCACCAGGAGGAAGGTGAACGCCCACTTCAACGGGTTGAGCACGCGCGGCGCGGCGTTCACTCCGAGGGCCCGCTCGATCGCCAGCCACATGCCGTGCCAGGCGCCCCAGATGATGTAGGTGAAGTTGGCGCCGTGCCACAGGCCGCCGAGGAGCATGGTCAGGAACAGGTTGCGGTAGGTCTGGAAGGTGCTGCCGCGGTTGCCGCCCAGGCTGATGTAGAGGTAGTCGCGCAGCCAGGTCGACAGGCTGATGTGCCAGCGCCGCCAGAACTCGGTGATCGACTGGCTGATGTAGGGCTGGTTGAAGTTCTCCATGAAGCGGAAGCCCATCATCAGGCCGAGGCCGATGGCCATGTCGCTGTAGCCGGAGAAGTCGAAGTAGAGCTGCGCGGTGTAGGCCAGGGCGCCGAGCCAGGCGTCGCCGGTGGTCGGGTTCTGCAGGGCGAAGCAGTGGTCGGCGAGGGCGGCCAGGGTGTCGGCGATGAACACCTTCTTGACGAAGCCCTGCATGAAGCGGGTGCAGCCTTCGGCGAACTTGTCGACAGTGTGGGTGCGGTGGTTGAACTGGTCGACCAGGTCCTTGAAGCGCAGCACCGGGCCGGCGATCAGGTGCGGGAAGATCGCGACGAAGGCGGCGAAGTCGATCAGGTTGTGGGTCGCCGGGGTATCGCCGCGGTAGACGTCGATGATGTAGCTGATCGACTCGAAGGTGTAGAAGGAGATGCCGATCGGCAGCAGGATGTGGGTCAGCACGAACGGCTGCATGCCGAACGAGGTGATGATCTCGTTGAGGCTGTCGACGCCGAAGTTGGCGTACTTGAAGTACCCGAGCACGCAGAGGTCGACCACCACGCCGAGGATCAGCCAGCGTTGCGCGGCCCTGGTGCGTACGCCGGCGGCGCCGATGCGCAGGCCGATCCAGTAGTTGAAGACGGTGACCCCGGCGAACAGCAGGAGGAAGTCCACCCGCCACCAGGCGTAGAACAGGTAGCTGGCGATCAGCAGCAGCAGGTTCCGGTAACGTTCGCCGCTCAGGTAGTACAGGCCGAGAAAGACCGGCAGGAACAGGAACAGGAACACGTTTGAAGAAAAGACCATGCCGTCTCTCTCTCTAGAGCGTCAACCATTCAGGTCGGCCCTGCCTTTCCGCGCCCTGGAGCGCTCGAGGAAAGGCGGGACGACCCGCCGTTTTCCTCCCCGTGGTGTTGCCTAAGGTGTTGCGCCCGCCCGCGTCTGTCGCGCATGGGTCGGGGTGTGGCGCCTGTTGGGACGCCTGGTCGGCGAGCGGGGTAGAGGGGCGCGTGGCCCCCGGCCTGTGCGCCCGCTTCCCGCCACGCCCTCAACTTCCCCCTTCGCGGCTGAACACCCGCGTCACTTCGCCGCCGAGGCGGAAACTGTTGAACGGCTCGCGGTCCTTCTTCGCCTCGAGCATCTTCGGCTCGCAGCGGTAGAGGGCGCAGTAGGGCTCCAGCCAGGCGTACTTGTTGTCGACCTTGAGGTCGGTCATGTCCTGGTCCTCGCCGGTCTTCTCCTCGAAGGTTTCCTCGTCGTCGACTCCCTTCATCACCCGCTCGGCCAGGCGCTGCAGGGCGCCGTGGTTCTCCTGGCGCAGGTCGACGCCGTTGACCTGGGCGAACGCGGCGATCATCGCCAGCGGCGGCAGCGCATAGTTGTGGTAGGCGAGGGCGCGCTGGCGGCGCTTGAGTTCGTTGGGCAGGAAGCCCTGCTCGTCGACCTGGTTGGCGGCGACCTTGAACTCGCTCACCGCCCAGTCGAAGAGGTCGCGGCGGTTGGTCACCACCGCGGTGGACATCACCGACCAGGCCGCCCAGTAGGAATGGTTGTTGATCTTCTTCAGCGGCAGGCCGCTCCAGTCGCGGACTACCTGGGTGCCGAGCCGGGCGAACCAGTCCTCGATTTCCCGGCTCTGCTCGGCGTGGGCCGCGAGCGGCCGCGAGCTGGAGAACTTCAGGCGCATGTAGGCGCCGGAGAGGCTGCCCAGCGCCCATTTGCGCATGGACTTGCCGGTGTGGTTGAAGTCGTCGCTCTGCAGGGCGCCGGCGCGGGCCCAGGCGCTCATCCAGTTCAGTGCGCAGGCCAGGTCGCCGTCGCGGCCGCTGCGCATGTACTGGGTGACCAGCTTGGTGGCGCCGCGCTCCATGTCGGTGATGTCCTTGATCTGCGAGCGGAAGGTCTTCTCCGCCTTGACGTTGAGGGTCGCCCGCGCCGAATCGGAGCCTTCGTACTTGCTGGTGAAGACCAGGCTGCCGGTATACGGCGGCGGCACCGCGGGGCAACTGCCGGCGCTGCCCTTGCGCTCGCCGACCGCCGCGTAGTAGCCGGGCGGGGGTACCAGGTCGGCGGCCTGGCTGACCTGGCTGGCGAGCAATGCCGCGGCGAGGGCGCCGGGCAGGGCGATACGGATCAGGTGGGACGTTTTCATCGTTTACCTCCCGGCCACCGACTGGCTGGCCTTGGCGGGCGCCGCCTGGCAGATGCTGGCCTGGACCTCCAGGCCCTGGGGCATGTCCTCCGGCGCTTCGATTTCCAGGGAAAGGAACTGCTGGTCGGCCCAGTCGCTGTCGTTGCGCAGCTGGAAGACGTAGCGGCCGCCGGTATCGACGGCTTTCGACTGCTCGATCTTCAACTGCTCGCGGCGGCCGTTCATGTACCAGATGGTGTTCTTCAACTCGTGTACCGAAGGGTCGCTGTAGGTCACGTCGGCGACGTAGCTGCCGCTGCGGATCGGTAGCGCGGCGCTGTTCAGCAGCACCTCGTTGCGGCCCTGGCGCAGCTTGACCTTGCGGCTGAGCACGGTCTTCCGGCCGGAGCAGCCGTTGTCCACCAGCGGCATGGCCTGGCGGTAGAAGCTCTTCTGCGCCATGTCGTAGTGGGTGGCGAATTCCCAGATGAGGATCTTCGGCGGGTTCTTGTGGAATTCCTCGCTGGTCATGTACGCCAGCAGCGAACTGTCGAAGCCGCCGCCGGACACCGCGTTGTTGAGGATGTCGGCGCCGCTGAACTCCTCCAGGAAGCCGGCGAAGTTGTAGGCCGGGCCGCTGTTGGAGGTGCCGACCAGGGCGATCTGCGGGTTGCCGCCGTCGCCGAACAGGTCGCCGCTGTCGCTGGCGCCCACCGGCTCGGTCTCGAAACGGTCGACGTACTGGGTGGCGTAGCTGTTGCCGCAGAGCTGCGCGGCGGCCTTGTGGAAGGTGCCGAGCTTGGACAGCAGACCGACGCGCTTGCTTTCGAACTGCTTCTTGGGGATCGCCTCGAAGCCGGGCACCTGCTTCAGCGTCTCGGCCACGATCTTCGCGCTGCGCCGGGCGCCATGGGGAGTCCAGTGGTGGTCGCCCTTGAAGTAGTAGGCGTGCTCCTCCTTCTCGTCGAACAGCGGCGAGAAGTCCGGGGTCCAGATGCCGGCCTGGCGGAAGCGGGCGATGGTCGCCAGGTAGTTCTTCTTCGCCAGCTCGTAGTCGAAGCCGGCCTTTTCCGCCGGACTGAGCTTCTCGCGGTTCACCAGGCCGCGGGTCGGCTGGTAGACCACCACCAGCTCGATGCCCTTGCGCTTGAGTTCGTCGCGCAGTGCGCGGAGTTCGCGCCAGCCTTCGGCGCTGGTGCCGAAGTCGGTACGCAGGTCGTAGGTGGTGCGGAACAGCCAGTCGTCCTGGGCCTGCACCAGGTGGGTGAAGAAGCCCAGGTACTTGGTGTTGTAGCGCGAGTCGTCGGCGGCGGCCGGGCACAGGTTGCCGGCCGGCAGCGCCTGGTAGCTCGGCGCCGCGCCGGGGTCGGCGGCGAGGGCTGCCTGGGCCAGGCAGAGGCCGGCGGCCAGGGCGCTCAGGCGGAACAGTCGGGAAGTGCGGGTTTTCATGCGTCTGGGTCCTCAGTCCTGGAGTTCGGCCTGGCTTTCCACGGGGTCGATCAGCACCGCCTTGTCCTGGCGCACCAGCAGGTCGAGGATCTGGTCCTGCTTCTCGCCGAGAACGCCGGGCAGGCTGATGCCGGAGGATTTGGTCGGGGCGAGCATCGCCACCCGGTACAGTTCGAGGCTCAGCGGCGAATCCACCGAGAGCGGGCCGGAGCCGTTGCCGGCGAGCTTGCCGCCGACCACGATCAGCGAGACCTTGGTGTCGAACGGGTCGAGGGCGATGTTGCGGTCGGTGTTGGTGAGGTCCTTGATGTGGCCGTACACGCCGATCAGCTGGTTGCCCGCCGCGAGGTTCTCGTAGAGGCGGATGTTCACGCTGTTGCGCACGCGGATGCCGTGGCGGCGGTTGGCCAGGACCTGGTTGCCCCAGAGCAGGTTGTCGCCGCTCTCGTAGAGGGTGATGCCGTCGGAATGGTTGCGGTAGACCTCGTTGTAGGCCACCAGGTTGCCCTCGCTGTTACGGTCGAGGACGATCCCGGAAAGCTTGTTCTCGTAGCTGCGGTTGTTGAAGATGAAGCTGTCGTTGACTTCCCGCGAGACGATGATGCCGTGCTTCTTCCTGGTCCCGTGGACGGTGTTGTCGGCGATGATCAGGCGGTGCGAACGGTCGTGCGGGTCGATGCCGTAGACGATGTTGTCGCGGTAGGTGTTGCCCTTCACCACCAGGTCGTCGGCCTCGTAGCAATAGAAGCCGTACCAGCTGTCGACGATGGTCGAGTCGATCACCCAGCCCTTGGGGCGCGGGCGCTTCATCTGCTTGTCCATGCCCGGGCTGTACTGCGAGATGGAGATGCCGTAGGCCTTGGAGGCGTTGTAGCCGAAGCTGGTGAAGGTGCTGTTGCTCAGGTACACCTCGGCGCCGCCCCAGGAGATCAGGAACGGACGGAACTCGTTGGGCGTCTTGAACCAGGCCGGCTCCTTCTTCGATTCGCTCCAGCCGGTGACCTTGCTGTCGCGGACGAACAGCATGCCGTCGTTGACCAGGAACGCGCCGCGCTCCTGGGACAGGCGCAGTTCCTTGACCTGCTTGTCGATGTCGAGGGTCGCGCCCTGGCTGACCACGATAGGCAGGCGGGCGACGAACACCCCCGGCTCGACCTGTTCCAGCGCGCTGGCGGGAAGCTTGCCGGCGAGCTGGGCGAGGTTCACGTAGCCGCCTTCGATGAAGATCGCCTGGGGCATCTGGCGCTGGCGCTTGACCCATTCGGCGAGGCGGTTGCTGCCACCGGTGAACTCCTTCAGCGGCTGCTGCTGGACCATGCGCTGCACGCTGGCGCGGCCACCCGGCTTGCGCACGATCTTGGCTTCCACCGCGGCGGCGGTGTAGCCGGAGAGGTCGGGCAGTTTCGGCGGGTCCAGGTGCAACGGTTCGGCCGGCGCGGTGGTCACCGTGTAGTTGCCGGTTTCCTTCAGGCCCTGGGTCAGGCCCGGCTCGTTGCCGGCCTGCGCCGGGACCGGCTGCGGTTTCTCCACCGGCTGCGCCGCCCACGCCTGGCCGTGCAGCAGCACCGCGCCGAGCACTGCCGCGGCCAGCGGGCGCAGGCGCGGGAGCCGGCGGCGGGGGATCGAAAGGGAAATGTCGGGCATGTCCGGTTTCCTCGCGGGGCTCAGAAGCGCCAGATGAAGTCGACGAAGGCGCGGTGCATGGTCGAGTCGGTGCCCGGCCCGTAGGCGTCGCCCGGCTTGAACAGGCCGCCGCGGAAGCGGATCAGCGCCGAGGGCTCGTCGACGTACTGGCTCATCGAGGCCGGCAGCAGGCCTTGCTTGAAGTACTTGGTCACCACCAGGTCGAGTTCCTGGCCGATGTCCTTCTCGCCCGGTTGCAGGGCGGCGTTGATGCCGCTGGTGCCGATGTCGGAGTCGTCGTCGACGCGCCAGAACTTGTGGTAGACCAGGCTCGCGTCGTAGTCCTCGCGCAGTTGCCAGGAGCCGAACAGGGTGGCTGCCTGGAGGTTGCTCAGTTCGCCGCGGAAGGCTTCGCCGAAGCGGTGCACGCGCGAGCGGGTGCCGGTGAAGTTGGAGCGATTGCTCTCCAGCCCGGTCTGCTGGAACTGCTCCTCGCCGTCCTTGCCACCGCCGCTGCCGCGGGCGTAGCCGACGCCGGCCTTCCATTGCTCGTCGATGTTCCAGCGCAGGCCGAGGTCGACGCCGAAGGCATTGACGTCGCCGCTCTGCTTGCCGGTGGCGATGCGCCGGTCGTCGACCGTGGTGGTGGTCAGGTTGTCGCGGTCGCCGGTCAGCCAGGTGGCGCTGGCCCAGTAGTTCAGCGGCATGCTCGAACGATAGTTGTAGGCATCGCCGGTAGCCTCGATGCCGAGCCAGGTGAGCTGGCCGGTATAGGTCTTGTCGAGGTTGTCGACTTCCTCGCCGGGGCGGCGCAGGTGGCCGCTGTCGTCGGCGTGGTGGATGCGCACGCCGATGCGGTGGTGCGGCGCCCACTGGGTGGAGATGTCGCCGAACACATGGGTGCGGTCCTTGTCCTCCGGGGCCAGTTCGTCGAGGTCGGTGCGGTATTCGCTGAAACGCTGGGCGACCCCGGCATGGGCGTTGAGCAGGGTGGTCTCGAAGCTCCAGTTCAGCGCCTCGATGTTGGTGTCCTGCCACTGGCCGCTGTCTTCCCGCAGGCGCTGGCGGCCGAAGCGCAGGTGCTCGCCGGGGTAGGCGGTGAGGCCGGCGTAGTCGACCCAGAATTCGCGTGCGGCGAGGTAGCTCTTGTCCGGCTCGCGACCGTCGTTGCGGCTGTTGTTGCCGTCGTCGGTGTCCGATTGCAGGGTGTCGGTCTCGATGGTGTCGGTGGCGGCCACCGCCTGGCCCATGAAGTAGGCGCTCCAGTCGCCCCACTGGCCGAAGGCCCAGGGCCGCAGGTCGATACCGATGTCGTTGAGGGTGCCGCCGGGAGCGGTGCCGAGGTCGCGATCGTTTTCCGATTCGCCGGTGATCTTCACGTCCAGGCCGAAGTTCTTCGGCGCCTCGCCGCTGTTGGCGGCGAACGCCGGCGCGCCGAGCAGCAGGGCGATGGCCAGGGACAGGGCGCGCGGCGCGAAGGACGGCCGCGGGTTGACGGAACGGGAGCTGTTCATAGGCTTTCTGGCTCTTCTTCGTTGATCGGCGAGTCCTGGCTCTGCAGCAGGCTGACGGTGGCCTGCCAGTTGTTGCCGCGGCTCTGTTGTTCGCGCTTGAGCAATTGCTGCGCCTGGCTGCGTTCGGCCGGCGGCAGTTGCGCTTCGATCTGCCCGAGCAGGTCGCTGGCCTGCGGTACCTGCTGCTGCACGGCGAGCTGGCCGAAGACGTAGGCGTTGACCCGGTTCGGCTGGATGCCGCGGCCCTGCGACCAGAGCTGGGCCAGGGCCATGTCGGCGCTGGCCTGGCCGGCGCGGGCGGCGAGGATCAGGTGGTCGACGGCCTTCTGCGGATAGACCTTGCCGAGGAAGCCGCGGCGGTAGATCTGCCCCAGGTAGTAGTTGGCCTGGGGTTCGCTGGCGGCGGCCTTGAGCAGGTGCCGCTCGGCCTTGCGCGGGTCCTGCGGCGCCCACTTGCCGTCGTAGTAGAGGCGCCCGAGGAGCAATTCGGCGCGTGGCTGGGCGGCGTCCTGGGCGTTCTTCAGGTAGCCGAGCATCTTTTCCAGGTCGCCCTGGTCGGGATAGTCGTAGAGCAGCTTGGCCAGGCTGACCCAGGCCGCGGGGTAGCTCGGCGCGATCTCTTCCAGCAGCGCCTGGGCGGTCTGCGGGTCGGGTTGGCCGAGTTCGCCGTCGGCGAGCACCCCGGCCACCGAGTCGACTCGCTCGCCGGGCACCCCGCCGCCCTTGTAGGCGGCGCGCAGCTGTTCGAGCAGGGCCTTCTGCTTTGCCGCGTTGCCCTGCATCTGGTAGACCGTGGCCAGTTCGTACCAGCACACGTCCATGCGCCGCAGCCAGCGCTGGCAGACCTGCTCGATCTCGCCCAGGTGCTGGGCGTAGGTGCCCTGGGTGCGGTAGAGGATGATCTGCGCCAGGTCGGCCTGTGGCAGTCCGCGCGCGCGCCACTGGTCGATGCGCTGCTGCGGGTCGATTTCCGGCCAGGACTGCGGGTATTGCAGGTAGAGCACGATGAGCGGCACCAGGGCACTGTCCTCGCCCTGTTCGAAGGCCTGGCTGAGCAGGCGCTCGGCCTCGCGGTGCTCGGCGTCGCTGGCGCCGGGCTTGGCCGCCAGCCACTTGCCAAGGCGCGCGCGGGCCCGCGGCGAGGTCTGCGCGGCCTCGCGGTAGAGCTTTTCGGCCTTGGCCTGCTGGGCGCTGTCGCCGCTGGCGACCTGCATGTCGGCGAGGCCGACCTGGGCGTCTGCGTAACCCATCGCGGCCAGGGCCTGGTAGTTGCTCTGGGCGGTGGCGAGGTCGCCGCGCTCCAGGGCCTCCTGGGCCAGGCGCTGGTCGGGCAGCCCGGCGCAGCCGGCGGCCAGGGCGATGGCCGAGGCCAGCAGCAGGTGCCGGGACGCCAGGGGCAGGGGAGGGAGGATGGGCATCTTCATGGTCGGGTACCGGTCAGCGAGCGGTGGCCAGGGTCACGGCCTTGTTCAGCAGGGTGCGGCCGGGCAGGCCGCCGATGCTGACCTCGGCCGGGCGGCCGGCGTACTGGGCGTCGAGCGGCTGGTCGGGCTGGATCTGCACGCGGATTTCCGAGGACAGGTCGCCGTCCACCGGCGCGGTGTTGACGATGCGGCCGCTGCGGTTGACGCCGTCGCCGGCGACCTGGAAGTTCACCCGGGTGCCCGGCGCCAGCTCGGCGGCGTTGCGGTAGGGGAAGCGCGCCTCGATGCTGGCCACGCTGTCGCGCGGCGCGAGGGTGAAGATCACCTGGCCCTTGTTGGCGTATTGCCCGTCGGCTACCAGTTGCTGGACCACGCGGCAGTCGCAGGGGCTGGTCAGGGTCCCTTTCATCTGGTGGCCGAAGAGCTTCTCGATGTTGCCCGGGTTGAGCTGCTCCTCGGTCAGGTTGCCCTTGAGCATGTCCAGCAGGTTGGCCGAGAAGGTGGCGATCGGCGCGCCTTTGGCGACTTCCGCGTTGGGCCCGAGAAGGCTCTGCACGGTGCCCTCGCGGGGCATGGTGATCTGCTGGTTGGGGACGCTGACCACGCCGGAATCGGCATGGGTGACGAAGTACAGGTTGTACATCTGGTTGAGGATGAAGGCGAAGGCGCCGACTCCGACGACGAAGATCGCGGTGCTCAGGGTCACCGCCCGGACCCGGCCGAAGAAACCCATCCCGCCGTTGCCGCCGCCCTGCTTGCGGGCCTTGGTGAAGTTCTCGCGCTGGAGGGTATTGAGCATGTCGCCGACGCCGATCACCTCGCCGGCCAGGTAGGAGGTGATCAGGTAGCGCAGGGCCGCCACCTCGCGCGGCTTGAGGTTCTGGAACTCGCAGCCGACCCGGCGGCTGGCGGGGTCCACCGAGCGCACCTGGAACTCCACTTCGAGGGAAAAGCTGATGCTGTCGACCTGGAACAGCAGCTTGCCCTTGTACAGGTCACCGGGCTGGATCGGCGCGCCGCTCGCGGTGAAGGCGAAGCCGCCGGCGGAGAGATCCAGCAGGCGTGCGTCGACGCCTTCGCGGTTGGCGCCGATGTAGCGGATGCGCGCCGGCAGCTTGACCCGGGCGAACTGGCGCTGGGCTTCGGATTCGTGCACGACGTTGACGTTGACGGCTGTATTCATGGTGTCGGGTCCTGTTCGGTCCAATCTGGGTCGATTTGCGCGCGGGCCGCGGCCCTGGCGTTGTCCGTAGTCGATTCGGTGGTCATACGATGGTCAGCAGCACGGCGACGAAGATGCTGGCGGCAGAGAAGGTCATGGCCCGCGACGACCAGGCGTTGAACCAGCGCTGGAAGCTGGCCAGGCCGCGCTCCAGCTTGGTCGGCTGGCGGGTCCAGGACTGCCGGTCGAGGCGGAAGAACACGTAGATCTTCACCAGCGCGCCGACGATCTGGTTGTAATAGAGGATCAGCGGATAGGCCGGGCCGATGCGGTGCCCGGAGAGCGAGAGGAGCAGGGTCAGCACCAGGCGGGTGAGGCCGATCCAGAGCAGGTACACCAGCAGGAAGGCGATGCTGTACTTGAGGCTGGCGAGGATCGCCACCACCAGGCCGAGCAGGCTGGTCCACATCGAGACGCGCTGGTCGAACAGCACCAGCATGGTGAACCAGCCCAGGCGCCGCGCGCCGAGCTTGAGCGCGCGCGAGTTCTGCCGCAGGTTGTTGCCGTACCAGCGGTACATCAGCTTGCGGCTGGCCTTGATGAAGCTCTTCTCCGGCGGGTGCTCGACCGTGTTGATCGCCGCGTCGGGCACGTAGAAGGTGTCGTAGCCCAGGCGCATCAGGCTGAACCAGCTGGACTTGTCGTCGCCGGTGAGGAACTTGAAGCGACCCAGGCGCCAGTGCTCCAGGTGGTCGTTCTCGACGTCGGTGATGAACTCGGGGTTGGTCACCACCCGGGCGCGGAACACCGACATCCGTCCGGTCATGGTCAGCACGCGCTTGGACAGGGCCATCGAGCACATGTTGATGTGGCGCTGGGCGAAGCGCAGCTTGTGCCACTCGCTCATCACGTAGCCGCCCTGCACTTCGCAGAATTCGTTGGTGGTGAGGCCGCCGACGTTGGGGAAGAGCTTGAACCAGGGCACGGTCTTCTTCACCACGCCGTGGTCGAGCACGGTGTCGCCGTCGATCACCGCGACCACCGCGTCGTCGTCCGGCAGGTGCCGGGAAATCGCGCGGAAGCCATAGGCCAGGCCGTCGCGCTTGCCGGTGCCGGGAATCCGCACGAAGTCGAGGCTGACCCGGTCCGGCGGGTTCATCTTCTCCCACAGAGAACGGACCAGGACCTCGTCGGACATCTCGACGATGGAGCAGACCACGGTGGTCGGGTAGCCGCTGTCGATGGCTTCGCGGATCACCGAGCGATAGACCATGGCGGTGGTCAGGGCGTCGATGCGGAAACTGGTGACCATCAGGAACACGTGCGACGGGTCGGCCGCGCTGCCCAACTGGCGCACGCGCCGGCGGTAGTACGGGTAGACCACGTGGAGGAACAGCATGCCGCGCAGGAAGTGCACGCCGCCCATGGAGTAGCGCCAGATGCCGACGGCGCCGATAAGCAGGATGAAATCCTTGGAGTCGGCGTCGAACACGGTCTTCGGCACTGCCAGCGCGAGCACCATCAGCAGGCTGAGGAACACCAGCCAGCCGGTGGCTTCGGCGAGGCCACGTTTGTAAGTTTCCATCATCAGTTCCATCGGGCTGGGGACCTTGGCCTCGACGCCGGCGTGCGCTTGTTGTTGTTATGGCGCACGCCGCGGAGACGGCCTTCGGTCCGAGGGCGATAAAGAGGTTCTTTACCGGCTCACGGGGCCAGGGGGCGGCCCGCTACCAGCAGATGCCCTCGGCCTGGGCAGTGGTGGTGTGCGGCATGAAGCCCACCAGGTCGACCAGCTTCTTGCCGCTCGGGGTCTTGTTCACCAGGTCGACGAACAGCTCGTCGCCATTGCCCAGCACCAGCACGTCGGAACTCGCCACCACTTCGTCGAGGTCGGAGACCAGCAGCGAGGAGACGTGCGGGATCTTCGACTCGATGTATTCCTTGTTGGCCCCGTGGACACGCGCGTATTCGACATTGCGGTCGAAGATGCGCAGCTCGTAGCCCTTGCCGATGAGCATCTCGGCCAGCTCCACCAGCGGGCTTTCGCGCAGGTCGTCGGTGCCGGCCTTGAACGACAGGCCGAGCAGGCCGACCTTGCGGGTGTCGTGGCTGGTGATGAGGTCGAAGGCCTTCTGCACCTGGTTGGAGTTGCTGCGCATCAGCGAACCGAGCATCGGGTGCTCGACGTCCAGCTGGCTGGCGCGATAGGTGAGGGCGCGTACATCCTTGGGCAGGCAGGAGCCGCCGAAGGCGAAGCCGGGACGCATGTAGTAGCGCGACAGGTTGAGCTTGTGGTCCTGGCAGATCACGTCCATCACCTCGCGGCCGTCGACGCCGACCGCCTTGGCGATGTTGCCGATCTCGTTGGCGAAGGTGACCTTGGCGGCGTGCCAGACGTTGCAGGTGTACTTGATCATCTCGGCGACCTCGACGGTCTTGCGGATGATCGGCGCGTCCAGCTCGCGGTAGATTTCCTCGAGAAGGTCGCCGGTCTGCTTGTCCAGTTCGCCGATCACGGTCATCGGCGGGAAGTCGTAGTCCTTGATCGCGGTGCTCTCGCGGAGGAACTCGGGGTTGGTGCCGACGCCGAAGTCGACCCCGGCCTTCTTGCCCGAGCAGTCCTCGATCAGCGGGATCACCACGTTGTTGACGGTGCCCGGCAGCACGGTGCTGCGCACCACCACGGTGTGGCGTTCGGACTTCTCGCGGATGGCGAAGCCGATCTCGCGGCAGACGGTCTCGATATAGCCCAGGTCCAGGTCGCCGTTCTTCTTGCTCGGCGTGCCGACGCAGATGAACGATACGTCGGAGTCCAGCACGGCCTTCTTGAAGTCGGTGGTGCCCGACAGCCGTCCGGTCTGCCGGCCTTGCTGCAACAACGCTTCCAGGCCCGGTTCGACGATGGGCGACTTGCCCTGGTTGATCAGGTCGATCTTGGTGCTGGAGACATCCACACCAATGACTTCATGACCGCGTGCCGACAGGCAGCCAGCACATACTGCACCGACATAGCCCAAACCAAAGATGCTGATTCGCATCGCATTCACCTCGATTGTTTGTCGCGCCGTTAATGAGGTGGCCGTATGGCCACTTCCCTATCTGGCGAGCCGTTACTACGAGCCCCGATCCAGAGCCCTTGATCCGCCTTCAGGCAGTTTCGAAAAGAGTGCTTAGTTATTCGGCACTCTAATAGGGCAAGTTATAAGTTCATGCCCTTTAATGTTTCAGGTGGGTTTCAATAACGGTGCATAACCCGACCTTGGATGCTTCGTTTTAGTTCGGTCCATAGAATTCAAGTTTCTAAAGGCCTTTAATTTCAACAGGTTGAGTTTGTCCCTCGGAGCGGGGTCCGATTAT
This sequence comes from Pseudomonas sp. CP-1, assembly GCF_021213715.1. NCBI lineage: Bacteria > Pseudomonadati > Pseudomonadota > Gammaproteobacteria > Pseudomonadales > Pseudomonadaceae > Pseudomonas > Pseudomonas sp. CP-1. The sequence continues at coordinate 494,094 of NZ_JAJQKY010000002.1, forward strand.
TCGAGACGGTTTCAAGTTGCTCTGCCCATAACTATCGATAGGCATCGCGGTGATAGGATGTTTTCTCTGCGAGGGAAGTTCCGGCCGTTTGTCCCGCTCGCGAAATATTTGGAAATATCCGTTTGATATCACTTGATACCAACTTGATGGCCTTTCCGTTAAATGCCTGCCAATGGCCACTAGTTGCAGAATGCATGGCGCCTGAAAGTTCCGCGTCACCGGAATGAAACAGAAGCCGCTTTTACCGCCTTAAGCAAACCTTAAGGATTCCTTAATCTTCGACCCATGCACTTTGCAATCGTAATTTGCATGTGATGGCGGGAGGCTGGTAATGGCCAATGGATTACGCCGGAGATGGCATTTCCGCCTCGAATTGGGAAAAAGCAGGTGGGCTGGGTGTGAAAAAATGTGATGCAGTTCCGCATGACTTGCAGACGAACGGTTGAGTAGGCCTATTCGCCACAAGGGCTTTTCCGGGGAGAAAGACGGCGCAGCAGAGCCTCGGAGGGACGAACGCTCCAGCGCCAGGAGGCGTCGGCGTGCCGAAAGAGGAGCGGCCCGCCAGGGCGGCGGGCCGGGGGAGGTCAGTCTTGCGGGGCGTCCCTGAGGAATACCAGCTGATCCGGGCCGGACTGCTCGGCGCTGAAGTAATAGCCGTGGGCGTTGAAGTCCTTCAGCCCGGCCGGGTCGCGCAGGCGCTCGCGGATCACGTAGCGAGCCATCATGCCGCGAGCCTTCTTGGCGTAGAAGCTGATGATCTTGTACTGGCCGTTCTTCAGGTCCTTGAACTCGGTGTCGATGACCCGCGCTTGCAGCGCCTTGCGCTTCACCGCGCCGAAGTACTCGTTGGAAGCCAGGTTGAGCAGCACATCGTCGCCCTGGGCGGCCAGCGCTTCGTTCAGCCACTGGGTGATACGCTCGCCCCAGAAGGCGTAGAGATCCTTGCCACGGGCGTTGGCCAGGCGGGTGCCCATTTCCAGTCGATAGGGCTGCATGAGGTCGAGCGGGCGCAGCACGCCGTAGAGACCGGAGAGCATGCGCAGGTGATCCTGGGCGAAGGCGAAATCGTCCTCGCCGAAGTCTTCCGCGTTGAGGCCGGTGTAGACATCGCCCTTGAAGGCGAGCAACGCCTGCTTGGCGTTCTCCGGGGTGAACTCCGGATGCCAGCTGGCGTAGCGAGCGGCATTCAGGCCGGCGAGCTTGTCGGAAAGCTTCATCAGTTCGCTGATCTGCAGCGGGGTGAGCTGGCGCAGTTGCTGGATCAGTTCCTGGGCGTGGTCCAGGTATTGCGGCTGGGTGAAGCGGTGGGTGACCGGCGGGGTCTCGTAGTCCAGGGTCTTGGCGGGGGAAATCACCATCAGCATCGTTCAGGCTCCTCGAATCGTCGGGCGATTGTAGGGGCTGGAGACGTCCGGCTCCACCTATGCGGTCGATAGGGAAAGGCGCCGCCGACCGAGCGGCGCCGAGGTATCAGGCCTGGACGGGAGCGAGGTGCGCGGCGACGCTGCCCCGGGCGGCGAACACCACCAGGTGGTCGGCGGCGACGCGGATACCGACGTCATCGCCCGGCTGGTGGTCGGCATGGCTGGGGAAGATCGATTCCAGCTGGGTACCGGTGGGTAATTGCAGGCGGTACAGGGTGGCGGCGCCGAGGAAGGTCTTGCCGACGATCCGCGCCTTCAGCTCGCCCTGCGGCGCGTGCACCAGGTCGTCCGGGCGCAGCAGGACGTCTACCGCGCTGCCGGAAGGCAGGCTGTAGGCGCGATTGCCGCGGATCACGCCGAGTTCGGTCTGCACCGTATCGGGGCTGAGCAACTGGCCGCGAATGAAGTAGCCCTGGCCGACGAAGCTGGCGACGAAGGGCGTCAGCGGCTCGTGGTAGAGGTTGTAGGGGGTGTCCCACTGTTCCAGGTGACCTTCCTTGAACACGCCGATGTGGTCGCAGACGGCGAAGGCTTCTTCCTGGTCGTGGGTCACCAGGATCGCGCTGGTGCCGCGTGCCTTGAGGATCTCGCGAACCTCCTGGCTGAGGCTGCGGCGCAGTTCCACGTCGAGGTTGGAGAAGGGTTCGTCGAGCAGCAGCAACAGCGGTTCGGGCGCCAGCGCGCGGGCCAGGGCCACCCGTTGTTGCTGGCCGCCGGAGAGTTCGTGGGGGTGGCGCGCGGCGAGGTGGTCGAGCTTGACCAGCTCCAGAAGCTCGCGCACCAGGCGCTCGCGTTGTGGATGCTTGCGGATGCCGAAGCCGACATTGTCGGCCACGCTGAGATGCGGGAACAGCGCGTAGTCCTGGAACACCATGCCGATCCGGCGTTTCTCCGGCGCCAGGGTGAAGCCGGGACGCGAGATGACTTCGCCGCCCAGCTCGATCTGCCCGGCCAGCACCGGCTCGAAGCCGGCGATGGCGCGCAGGGTGGTGGTCTTGCCGCATCCCGAAGGACCCAGCAGGCAGCCGATGTCTCCGGCATTGAGGTGCAGGTCGAGGTCCTGCACCACTTTCTGCGAGGCGTAGCCGCAGGCGAGATCTTTCAGGTTCAGCAGCAGGTCGTGGCTCATGGGCTCAGGCGTAATGGGCGTGTTCGATCAGCAATTCGAGGAGGGCCTTCTGCGCGTGCAGACGGTTCTCTGCCTGGTCCCAGGCTACCGAGCGCGGGTCGTCCAGCAACTCTTCGCTGATTTCCTCGCCGCGGTGGGCCGGCAGGCAGTGCATGAATAGTACATCGTCGACGGCCCCATCGAGCAACGCGGCGTTCACCTGGTAGGGACGGAACAGGGCGATGCGCGCGGCGGCTTCGTCTTCCTGGCCCATCGAGGCCCACACGTCGGTGCTCACCAGGTGCGCGCCGGCCACCGCCTCGCGCGGGTCGCGGACGACGCGCAGGCGGTCGCCGGCAAGGGCGACGAACTCGGCCTTCGGCTCGTAGCCCTCGGGGCAGGCCACGCGCAGCTGGAAGTCGAACTTCAGCGCCGCTTCTATATAGCTGTTGCACATGTTGTTGCCGTCGCCGATCCAGGCCACGGTCTTGCCCTGGATGCTGCCGCGGTGCTCGTGGAAGGTCTGCATGTCGGCGAGCAACTGGCAGGGGTGCAGGTCGTCGGACAGGCCGTTGATCACCGGCACCTTCGAGTGCGCGGCGAATTCCGTCAGGGTGGCGTGGGCGAAGGTGCGGATCATCACGCCGTCGAGCATCCGCGACATGACCCGGGCGCTGTCGCCGATCGGCTCGCCGCGGCCGAGCTGGGTGTCGCGCGGGGAGAGGAAGATCGCCTGGCCGCCGAGCTGGATCATCCCGGCTTCGAAGGACAGGCGGGTACGGGTCGAAGCCTTCTCGAAGACCATGCCCAGGACCCGGCTCTTCAGCGGCTCGTAGAGCACGCCTCGGTTGCGCAGGTCCTTCAGCTCGCTGCCGCGGCGGATCAGACCGATCAGCTCTTCGGGGCTGTAATCCATAAACGAGAGAAAGTGCCGTACGCTCATCGCTGACTACCTTTTATTTTTACTGCTGGCCGAGGCACTGGCCGGCTTTCGCGAGAGAAAACGGGACTGGACCTGCGGCGGGACCGCAACGTGCGGGAAAATAGGGGAAGGCGCGATCTTATAAGGAAATGTCGCGGAAACACAAGGAGGGGCTTGGAAGGCGCGGGTTACGGGTTTTTCCGGGTCTTCGCGGTTGTCCCGCCGCCAAAGTCCCGCCTCGTCGATCTATCGGTTGGGCGGGGCGACGCTTTATGCTGTGCGCGCCCGGATGCCTTCATGGAGGAGGCGGGTTTCGGACCAGGGAGGTCGAACATGCACACGGGAGAAACACTCGCCGCCGCGCCGCCGGCACGGCCATTGCGCCAATCGCGGCTGGGCGGCCTGTCGCTGTTCCTCGCCCTGGCCGGGGTCGCCATCGCGCTGGCGGTGATGGCGCTGGCGCTCGGCGAGCGGATCGACCTCAGCGACGAGAACCATCTGCTCGGCCTGTTCGCCGCCTTGCTGGCGGTCTTCGCGGTATCGACCTGCGGCCTGGTGCTGGGCCTGGCCGGCCTGCTCAGGCGCAGCCGCAAGCGTCACCTGGCCCTGGCCGGCATCGTCCTCAACCTGTCGTGCCTGCTCTGGGGCTGGCATGCGCTGAGCACGGCGGCGGCCGCGATCCTGGTGGTCCTGGGGCAAACCGGGTTGTCGTTCCTCAGCGCCCTGGCGGTGCTGTTCGGCATGATCTTCTTCCGCCAGGCCTGACCCGTTCCGCGACTGTGCGCAGGCAGCCTGGGCGCCCGCCGTTCGGCCGCTCGTTCATCGGATTGCCGGATTGCGGCCATTCGTCGCGGATTTGCAGGGGCAGGGGCTCAGCCGGGGAAGGAGGGCGCGAGAGGAGCAAAAGGTGAGCCCCGGAGGTGCGGATCTCCGGGGCTCGTGCGGCACGGTGGTGCGGGCACCGGGTCGCGATCAGCGCTGGAAGGGATAGTACAGCGCTGGATGGACAGTATAGCGCTATGCATTTCGCATGAATCCTTTAGTTAGGTCTTTTTCTCATATTTGCAGCGGTTTCGTGACCGAGGGCAATGAAGTGGCTTTTTCCCCTTGCCGCCCGCCGGAACCCATCCAACGGACGGCATGCCCTCGTAACCGAAGTCAGAAACGCCAGTCGACGACCAGTCCGACGCCATGGTCCTTCTCGCGGCTGCCCAGCAGGCCGTTGTAGCCCAGCCGCACGCTCACTTCGCGATTCACCGCGAGGCTGGCGTCGACGCCGAGCAGCGCGGCGTCGCGGGACAGGGCCACGCTTTCCACGCTGAATGGCTGGCTGCCGCTGGCGAACGCCAGGTGGCGTTGCGGGGTGGTGTCGCTCAGGTTGTGGCGCCAGCCGAGGGTGCCGGAGAGCGCCAGGCGGCGTTCGGCATCCAGCTCGAAATGCCGTTTCGCGCGCAGGCCCAGGGTGGTGAAGGCGGCGTCCAGGTTGTCGTCGCCACCCTCCAGGGCCGCGGCACTACCGCGTTCGCGGAAGTCATCGCTGGCGACGTGCACGTAGGCCAGCCCGGCGAAGGGTTCCAGCTCCAGGCTGCGCCAGCCCAACGCGTAGGCGGCCTCGGCGAACAACTGGCTGCTCTGTGCGTCGAGCTTGGCCTTCTGCTTGCCGGCCACGGCGCCGTATTGCAGGTCGCGCTTGACCTCGGCGCGGTGCCAGGCGTGCGCCGCGCCGAGGCTCAGGCGCCATTGCTGCAATTGCCGGCCGAGGTAGGCGCCGAGGTGGTAGCTGTCGATGCTGGCGGAGGATTGCAGGCTACTGTCCATGTTCAGCGAGCTGTTGCTGTAGCCGGCCACCAGGCCGAGGCGCGTGTCGCTGGCGACCTGGCTGTCGACGCCGAGCAGGAAGCCGCCGACCGAATGCCGGTAGCCTTCGCTGCCGTGGCTGCCATCGGCGCTCTTGCCCCAGGAGCCGAGCGCCTTGAACCAGCCTTCGGGAGCCTCCCCGCCGGCCTCGCCGTCGCTGGCCTGGCGCAGGCGTTCGCCGACGCTGTCGCGCAGATAGCGGCTGTCGTTGAGCAACAGGCCGGCGAGCGCCGGGTAGATTTCCCCGGACAATTGCTGGAAGGCCCGTTGGGCGGTTGCGGCGTTTTCCGACAGGAGCAGGCTTTCGTAGACCGGGTTGCCGGCGCCGAGCGCTTCCACGGCACCAGCGACCGCCGCCTGGTTGGGCGTCTGCGCGACGCTGGCGAGGGCCGTGCCGTTGCGTCCGATATCCAGGCGGATGGCGTTGGCCGCGTAGTCCAGGGTGCCGCCGAGGAACAGGTAGTTCGGCAATACCGCGTCGAAGCGCCCGTCGATGCCGCCGGCGGCGTCGAGGATGTCGTAGCGGCGGCCGACCAGGCTCTCGACCTGGGACTGGCTGAGCAGGTCGGGGTTGTTTTCCATGGCCAGGGTGACATTGCCGCCCGCGATGCTCGCCTTGCCGCTGGCGACGATCCGGTCGCTGGCGCTTTCCGAAAGCTCCACCGCGTAGGTCGAGCCGGATTCGAAGCGCAGGTCCCCGGCGACCTCCAGGGTGCCGATGGAGTTGCCCGCGGCCACCGTGCCGCCGGAGCGCGCCAGCAGGCCGCCGATCCTGCCGCTGCCGCCGAGGGTGCCGCCGGCATTGACTTCGACGGCGGACAGCAGCGAACCGTCGACGCTGAGCAGCCCGCCATCGACCAGGGTCGGCCCGCGATAGGTGCTGTCGCCGCTCAGGACCAGGCTGCCGGCACCGGCCTTGACCAGGCTGCCCTGGTACTGGCGCTGGGCGGCGGCCTGGTCGCGGGCCATGCCGATGGCATAGTCGGTGCGTTCCTGCTGGCTGGCGCCGGCCGGCAGGCCGTTTTCCCAGCCCTTGTCCTTCAGCGTCCGCTGCCAGGCCGCGTGCTCGGCGGCGTCCTCGGCCTGGCGCTGGAGCAGGGCGCTATCGGAAATCGGGTTGCTCCATTCGTCGCGCAGGCCGGCCGGGAGGTTGGCCTCGAAGCTGCCGAGCAATTGTCCAGGCCCATGCATCGCCCGACCGAGATCCGGCACGCCCCAGCCGACGGTGTCGGTGGGGGCGCCGGTCGGCGTGCCGTCGAGCTGGGTGGCGGTGGTCAGCAGAACCTGCAGCGCCTGCTCGTTGTTCAGGTACGGATAGCGCTGCATGACCAGGGCCAGCGCGCCGGTGGCGTGGGGCGCGGCCATCGAGGTACCGGACTTGTTGGCATAGCCGCCGCCGGGCATGGTGCTGTTGATCAGGCGGCCGGGCGTGGTGATGCACCAGTACTTGGCGATGCCGCAGCGGTTGTAGCGCTGGCCGTTCTGCTGGTCGAGGCCGGACACGGCCAGCCAGTGGCCTTCCAGGTCCGGCTGGAAGTAGGGCAGGGCGGAGCGCACGCTGGCGTTGGCGTAGCCGCTGTTGCCGGCGCTGAAGACGTTGATCACGCCCTGGCGGGAGACGCCGGCGGCGGCGTCCAGCCAGGTGGAGCGCCCGTAGTGCTGGGCATAGGCGGCGTGCAGGCCGTCGAGGGTCTCGTAGCTGACGTCCTTGGGCTGGCTGCCCCAACTGTTGTTGATCGCCCGCACCCCGGCGTCGGCCAGCGCCTGGTAGGCGGCCTTGAAATAGTTCGGGTCGGGCGTCGGGCCGAACAGGAAGCTGTCGTTCTGGTTGGTGTTGGCGACGTACACCTGTGCCGCGTAGGCCACCCCGTGCATGCCGACGCCGTCGCGCGAGGCACCGAGGGTGCCGCCGACGTGGGTGCCGTGGGAGTCGTTGTTGCCGTTCATCGCGCCGCTGACGCTGAACGGCGTGCCGTCGACATAGGTGCCGCTGGCCGTCACCGGCTGGTAGCGCGAGGCGGGGGTATCCGGATGGCTCGGGTCGAAACCGGAGTCCATCTCGCCGATCTTCACGCCCTGGCCGTCGATGCCGGCGGCATAGGCCTGGTCGGCCCGCATCCGTTCCAGGCCCCAGTCCTGCTGGTATTCGGCGGAGCGCCAACTGGCCGGATCGCCGGGCCGACCGGTTTCGACATAGGCGGCCGTGGCCGGCTGGGCGATCCAGGCGCCCAGCAGCAGGGCGGCTGACAACGAGGTGGGGCGAGGGCGGAAGGGGCGGGCGTCGGTCATGCGGTCTCCACGCTTTATTGGTCTTGTCGGACAGGGGCGGACTCGAAGAGACAAGGTTTAGCACCGGCTTTCGCCGCGCCGGAATTCCCAGGTGGATAGTTGACAGCCGGACAAACGGCACGCCTCCCCTCTACCGCGCCCATCGGCCAGCCTGATGCCTGGCGATTCAGCCGACTGACGCTGCTGGCGCGGCGGCGGAAGGCGCCGCATAGTGCCGATTCGACGACTAGACCGGTCGTCTGGTCCTCGCGTACGCGCCGGGCCGCGGCGGCCGGCGACGACAATGAAGAGGCGAGCCATGAGCAAGACCCTCCACTACCGTGCGTGCCATCTCTGCGAGGCCATCTGCGGTCTCGCCATCGAGACCGAGAGCGACGAGGGCGGCGTGCCGCGGATCCGCTCGATCAAGGGCGACCCGCAGGACAGCTTCAGCCGCGGCCATGTCTGTCCCAAGGCGGTGGCCCTGCAGGACATCCAGGACGACCCCGACCGCCTGCGCCAGCCGTTGCGCCGGGTCGGCAGCGAGTGGCAGCCGATCGGCTGGGACGAGGCCTTCGCGCTGGTGGCCAGCCGCCTCGGCGAGATCCGCGAGCGCCATGGCAACGATGCGGTGGCGGTCTACCAGGGCAATCCGAGCGTGCACAACTACGGCCTGATGACCCATAGCAACTACTTCCTCGGCCTGCTGAAAACGCGCAACCGCTTCTCCGCGACTTCCGTCGACCAGTTGCCGCATCACCTGGTCAGCCAGCAGATGTACGGCCATGGTTTGTTGATCCCGATCCCCGACATCGACCACACCGACTTCATGCTGGTGCTCGGCGGCAACCCGCTGGCGTCCAACGGCAGCATCATGACCGTGCCGGACGTGGAGAAGCGCCTGAAGGTGCTGAAGGCCCGCGGCGGCCGGCTGGTGGTGGTCGATCCCCGGCGCAGCGAGACCGCGGCTATCGCCGACCGGCACCTGTTCATTCGTCCCGGCCAGGATGCGGCGCTGTTGCTCGGGATACTCAACACCCTGTTCGAGGAGCACCTCGGTCGCCCCACGCCGCTGCCGGTCGACGGGCTGGAGCGGGTGCGCGAGGCGGTCGCGGTCTTCGACGCCGAGTCCATGAGCGTGCGCTGTGGCGTGCCGGCCGAAAGCATTCGCCAACTGGCGCGGGATTTCGCCGCCGCCGAACGGGCGGTCTGCTATGGCCGGATGGGCGTTTCCACCCAGGCCTTCGGCACGCTCTGCCAGTGGCTGGTGCAACTGATCAACCTGGTCACTGGCAACCTCGACCGGGTCGGTGGCGCGCTGTGCACCTCGCCGGCCCTGGACCTGGTGGCGAGTACCTCGGGTGGCCACTTCGACCGTTGGCGCAGCCGCGTCTCGGGGCTGCCGGAATATGGCGGCGAACTGCCGGTGGCGGCATTGGCGGAAGAAATCCTCGGCGAAGGCGAGGGGCAGGTGCGCGCGCTGGTCACGGTAGCCGGCAACCCGGTGCTGTCCACGCCCAACGGGAGGCGGCTCGAACAGGCCCTGGACGGCCTGGAGTTCATGCTCAGCATCGACCTCTACATCAACGAGACGACCCGCTACGCCGATCTCATCCTGCCGCCCACCGCGCCGCTGGAGCACGATCACTACGACACCACCTTCAACGTCTTCGCCGTGCGTAACGTGACCCGTTTCAACGAGGCTGTGCTGCCGCGTCCCGAGGGTGCGCTGCACGACTGGGAGATCTTCGTCGGCCTGGCGCGGGCCTTCGCCGCGCGCAACGGCCTGGAGCTGAAACCGACCCTGGAACCGCAGCAGATGATCGACCTGGGCCTGCGCGCTGGTGCCTACGGCGACCGTTCCGAGCACAGGCTGAGCCTGGCCACTCTGCGCGAACATCCCCACGGCATCGACCTCGGGCCGCTGCGGCCGAACCTGGCGCCGCGCCTGAAGACCGTCGGCCAGCGCATCCAGGCCGCGCCGCCGCTGTTCGTCGACGACCTGCAACGCTTCGCCGCACAGCCACTGCCTGCGTCCGACCAGTTGCTGCTGATCGGACGACGCCACGTGCGCAGCAACAATTCCTGGATGCACAACTACCATCGCCTGGTGAAGGGCAAGCCGCGTCACCAGTTGCTGATGCACCCGCGCGACCTGGAGGGTCGCGGCCTGGTCGACGGGCAGCGGGTGCGGGTGCGCTCGCGGGTCGGCAGCGTCGAGGTGGAGGTGGCGGCGAGCAGCGAGATGATGCCCGGGGTGGTCAGCCTGCCGCACGGCTGGGGCCACGCGCGGCCCGGCGTGCAACTGGCGATCGCCCGCGCCCAGGCCGGCGCCAGCGCCAACGACCTGACCGACGAGCGTCATCTCGACCTGCTGTCGGGCAACGCCGCGCTCAACGGCCTGCCGGTGGAGGTGGAAGCGGCCTGAGCGGGTCGACGGAACGCGAGAGTAAAGCCGAGCGTCGCGCTAGGCTTTCCGATACAATACCGGTCATTATTTGCCGAGTTACCGTGTCGAAACGTTCCTGTTGAGGTAAGCCATGGACATCATCGAAACCATTAAAGAGCAGATCGCCAACAACCCCATCCTGCTGTACATGAAGGGTTCGCCGAACGCCCCGCAGTGCGGTTTCTCCTCGCGCGCGGCCCAGGTGCTGATGGCCTGTGGCGAGAAGTTCGCCTACGTCGACATCCTGCAGAACCCGGAAATCCGCGCCAACCTGCCGAAGTACGCGAACTGGCCGACCTTCCCGCAGCTGTGGGTCAATGGCGAACTGGTCGGCGGCAGCGACATCCTCGCCGAGATGTTCGAGAAGGGCGAACTGCAGACCCTGGTCAAGGACGCGGCGGCCAAAGCCAACGCCTGATCCGCGCATCCGACGAAGAGCCCCGCCTTGTGCGGGGTTTCTTTTTTGTCCGGAGAAACCAGCAAGGAAACCGGGAGCCTCCATGTCGGAAGTCAATCCTCGCCAGGGTCGCCTGGCTTGCATCTATTTCTTCGCCATGGCCGGGCTGGTCATCGGCAACCTGATGGGACGCATCCCGGCGCTCAAGGAGCAGACCCAGCTGGACGAGCGCGCGCTCGGCCAGGCCCTGCTCGGCGTCGGGGTCGGCGCGCTCACGGCGTTCCCGTTGAGCGGTTTCCTGGTCCAGCGCATCGGCAGCCGCAGCGTAGTGATCGGCGGTTGCCTGATCATGCTGCTGGTGTTTCCGCTGCTCGGCCTGAGCCAGGGCTGGTGGCAACTGGCCCTGGCCTTCTACGTGCTGGGCGTGAGCTTCGCCGGGATGGACGTGGCGATGAACATCCAGGCGGTGGATGTCGAGCGCCTGCTCGGCAAGCCCTGCATGTCCATGCTGCATGGCATGTACAGCCTCGGCTGCCTGGTCGGTGCGTTGAGCGCCGCGGCCCTGGCCGGACTGACGCCGTTCTGGCATTTCCTCATTCTCACCGCACTCGGCCTGCTGAGCCTGCCATTCTTCGTACGCGCGTTGCTTCCGCCGGACCCGAGCAAGGCGGGCGCGCGCAAGGGCGGCGGCTTCACCTTGCCGCCGCGGGCCTTGCTCGGCCTGGGCCTGCTGATTCTCTGCGCGTTCGTTTCCGAGGGCGGCGTGGCTGACTGGAGCGCGCTGTTCCTGCACAGCGTTCTGGATGCTTCCGAGCGGGTGGCGGCGCTGGGCTTCGCGGCGTTTTCCGCGGCGATGGTGGTGGGGCGCCTGTTCGGCGACCGCCTGCGCGGACGCATCGACGATGCGCCATTGCTGCGCGGCCTGGGCTCGCTGGCCACGCTGGGCATGCTGGTAGCGCTGTTCAGCCCCTGGCCGGCGCTGAGCATCGCCGGTTTCGGGGTGGTTGGCCTGGGGCTGTCGGTGATGGTGCCGATCGTGATCAGCGCTGCTGGCAACCAGCCGGGCATCGATCCGGTGATCGGGGTCGCCGCCGTCTCTACCGTGGGGTATGGCGGACTGCTGATGGGACCGCCGCTGATCGGCCTGCTGGCCCACGAGATCGGCCTGCGCTGGGCATTGCTGGTACTGGTCGGTCTTTGCCTGTTGCTGGCCCTGCGCGCCGATCTGGTCCGGCGCAGGCCGCGCAGCGCCTGAGGCTTTCTGGCGGGCAAGAAAAAAGCGCCGACGGGGCAGGCCGCCGGCGCTTCGTCGTGGTTCCCGATCAGTCGTCTTCGTGCATGTGCGACTGCAGGTAGTTCTCCAGGCCGACTTTCTGGATCAGGCCCAGTTGGGTCTCCAGGTAGTCGATGTGCTCTTCTTCCGACTCCAGGATGTCCTTCAGCAGGTCGCGGCTGACGTAGTCGTGCACCTGCTCGCAATGCACGATGGCTTCGCGCAGGTCCTTGGTCGCCTTCAGCTCCAGGTTCAGGTCGCACTGCAGCATTTCCTGGGTGTTCTCGCCGATCAGCAGCTTGCCGAGGTCCTGCAGGTTGGGCAGGCCTTCGAGGAAGAGGATGCGCTCGATGAGCTTGTCGGCATGCTTCATCTCGTCGATCGACTCGTGGTACTCGTGGGCGCCGAGGCGCTTCAGGCCCCAGTCGTTCCACATGCGCGAGTGGAGGAAGTACTGGTTGATCGCGATCAGCTCGTTGCCGAGGATCTTGTTGAGGTGCTGGATGACTTTCTTGTCGCCTTTCATGCCGAATCCTGCCGTCGTAGTGGGTGTGATTCGCCAAGTTTGGCCGCGACGAAGCAGGGTGTCAAACCTAAGTTATTGAAATATAAGGGAAAAAGAATATGAATACGAATGTTTTCTTTCCGCGTTCTGCCGCTAAGTCATTGAATTGAAGGCATAAAAAAACCGGGCGCCAGGCCCGGTTCTTCTGAAAGAGGGATAAAAAATATTTTTCAGGCAGCGACGAACGCCGTAGTCCCGAACGCCGGTACCGGCTGGGCACTCTGCAGGTCGTTGAGGGTTTCGCGTACCACCTGCTTGGCCAGGCATGCGCACTTGCCGCACTGGGTACCGACGCCGGTGGCTTCGCGAACCTCACGATAGCTGCAGCAGCCTTCGTAGATGGCATCGCGGATCTGGTTGTCGGTAACACCTTGGCAGAGGCAGACGTACATGGCGATCTGGCTACTGGGAAGTTGAGTTGGAAAAGATACTAATAATAATGAGAATGATTGTCAAAGTTCCCTGGAGCGTTTTAGTCGGGTTTTTTTCGCCCCCCGACAAATGGCTTTGTCGGACAAAGACTTAGCGCCGGCTGGGGCGGGGTGTATGATGGTTGTTTCCTGGGGAACGGCGCCCGTGCCATCGAGGCTTCGCGAGGAGCCGGCAGGCTGCGGTGCCGTCCTTCAACCTTCCGCTTAAAGGAGACATGGAATGAGCGTACTCGTAGGTAAGAAAGCGCCTGACTTCAACGTTGCCGCGGTACTGGGCAATGGCGAGATCGTCGAGAGCTTCACCCTGTCCGAGGCCATCAAGGGCAAGTACGGCCTGGTGTTCTTCTATCCGCTGGACTTCACCTTCGTCTGCCCGTCCGAGCTGATCGCCCTGGACCACCGCATCCCGGAATTCCAGGCGCGCAACGTCGAGGTGATCGGCGTTTCCATCGACTCCCACTTCACCCACAACGCCTGGCGCAACACCCCGGTGGACAAGGGCGGCATCGGCGCCGTCAAGTACACCCTGGCGGCCGACACCAAGCACGAGATCGCCAAGGCCTATGACGTCGAGTCCGACGGCGGCGTGGCCTTCCGTGGCGCGTTCCTGATCGACAAGGAAGGCGTTGTGCGCTCGCAGATCGTCAACGACCTGCCGCTGGGCCGCAACATGGACGAGCTGCTGCGTCTGGTCGATGCCCTGCAGTTCCATGAGGAGCACGGCGAAGTCTGCCCGGCCAACTGGAAGAAGGGCGACAAGGGCATGACCGCATCGCCCGAAGGCGTGGCCAAGTACCTGGCCGAGAACGCCAGCAAGCTGTAAGAAGAGCCTGCTTCGCGCGTTGGAAAAAACCCCGCTTCGGCGGGGCTTTTTCATGGGTTCGCGGGGGCCGGCAGCCCCATCCCAGGTCACGCGCCTCGCTCCGAAGAGGGGGAGATTGCCTGACCGGTCGCGTAGGACGGATAACGTCCTGGCGTTATCCGCCTAAGTGGGCCGAGGCTCAGTCGTCGTCATCCATCCAGCCGCCCATTTCCTTCCAGCGGTTGACGATGCCGCAGAACAGCTCGGCGGTCTTCTCGGTGTCGTAGCGTGCCGAGTGCGCCTCGCGGTTGTCGAACTCCATGCCGGCGGCCTGGCAGGCCTTGGCCAGGACCGTCTGGCCGTAGGCGAGGCCAGCCAGGGTGGCGGTGTCGAAGCTGGAGAAGGGATGGAACGGATTGCGCTTGATCCCGGTACGCGCCACGGCGGCATTGAGGAAACCGAGGTCGAAGCTGCTGTTGTGGCCGACCAGGATCGCCCGCTTGCAGCCATTGGCCTTCAGCGCCTTGCGGATGCCGCGGAAGATCTCGGTGAGTGCCGCTTCCTCCTGCACCGCCATGCGTAGCGGGTGGTCGAGCTTGATGCCGGTGAATTCCAGCGCGGCCGGCTCGATGTTGGCGCCTTCGAAGGGCTCGATGCGGAAGAAGTAGGTGTGTTCCGGGAACAGGAAGCCTTTCTCGTCCATGCCGACGGTGGTCGCGGCGATTTCCAGCAGCGCGTCGGTGGCCGAGTTGAAGCCGCCGGTCTCGACGTCCACCACTACCGGCAGGTAGCCGCGGAAGCGGCGCGCCATCGGATGGCGCGGGCCGCTGGGGAGGCTGCCGTCGAATTCGTCGTCGAAGTTGTCTTCGCTCATGCCCCGGCCTCCAGCAGTTTCCAGCGGAGTGTCTCGCCGGCGCGCAGCGGCACCACGTCGAAGTCGCCGAAGGGGAGGCTGGCGGGCGCCTGCCACTCCTCGCGGACCAGGGTGATCCGGTCGGTGTTGCGCGGCAAGCCATAGAAATCCGGGCCATGCAGGCTGGCGAAACCTTCCAGCTTGTCCAGCGCATTGCGCTGTTCGAAGGCCTCGGCATACAGCTCGATGGCGGCGTAGGCGCTGTAGCAGCCGGCGCAACCGCAGGCGGCTTCCTTGGCGTGGCGGGCGTGCGGCGCCGAGTCGGTGCCGAGGAAGAATTTCGGGTTGCCGCTCACCGCGGCGTCCAGCAGGGCTTCCTGGTGGGTGTTGCGCTTGAGGATCGGCAGGCAATAGAAATGCGGGCGGATACCGCCGACCAGCATGTGGTTGCGGTTGTACAGCAGGTGATGGGCGGTAATGGTCGCGCCGACGTTGGCCGGGGCTTCCCGGACGAACTGGGCGGCGTCGCCGGTGGTGATGTGCTCGAAGACCACTTTCAGGGTCGGGAAGCGCTCGACCACCCGGCGCAGGTGCTCGTCGATGAACTGCTTCTCGCGATCGAATACGTCGACCTCGGCGCGGGTCACCTCGCCATGCACCAGCAGCGGCATGCCGACCTCGGCCATCGCCTCGAGCGCTTCGAAGATATTGTCGATGCGGGTCACGCCAGAGTCCGAGTTGGTGGTGGCGCCTGCCGGATAGAGCTTGGCGGCATGCACGAAGCCGCTGGCCTTGGCGGTACGGATTTCCTCGGTGCTGGTGCGGTCGGTGAGGTACAGCACCATCAGCGGCTCGAAGCGGCTGGCGGCGGGGCGGGCGGCGAGGATGCGCTGCCGGTAGGCGTCGGCTTCGGCGGCGTTGCGCACCGGCGGCACCAGGTTCGGCATGACGATGGCGCGGCCGAAGGTGCGGGCGGCGTCGCCGACGGTATTGGCCAGCGCGGCACCGTCACGCAGGTGAATGTGCCAGTCGTCGGGGCGCAGGAGGGTGAGACGGTCGGACATGGGGCTTCCAGGACGGGATTTCGTGGGGGGAAATGCTACCGGAAAAGGGGGGGCGGGGCACTCGCTATCAAGTTTTGTCCGGGCCGTCCGATACATCCTTCGTATTTGGACGCTTTCCCGGAGCCCGCCGTCGTGCAGCCGCGCCTTCTTCTATTGCCTTTCCTGCTCAGCAGCCTGCCGGCGCTGGCGGTGACCTTCCAGACGCGGCTGGAGAGCGTCGAGTGGAAGGTCGAAGGCGACCAGTTCGAATGCCGCCTGTCGCAGCCGGTGGCGAATTTCGGGGTCGGCGAGTTCGTCCGGCGTGCCGGCGAGCAGGCGACCTTCCGCCTGAAGCCCGAGGCCCAGTGGCTGGGGCGCGGGTCGGCGACCCTGCTGGCTGCCGCGCCGCCCTGGCGACCGGGACAGGGCGACATCAACCTTGGCCAGGTCAGCATCGGTAGCGGCGAGGTGCCGTTCAACAGCAACCAGCAACAGGCCGGTCGGTTGCTCACCGGCCTGCTCGAGGGGCGCAGCCCGCTGGTCCGCCATCGCACCTGGCAGGGCGATCGCCTGGAGGTGCGCCTGCTGCCGGCGCGCTTCGCCAGCGTCTACAGCCAGTACCAGGCCTGCATCGCCAAGCTGCTGCCGGTGAACTTCGACCAGGTCAAGCTGGCCCAGGTCGGCTTCCCCGACGGCGGCACGGCGCTGAACGACGTGGCGCGAGCCAAGCTGGACATCATCCTGCAACTGCTCAAGGCCGATCCGAGCATCAACCGGATCGAACTCGACGGGCACTCCGACAACAGCGGCAACCGCCTGACCAACCGCGACCTGTCGCGCCGCCGCGCGCTGGCGGTGCAGGAGTACCTGAAGAGCAACGGGGTGCCGGAAAGCCAGATCAACGTGCGCTTCTATGGCGAGCGCTACCCGCTGGTGGCCAACAACAGCGCCGCCAACCGTGCGCGCAACCGCCGGGTCACCGTGCACCTGTCGCGCGAGGCGGTGGTCGAGCCGGCGACGGAAGCGCCGAAGGCCGAGGACAAGCCGGCGCCGCCCGCGGCAGAACCTGCCGCACCGAAGCCTCCGGCCGCCTCGCTTCAGGGAAAACCCACGGTTTGAGTCGCGCAAACGATAGAATCTGTCGCTTTTGCGTCTAAAGCTGTCGCCCCTCTGTAATTTCCCGAATGCCCTGCGTAGAATTGTCGCTTTTCGTGACGACCCCCGTGGAGTGATGGCATGGCGGATGTGAAGAAGGTAGTCCTGGCGTATTCCGGCGGCCTGGATACCTCGGTAATTCTGAAGTGGTTGCAAGATACCTATAACTGCGAAGTGGTGACCTTCACCGCCGACCTCGGCCAGGGCGAGGAAGTCGAACCGGCTCGCGCCAAGGCCCGCGCGATGGGCGTCAAGGAAATCTACATCGACGACCTGCGCGAAGAATTCGTCCGCGACTTCGTCTACCCGATGTTCCGCGCCAACACCGTCTACGAAGGCGAGTACCTGCTGGGCACCTCCATCGCTCGTCCGCTGATCGCCAAGCGCCTGATCGAGATCGCCAACGAGACCGGCGCCGACGCCATCTCCCACGGCGCCACCGGCAAGGGCAACGACCAGGTCCGCTTCGAGCTGGGCGCCTACGCGCTGAAGCCCGGCGTCAAGGTGATCGCGCCCTGGCGCGAGTGGGACCTGCTGTCCCGCGAGAAGCTGATGGACTATGCCGAGAAGCACGGCATCCCGATCGAGCGCCACGGCAAGAAGAAGTCGCCGTACTCGATGGACGCCAACCTCCTGCATATCTCCTACGAAGGCGGCGTGCTGGAAGATACCTGGACCGAGCACGAAGAAGACATGTGGAAGTGGACCGCTTCCCCGGAAAACGCGCCGGACACCCCGACCTACATCGAGCTGACCTACCGCAAGGGCGACATCGTCGCCATCGACGGCAAGGACATGACCCCGGCCGAGGTTCTCACCGAGCTGAACCGCGTCGGCGGGATCAACGGCATCGGCCGCCTCGACATCGTCGAGAACCGCTATGTCGGCATGAAGTCCCGTGGCTGCTACGAGACCCCCGGCGGCACCATCATGCTCAAGGCCCACCGCGCCATCGAGTCGATCACCCTGGACCGCGAAGTGGCCCACCTGAAAGACGAGCTGATGCCCAAGTACGCCAGCCTGATCTACACCGGCTACTGGTGGAGCCCGGAGCGCCTGATGCTGCAGCAGATGATCGACGCCTCGCAGGTCAACGTGAACGGCGTAGTGCGCCTGAAGCTGTACAAGGGCAACGTCGTGGTGGTGGGCCGCAAGTCCGACGACTCGCTGTTCGACGCCAACATCGCGACCTTCGAGGAAGACGGCGGCGCCTACAACCAGGCCGATGCCGCGGGCTTCATCAAGCTCAACGCGCTGCGCATGCGCATCGCCGCGAACAAGGGCCGCACGCTGTCCTGACCGACGTGCGCCGCCTGCGATGGAACGAAGAACCCCGGCCATGAGCCGGGGTTCTTCGTTCCTGATTGCTGAAAGCGATAGCCGGGGCCGTTCAGGAAGACTTCTGGATCAGTTCGATCTTGTAGCCGTCCGGGTCGGTCACGAAGGCGATCACGGTGGTACCGTGCTTCATCGGCCCGGCTTCGCGGGTGACCTGGCCGCCGTTGTTGCGGATGTCGTCGCAGGCCTGGTAGGCGTCGTCGACCTCGATGGCGATATGGCCGTAGCCGGTGCCGATCTCGTAGGCATCCACGCCCCAGTTGTGGGTAAGCTCGATCACCGCGGAATCCGCCTCGTTGCCATAGCCGACGAAGGCGAGGGTGAACTGGCCGTCGGGATAGTCGTTCTTCCTGAGCAGGGTCATGCCTAGCACCCGGGTATAGAAATCGATCGAGCGATCGATGTTTCCGACCCGGATCATGGTATGGAGAATGCGCATTTTCAGTGCCTCGAGCTTCACGGTCAAAGGCGGATTTTACCATGCGGCCGGCAACCGGCTGCGAGATCGGGATCGTCCCCGTCCCGGCGACCGGCCCTTTGCCGGACTTCCCTTCCTACAGGGTTTTTCGCCTCTTCCCTGGGCCGGCCGTCGATAGCCGGTCGGCCTGCCTCCGCCACCCTCCCGAGCTGCCCGCTGCGTCTCCGAGCGTGCCAGGCGTTCCGCCCCCGGTGACCGGCCGAAAGCTCGCTGCGCCTTCGCCATGAGGACGGAAAAAGGGGGGTTGACCTTACCAAGGTGTCAAGGTCGATAACCGGCCACGGAAGCGGTTTCGTCCAGCCAGGCCATGCAGGCTCAGACCAGGAAGGCACAACAATGAATCTCAGACACTTCATCCGCATCACCGCGACGCTAGGTGTCGCGGCCCTTATCGCTGGCTGCGGGGAATCGGCGCCGCCGGGAGCGGCGAGCGCCCCGCCAAGCGTTCCCGTAGCCGAGGTGGTGGTTCGCCCGGTGACACCCTACGCCGAGTTCACCGGCTCGCTGACCGCTGTCGAGCAGGTAGAACTGCGGCCGCGCGTCGCTGGCTACATCCAGGACGTTACGGTGCCGGAAGGCCGCCTGGTAGAGAAGGGCCAGCAACTGTTCCTCATCGACCCGCGCGTGTTCAAGGCGGCGCAGGATGCCGCCAGGGCGCGCCTGCGCGAGGCCGAGGCCGCGGCGTTGCTGGCGCGCACCGAACACGAGCGAGCCGAGCTGCTGTATGCGCGGAAGGTCGTCGCCCGGGAGCGGCTCGACAGCGCCATCGCCTCGCGCAATGCCAGCAAGGCCCAGGTCGATGCGGCCAGGGCCGCCCTCGACGCGGCGCAACTGGATCTCGGCTTCACGCGGGTGACGGCACCGATCGGCGGGCGTGTCGGGCATATCCAGGTCACCGAGGGCAACTACGTCACCAATGGCGTCACCGCGCTGACCAGCATCGTCTCGGTCGATCCGCTGTACGTGTACTTCGATGTCGACGAGCGCACCTACCTGCAGGCCCTGGCGCCGACCCGCGGCAGGGAAGGCGAGCAGGCCCCCAGGGTCAAGGTGGCGTTGCTCACCGACGAGTCCTATGGACGAAGCAGTCGCCTCGATTTCCTCGCCAATGCCGCCGACCGCGGGACCGGCACGGTCCGGGTTCGGGCGGTGGTCGACAACCCGGACGGGCAACTGACGCCGGGGCTGTTCGCCAAGGTCAGGCTGGAGACCGGCAAGCCTCGCGAGCAGGTGCTGGTCGCCGACCATTCCATCGGCACCGACCAGGGCCGGCGCTATGTGCTGGTCGTCGACGAAGGCAACAAGACCCAGTACCGGCCGGTGGAACTCGGGCCGATGGTCGACGGCCTGCGGGTCGTCCGCCAAGGCCTGCAGCCGGGCGAGCGCATCGTCGTCAAGGGCCTGGTGCGGCCGGACATGCAGATCACGCCGCTCCTTGCGGAAATCGATGGCACGCCCGTCGACCTGTCGAAGACCGTGGGGGCCGCACAATGACATTCCCACGCTTCTTCATCGATAGGCCGATCTTCGCCATCGTTCTTTCGGTGCTGATGATGATCGGAGGCATCGTTTCGTTCTTCCAGTTGCCGCTGAGCGAATACCCGGCGGTGACGCCGCCGACCGTGCAGGTGACCACCGCCTATCCCGGCGCCAACCCCGACGTGATCGCGCAGACGGTGGCGACGCCGCTGGAGCAGGCGATCACCGGGGTCGAGGGGATGCTGTACATGTCCTCGCAGTCGGCCACCGACGGGCGAATGATCCTGACCATCACCTTCGACCAGCACATCGATCCCGACATGGCCCAGATCCAGGTGCAGAACCGGGTCTCGCGGGTGCTCTCGCGCCTGCCCGACGAGGTGCAGCGGCAGGGCGTGGTCACCCAGAAGACCTCGCCGGACATCCTCATGGTGGTGCACCTGCTGTCGCCGGAGCAACGCTACGACCCGCTGTACATCTCGAACTACGCCTACCTCCAGGTGCGCGACGAACTGCTGCGCCTGCCGGGGATCAGCGATGTGGTGGTGTGGGGCGCCGGCGAGTACAGCATGCGCCTGTGGCTCGACCCCGACCTGATCGCCGCGCGCGGGCTGACGGCGGGCGAGGTGATCGCCGCGGTACGCGAACAGAACGTCCAGGTGGCGGCCGGCGCCGTCGGCCAGGCGCCGGACTCCACCGCGGCCTTCCAGGTCACGGTGAATACCCTCGGGCGCCTGAGCGACGAAGAGCAGTTCGGCGACATCATCGTCCGCACCGGCGCCGACGGCCAGGTGACGCGCCTGCGCGACGTCGCGCGGATCGAGATGGGCGGCGATGCCTATGCGCTGCGCAGCCTGCTGGACGGCGAGCCGGCGGTGGCCTTGCAGATAATCCAGAGCCCCGGAGCCAACGCGCTGGATACCGCCGAAGCGGTGCGTGCCACCGTGGCGAGGCTCGAAGGCAACTTCCCGGCCGGCCTCAGCGCGCGCATCGCCTACGACCCGACGGTGTTCGTCCGCGCTTCGTTGCAGACCGTGGCCACCACCCTGCTGGAGGCGATCCTGCTGGTCGTGGTGGTGGTGGTGCTGTTCCTGCGTAGCTGGCGTGCTTCGCTGATTCCGCTGATGGCAGTGCCGGTCTCGCTGGTCGGCACCTTCGCCATCATGCATCTGATGGGTTTCTCGCTGAATACCCTGTCGCTGTTCGGCCTGGTGCTGTCGATCGGCATCGTCGTCGATGACGCCATCGTGGTGGTGGAAAACGTCGAGCGCCACATCGAGAACGGCGAGCCGCCGCTCCAGGCCGCGCGGCGTGCGATGGACGAGGTCACCGGACCGATCATGGCGATCACCTCGGTGCTGGCGGCAGTGTTCATCCCCACGGCCTTTCTCAGTGGCCTGCAGGGCGAGTTCTATCGTCAGTTCGCCCTGACCATCGCCATCTCCACCATCCTGTCGGCGCTCAACTCGCTGACCCTCAGCCCGGCCCTGGCGGGCCTGCTGTTGCGTCCGCGGCCGGCCGGAGATGCGGTGGCGGGGCGCTTCCAGCGACTGCTCCAGGTCCTCGGCCGACCGTTGCGAAATGCCCCCGAGGCCTACGGCAACGCGGTGCGCAAGGTGGTGCGGGTGAGCGGCCTGGCCCTGGTGGTGTATGGGGGCCTGCTTGGCCTGACCTGGGTCGGTTTCCAGGCGGTGCCACCGGGCTTCGTGCCGATGCAGGACAAGTACTATCTGGTCGGCATCGCCCAGTTGCCGAACGGAGCGTCGCTGGAGCGTACCGATGCGGTGGTCAGGCAGATGTCCCGGATCGGCCTCGACGAGCCGGGGGTGGAGAGCGTCGTGGCCTTCCCGGGCCTGTCGGTGAACGGCTTCGTCAACGTGCCGAACGCCGCGGTCATGTTCTTCATGCTCGACCCGTTCGAATCGCGCACCTCCGCCGATCTCGGCGCGCTGGCCATCGCCGGGCGCCTGCAAGCCAGGTTCGCCAGCATTCCCGACGGCTTCCTCGGGGTCTTCCCACCGCCGCCGGTACCGGGGCTGGGAACCATCGGCGGCTTCAAGATGCAGGTCGAGGATCGCGGTGGCGCCGGGCTGGAAGCCCTGGCCAGGCAGACCCAGGTGCTGATGATGAAGGCCACTGAGTCCGGCCAGCTCGGGGGCTTGATGACCAGCTTCGATATCAATGCCCCGCAGCTCGAGGTGGTGGTCGACCGCACCAAGGTGAAGAGCCAGGGCGTTCGCCTGGCCGATGTGTTCGAGGCATTGCAGGTCTACCTCGGCTCGCTGTACATCAACGACTTCAACCGCTTCGGGCGCACCTACAAGGTCACTGCCCAGGCTGATGCGCCGCACCGCATGCAGGCCGAAGCCATCGGGCGCCTGCAGGTACGCAATGCCGCCGGGGCGATGTTGCCGCTGTCCTCGTTCGTCACCGTGACGCCCAGCTCCGGTCCCGACCGGGTGATCCACTACAACGGCTATCCGTCGGCCGATATCAGCGGCGGCGCGCTTCCCGGCGTCAGTTCGGGACAGGCGGTGGCGTTGATGGAGCGCCTGGCCGGCGAAGTGCTGCCCGAGGGCATGACCTTCGAATGGACCGACCTGACCTACCAGCAGAAGCTGGCCGGTAACAGCGCGCTGTTCATCTTCCCGCTGTGCGTGCTGCTGGCCTACCTGATCCTCGCCGCGCAGTACAACAGCTGGCTGTTGCCGCTGGCGGTCCTGCTGATCGTGCCGATGTGCCTGCTCAGCGCGATCGCCGGGGTGTGGCTGGTGGGCGGCGACAACAACGTGTTCGTTCAGATCGGGCTGGTGGTGCTGGTCGGCCTGGCGGCGAAGAACGCGATCCTGATCGTCGAGTTCGCCCGCACGCTGGAGGCCGAGGGCGCCCGTGCGCTGGAGGCGGTGGTCGAGGCTTGCCGCCTGCGCCTGCGGCCGATCCTGATGACCTCGCTGGCGTTCATCGCCGGCGTGGTGCCGTTGGTCATGGCCAGCGGCGCCGGAGCGGAAATGCGCCAGGCCATGGGCGTCGCGGTATTCGCCGGGATGCTCGGGGTGACGCTGTTCGGCCTGTTCCTCACGCCAGTGTTCTACGTACTGGTACGGGCACTGGCGGCGCGCCTGGAGCGACGCGCCGGCGGCAGCCTGGCGCATCTGGAGGGAGGCCGTCCATGAAGCCATACCTGCGGTCTTCGTTGAGCGCGCTGATCCTGCTGGGCGGCTGTGCCGCGGTGGGGCCCGACTATGCGCCGCCGAGCGCGTCCGCACCGGCCAGCTTCGGCGCGATGCCGGCGGGTATCGATGGCAGTGGCGTGGAGATCGAGTGGTGGCGCGGGTTCGACGAGCCAGCCCTGGAGTCTCTGATCCAGCGGGCGCTCGCGGCGAACCTCGACATCGCCCTTGCCAACGCGCGCCTGGACGAAGCGAAGGCGCTGCTGCGCGAGAACCGCGAGGAGTTCCTGCCGCGCGGCGGGCCGGCGTTCGATTACCAGGCCCGGCGGCGCGGCGAGGTGGAAACACCGGCCGGCCAGCAGCGCGACATCGAGACCTATCGCGGCGCGCTGGATGCTTCCTGGGAAATCGACCTGTTCGGCCGGGTGCGGCGCTCGGTGGAGGCCGCCGAGGCGCAGGCGGGTTCGCGCGAGGCCCTGCTGCGCAACGTGCAGGCGAGCGTCGCGGCTACGGTTGCCATGACCTGGTTCCAGCTACAGGGCATCGAGGCCGAACTTGCGGTGGTCCATGACATCGCCGGCAACCAGCGCGACAGCCTGGAGATGGTCGAGCGCCTGGTCAGCGCCGGCTCCGCCCACGAGTTCGACCGGTTGCGCGCCGAAGCGTTATTGCACAACGTCGAGGCGGCCGTGCCCGACCTCGAACGGCGCCGCGCCGCCACCCGCAATGCGCTGGCCGTTCTCCTCGCGGAAGCCCCGCAGGCCTTCAGCCCGCCGGTCGCCCGCGCCTCCGGGGAAAGGCTGACGCTCCGCACCCTCGGGGTCGGCGACCCGGCGGGACTGCTGGCGCGTCGCGCCGACATCGCCGCGGCCGAACGCAACCTGGCGGCCGCGACCGCACGTATCGGCGTCGAGACCGCGGGGCTGTATCCGCAGGTCGAGGTACGCGGCTCGATCGGCCTGGTCGCCGGCAATCTCGATGCTTTGGACGAGAGTGGTACGTCCTTCAACGTCCTGAACCCGGTGATTCGCTGGGCGTTACTCGACCGCGGTCGCGTGCGGGCGCGGATCGCCGCCAGCGAAGCCCGTGCGCAGGAGGCATTGATCCTCTACGACCGGACGGTACTGCGCGCCCTGCAGGAGACCGATGATGCCTTCAACGGCTATGGCGCTGCCGCTGACAGGCTCCGCCTGCGCCTGCTCGAGGCGACGGCCAATCGCGAGGCGGCGCGCCTGGCCCGGGAGCGCTTCGTCCAGGGGGACGGCGAGTACCTGGACGTGCTCGAGGCGGAACGCTCGGACTACCTCAGCCGGCGCGCATTGAGCATCGCGCGCACCGAGCAGCGCCTTGCCGTCGTGGGTATCTACAAGGCGCTGGGGGGTGGCTGGGAGGCCTGCGCGGGGGCGCGGCGCTGTGGTGTGGCTACCGACGATACCTCTCCAGGCGTGGCACGGCAGCGCGACAGTCGCTCCTGATCAGCCGCCGGCCTTCGCTCGACTGCCTGGGTCGAGGGCCGTGCGGCGCGTCCTCCGGTTATTTGGCGAACCCCGGGAGTACGGATTGCCTGGCGCGGATCACTCGTCCCTGTCCGCCTTATCGATAAGTCGGTTCCGAACTCTTTTTCGGTAGTTCATTCAGATGGATGAGTGAAGAGGGCAGATGGAAAGTATCTGCTCGGGAATTCAATGTTCAGAAGAGTGGGGAAGTATTACTTTCTCACTGTTCTTCAGGTACGTTCCGGCTGCCCGCCGTTTCTTATTGGATGAAGTCACTCCTGTGCCTCTGCGCTCGCGCCGCACGGAGAATATCGTCGAGAGGTTCCTCAATGGTGAGTGGAGCTGGCTGACGCGGTATCTCGGTTGTCGGGCGGAGTTGTTCTATATGTTCGAACTTGGCTTTGCTCGTTGTTTTAAGTTTGCGGAATAACCTCTGGAACTATTCATATGAATTTTTGAAAGTTTGGTTTACCTGAGAGATTTATGAGTTGACCTTGTCACGATGGCAGGACTCATGGTTCGCAGGAGTCAACAAACCAGGAGGTTGCGATGTTTTCTTTCCATATTCCGAACATGACCTGCGGCGGTTGTGCCAAGACTGTCACCCGTATCCTCCACGGCGTCGATCCCCAGGCGCGCGTAGAGACCGATCCCCCTCGGCGCGAGGCCAGGGTCGAGAGCACTCTGGACAAGCACGCATTCCTCAAGGCGTTGAGCGAGGCCGGTTATCCGGAGGGCCGTTGAGTGCATGGGCATGACGCAGGCGTAGGGTCGGATAGTAGCGTTTCGCCCAGTGCCGGCAATAGGAAAATGATTTTCATTGAAGTCCGCGTCCATATGCCATCAATGGCGCTTGGCTATTGTGGAAAGAACTCTTTGGAATTTGTAAATCAATATTTCAGTCGGCCGCGAGGTGACAGTTATGTGAACGGCAAGAGGCGCTGACAGGAAACCCTAAAAGTTATTCTCCGATGGATTCGCAGGCCTTTAGCTCGGGGTTTTTCGCAGCGCATCCAGTGTTATCGAAGAGCACCTTTCGGCGAACTCCGTTGTCCGCCGACAAGGCCGCTGCATTGCTTGACCTTGCCACCGTGGCAAGCTTTACGGTCGCCCCGCACAACAACAAAAACAAGGGTGATCCAAATGACTTCAAATCCGTTACAGCAATGCTGCAATTCTTCCTCCGATATGAATATCCGCCCCCAGCGGACAATGTCGGAACCTGCCCGAAATGCATCGGTTCTCCTGGCTGAAGCCTTGAAACCGGGTGCCTCCCTGGACCAGATCTCGCTCGCGCTCGAGGCGATTCTCGCGGTCACGGCCAAAGGCCTGGGCGGTGATGCTTCGGCTTACGCGCAGTACCAGGCGTTGCTCCTGGAACTGCACGTAGGCAGCGATCCGCATACGGAGCCGACCCGCCGCTGGATGGCGAGCCAGGTCTACCTGGTCGAGGATCGTTTCGCTCCCGAGCCGGCCGGTTTCAGCGCCGTCCCGGTGGAGGAGTTCCGCAAGAAGGTCGACGCCGAGATCGAGGCGCGCAGCCGGGTGCGCCATCCCATGTCGGTCCACCTGTTCCAGGGCACGCCGCCGGTCGAGGACGTGCGCTTCTTCCTGGAACACCATTGGGTCCGTTCCTACAACTTCTACAGCCTCCTGGCGGAGCTGGCCTTCCGCTTCGAAAACATCGAGGACGCCTCGGTGTTCTACCGCAACCTCTACGGCGAGGCCGGGGCGGAGACGCCGGAGCGCTCGCACCCCGCGTTGCTGTCCCACCTGATGACCTACTTCGACATTCCGCTGCGCATCGATTTCCCGGCGCTGCATCCGCTGGAGAAGGCCTACCTCAACAACCGTATCCGTTGCGTGCGGCACACCGATGTCGCCTGGGGCCTTGCGCTCCTGTACGCGGTCGAGTCGGTGAGCTGCGTCAACCACCGGCGCATCTACGAACTCCTGCAGCGCCTGGGCGTGCCCGAGCAACCCAGCGAGTTCCATCGCCTGCACGGCACCCAGGACGAGATCGATACCGAGGAGATGTGGGCGCTGATCGCCAAGTTCGCGCCGAGCGAAGACTTCCAGCGCAAGTTCATGCAGTCGCTGGCGCGCCACTTCGAAATCAACCGGGCCTACTTCGACCTGCTCTGGGAGCAGATGCAGGCGAATTCCCTGGCCATGGCCTGATGCCTATCCAGAACAAGAACAAGGAGTACAGGATGAATACCCGCAATTTTTCCCTGCCGCAGTTGCAGAACCTGCCCATCGATGAAGCACGCATCGTTGCCGATGCGCTGGCCGTCCACGCTACTTCCCGCCAGATCGATAGCGCCGCGAGCAAGCTGGCCGCGCTGGCCGAGGCAGGGCTCAAGGGCGACCGCCAGGCCTATGCCGCGTACCAGCAGTTGCTCTACGTCCTTTCGTTGAGCGACGACGTGGCGACCGCCCAGACCCGGCGTTGGCTGGCCCGGGCGATCTATCGCGTCGAAGAGCGTTTCATGCCCGCCGCCGATCTTTCCAGGGCGCTGTCCGAGGAGGATTTCCAGAAGCGTCTCGAACAGGAAATCGCCGCGCAGTCCCGCGAGCGGCACCCGATGTCGCAGTACGTGTTCTCCGGCTCGGCCTCCCGCGCGCAGCTCCAGGTGTTCCTCCGTCACCAGTGGTTCCGCACCTTCCGCCTGTACCGCGATGCGGCCGACCTGTTGGTCAACCTGACCGATGTGGACGAGGCCGCGGCGCTCGCGCGTTACCTCTATGGCGAGTTGGGCGAGGAAGACGAAAAGGGTTCGCATCCGCGCCTGCTGGCCAAGCTGCTCGAGGCCATCGGCCTGGAGGCGGACTTCCAGGCCGTCTCGACGATGCCCGAGGAAATCGCCTATCTGAACAATCGCGCCCGTGCCTTCCGGCATGCCGAGGTCGGTTGGGGGCTGGCGGTGTTCTACATCACCGAACTGGTCGTGCCGGGGAACCACGAAAAGCTCTATCGGGCCCTGCTCCAGGCCGGCCTGAGCGAGGACCAGGCGGAGTACTACAAGGTCCACATCAGCCTCGTACCGCCGCGGGCCAAGCGCGAATGGCAACTCATCGCGCGGCGGATTCCGGACGTGCAGTTCCAGAATGCGTTCCTGACCTCGCTATCGCAGCACTTCCGTGTGGAAAGGGCCTATTACGACGCGATCTGGGAAGAGATGCAGAGCGTCAAGTGACTTCCACCGGGACAAAGCGAGCACTCGAAAATGCCAAGTCACATTACGGAATCCCGTATACACGGGGGCGCCTACTCGTCCCCGGCATTCGCCGCGATCTTTTCCGATACCAACCAGGTGCGGAGGTGGCTGGATGTCGAGCGAGCCTTGGCGGCGACCCAGGCCGAGATGGGCATCATCCCCCACGAGGCGGCGCGGGAGATCGACCGCGCCGCCCAGGTGGAGCGCTTCGACCTTACCCAACTGGGCCGCGAAAGCCTGGAGACAGGGCACCTACTGGTGCCTACCATCCGCGCCCTGGCGAGGTCGTGCGAGGGTAGCTGGGGGGAGTACGTGCACTATGGCGTGACCACCCAGGACATCCTCGACACCGGGCTGATGCTGCAGGTCAAGGAAGCCTGGGGCCATGCGCTCGGGCTCCTGCACTCGATCCGTGGCCATCTGCTGGCGCTTGCCCTGCGCCACCAGCACACGCCGATGGTTGCACGCACCCACGGGCAGCAGGCGCTGCCCACGACCTTCGGCTACAAGGTCGCCGTCTGGGTGGATGAAATCGACCGTCACCTGGCGCGCTTCGACGAAGCGCGCGAACGCGTCCTGGTCGGCAACCTGACCGGTGCCGTGGGAACCCTGGCGTCGTTCGGCGCCCAGGGCTTCGAGCTACAGCGGCGAACCCTGGCCAGGCTTGGCCTCGGCGCGCCGTCGACCAGTTGGCACAGCGCCCGGGACCGGGTGCTGGAGGTTGCCGGGTTGCTGGTCCAGGTGTCGGTGACGCTGGGCCGGGTGGCGAACGAGATCTACCACCTGCAGCGCAGCGAAATCGACGAGGTACGCGAGGGCAGCCGGCCGGGACAGGTGGGCAGCAGCACCATGCCGCACAAGCGGAACCCGTCGTCGGTCGACCTGGTCAGCGCGCTGTCGCGGCTGGTGCGGGCGCAGATGGTGGCGCTCACCGATGCCGCGTTCCAGTTGCACGAGCGCGACGGCACCGCCTGGCGCATCGAGTGGGCGGCGTTGCCGGAGCTGTTCGTCTACGCCGGCGCCTTGCTGACCCGCATGGAGGCGGTGCTGGCCGAGGGGCTCGAGGTGCGCGAGGAACGCATGCGCACCAACCTCGACCTCCTGGGTGGGCTGATCCTGTCGGAGCGGGTCATGCTCGCGCTGGCGGGGCAGTTCGGCAAGCAGACCGCCCACGAACTGCTCCATGAGATAACCCAGGCCTCCCAGCGGCAGGGCGTTCCGTTCCGCGAGGCGCTGCTCGGGCAGCCAAGGTTGCGCGGCTGTTTCAGCGCCGAGGCGCTCGAAGAACTGCTCGACCCCGTCGGCTACGTCGGCCTCGCCGCGGAGATGGTCGACCTGGTCGCCGACAAACCACGAACCGGCGCGTCGGGCGACAGGCCCGAAGGCGCCGCCTCTTCCCAAGGAAATCCCGGTCAGTCCCAGTACGTGATGGAGGATAGGTGATGGATGCTGAATCGCTGGAAATGCTTGCCCGTTCCTCGTGCACCGCGCATCCGCAGAGCTTCGGCGGCGCACCGGCCGAGTCGTCCTGCAAGCACGAACACAGTCACATCGTTGACTCTAAAACCCATGGCGGCGGCTACGCCGGTCCGGTGAGCCGACGGATCTTCTGTAGCCACTGCCGCCTGCAACGCTGGCTCGACGTGGAGGCGGCGCTGGCGCTGGCGCAGGCCGATGTCGGCGTCATTCCGCCCGAGGCCGCGCTGGAGATCGCGAAGGCCGCCAGGCTTTCGGCCGTCGACCTGCAGCAGATCGCCGACGGCGTGGCCAGCACCGGGCACTCGCTGATGCCCCTGCTGGGTGCGCTGCAACGGAACTGCAGCCCCAGCGCGCGCGAGTACGTGCATTTCGGCGCGACCACGCAGGATATCCAGGACACCGCGCAGTCCCTGGAAATGCGCGATGTGCTGGATGAAACGGAGCGGGCGCTGGACATCCTCCTGGACCGGCTCTCGGTGCTGGCGAGCGGGACCCGCAATGCGCTGATGGTCGCCAGGACCCACTCGATCCCGGCGTTGCCAACCACCTTCGGGCTGAAGGTGGCCGGCTGGATCGACGAGTTGCTGCGTCACCGCGAACGCCTGGGCGAGGCGCGCAAGCGGATCCTGGTGGTGCAACTGTTCGGCGGCGTGGGCACGATGGCCGCCTTCGGCGACGAGGCCATGCTCCTGCTCGAAAGCTTCGCGCGGCGGCTGTCGCTGGACGTGCCGCTGGCGGGTTGGCACGTGTCCCGCGACCGGGTTACCGAGTTCGTCAGTACCCTGGCCATGGTCACCGCGTCCCTGGCGCGGATCGCCGACGAGATCCGCACCCTGAACCGCTGGGAGATCGGCGAGCTGGAGGTGGGCTGGACGCAGCAGCAGATCGGTAGCAGCACCATGCCCCACAAGCGCAATCCGGAAGGCTGCGAGCAGGTTGTGGTGCTGGCCAGGCTGGCCAAGGCCCAGGTCCTGCTCGCGCTGGACGCCATGATCCTCGAGCACGAGCGGGACTACCGCGGCACGCGCCTGGAATGGTGTGCGGTGGCGGACGTTTCCCACTATGCGCTGATGGCGCTGTCGCTGCTGACCGACACCATCGACGGGCTCACGGTCCACGACGAGACCATGGCGCGGACGGCGAATGCATACAGCGATGCGATCTGTACCGAGGCGTTCGTCTTCGAGATGGCCAAGCAACTGGGCAAGAGCAGCGCTTACGAAATCATCTTCGAGATCACCCAGGCCTGCCAGCGCAAGCGGATTCCGATGCGCCAGGCGCTCGAGTCGGATCCGCGGGTGGGCGCCGTCATGCCGAAGGAAACCCTGGCCAGGCTGTTCGAGCCGCGGAGCCATCTCGGCATGGCCGGGACCATCGTCGACAAGGTGCTGGACAAGGTCGCCAGCCACCACTGAATCACCCGCCGCCAGAGGCGGCGGTACTGCACATCAACGGAGAACAAGAATGACAAAGGCTAACGAGATCGAAACCGCGAAGGTCAAGCAGTTTTCAGCGCGGATCATGGAGGACTACGGCAATACCCTGCGCGGCGCGATGCTCTACATCGGCGACCGCCTGGGGCTGTTCAAGGCGCTCGCCCATGGCCAATGGGTGACCCTGGAGGAGCTGGCGCAGCAGACCGGCTACACCACCCGCTACCTGCGCGAATGGCTGGGCAGCATGGTCACCGGCAACTACCTGGCCTACGATCCGCAGAGCAGGAGCTATCGGTTGCCGGCCGAGTTCGTCCCGGTGCTCGCCGACGAGGACTCGCCTTATTTCGCCGGCGGGATCATCCAGTTGAGCGTGCCCTTCGTGAGCATGGCGCCGAAGATCATCGAGGCCTTCCGCTGCGGCGGCGGTTGCCCCGAGGAATCCTTCCCGCTGGAAACCTGGGAAGGCATGGAGCGCATGACCATGCCCTGGTACAAGCACTTCCTCGTGCAGCACTGGATTCCTTCGCTGGATGGCGTCAAGGAAAAGCTCCAGGCGGGTGGCAGCGTGCTCGATTTCGGCTGCGGCAGCGGGCTGGCCGCGATCATGATGGCCAAGGCGTTCCCCGAAGCCCAGGTCTATGGCTGTGACTTCCACGCGCCGTCCATCGAACGCGCGCGGGCGAACGCCGAGGCTGCGGGGGTCGGCGACCGGGTGCGCTTCGAGGTCAGCGATTCCGATGCGCTGGCGGGCAAGAAGTTCGACTTCGTCACGACCTTCGTGGTCATCCACGACGCGACCGACCCGCAGCAGATGATGAAGGACCTGCGCGAGTCGACCGCCGACGATGGGACCTACCTGATGGTGGAACTCAACCTGTCGCAGGAACTGCACGAGAACATGAACCTGTTCGGTCGCGTGATGTACCCGCAGAGCACGCTGTATTGCATGACCTGTTCGCTGTCCCACGGCGGCGAGGGTCTCGGCGCCTTCATGGGCGAGGACCGCGCGCGGCAGATGGCCGAGGCCGCCGGCTTCAGTCGCTTCCGCAAGGTGCCTTCGGAGTGGCCGCCGCTGCCGGCGCTGTTCGAACTGCGACCCTGAGGGCGTTATCTGGGACGGCCGGGACGGCAACCGTCGGATAGCGGTTGCCGTGGCCGCCGCCCGGCGCGTGCCGGCTGGGCATGGCGGTCTCGGCTCGATCGCACTGGTGTTCAGGCCCGCTTCGGCGGGCTTTTCATGGCCGCCGGAAAAACGAAGCCCCGCCAATTGCGGGGCTTGCTTGCGGTGTGGGCGGCGCTCTCACAGGTCGAAGTCGTAGTCCGACAACTGGCGCTGCAGGCGGCGTTCTTCCAGCAGGTTGTCGATGATGCGACGCTTGGTCAGGTTGGTCTTGGCCACCTCGACGCTGGTTTCCTCGCCGTCATCCTCTTCAACGCCGGCTTCGTCGTCGATCTCGAGTTCTTCTTTGGCTTTTGCCATGACATTCACTCCAACTTATGGGGTGGTAATGGCGCACCTTATAGCGACAAAGCCGTGGCTGGTAAAAAAGATTTTTTCAATCGTAAAGATAGGATTTCGAATAGTTGATCAATCGTCTGAAGTCTTGTGCTTGTATTCGCACAGGTCCTCGATCCGGCAGCTTCCGCATTGCGGCTTGCGCGCCTTGCAGACGTAGCGGCCATGCAGGATCAGCCAGTGGTGGGCATCGAGCAGGTACTCGCGCGGCACGAACTTCAGCAGTTTCTTCTCCACTTCCAGAACGTTCTTTCCCGGTGCTATGCCGGTGCGGTTGGCGACGCGGAAGATATGCGTGTCCACCGCCATGGCCAGTTGCCGGAAGGCGGTATTGAGCACCACGTTGGCGGTCTTGCGGCCAACCCCGGGCAGGGCTTCGAGGTCCTCGCGGTTGTCGGGAACCTGGCCGCCGTGCTTTTCGATGAGGATGCGGCAGGTTTCGATGACGTTCTTCGCCTTGCTGTTGTAGAGGCCGATGGTCTTGATGTACTCCGACAGCCCCTCGACGCCGAGGGCGTGGATCGCCTCGGGGGTGTTGGCCACCGGATAGAGGCGGGCGGTGGCCTTGTTCACCCCGACGTCGGTGGCCTGGGCGGAGAGGATCACCGCGATGAGCAGTTCGAAGGGGGTGGTGTAGGCCAGTTCGGTCCTTGGCTCGGGGTTGTCTTCGTGCAGTCGGCGGAAGATCTCCGCGCGCTTGGCGGCATTCATTCAATCACTCCGGTGACGCGGACGCGCTGGCGCTGGGTGGCGGGTACGTCGCCCGCCTGCACCTTGGCGCGTTCCGCCAGGCTTTCATCGATACGGTTCTTCAGGGCGATCAGCAGGCCGAGCATGATGAACGCGCCCGGCGGCAGGATCGCCAGCAGGAAGCCCTGGTACTGCGGGAACGGCTGGATCTTCCAGTCCGCCGCCGCCGGGCCGAACAGCAAGTGCATGTCGGCCAGCAGGGTACCCTGGCCGAGCAGCTCGCGCAGGCCGCCGAGGACCAGCAGGACCAGGGCGAAGCCGAGGCCCATCAGCAGTCCGTCGAAGCTGGCGCGCAGCACGCCGTTCTTCGCCGCGAAGGCCTCGGCGCGGCCGAGGATCACGCAGTTGGTGGTGATCAGCGGGATGAAGATGCCGAGGACCTGGTACAGCTCGTAGGTCCAGGCCTGCATCAGCAGTTCGATGCAGGTGGTCAGCGCGGCGATGATCATGACGAACGCCGGCAGCCGGATCGCCTCGCTCACCGCGCCGCGCACCAACGATACCGCGGCATTGGAGCAGGCCAGCACGAGCATGGTGGCCAGGCCCAGGCCGAGGGCGTTGACCGTCGAGTTGCTGGTGCCCAGCAGCGGGCACAGGCCGAGCAACTGGACCAGACCCGGGTTGTTGCGCCACAGGCCGTTGCGGGCGATCTCGCGGAAATCTTGTTCACTCATGTCCGGCAGCCTCTTCGGGGGCGAGCAGGCGTTCGCGGTTGGCGTCGAAGTAGCGCAGCGCCTTGTGCACGGCGCGGACCACGGCGCGCGGGGTGACGGTGGCGCCGGCGAACTGGTCGAACGTACCGCCGTCCTTCTTCACCGCCCAGCCGGCGTCCGCCGGATCGCCCAGGCTCTTGCCGTCGAAACCGTGCACCCAGGGACTCTTGGCCAGTTCGATGCGGTCGCCGAGGCCGGGGGTTTCCTTGTGCGCGACGACCCGTACGCCGAGCAGCCGGCCCTGGGCGGTGACCCCGACCAGTAGCTGGATGGCGCCGCTGTAGCCATCCGGCGCGCTGGCCTGGAGGATCACTGCGCTGGCCTGGCCGTGCAGGCGGGCGACATAGGCCGGACGCGGCGCATCCAGGCCGAGCAGCTTCGGCGCGAAGGTTGGCACCTGGCTGTCCAGCGGATGGTTGTCGTAGCTGCCCGGCGGCAGCAGTTCCAGCAGGGCGCGGCCGCGCGCCTCGCGCTGGGCTTCGGCGATGCGCGCTTCGGTGAATTGCTGCACCAGTGCTACCAGGCCCACTCCGACCAGGGCGAAGAGCCCGAGCAGGAGGGCGTTGCGCAGCATCGAACGGCGAGTCGCAGCGTCCATCAGTCGCCTGCCTTGAAGCCGCGCTCGGCCTTGCGATGGCCGTAGGTGCGCGGCCGGGTGTAGTAGTCGATGGTCGGCGCCGCCAGGTTCATCAGCAGCACGGCGAACGCCACGCCATCGGGATAGCCGCCCCAGGCGCGGATGACGTAGGTGAGGACGCCGACGCCGAGGCCGAAGACCAGCCGCCCGCGATTGCTGGTGGCGCCGGACACCGGGTCGGTGACGATGAAGAAGGCGCCGAGCATGGTCGCCCCGCTGAACAGATGGAACAGTGGCGAGCCATGGGAATCGGAGCCGGAACCATTCCAGAACAGCAGGCTCATGGCGAACAGGCCGGCGAGCATGCCCAGCGGCGCGTGCCAGGTGAACAGCCGGCGCCAGAGCAGGAACAGGCCGCCGAGGAGGAACGCCAGGTTGACCCACTCGCTGCCGGCGCTACCGAGGTGGCCGAAGGCCGGGTTGCCGGCGAACAGCTCGTCGACGGTCAGGCTGCGGTCGGTCTTCAGCACGTCGAGGGCGGTGGCGTGGGCCCAGGCGTCCGGCCGGCTAGCGAGGCCGAGGAATTCGCGGAGGCTGTCGGGCAGGCCGAGGGCGCTGTCCGGCGAGGGCCAGCGGGTCATTTCCAGGGGAAACGAGACCAGCGCCACGACGTAGCCGAGCATCGCCGGGTTGAACGGATTCTGTCCGAGGCCGCCGTACAGGTGCTTGCCGAATACCAGGGCGAAGAAGGTCGCCACCAGGGTCAGCCACCAGGGGGCGTAGGGCGGCAGGGCGACTGCCAGCAACAGGGCGGTGACCAGCGCGCTGCCGTCCTTGAGGAACACCCCCGGCGGACGTTTGCGCAGGGCCAGCATGGCGGCTTCGCAGGCCAGCGCGACGAGGCTGGCCCAGGCCAGGTTGAGCAGGGTGCCCGGGCCGTACAGCCAGGTCAGCGTCAGCAGGCCGGGGACGCAGGCGCCGAGCACCAGGCGCATGATCGCCGGGGTACGGTTGGAGCCGCGGGCGTGGGGCGAGGTGGGGCGGGGCAGGGCCATGGTCACTCCGTACCGTGTTCGGTCAGGGCGCGCTCGGCGGCGCTCAGGCGCGCGCGGGCGGCGGCGAGTGCGGCGGGGTCGGCGTTCGCCAGGCGTTCGAGCTTCTTCAGGGCGGCGCGGGCGTAGGCCAGCTCGGTCTTCAGCTCGCGGGTGTGCGGGTCGACCGGGCGCTTGTCGATCCACACCAGCTCCGGCGCCGGCTTGCCGCAGGCGTCCTCGGCGGCATGCAGGTCGCGCTCGGCGGCTTGCAGCTCGCCGCGCAGGCGTTCCAGCTCGCTGTCCATCACCCCGGCCTGCTCGGCCTTCTTCAAGGCCGCGCGCTTGCCGACCAGGGCGATCTTCGCCCGCTTCAGCGCCGCCTGGCCGTCGTCGCGGGGCGCCGCGGGCTTCGGCGCGTGACGCTCGAGGCGGGCCAGGGTGGCTTCGCAACGCTCGACCTCGGCGCGCAGTTCGTCGAGGGTCGCCCGCTGTTCGGCGCCGGGCGCTTCGCCGAAGGCCTTTTCCGAGCGCTTGAGCTGGGCGCGGGCCATGGCGGCCTGGGCCTTGGCCTTCTTCAGTTCGGCTTCGTCGTCGAGCGCGGCAGGCGGTGCGCTGGGTAGGTCGCGCGGCAGGCTGGCTTCGGCATCGGCCAGGGCCTTGTCGGCGGCCTCGGCGGCGGCGCGCAGTTCCGCGACCAGGCCATGCTGTTCCGGGGTGTCGTGGCTGAGCAACTGTTTCTCGGCCTTCTTCAGGGCCACCCGCGCCATGCTCGCTTCGATCTTCAGCCGTTTCAGTCGTTCGCTGCCGCTACCGGCCTGCTTGCGCGCCCTGGCCCGCTCGATCGCCGCCTGCACCGGGTCGACCGCCGTGGCGGGGGCGGCTTCCTCGCGCTCGGCCTGGGCGGCGCGCGCCCGCGCGGCCTTCTCGGCGCGTTGGGCGCGTTCTGCGGCCCGGCGCTCCTCGTCGCGGCGCAGGCGAGCCTGGCGTTGCTCGAAACGCTCACGGGATTGTTCGGCCTTCAGCAACTTCTGCCGCTGCTCGCGGATCTCCGCCTTGGACGCGCGGTAGTACTGCACCAGGGGAATGCTCGACGGGCAGACGTAGGCGCAGGCGCCGCATTCGATGCAATCGAACAGGTTGTGGGCGAGCAATTGCTCGTGCTCGTCGCCCAGGGCGAAGAAATGCAGTTGTTGTGGCAGCAGGCTGACGGGGCAGACCTGGGCGCAGTCGCCGCAGCGGATACAGGGCATGGCCGGCACTGGTTCCGGCAGCTCCGTGGCATCGCCGGCGAGCAGGCAGTTGCAGGTCTTGATCAGCGGCACCGAGAGATCGGGCAGGGCGAAGCCCATCATCGGCCCGCCCATCAGCACGCGTTCCAGGCGTCCCTCGGCGAGGCCGGCGAACGCCAGCAGCTCGTGCACCGGCGTGCCGATCAGCGCCTCGACGTTCATCGGCCGCTCCAGGGCGCCGCCGGCGAGGGTGGTGATCCGCGAGATCAGCGGCCGACCGAGGACGACGGCATCGTGCACGGCGGCCAGGGTGCCGACGTTCTGGCACAGGATGCCGATGTCCGCCGGCAGGCCGTCCGCCGGGACTTCCCTGCCGGTGAGCAACTGGATCAACTGGCGCTCGCCGCCCGAGGGATAGCGGGTCGGCAGGGCGACGATGCGATAGGGCCGTTCACCGAGGGCGGCGCCGAGGGCGGCGATGGCTTCCGGCTTGTCGTCCTCGATGCCGACCAGCACCTCTTCGGGGCGCAGGATCTGCACCAGGATATCGATGCCGCCCAGCACCTGCGTGGCGCGCTCGCGCATGAGCAGGTCGTCGGCGCTGATGTAGGGCTCGCATTCGGCGCCGTTCACCACCAGCGTATGGATCTTTTCCGCCGGGCGCGCGGCGAGCTTGGCCGCGGTGGGGAAGCCGGCGCCGCCGAGACCGCCGATGCCGGCCGCGCGGATGCGTTCGAGCAACGCCAGCGGGCTTTCGGCGCGGAAGTCCGGGCAGGGATGCAGCTCGGTCCAGCGCTCCAGGCCGTCGCTGGCGATGACGATGGCCGGCGCGGGAAGACCGGAGGCATGCGGATAGGGGTGTGCGCCGATCGCCACCACGGTACCCGAGGTCGGGGCATGCAGCGCGGCGCTGACGGTGCCGTCCGGGAGGGCGATGGTCTGGCCCTTGAGTACGGCCTGGCCGACTTCCACGCAAGGCCGCGCCGGCGCGCCGATGTGCTGGCCGAGCGGCACGATGTAGCGCTGCGCCAGCGGCGCCTGCTGGATCGGCAGGGCGGTGGAGCGCTCCTTGTTGGCCGGCAGGCAGAGGCCGCCGGGGAAGGCGTGCAGGGCGCTCATGCCGCTCGCTCCCGGTCGCTGGCGATCAGTCGCGGCGACGGCTGCGGCCATTTCCAGTGGCGCACGTCGTCCGGTATCTCGCGCATCTCGATGCAGTCCACCGGACAGGGCTCCAGGCACAGGTCGCAACCGGTGCATTCGTCGGCGATCACCGTGTGCATCAACCGTGCGGCGCCGACGATGGCGTCCACCGGGCAGGCCTGGATGCACTTGGTGCAGCCGATGCATTCGGCCTCGCGGATGTAGGCTACCCGCGGCGGGGTTTCCTCGGCGGCGTCGAGCGGCTCGGGCTCCAGGTCGAGCAGGTCGGCGAGGGCGCGGATGGTCGCTTCGCCGCCCGGCGGGCACTTGTTGATCTTGTCGCCGGCGGCGATCGCCTCGGCGTAGGGCTTGCAGCCGGGGTAGCCACACTGGCCGCACTGGGTCTGCGGCAACAGGGCGTTGACCTGCTCGGCGACCGGGTCGCCCTGGACGCGGAAGCGCACCGCCGCATAGCCGAGCAGCGCACCGCCGGCCAGGCAGATCGGCAGCAGCGCGCCGATCGCCAGGAACACGCCGTTCATGGCCGGACCAACCCGCTGAAGCCCATGAACGCCAGCGACATCAGGCCGGCGGTGATCATGCCGATGGCCGCGCCGCGGAACGGCGCCGGCACGTCGGCGATGGCGATGCGCTCGCGCAGGGCGGCGAACAGCACCAGCACCAGGGAAAAGCCCAGCCCGGCGCCGAAGCCCTGGGTAGTGGCCTGGAGGAAGCCGTATTCAGCCTTGTTGGCGTTGAGCAGGGCGACGCCGAGGACGATGCAATTGGTGGTGATCAGCGGCAGGAAGATGCCGAGCACCCGGTACAGCAGCGGGCTGGTCTTCTTCACCAGCATCTCGGTGAACTGCACCACCACCGCGATCACCAGGATGAA
This sequence comes from Pseudomonas sp. CP-1, assembly GCF_021213715.1. Lineage (NCBI taxonomy): Bacteria > Pseudomonadati > Pseudomonadota > Gammaproteobacteria > Pseudomonadales > Pseudomonadaceae > Pseudomonas > Pseudomonas sp. CP-1. The sequence goes on from NZ_JAJQKY010000002.1 coordinate 532,592, forward strand.
GCCGATGGTGCGCAGGTACTCCAGGTCCAGCGGGCGCAGCACGTAGCGTTGCAGGATATGGCTGCACATCGCCGCCAGGGTCAGGACGAAGGTGGTGGCGAGGGACAGGCCGATGGCCGTCTCGATCTTCCGCGACACGCCCATGAACGGGCACAGGCCGAGGAACTGCACCAGGACAAAGTTGTTGACCAGGATGGCACTGACCAGGATCAGGGCGAGTTCAGTCATACGCGAAGCATTCGTTGCAGGGCCGGGGCCGTCGGGGAAATCCCCTATTATCGGGTGGGATTGCCCTGCAAGGCTAGCGCAAACACGTACGAAAGACCGGGAGACGGACTGCCGCAGCGTCTCCCGGGGTCGCGCTCACTGCAACCTGGCCCGCTCCAGCAGCGCCCAGGCCAGGGCGAAGGTCGGTTCGCCATCCTCGCTCTGCTCGCTGGCGCTGACCACGATCCACCGCGCGCCCGCCGGCTTGGCTGCCCACAGGCGGTATTCGCTGCCTGCGGAGCCGCCGTCGTCTTCCTCTACCTTGTAGCGCGCCTCGCCGTCGCCTAGGCGCCTGCTCGCCAGGTCGGGCGGGGGCGGCGCGTCCCGGCGCTGGACCTCCAGTTGGCGTGGGTTGCGCAGCTTGCCGCCTTCGTCGAAGCGGAAGCCCTCGGCGCTGCGCCGCGCGTCGAAGCCGACGGGGCGCTCCACCACCAGGCCGTTCGGGTGGGTCAGGGTCTTGTCGAAGTCCACCCCGGACTCCGCGGTGCAGGCCAGCAGGGCGAGGCTGGCGAGAATCAGGGCGACTGTCTTCATGGGAACCTCATTCCAGGATCGAGGAAGGTGGCGTAGGCATCGTCGACGAACATCGGCCAGCCCGGCGACAGGTTGTCGTCCCAGGGCCGCGAGGTGTATTCCGAGGCCAGCGCGCGGACATTGTCCCGCGGCCAGTTGCGCGGATTGCCGGCGTAGGCGCGGAGATCGATGGAGGGAAATGCGCCGCGGGTCTTCGGCAGCTTGCGCAGGTCCTGTTGCGACGCCAGGTTGGCGACGTAGCGGATGTAACGGGCGGTGGCGAAGATGTTGAATTCGTCGGAGGCCAGCAGGGTGGCGACCGCCTTGCGCGACAGGCCGCGGCGCACCGGCTGGCCGAGCAGGTCGGTGAACAGCTCGTACTTGATCGCGGTGGAGACCACCACCTGGCCGAGGCCGATGGAGGTGTTGGCGCTCTTGATGCTGACTGCCGCCTGATAGTCCTTGGCGTCTTCGTCGCGGGTCTGGTCACGCTGCTCGGCGAGGATGATCGCGCCGATCAGTTGCGGCGTCAGGTCGTACTTGCGCGCAGCCGCGGACATGACCTTGGCCCGCGACGGCGGGTTGCCCGGATAGGCGTCGGGGAACAGCGTGCTGATCGGCTGGCCGACCAGCGTCTGTGCCTGGTTCAGCTTGTCTTGCGGCGAAAGCTGGCTCAGGTAGGCGCCCAGGTCGCCGAGCGGGTTGCTGTACTTGGTGACGGTCGCCGGGTCCTTGTTGAGCAGCTTGAGCTGGTCGCCGAAGGCAATGGACGGCAGGTCGGTCGGATTGACGCCGGTGGCGCCGACCCCGCTGAACGGACCCTGGATCGCCTGGCTGGCTACCCCGGTGGCGCCGGCCGCGGCGAAGCCCAGGCGGCCAGCGGCGTCGGCGAGGTCGGCGCAGATGTCGAAGAAGGTGATGGTGGGGAAGTAGATCCAGTTGTCGGTCTGGGTGCCCAGGGGATTGTTGATCAGGCTGCGGATCAAGGCATTGCGTGCCTGGTAGCGCTGCATGGTGGTGCGCCCGGCGATGCTGGCGATCAGCGAGCGCGCCAGTTCCGGTGGGCCCACCCGCTGGAACAGCTTGATCAGCGAGCCGCTCTTGTCGAGTGCGGCGATGGTCGCATCGGGCACGTTGTCGTTGCGGATCGCGGCGATCACCCGGCGGGCTTCCTGGCGGGTCACCTGCCAGTCGTCCCAGCTATAGGAAATCAGTGACTCGATCAGGTCGCTGGTGGCGGTCATCGGTCTTCCTCCTTGTGAGTTGCCAGGCCCGTCAGGCGGTCCTGGGCGAAAGAGCGGACCCTCCCGGTCCGCCCGTATGCCTGGGCTCAGCGCGCCTCGTTCTTGCCGGGCCGCCGCAGCCAGCGCCACAGGCCGCGCAGCAACAGGCCCAGCGGCAGCAGCACGACGAGGAACGGCAGGCTGTAGGCGAAGAACTTCATCGCGGCGATGGTGCCATCGACAAGGTCGTCGAGCAGTTGCCCGGCGGCCGTGGCGAGCTGGCCGAGGCGGCTGTCCGGCTGCGCCTCGCTGCTGAAGCTCAGGGTCAGCAGGTTGGTGGCGATGCGCCGCTGCTGCTGGGCGCCGGCCTGGGCGTTGTCGGCCAGTTGGGCTTCCACCGCGGCGATTTCCTTGGCCAGGGCCAGCAGGTCGCCGACGCTCATGTCCTTGCGCCCCTGGTATTGCTGCAGGGTCTGGTACTCGCGTTGCAGGCGCTCGCGTTGCTGGCGGGTGTCGGCGACCGCCTGGGCCAGGTCCTCGGCGCGGGTCTGCCGGCTTTCCAGCGTGCCGCCCTCGGCAGCGGCCGCGACCAGCTTCTCCACGCCGTCCGGGACGATGCGCACGGTGAGTTCGGCGTAATGGCCGATACCGCCGCGTTGTTCGATGGCGAGCACGTCGCACTGGCCGAAGCGCTCGCTGTTGCAGGCGTCGCGGCTGGCGGCGAGTTGCGCGTCGATACGCGCGGCGGGAAGGCGGATGCCGACGCGGTGTTCGTAGGCGAGGGCGGTGCCGGGTTTGCCCGTCTCGCCCTGGAAACCGGTATTGCCGGAGACGCTTTCGGCGTGTTCGGCGGAGCATCCGTAGAGCGCCGCCAGCAGGACGCCGGCGGCAAGCTTCCATGCGTTCATTCTATCGAGCCCTCCGTGGCTTCGTGGTCTGCGTTACTTGACGCGCTGGCCCGGCTTGGCACCGCTGTCCGGACTCAGCAGGTAGATCTCCTCGCCACCTGGGCCGGCGGCCAGGACCATGCCCTCGGACACCCCGAACTTCATCTTGCGCGGCGCCAGGTTGGCCACATAGAGCGTCAGGCGGCCTTCCAGGGCGCTCGGGTCGGGATACGCGCTCTTGATCCCGGAGAACACGTTACGCTTCGCGTCGCCGATGTCCAGCGACAGGCGCAGCAGCTTGTCGGCGCCTTCGACGAATTCGCACTTCTCGATCAGGGCGATGCGCAGGTCGACCGCGGCGAAAGCGTCGAAGTCGATCTCCGCGGCGATGGGTTCCTTGACCAGCTCGCCGTTGCCGGCGGGTTGGGATGCGGCGGCGGCGAGGTCTTCCTTGGAGGCTTCGATCATGGCTTCTACTTTCGCGGGCTCGATACGGGTCATCAGGGGCTGGAATGGGTTCAGCTGGTGGTTGGCCAGCAGGGTCCGGTGGTCGGCCCAGGTCAGCGGGGCGACGTTGAGGAAGGCTTCGGCGGCGGCGGCCAGCTTCGGCAGCACCGGCTTGAGGAAGATCACCAACTGGCGGAACAGGTTGATGCCCAGGCCGCAGACGGCCTGGACCTTGTCCTGCTGGCCTTCCTGCTTGGCCAGCGCCCAAGGCGCCTGTTCGGCGATCCAGGCGTTGGCGCGGTCGGCGAGGGCCATGATCTCGCGCATGGCGCGATTGAAGTCGCGGGCCTCATAGGCCTCGGCGATGCCCGGGGCGGCCTCGCGGAAGGCGGCGAGCAGCTCCGGCGCCGGATCGGCGCCGACCAGCACGCCGGCGTTGCCCTTGTGGATGAAGCCGGCGCAGCGGCTGGCGATGTTGACGACCTTGCCGACCAGGTCGGAGTTGACCTTCTGCACGAAGTCCTCGAGGTTCAGGTCGAGGTCCTCGACGCCGCGGCCGAGCTTGGACGCGTAGTAGTAGCGCAGGTATTCCGGGTCCAGGTGGTCGAGGTAGGTGCGCGCCTTGACGAAGGTGCCGCGCGACTTGGACATCTTCTGGCCGTTCACGGTCAGGTAGCCGTGCACGTTCAGCGCGGTCGGCTTGCGGTAGCCGGCGCCTTCGAGCATGGCCGGCCAGAACAGCGCGTGGAAGTTGACGATGTCCTTGCCGATGAAGTGGTACAGCTCGGCGCTGGAGTCCTTGCCCCAGAACGCGTCGAAGTCCAGCTCGGGACGCCGCGCGCAGAGGTTCTTGAAGCTGGCCATGTAGCCGATCGGCGCGTCCAGCCAGACGTAGAAGTACTTGCCGGGAGCGTCGGGAATCTCGAAGCCGAAGTACGGCGCGTCGCGCGAGATGTCCCACTGCTGGAGGCCGCTGTCCAGCCACTCGGCGAGCTTGTTGGCCACCGACTCCTGAAGGGCGCCGCTGCGGGTCCATTGCTTGAGCATGGCCTCGAAGTCCGGCAGCTTGAAGAAGTAGTGCAGCGATTCCTTGAGCACCGGGGTGGCGCCGGAGATCGCCGATTTCGGGTCCTTCAGTTCGGTCGGGGCGTAGGTCGCGCCGCAGGCCTCGCAGTTGTCGCCGTACTGGTCGGCGGTGCCGCACTTCGGGCAGGTGCCCTTGATGAAGCGGTCGGCGAGGAACATCTGCTTTTCCGGGTCGAAGTACTGGGTCACCGGGCGGGTGTCGATGTGCCCGGCGTCGCGCAGTTTCAGGTAGATCGCGCTGGACAGCTCGCGGTTCTCTTCCGAGTGGGTCGAGTGGTAGTTGTCGAAGTCCACCAGGAAGTCGGCGAAGTCGCCCATGTGCTCGGCGCGCACGGCGTCGATCAGTTGCTCGGAGGTGATGCCCTCGCGCTCGGCGCGGAGCATGATCGCCGAACCGTGGGCGTCGTCGGCGCAGACGTAGACGGCCTGGTTGCCACGCATCTTCTGGAAGCGCACCCACATGTCCGTCTGGATGTACTCCAGCATGTGTCCCAGGTGAATGGAACCGTTGGCGTAGGGGAGGGCGCTGGTAACGAGGATCTTGCGTGGTTCGGACATGGGTTCGGCTTATCGGCTGAGAGCTAAACGGATCGGTCACTATAAAGAAGCGGCGGTTTTTTTTCATCCGCGCGCCACTCGGGTAGGATGACCGGCATCGATTCCCCGCTTAACCCTCAGGAAATCCCCCATGTCCGCTATCACTCGCCAAACGGTGGAAGCCACCCTCCGCCAGTACCAGGACCCCTATCTGAACCAGGACCCCGTCAGCGCCGGCTGCCTGCGCGAGGTGGAGATCCAGGGCGACCGCGTGCGGGTGCGCCTGGAACTGGGGTACGCCGCCGGGCTGTTCAGAAACGGCCTGGCGCAAACCCTGCAAATGGCCCTGGAGGCGCTCGACGGCGTCGCTCGCGCCGAGGTCCGGGTCGACTGCGTGATCCAGCCGCACAAGGCACAGCCGCAGGTCGAGGTGATGGGCAACGTGAAGAACATCGTCGCGGTGGCTTCCGGCAAGGGCGGCGTCGGCAAGTCCACCACCGCCGCCAACCTGGCCCTGGCCTTGGCCCGCGAGGGTGCGCGGGTGGGCATCCTCGACGCGGACATCTACGGACCCAGCCAGGGCATCATGTTCGGCCTGCCGGAAGGCACCCGGCCGAAGGTCCGTGAGCAGAAGTGGTTCGAGCCCCTGGAGGCGCACGGGGTGCAGGTGATGTCGATGGCCTTCCTCACCGACGACAGCACGCCGGTGGTCTGGCGCGGGCCGATGGTCTCCGGCGCCCTGATCCAGCTGATCACCCAGACCGCCTGGGACAACCTCGACTACCTGGTGGTGGACATGCCGCCGGGCACCGGCGACATCCAGCTGACCCTGGCGCAGAAGGTGCCGGTGGCCGGCGCGGTGATCGTCACCACCCCGCAGGACCTGGCGCTGCTCGACGCGAAGAAGGGCGTGGAGATGTTCCGCAAGGTGAACATCCCGGTGCTCGGCGTGGTGGAGAACATGGCGGTGCACATCTGCTCCAACTGCGGCCATGCCGAGCACCTGTTCGGCGAGGGCGGCGGCGAGAAGCTGGCGGCGCAGTTCGGCGTCGAGCTGCTGGCGTCCATGCCGCTGTCGATCGCCATCCGCACCCAGGCCGACAGCGGCCGGCCGACGGTGATCGCCGACCCGGAAAGCCAACTGGCGATGCTCTACCAGGAAATCGCCCGCCATGTCGGCGCGCGCATCGTTCTCAGCGAGCGGGCCAGCGTCGGCCTGCCGAACATCAGCATCAGCGACGACTGAGGCGCTCGGGCAGCCGTCGGCGACGGCTGCCTTTGCCCTGGGGCGGCGGCCCCGGTAAGATTCGCGATCATTTTTCGCAGCTTTCGACAGGACACCCTCCATGACCATCAAATCGGACAAGTGGATTCGCCGCATGGCTCAGGAGCACGGCATGATCGAGCCGTTCGTCGAGCGCCAGGTGCGCGGCGCGGACGACAGCCGGGTGATTTCCTACGGGGTGTCCAGCTACGGCTACGACGTGCGCTGCGCCGCCGAATTCAAGGTGTTCACCAACATCCATTCGGCGGTGGTCGATCCGAAGAACTTCGACGAGAAAAGCTTCGTCGACATCAACAGCGACGTCTGCATCATCCCGCCGAACTCCTTCGCCCTGGCGCGCACCGTCGAGTACTTCCGCATCCCGCGCGACGTCCTGACCATCTGCCTGGGCAAGAGCACCTACGCGCGTTGCGGCATCATCGTCAACGTCACCCCACTGGAGCCGGAGTGGGAAGGCCATGTGACCCTCGAGTTCTCCAATACCACCAACCTGCCGGCGAAGATCTACGCCAACGAAGGCGTGGCGCAGATGCTCTTCCTGCAATCCGACGAGGCCTGCGAAGTGTCCTATAAGGACCGTGGCGGCAAATACCAGGGCCAGCGCGGCGTGACCCTGCCAAAAGCCTGACGCCAGAGCGTTTCGACACCGGAAACCGGGCCTGGCGCCCGGTTTTTTCATGCCTTTTCCGCCAACCCCTCGCTGTTCCCCGCCGGCCGCTCTGGCACGCCTTATCGCGGGCGGGCAGGGGCTTATGCGCAGGCGGCCGCCCGTCCTGTGAAATCTGGCAGTTACCGTTAGCTTTCGAATTGGCTAAAAAGTGTTCATCGGCTACGCGTGAACACGGACGCCAATCGTTTGCGCAGGCCGATCTGCAAGACCCACACAAGCCCCTCGCCTGAAGGGGTACGCATCCGCCGTGGCTGGTCCGCGCGGATGGCCGCTGAGTTACTTGTCTGCCGTTCGAACAATAAGAACGAACTCTACGTAATGCCGGGATACCCGTGGCAGCGATAGCTGTTTGCCTGTTCGAAAATTTTTGGGAGGTGTGAAATGCGGCGCGAAAGTCTGTTGGTATCGGTTTGCAAGGGCCTGCGGGTACATGTCGAGCGCGTTGGGCAGGATCCCGGGCGCAGCACGGTGATGCTGGTCAACGGCGCGATGGCGACCACCGCCTCGTTCGCCCGGACCTGCAAGTGCCTGGCCGAACATTTCAACGTGGTGCTGTTCGACCTGCCCTTCGCCGGGCAGTCGCGGCAGCACAACCCGCAGCGCGGGTTGATCACCAAGGACGACGAGGTGGAAATCCTCCTGGCGCTGATCGAGCGCTTCGAGGTCAATCACCTGGTCTCCGCGTCCTGGGGCGGTATCTCCACGCTGCTGGCGCTGTCGCGCAATCCGCGCGGTATCCGCAGCTCGGTGGTGATGGCATTCGCCCCTGGACTGAACCAGGCGATGCTCGACTACGTCGGGCGGGCGCAGGCGCTGATCGAGCTGGACGACAAGTCGGCGATCGGCCATCTGCTCAACGAGACCGTCGGCAAATACCTGCCGCCGCGCCTGAAAGCCAGCAACCATCAGCACATGGCTTCGCTGGCCACCGGCGAATACGAGCAGGCGCGCTTTCACATCGACCAGGTGCTGGCGCTCAACGATCGGGGCTACCTGGCTTGCCTGGAGCGGATCCAGAGCCACGTGCATTTCATCAACGGCAGCTGGGACGAATACACCACCGCCGAGGACGCCCGCCAGTTCCGCGACTACCTGCCGCACTGCAGTTTCTCGCGGGTGGAGGGCACCGGGCATTTCCTCGACCTGGAGTCCAAGCTGGCAGCGGTACGCGTGCACCGCGCCCTGCTCGAGCACCTGCTGAAGCAACCGGAGCCGCAGCGGGCGGAACGCGCGGCGGGATTCCACGAGATGGCCATCGGCTACGCCTGAACCCTTGACCTGCGAAGACCCGGCTTGGCCGGGCTTTGCGGTTGCATAACGCACGGAGTAGCCCCATGCACGCCATCCTCATCGCCATCGGCTCGGCCGGCGACGTATTTCCCTTCATCGGCCTGGCCCGGACCCTGAAACTGCGCGGGCACCGCGTGAGCCTCTGCACCATCCCGGTGTTTCGCGACGCGGTGGAGCAGCACGGCATCGCGTTCGTCCCGCTGAGCGACGAACTGACCTACCGCCGGACCATGGGCGATCCGCGCCTGTGGGACCCCAAGACGTCCTTCGGCGTGCTCTGGCAAGCCATCGCCGGGATGATCGAGCCGGTCTACGAGTACGTCTCGGCGCAGCGCCATGACGACATCGTGGTGGTCGGCTCGCTATGGGCGCTGGGCGCACGCATCGCTCACGAGAAGTACGGGATTCCCTACCTGTCCGCGCAGGTCTCGCCATCGACCCTGTTGTCGGCGCACCTGCCGCCGGTACACCCCAAGTTCAACGTGCCCGAGCAGATGCCGCTGGCGATGCGCAAGCTGCTCTGGCGCTGCATCGAGCGCTTCAAGCTGGATCGCACCTGCGCGCCGGAGATCAACGCGGTGCGCCGCAAGGTCGGCCTGGAAACGCCGGTGAAGCGCATCTTCACCCAATGGATGCATTCGCCGCAGGGCGTGGTCTGCCTGTTCCCGGCCTGGTTCGCGCCGCCCCAGCAGGATTGGCCGCAACCCCTGCACATGACCGGCTTCCCGCTGTTCGACGGCAGTATCCCGGGAACCCCGCTCGACGACGAACTGCAACGCTTTCTCGATCAGGGCAGCCGGCCGCTGGTGTTCACCCAGGGCTCGACCGAACACCTGCAGGGCGACTTCTACGCCATGGCCCTGCGCGCGCTGGAACGCCTCGGCGCGCGTGGGATCTTCCTCACCGGCGCCGGCCAGGAACCGCTGCGCGGCTTGCCGAACCACGTGCTGCAGCGCGCTTACGCGCCACTGGGAGCCTTGCTGCCATCGTGCGCCGGGCTGGTCCATCCGGGCGGTATCGGCGCCATGAGCCTGGCCTTGGCGGCGGGGGTGCCGCAGGTGCTGCTGCCCTGTGCCCACGACCAGTTCGACAATGCCGAACGGCTGGTCCGGCTCGGCTGCGGGATGCGCCTGGGCGTGCCGTTGCGCGAGCAGGAGTTGCGCGGGGCGCTGTGGCGCTTGCTCGAGGACCCGGCCATGGCGGCGGCCTGTCGGCGTTTCATGGAATTGTCACAACCGCACAGTATCGCTTGCGGTAAAGCGGCCCAGGTGGTCGAACGTTGTCATAGGGAGGGGGATGCTCGATGGCTGAAGGCTGCGTCCTGAACGGTGCTGGCATAACAGATAGGGTTGCCATGATTTTGCCGTATCGGCAAGGCTGCGCGCTTGACAGCGTCATACCCCGGGCCAATTCTGCTGTGATGCATTTTATCGATCAGGGCTTACTGCAATGAGGAATGACGGAGGCTTTTTGCTGTGGTGGGACGGTTTGCGTAGCGAGATGCAGCCGATCCACGACAGCCAGGGCGTGTTCGCCGTCCTGGAAAAGGAAGTGCGGCGCCTGGGCTTCGATTACTACGCCTATGGCGTGCGCCACACGATTCCCTTCACCCGGCCGAAGACCGAGGTCCATGGCACCTATCCCAAGGCCTGGCTGGAGCGATACCAGATGCAGAACTACGGGGCCGTGGATCCGGCGATCCTCAACGGCCTGCGCTCCTCGGAAATGGTGGTCTGGAGCGACAGCCTGTTCGACCAGAGCCGGATGCTCTGGAACGAGGCTCGCGATTGGGGCCTCTGTGTCGGCGCGACCCTGCCGATCCGCGCGCCGAACAATTTGCTCAGCGTGCTTTCCGTGGCGCGCGACCAGCAGAACATCTCCAGCTTCGAGCGCGAGGAAATCCGCCTGCGGCTGCGTTGCATGATCGAGTTGCTGACCCAGAAGCTGACCGACCTGGAGCATCCGATGCTGATGTCCAACCCGGTCTGCCTGAGCCATCGCGAACGCGAGATCCTGCAATGGACCGCCGACGGCAAGAGTTCCGGGGAAATCGCCATCATCCTGAGCATCTCCGAGAGCACGGTGAACTTCCACCACAAGAACATCCAGAAGAAGTTCGACGCGCCGAACAAGACGCTGGCTGCTGCCTACGCCGCGGCGCTGGGCCTCATCTGAAGCGCAGGGCGCGCCGGCCGGCGCGCCCTACCAGATCTGGCAGGTTGCCTGCCGTTCATCCTCCTTTAGTCTTCCCCCTCATGTGTGTGCTGGTATGTCCTCCGACTGAGAGGGCCCAGGAGTATCAGGGTAGGGATGCCGCCTTTTTTTTCTCGGCCGGCACGACACGGGGACTTGGTCATGATCGAATTGCTCTCTGAATCGCTGGAAGGGCTTTCCGCCGCCATGATCGCCGAGCTGGGACGCTACCGGCATCAAGTCTTCATCGAGAAGCTGGGCTGGGACGTGGTCTCCACCTCCAGGGTCCGCGACCAGGAATTCGACCAGTTCGACCATCCGCAAACCCGCTACATCGTCGCCATGGGCCGCCAGGGCATCTGCGGTTGCGCCCGCCTGCTGCCGACGACCGACGCCTACCTGCTCAAGGACGTCTTCGCCTACCTGTGCAGCGAAACCCCGCCCAGCGATCCGTCGGTCTGGGAGCTTTCGCGCTACGCCGCCAGCGCGGCGGACGATCCGCAGCTGGCGATGAAGATATTCTGGTCCAGCCTGCAATGCGCCTGGTACCTGGGGGCCAGTTCGGTGGTCGCGGTGACCACCACGGCCATGGAGCGCTATTTCGTTCGCAACGGCGTGATCCTCCAGCGCCTCGGCCCGCCGCAGAAGGTCAAGGGCGAGACGCTGGTCGCGATCAGCTTCCCGGCCTACCAGGAGCGCGGCCTGGAGATGTTGTTGCGCTACCACCCGGAATGGCTGCAGGGTGTACCGCTGTCGATGGCGGTGTGAGGTCGTCAGCCGTTTCGCGCACTTTTTTCCGCTTCTCCTGCCGCATGCTCGGCCCGCGCCCCGGCGTCATCGGGCGTTCCCCTGCATTCCGGGATTTGGCCGCGGCTGCCGACTTGCGTAGTCTCTCTGCGGTCCGCCATCCCGAGGAGTCGCCATGCCGAAGTCATTCCGCCATCTCGTCCAGGCCCTGGCCTGCCTTGCGCTGCTGGCCAGCGCCAGCCTCCAGGCGCAGGAGAGCCGCCTCGACCGCATCCTCGAAAGCGGCGTGCTGCGCGTCGCCACCACGGGCGACTACAAGCCCTTCAGCTACCGCACGGAAGAGGGCGGTTACGCCGGTTTCGACGTGGACATGGCGCAGCGCCTGGCCGAGAGCCTGGGGGCCAAGCTGGTAGTGGTGCCGACCAGTTGGCCGAACCTGATGCGCGATTTCGCCGACGACCGCTTCGACATCGCCATGAGCGGCATCTCGATCAACCTGGAGCGCCAGCGCCAGGCGTATTTCTCGATTCCCTACCTGCGCGACGGCAAGACGCCGATCACCCTCTGTAGCGAAGAAGCGCGTTTCCAGACCCTGGAGCAGATCGACCAGCCGGGCGTGACGGCCATCGTCAACCCCGGCGGCACCAACGAGAAGTTCGCCCGGGCGAACCTGAAGAAGGCCCGGATCCTGGTGCATCCGGACAACGTGACGATCTTCCAGCAGATCGTCGACGGCAAGGCCGACCTGATGATGACCGACGCCATCGAGGCCCGCCTGCAGTCGCGGTTGCACCCGGAACTCTGCGCCGTGCATCCGCAGCAACCCTTCGACTTCGCCGAGAAGGCCTACCTGCTGCCGCGCGACGAGGCCTTCAAGCGCTACGTCGACCAGTGGCTGCACATCGCTGAGCAGAGCGGCTTGTTGCGCCAGCGCATGGAGCACTGGCTCGAATACCGCTGGCCCACCGCGCACGGCAAGTAGTACAGGGGCGGCGAGGTTGGCCGCGGGCCCGCGCGGCCTTCCTTGGCGGCGGCAAAAACGTTATGGTCGGCGCCCCATCCTGGTGCCTGGTCCATGCGTTATCTACTGTTCGTCACCGTCCTCTGGGCGTTCTCCTTCAACCTGATCGGCGAGTACCTCGCCGGCCAGGTCGACAGCTACTTCGCCGTGCTTACCCGGGTCCTTCTCGCTGGCCTGGTGTTTCTCCCGCTGACCCGCTGGCGCGGCGTCGAACCGCGTTTCGTCGGTGGGGTGATGCTGGTCGGCGCGCTGCAGTTCGGCATCACCTACGTCTGCCTGTACCTGAGCTTCAACGTGCTGACGGTGCCCGAGGTGCTGCTGTTCACCGTGCTGACGCCGGTCCACGTGGCCCTGTTCGACGACCTGCTCAACCGCCGCTTCAACTTCTGGGCCCTGGCCGCCGCGCTGGTGGCGGTGCTGGGCGCGGCGATCATCCGCTACGACGGGATCACCGGCGAGTTCCTCCAGGGCTTCCTGCTGCTGCAACTGGCCAACGCCACCTTCGCCGCCGGCCAGGTGCTGTACAAGCGCCTGGTGCGCAAGTACCCGTCCGAGCTGCCGCAGCGCCAGCGCTTCGGTTATTTCTTCGTTGGCGCGCTGCTGGTGGCGTTGCCTGCCTGGCTGCTGTTCGGCGATCCGCAGCGCCTGCCGGCCGGCGAGCTGCAATGGGGCGTACTGGTATGGATGGGGCTGCTGGCCACCGCCCTCGGCCAGTTCTGGTGGAACAAGGGCGCCACCGAGGTGGACGCCGGTACCCTGGCGGTGATGAACAACCTGCACGTGCCGGTCGGGTTGCTGCTCAACCTGCTGATCTGGAACCAGCACGCCGACCTGCCGCGCCTGGCCCTGGGCGGCGCGGTGATCGTCGCTTCGCTGTGGGTCAACCGGCTCGGCCGGCGCGAGGTGCGTGCATGAGGATTTCCGGACAGGGCGTGCTGCTGTCGCTGGCCGCCTCGGTGCTGTTCGTTACCCTGCCGGGCTACGTCCACCTGCTGGAGCCGCTGGACAGCCTGCAGGTGGTGGCGCATCGGGTGGTCTGGTCGATCCCGATGGTATTCCTGCTGGTCGTCGCCACCCGCCAGTGGCCGACCCTGCGTGCCGCCTGGCGCCGGCTGTTCGCCGAGCCCTGGCTGCTGGCCTGCTTCCCGCTGACCGCGGCGATGATGCTGCTGCAATGGGGCATCTTCATCTGGGCGCCGTTGGCCGGGAAGACCCTTGAACTGTCGCTGGGCTACTTCCTCCTGCCGCTGGCGATGGTGCTGGTGGGGCGGGTGTTCTACGGCGAGCGCCTGACGCCGCTGCAGGCTATCGCCGTGGCCTGCGCGCTGGCCGGGGTGCTCCACGAGTTCTGGCTGACCCGCGCGTTCTCCTGGGTCTCCCTGGTCACCGCGCTGGGCTATCCCCCGTACTTCATGCTGCGGCGCAGGATGGGCGTGGACGCGCTGTCCGGGTTCGTCTTCGAGATGCTCTTCCTGCTGCCGCTGGCGCTGGCCGCGCTGTACTGGCTGGGCGACGAGAGCCAGGCCTTCCGCGAGGCGCCACGCCTGTGGCTGTTGCTGCCGATGCTGGGGCTGATCAGCGCGCTGGCCTTCGGCGCGATGATGGCTTCCAGCCGACTGCTGCCGATGGGGCTGTTCGGGATTCTCAGCTACGTCGAACCGGTGCTGCTGTTCCTGGTGGCGGTACTGTTCCTCGGCGAGGCGTTCCGTCCCGAGCAGCTATGGACCTACGCGCCGATCTGGCTGGCGGTGCTGTTGACCGGCTGGGACAGCGCGCGCCTGCTGAGGAAACAGGCGCGGCGGGGCATCTGAGCGAGCCGCAGGCGCCGGAATCAGCGCTTGCGGGTGCTTTCGACCTGGGCGAGGGTGGTCGGCAGGATGCGCTTGCCGGCCAGGTAGTGGCGTTTCCAGTAGCTGCTGTTGAGGTCGGAGACGCGGACCTTCTTGCCGCGCCGCGGCGCGTGCACGAAGCGGTCGTTGCCGACGTAGATGCCGACGTGGTCGACGCTGCGGCTGCGGATCCGGAAGAACACCAGGTCGCCCGGTTGCAGCTTGCCGCGGGAGACCTTGTTGTTGTCCATGTTGTAGATGGCGCGCGCGGTCCGCGGCAGGTCGACGTCATCGACGTCCTGGAACACATAGTTGACCAGGCCGCTGCAATCGAAGCCTTTCTTCGGCGTGGTGCCGCCCCAGCGGTAGGGGGTGCCGATCATGCTGAAGGCGCGGTCGGTGACTTCGGAAGCGGCGGCCGCGACCACCGAGCGGTTGGCGGACTGGCGGGTGCTGACGACCCGGCTGGGCGACAGGGTGGAATTCTTCGACGGCTTGAAGGTGTGGGTGACCTGGTTGGAAGCCAGGCTGGGCGTCGAGAGGGCGGCCAGAAGGGCCGCGAAGCCTACAGACAGGCATGTCAAAAAGGGTGAACGCATTTCGGCATGTCTTCGCGTGCGTGAATAACGGTCCAGGCTTCCGCTGGTTCGTGGTTACTCTCTGTTCATCGGAGTGTCTTCTGGGTGACCGGAACGAGCCCTCCTGACTCTTCCGACCAGGCCGTCAAACGAAACGGCCAACTGCTTCCGGGCCTGGATGCATTCAGGTTGTCCCGGCGATAACGGGCTTCACGAAGGAAAATCGGGGACTCATCGGCGTTCCCAGCGTATTCCCCTACGAAAGCGGCGGCTATTGTGACCTATTTTGACGCCAGCCTTCTGACCATTCGTCGAATGGTCGGTTCCGGATGTGACGCGCCGGTTTCGCCATGCAAGTGGCGATACTTGCGGGTCCGGCAATGACCTGTTGTTCGCCGTGCCCTTGGAAAGCCTCTGCGCCGGGGGTATGTTCGTGGTCCCCGTACCCGAGTGAAGCCCGTAGAAGCGAGTCCAGATATGACCGAAACAGCCAAGCGTCCCTTGTACGTCCCCCATGCCGGCCCTTCGCTGCTGGAGATGCCGCTGCTGAACAAAGGCAGCGCGTTCAGTACCCAGGAACGCATCGATTTCAACCTGCAGGGCCTGCTACCGCACAACATCGAGACCATCGAGGAACAGACCGAGCGCGCCTACAGCCAGTACAACCTGTGCAACACCGATCTGGACCGCCACATCTTCCTGCGCTCGATCCAGGACAACAACGAGACCCTGTTCTTCCGCCTGCTCGAGGAGCACCTGGAAGAAATGATGCCGATCATCTACACCCCCACGGTCGGCCAGGCCTGCCAGGAGTTCTCGAAGATCTACCGGACCCACCGCGGCCTGTTCATCTCCTACCCGGACCGCGAGCGGATCGACGACATCCTGCGCAGCGCCACCAAGAACAACGTGAAGATCGTGGTGGTCACCGACAGCGAGCGGATCCTCGGCCTGGGCGACCAGGGCATCGGCGGGATGGGCATCCCTATCGGCAAGCTGTCGCTGTACACCGCCTGCGGCGGTATCAGCCCGGCCTACACCCTGCCGGTGGTGCTGGACGTCGGCACCAACAACCCGGACCTGCTCAACGACCCGATGTACATGGGCTGGCGCCACGAGCGGGTGAGCGGGGCGCAGTACGAGGAGTTCGTCGACCTGTTCATCCAGGCGATCAAGCGCCGCTGGCCCAACGTCCTGCTGCAATTCGAGGACTTCGCCCAGACCAATGCCATGCCGTTGCTGGAGCGCTACAAGGACGAGCTGTGCTGCTTCAACGACGACATCCAGGGCACCGCCGCGGTGGCCGTGGGCACCCTGCTGGCGGCTTGCAAGGCCAAGGGCGAGAAGCTCAGCGAGCAGACCGTGACCTTCGTCGGCGCCGGCTCCGCCGGTTGCGGCATCGCCGAGCAGATCATCGCCGCCATGCAACTGGAGGGCCTGGACGAGGCCCAGGCGCGTCGGCGCATCTTCATGGTCGACCGCTGGGGCCTGCTCACCGACGACATGAGCAACCTGCTCGACTTCCAGCACCGCCTGGCGCAGAAGCGCGCCGATCTCGGTGCCTGGGGCGGCCAGCAGGGCGACGACCTGGCGTTGCTGGAAGTGATCCGCAATGCCCGGCCGACGGTGCTGATCGGCGTCTCCGGGCAGCGCGGGCTGTTTTCCGAAGAGGTCATCCGCGAGCTGCACAGCCATTGCAAGCAGCCGCTGGTGATGCCGCTGTCCAACCCGACCTCGCGGGTCGAGGCGACTCCGCAGGAAATCCTCAACTGGACCGACGGCCAGGCGCTGGTCGCCACCGGTAGCCCGTTCCAACCGGTGCAGGTGGGCGACAGGCGGATTCCCATCGCCCAGTGCAACAACGCCTATATCTTCCCCGGCATCGGCCTGGGGGTGATCGCCGCGCGGGCCAACCGGGTCACCGAAGGCATGCTGATGGCCGCGGCCAACGCCCTGGCCAACTGCTCGCCGATCGTTACCCAGGGCGAGGGCGCCGTGTTGCCGGCGCTGGGTGACATCCGCGAGGTCAGCAAGCGCATCGCCGTCGCCGTGGCCAAGCAGGCCCAGGCCGAGGGCAAGGCCCTGCATACCAGCGACGAGGTATTGAACGACGCCATCGAGGCGAACTTCTGGTTCCCGCGCTACCGTGCCTACCGCCGGACTTCGTTCTGAGGCTTAGCCGCAGGCTGCGCACAAGGAAGAGGCGTTAACCGCCGATATTCCGCGCGATCGGTGCGAGAACGCGAAAAGGCCACCCCGAGGTGGCCTTTTTCGTTGACGGTAGCGCTAGCGCTCAGCGCACATGATCGGGGCGCGTCCGGTGTTCGGCCTGGGTTTCCGGGTTTTCCGCCGCGCGCCGCGCCAGGGCCGGCAGGACATGATCGCGCAGCAGCGGCGCGAGATTGTCCGGCTGCGCTTGGCCGGGGACCAGCCAGGCCAGTTCCTCCAGCTCCGCCTGCGCACAGACGGCGTGGGGCAGGCGGGCGACGTAGATATCGGCATCGACGCGGGTGTTCGCCTCGTTGGCCGCCGGCGCCTGGAAGCTGCCGAGGTGCTCGAAGGTCGAGGCGCCCATCGGCAGGCGCAGTTCCTCCAGCAGTTCGCGCTGTAGCGCGGCGAGGGGCGTTTCGCCCGGCTCGCGCTTGCCGCCCGGGAGCATGAAGGCCTGGGTGCCGCGCTTGCGCACCAGCAGCAGGTTGCCCTGGTCGTCGAACAGGCAGGCGGCGGAAATGCTCAGCAGGTTGTCGGTCATTGCGGGTCGTCCTCGGCGATCACCTGGTAGCGCATCTGTACGATGCCGCTGTTGTAGCCATGTTGTTCCAGCAGTTGCAGGCGCCGCTCGCGGCCGCCGGCGAACAGCGGGATGCCGGCGCCGAGCAGTTGCGGAATGACGCTGACGATCACCTCGTCGAGCAGCCCGGCCGCCAGGCAACTGCCGGCCAGGCTGCCGCCGCCGGCCAGCCAGATCCGCCGGCAGCCCTGTTCGCCGAGGCGCGCGAGGCCTTCCTGGGGTGTGACGTGGCGCAACTCGACGCCTTCCGCTGCGCTTTCCTGCGGGTTGCGGGTGAGTACCTGGCAGGGTTTGCCCGGATACGGCCAGTCGCCGAAGCCGCGCACGATATCGTAGGTGCCGCGGCCCATCAGCAGGCCGTCGATGCCCTGGTAGAAGCTCTTGTAGCCGTGGTCGTTGCCGCCCTCGGCGAAACGGTCGAGCCAGTCGACGCTGCCGTCGGGGCGGGCGATGAAACCGTCCAGGCTGGCGGCGACGTAGTAGGTCAGGTGCGGTTTCATGGACGGTTTTCCTCGGTTCAGGCGGTGGCTTCGTCGCTGCGGCTCGGCGCGGCCAGCGCCTCGAACGAGCGGGCCCCGGCGTCACGCCCTTCGAGCATGCCTTGCAGCCCCTGGCGCAGGTCCTGGCCGCTGGGCTGCTGGTAGGCGCCGAGGCCGAACTCCGGCATCACCGCCAGCAGGTAGTCGAACACGTCGCCCTGGATGCGCTCGTAGTCGACCCAGGCGGTGGTGCGGGTGAAGCAGTATATCTCCAGCGGGATGCCCTGGGCGGTCGGCTGCAACTGGCGGACCATGCAGGTCATGTGCGGATGGATGTCCGGGTGGTTCTGCAGGTAGGCGAGGGCGTAGGCGCGGAACGTACCGATGTTGGTCAGCCGGCGGCGGTTGGCGGCCAGCGGGGCGACCCCGCCGTTGGCGGCATTCCACTCCTGCAACTCGGTCTGCTTGCGGGCCATGTATTCGGTGAGCAGGCGCACCTGGCTCAGGCGCCGCTCTTCCTTCTCGTCGAGGAAACGCACCTGGCTGGAGTCGACGTAGATCGCCCGCTTGATCCGCCGTCCGCCGGACTGCTGCATGCCGCGCCAGTTCTTGAACGACTCCGACATCAGGCGCCAGGTCGGCACCGAGACGATGGTCTTGTCGAAGTTCTGCACCTTCACGGTGTACAGGGTGATGTCCACCACGTCGCCGTCGGCGCCGACCTGCGGCATCTCGATCCAGTCGCCGACCCGCAGCATGTCGTTGCTGGTGAGCTGCACGCTGGCGACGAAGGACATCAGGGTGTCCTTGTAGACCAGCAGGAGGACCGCCGACATCGCGCCGAGGCCGGACAGCAGCAGGAGCGGCGAGCGGTCGATGATGATCGAGACGATGATGATCGCGCCGAACACGAACACGGCGATCTTCGCCAGTTGCACGTAGCCCTTGATCGAACGGGTGCGGGCGTGCTCGGTACGCGCGTAGATGTCCAGCAGGGCATTCAGCAGCGCGGTGAGGGCGAGGATCAGGAACAGCACGGTGAAGGCCAGTGCCAGGTTGCCGAGGAAGTGCGCGGCCTTGTCCGGCATCTCCGGGATCCACGGCAGGCCGAATTGCACCAACAGCGAGGGCGTGGTCTGCGCCAGGCGCTGGAACACCTTGTTGCGGATCAGGTCGCCGAGCCAGTGCAGCGCGGGCTGGCGGGCGAGCAGGTTGGCGGCGTAGAGGACGATGTAGCGGGCCACCCGGCCGAGAATCAGGGCGCCCACCAGCAGCAGGCCGAAGGCCAGGCCGGCGTGCAGGATAGGGTGTTGGTCGAGCGCCGACCAGTACCCGGAGAGCTGGTCGAGAAGGGATGTGGAGTCCATGGACAGGCGACTTCCTTTGTTGCGGGCGGGGGGGACGGGCCGGCCCCGCGGTTGAACGGAGATCCCGACGCGGGGGCCGGGAACGCACAAAGGAACCAAGAGTGCCCCATCGGGCGCCGGATCGCATCCCCGACGTGTCTACAAAGGTTTTCCGCCGACGCGCGGGCTCAGCCGGCAAGCTCCTCCAGGGTGCGCCCGCGGGTCTCGATGCCGAAGGCCCAGACCACCAGGGCAGCGACGCCGAAACAGAGGGCGCCGAGGGTGAACACCCCGCCCTGGCCGGTGAGCGGCAGGACCAGCCCGGTGACCAGCGGGCCGAGCAGCGAGCCGATTCGCCCGACCGCCGAGGCGAAGCCCGAGCCGGTGGCGCGCGCGGAGGTCGGATAGAGTTCCGGCGTATAGGTGTAGAGCACCGCCCACATGCCGAACAGGAAGAACTGCATGGCCAGGCCGAAGCCGATCAGCAGCGCCAGGCTGCCGCCGAACACCGCGGTCTGGCCGTAGGCGTAGGCCATCGCGCCGCCGCCGAGGAGCATCAGCACGCAGCTCGGCTTGCGGCCCCAGCTTTCCACCAGCCAGGCCGCGCAGAGGAAGCCGGGTATCCCGGCCAGCGAGATCAGCACCGTGTAGTACACCGACTGGGTGACGGCGAAGCCGGATTGCTGGAGCAGCGCGCTGAGCCAGGAGGTCAGGCCGTAGAAACCGAGCAGGGCGAAGAACCACAGGCCCCAGACGGTCAGGGTGCGGCGCCGGTAGGCTGGCGACCAGAGTTCGGCGAAGGCGCTGAAGAAGCCCGGACGGCTGCGTTCCCGCTGCGGCTGGCGCAGCGGCGGCGGCAGCTCGGTCAGGCCCAGCGAACGCATCACCCGTGCTTCTATGTCGCGCAATACCCGGTCCGCCTGTTCGCGCCGGCCGGCCTGCTCCAGCCAGCGCGGCGACTCGGGAATCAGGAAGCGGATGGCGAGGACGAACACCGCCGGCAGCGCCAGCACCAGGAAAATGCTGCGCCAGCCGGTCAGCGGCAGGAGGAAGTAGGACAGGCAGCCGGCGGCGACGAAGCCCAGCGGCCAGAAGCCGTCCATCAGCGCAATGTACTTGCCGCGGCGGCTGGCCGGGATCATCTCCGACAGCAGCGACTGGGCGATGGGAAACTCCATCCCCATGCCGATCCCCAGCAATACCCGGTAGAAGGTCAGGCTGCCGAGGTCGCCGGCGGTGGAGCACAGGTAGCTGGCCAGGCCCCAGAGCACGATGCTGGCCTGGAATACCGGCTTGCGCCCGAAGCGGTCGGCGAGCATGCCCGACAGGGCCGCGCCGATCACCATGCCGAAGAAGCTCGAGCTGGCCAGCAGCCCGGCCTGCGCCGAGTCGAGCCCGAACTCGGCTTTGATCGAGCCGAGCAGGAAGGTCATCATCGCCAGGTCCATCGAGTCGAAGAAGAACGCCAGCGCGATGATCACGAAGATCAGTCGGTGATACGGACTCAGCGGCAGCCGTTCGAGGCGTTCGGCGGCGGATGCGGGCGCGTCGGGCATGATCTGGTTCCTCTGGGCGACGGGCGTCGAACGAGTCTGCGATCGCCGCCCGCGCCGCGCTTGCCTGGCGGCGACCCGGCGTCGAGCCGATTGCGACGCCGGCGCTGGCCGTCGCGCCGCGCGAATAAAGCCTGCGCGCCGGCGCGGCAACCGTTAGGCTATGCACCTGTCCATTTTCACGTGCAATGCCGAGGTCTCCCTTGTTCAGCCAATTTCCCCTCCACGAACGCCTGCTGAAGGCACTGGAAAGCCTGTCCTTCAGCGAGCCGACGCCGGTCCAGGCCGCGGCCATTCCCAAGGCGCTGGAGGGGCACGACCTGCGGGTCACGGCACAGACCGGCAGCGGCAAGACCGCGGCCTTCCTGCTGCCGCTGCTGCACCGCCTGCTGGCCGAGGACAAGCCGCGCTCCCTGGCGCGCGCGCTGATCCTCCTGCCGACCCGCGAGCTGGCCCAGCAGACCCTCAAGGAAGTCGAGCGCTTCGCCCAGTTCACCTTCATCAAGGCCTGCCTGATCACTGGCGGCGAGGACTTCAAGGTGCAGGGCGCGCGCCTGCGCAAGAACCCGGAGATCATCATCGGCACCCCCGGCCGCCTGCTCGAGCAGCGCAACGCCGGCAACCTGCCGTTGCAGGACATCGAGGTGCTGGTGCTGGACGAGGCCGACCGCATGCTCGACATGGGCTTCGCCGACGACGTGCTGGCCCTGGCCAACGCCTGCCCGGCCGAGCGCCAGACCCTGCTGTTCTCCGCCACCCACAGCGGCGCCGGGTTGAACAAGGTGATCGCCGAGGTGCTGCGCGAGCCGCAAGTGCTGCGCCTGAACCAGGTCGGCGAGCTGAACGAGAACGTCCGCCAGCAGGTCATCACCGCCGACGACGTGGCGCACAAGGAACAGTTGCTGCAATGGCTGCTGAGCAACGAGACCTACACCAAGGCCATCGTCTTCACCAACACCCGGGTCTCCGCCGATCGCCTGACCGGGCGGCTGATCGCCAACCAGCACAAGGTCTTCGTCCTGCATGGCGAGAAGGACCAGAAGGACCGCAAGCTGGCCATCGAGCGCCTGAAGCAGGGCGCGGTGAAGATCCTCGTCGCCACCGACGTCGCCGCACGCGGCCTGGACGTCGAAGGCCTGGACCTGGTGATCAACTTCGACATGCCGCGCAGCGGCGACGAGTACGTGCACCGCATCGGCCGCACCGGTCGCGCCGGCGCCGAGGGCCTGGCGATCTCGCTGATCTGCCATGGCGACTGGAACCTGATGTCGAGCGTCGAACGCTACCTCAAGCAGAACTTCGAACGACGCAACATCAAGGAACTGAAGGCCGCCTACCAGGGGCCGAAGAAACTCAAGGCGTCGGGCAAGGCCGCCGGCAGCAAGAAGAAAAAGCAGGACAGGAAGGGCGCCGCCGCCAAGCCCGCGGCCAAGCGCAAGCCCGCCGCGCGGCCGAAGGCCGGGCCGTCGGCGGTGGTCAGCGCCGACGGCATGGCGCCGCTCAAGCGCAAGAAGCCGACGGCGGAGTGATCGCGCCGGCGTTGGATTGCGGATAACGCCGCTGGCGCTGTCCGCCCCGAGGGACTGCCAGGCCCCGTTCTCAACTCCCCGCCGTCGCGCCCGCCTCGTCGTTGGCCGGCGGCGTGGCGCTCTTCACCAGCGGCGTATCGTAGCTGCTGGCCTCGTAGCTCACGCAATGGCGGATCTGCGGCGGACCGTCGCCGGCATGCAGGGCGGTGACGTTGTCGATGACGATCTTGTCGGCCAGGGTCATGCGGTCGAGCATGCGCAGGTGCTGGATCCAGTTGTCCACCAGGAACAGTTCCTGCCAGACCTCCGGGTTGCTCACGTCGCGGAACAGCGACCAGCGCTCCGCGCCGTTGCGCAGGCGCAGGCGGCGCAGCGGCTGGGCGGCGCGAACGAAGTCGCGGGTGCGCTCGGCGGGAATCCGGTATTCGATGGAGACCAGCACCATGCCCCGCCGCGTGTTGAAGACGAAGCTCGGCTGCCCGGGCATGCTCGCCGGCGCGCGGGAAATACTGGCGGCGTCCATTTCCGGCAGGCGCGAGTTGTACAGGAGGATCACCGAGGCCAGCAGCAGGCAGCCGGCGGCCAGCAGCGCACCGTGCACGGTCATGGTCTCGGCGAGATGGCCCCAGAGGAACGAACCCAGCGCCAGGCCACCGTACAGCGCGGTCTGGTACAGCGCCAGGGCGCGCGCCTTGATCCAGTCGGGGACGAGGATCTGCACCGCCGAGTTGTAGGTGGCGAGGGCGCCGATCCAGCAGCCGCCGCCGAGGATCAGCACCGGGAACAGGACCCAGAGGTTGTCTACCAGGCCGAGGGTCAGCAGGATCAGCGCCAGGGTGAAGCCGGCCAGGCTGATCAGCCGGCTGCTGCCGATCCGCTGGCGCAGGCGCGAGACCTGGGTGCTGCCGAGGATCGCGCCGAGGCCGAGGGCGCCGAGCATGTAGCCGTAGATCGCCGCGTCGCCGTCCGGGTTGCGGTGCGCCAGCAGCGGCAGCAGGGCCCAGACCGCGCTGGCGGAGAGGCCGAAGGCGAAGGAGCGCATCATCACCAGGCGGGTGACGGTTGAGTACTGGGTGAAGCGCAGCGCCGCGGTGACGCCTTCGAGGATGCCTTCCGGCGGCAGGCTGCGCTTGGGCACCTCGCGCCGCCACTGCCAGATCGCCCAGATCAGGGCCATGTAGCAGAAGCTGTTGAACAGGAACACCCAGGCCGGTCCCACCGCGCTCAGCAACAGGCCGCCGAGGGCCGGGCCGGCGGCGCGGGCGACGTTGTAGTTGACGCTGTTGAGCAGCACCGCGTCGCTGACCATGCGCGCCGGCACCTGCTCGTTGACCGCCGCCTGCCAGGCCGGGATGGTCACCGACCCGCCGAGGGAGATCCAGAGGATGGAGATGATCAGCAGCACCGGGTCGAGGTAGCCGAGGAAGGCCAGCAGGGTGGCGAACATCGCCCCGGTCATCTCGAAGCTGAGTCCCCAGAGCATGATCTTGCGCCGGTCGTGGTTGTCGGCGATGACCCCGGAGAGGATCGACAGCAGCACCAGCGGCAGCGCCGCGGCGACCTGGATCATCGCCACCATCAGCGGGCTGGCGTGGGCGTCGGTGACCACCCAGGCGGCGGCCACCGACTGGGCCCAGGTGCCGAGGTTGGCGAACAGGTTGCAGATCCAGATGATGCGGAAGGCCTGGATCGAGAACGGCGCCCAGGTGCCGGTGCGTTCTGGCTTGGCCGCTTGGCCTTCGGGTTTGAGGGGCAGGTCGTGCTTGGGCGAAACGGACTGGAGCATCAGATGGGTGCCTTGTATCAGCGTGCCTGATGTCGGGAAAGTCTAGCCGCCTGGCGCCTGGGCGCCATTGATGGCGGTCATGGGGCCGGCCCGGCGTGGATAGACATTGGTCCGATGGCGCTATCGGAGAGTTCCGATGTCCAGGCAGGACAGTGCCCTGGGTGTCCCGCATTGGTAGGCTTGCCGGCACCGAGTCGAGACAAGAGCGAAAAGCCGATGAAGTTGCTGTTGCGTTGCCTGCTGCTGGGGGCGTGGGTCGTCTCGCCGAGCCTGTGGGCCTGGTCCAACCATACGGCGGGCAGCTACCTGGCATTGCGCGAGCTGGCGGCCATCCGCGAGGCGCCGGAAGTCGAGGTGGAGCCGCTGGAGGCGTTCCTCGCCGCCGAGCGCGGCGGACTGGCCGCCCTGCTGGACGAGCAGGAAGCCTACGCCCGAGCGCATATCGGCAACTACCCGGCGCGTCCGGACGCCCTGCGCTTCGCCGCCGAGGGCGAGGCCGGCGACTTGCGCCAGGCGTTCCTCGCGGCGCTGCGGGTCAACCCGGAGATCCGCCTGGCGCTGGCGATCCAGCCGCTTCCCGGGCAGGACCAGCCGCAGCGCCCGCACCTCAAGCCACAGGAGGTGCTGGTGTTCCAGAACCTCTCGCCGTGGACCGCCTGGCGTTTCATCCGCCTGGAGCCCGGCGAGCGAGTCGCGCCCCTGGCAGTGCTGGCCACCGCCGCCGACGAACCGGACTACGGCCACGACATCAACCTGTTCAGCGACAACCCCGGCGAAGCCGGCCAGCGCTACGGCTTCGGCACCCAGCCATTCGGCGACCCGCGCTTCGAGTTCAGCTCCCAGGCGCCGTTCCACATGGGCTTCTACCACGAGGCGGCGGTGATCTACAGCGGCGCGCCGTTCCTCGCCCGGGCCTGGCCGGAATGGCGTGCCTACCAGTACTTCGGCCTGTCCCGCTTCGCCTTCGCCAACGGTCATCCCTACTGGGGCTACCGGTTCCTTGGCTGGGGCATGCACTACATCCAGGACATCACCCAGCCCTACCACTCCACGCCGCTGCCCGGTGCCAGCCTGGCGGCGATGCTACAGATGGAGGGCAAGGCATTGCTCGGCTACCCGGAGGAAAAGCAGGCGGCCATCGAGCGTGTCGCGAACCGCCATACCGCGGTGGAGAAATACCAGTTCGACTGGCTGCGCCAACTGCTCCGCGACGGCCGCCCGCAGCCGATGCTCGACGCCTACGCCGACACCCGCCGCGACGGTGCCTATCCGGCCTATTCGCCGACCTACTTGCGCGAGGTGGTGGCCGCCGAGTCGAACGCCCACGCCGCGGCCTTCGACGCCGCCATCGGCGAATGGCTGGCCGCCCGCCCGGCCTCCGCCGCGCAGGACTTCAGCGAGAGCAACCAGCCACGCCCCGAGGCCCACGACAATGCGGTGCTGAACGCGCAACTGATCGAACTGATCGGGCATTTCGGCGCGCATAGCCGGAACATCGCCAGGGCGGCGTTGGAGACGGAGGAGGGTGGGGCGAAGGAGTGAGGGGGCGGGCGGATGAGCGGCGGATAACCGCGAGCGGTTATTCGCCCTGCGGAGCAGGGGCGCTGTCCGGCGTTTCCGGGGTGTGCAGGGCGGCGAACCCGCCCCGCCAGGCGGGTCGATGCCGCGACTCAGTCGCGCAACAGCTCCGCAGGCACCTCGCTGCGCAACATCAACTGGCACTGCTGGCTCTCCGGGTCGAACAGGATCACCGCCTCGCCCCGCCGCAAGGCATGCCGGGCGCGTTCTACACGCACGTCCAGCGGGGTCTCGTCGCCATTGTCGGTGCCTTCGCGGGTGACGAAGTCTTCCAGCAGGTTGTTCAGGGTGTCGGCTTCGAGCAGGTCGTGGGGGATCAGCATGGCGGTACTCCGGTATGGCGGCGAATGCTAGCGCGACGCATCGCGTACTGTCATGCCTGTCGCGAAGGCTGGCCGAGCAGGCGTTCGAGGGTGGCATAGAGTTCCGCCCGGTCCACCGGCTTGCCGAGGTAGGCGTCCATGCCGGCCTCGATTCCGGCCCGGCGGTGTTCGTCGAGGATGTGCGCGGTCAGGGCGACGATCGGGACGCGCGGCCAGCCCTGGGCACGCTCCTCCCGGCGGATCAGGCGGGTCGCCTCGAAGCCGTCCATTTCCGGCATCTCGCCATCCATCAGGATCAACTGGATGCCGTTCGGGTCGCGCAGGTACTCGTCCAGCGCGAGCCGCCCGTTGCCGGCCAGGCGCACCGCGTAGCCGCGCTTGGCGAGGAAGCCGCGCACCACCAGCTGGTTCACCGGGTTGTCCTCGGCGACCAGGATGCATGGGGCGTCCAGGCGTTCGTCCGGGGCCGCCTCGCTGCTCCGCCCTGGCTGTCGGCGCCGCTCCCGGTACAGTTCCAGCAGGGCTTCGCGCAGGGCCTTCACCGCTACCGGCTGGGCCAGGGCCAGCAGGCGCAGGCCTTCGTGCGGCGGCAGGTCCTGGCAGTGCTGCGGCGGGCATAGCAGGAGGATGCGCTGGCCTTGCTCCAGTTGCGCATAGAGGGTGTCCAGCCAGATCGACGGCGGCCCCGGCCAGGGCGCCGCCAGGACCAGCAGGGGCGGTGCGCTGAAGTCCTCCAGATAGGCGTTCAGCCGTCTCGGCTGCAGGCAGCGTTCGACCCGCAGTCCCCAACGCTCCAGCAATGCCTGCAGGCAGTCCAGGGTCAGGTTGTCCTCGCTGGCCAGCAGGGCCGGGCGGTGTTGCAGCAGTTGCGCCAGTTCGTCCGCTTCGCCGGCCTCGAGGGCGGGGCTGAGCGGCAGGTCGACGCTGAACCGGGTGCCCTTGCCCGGCTCGCTGCTCACCTCGATGCGCCCGCCCATCATCTGCACCAGCTCGCGGCTGATCGCCAGGCCCAGGCCGCTGCCGCCGTAGCGGCGGGTGGTGCTGGAGTCGGCCTGGGAGAAGGATTCGAACAGGGTCTTCTGCGCCTGGGCGGATATCCCGATGCCGCTGTCGCTGACGCTGTACAGCAGGCGCTCGCGTCCGCCCTCGTCGAAGCGCCGCTGCACGCGCACGGCGACATGGCCTTCGGCGGTGAACTTGAGGGCGTTGCTGAGCAGGTTCATCAGTACCTGGCGCAACCGCGTCGGGTCGCCGTTGAGGCGGCGCGGCACGCCCCTGTCCAGGCCGAGATGCAGGCGCAGGCGTTTTTCCACGGCCTGGGCGCTGAACAGCGCCAGGGTGTCGGAGAGCAGTTCCTCCAGGTCGAAGTCGATGCGCTCCAGGTGCAGCTTGCCGGACTCGATGCGAGCGTAGTCGAGGATATCGTTGATCACCGACATCAGCGCGCTGCCGGAGCTGGCGATGGTCTCCACGTAGGCCGCCTGGCCGCGATCCAGCGGTGTATCGCGGAGCAGTTGCAGCATGCCCAGCACGCCGTTCAGCGGGGTGCGAATCTCATGGCTCATCTTCGCCAGGAAGCGGCTCTTCGCCTCGTTCTCCACCCGCGCCTGCTCGGCCGCCTGGCGCGAGCGGAAGCCTTCCTCCTTGAGCGCATTGATGCGGTCGGCGAGGCCGATGGACAGGGTCACCAGTTCCACGGTCATGCCGATCTTGACCACGCTGCTGCCGAACAGGCCGAACAGTTCGAAGCCCAGCGAGGCGGCGGTGGTGACCAGGAACGACAGCAGCAGCGCGCCCCAGGCCAGGATGTAGTAGAGGCCGTAGCGCAGGCCCTGGCGCCAGACGTGGACGCCGGCCAGCAGCAGGCTGAGGGATACCAGCATCACCGTCAGGCTGGCGAGGACGTTCCAGGCGCGCAACCCCACCAGCGGCTCGCTGGCCAACAGGGCCACGCAGGCCAGCAGCAGGCCGCGGAGGAAGCGGTCGAGGCGCGGGAAGTCGCGGCGGGTGTAGAGGTAGCCGCGGCTGAACTGGATCGACACCAGGCAGCTCAGGTACATCAGCAGGTAGATGCCGGCCGACTCCAGCGCCACGTGTCCTGGCAGCAGCTTGAACAGCAGGCCGTCGAAGCTGGCGGAAAACAGGCCGAGGCTGAGGTTGTACAGCAGGTACCAGGCGTAGGTGGCCTCGCGCAGCGAGACGAAGAGGAACAGGTTGTAGCAGAACAACCCGAACAGCACCCCGTAGAAGGCCCCGTTGAAGCCCATCAGGGTTTCCTGGCTGGCCGCGCTGGCCGCGTAGGTGCTGAAGTACAGCGGCACGTAGACAGTGCTGGTGCTCTGCACGCGCAGCAGCAGGGTGCTCTCGCCGGGCGGCAGTCGCAGCGGGAACCAGAAGTTGCGCACCTGCACCGGGCGCTGGGAGAAGGCGAACAGGTCGCCGCTCTCCTGCTGTTCGATGCGCCCATCGGCGGTCAGCAGGTAGACCTTGAGGTCGTCCAGCAGCGGGTAGTTGACCTCCAGGAAACCGGCCAGGTCGGCGCCGTTGCGGTTGTCCAGGCGCACCCTGAACCACCAGGCCGCGGCGTTCTTGCCGAAGTTCGCGTGGTCGCCGCGCAGGGCGGCGAAGGCCTGGGCCGGCAAGGCGAGGATGTCGCCCAGGCGCGCCTTGCCGCCGGCGTCGCGGTAGTACTCGGCGTATGCGCCCAGGGATAGGCGCAGGTCCTCTCCGTCCAGCGGTGCGGGCGGCTGCGCCCGGGCCGGCAGCGCGCAGCAGAGCAACAGCAGGACCAGGCAGAGTCGGGACATGCAACTACTCCATGGACACGAGTCGGCACGCATGATGCTACGGAGGAAATGAGACAGGCGAGGGAACCTGCCATCAGCCTAGCAGTTGGCTGGAGAGGAGGGCGGCCTCCCCGGGGGGCGGGGAGGCCGGCGCGGGCTCAGCCCTTGTCGCTGTTGTTGCTGCTGTCGAGCACTTCGTCCACCGGCGGGACGTGGGTGCAGCTTTCCATGTGCACCGGATGCTCGAGCTGCTTGTTGAAGCGTTCCAGCGAGGTTTCCCGGGGTTTGGCGTCGCTGGCGAAGACCGGCGGGCTGAGGATGTAGGCGATGAGCAGCCGGCTCAGCGCGGCGAGGCTGTCGATGTGCGTGCGCTCGTAGCCGTGGGTGGCGTCGCAGCCGAACGCCAGCAGCGCGGCGCGGGTGTCGTGGCCGGCGGCGATCGCCGACTGCGCGTCGCTGTGGTAGTAGCGGAACAGGTCGCGGCGCAGGGCGATGTCGTGGCGCTCGCCGAGCCGCAGCAGGTGCCGCGACAGATGGAAGTCGTAGGGCCCGCCGGAGTCCTGCATGGCCACGCTGACGCTGTGCTCGTTGGAATTCTGGCCTTCGGCCACCGGGGCGATGTCGATGCCGACGAACTCGCTGACGTCCCAGGGCAGGGCGCCGGCGGCGCCGGAGCCGACTTCCTCGGTGATGGTGAACAGCGGGTGGCAGTCGATCGGCGGCTCCTGCCCGCTTTCCTTGACCGCCTTCAGCGCCGCCAGCAGCGCCGCGACCCCGGCCTTGTCGTCCAGGTGGCGGGCGCTGATATGGCCGCTCTCGGTGAACTCCGGCAGCGGATCGAAGGCCACGTAGTCACCCACCGAGATGCCCAGGCTCTCGCTGTCGGCGCGACTGGCGGTATAGGCGTCGAGACGCAGCTCGATGTTGTCCCAGCTGATCTTCAGGTTGTCCACCTCGGTATTGAAGGCGTGGCCCGAAGCCAGCAGCGGCAGCACGCTGCCACGGAACACGCCCTGTTCGGTGAACACCGTGACCCGGCTACCCTCGGCGAAGCGGCTCGACCAGCAGCCTACCGGGGCCAGGCCGAGGCGACCGTTGGGCTTGATCTCGCGGACCAGCGCGCCGATCGTGTCGAGGTGCGCGGAAACCGCGCGGTCCGGGGTATTCAGGCGGCCCTGGAGGGTCGCCCGGATGGTTCCCCGGCGAGTCATCTCGAAGGGCACGCCAAGTTCGTCGAGCTGCTCGGCGACATAGCGCACGATGGTATCGGTGAAGCCGGTGGGGCTGGGGATGGCGAGCATCTCCAGCAGCACCCGTTGCAGGTAGTTGAGGTCCGGTTGTGGCAGAGGGGTCATGAAGGCACCTCGCG
This sequence comes from Pseudomonas sp. CP-1, assembly GCF_021213715.1. NCBI lineage: Bacteria > Pseudomonadati > Pseudomonadota > Gammaproteobacteria > Pseudomonadales > Pseudomonadaceae > Pseudomonas > Pseudomonas sp. CP-1. The sequence continues at coordinate 562,705 of NZ_JAJQKY010000002.1, forward strand.
GCTGAGGGGGAAGAGAAGATCGACGAAGCGTTCGGCGGTCGGCTGCGGCTCGTGGTTGGCCAGGCCGGCGCGCTCGTTGGCTTCGATGATCACGTAGTCGGGCTGGTCGGCGGCCTCGACCAGGAAGTCCAGGCCCACCACCGGTATTTCCAGGGCCCGCGCGGCCTGGATCGCGGCCTCGCGGAGGGCCGGATGGAGGGCGTCGGTGACGTCCTCGAGGATGCCGCCGGTGTGCAGGTTGGCGGTGCGCCGCACGGCCAGGTGTTCGCCGCTGGGCAGCACGTCGTCGTAGCCATAGCCGGCGGCCCGCAGGGTGCGCTCGGTCTCGTGGTCGAGCGGGATGCGGCTTTCCCCGCCGGTGGCGGCCTGGCGCCGGCGGCTCTGCGCCTCGATCAGCTCGCGGATGCTGTGCCGGCCGTCACCGATCACCGCGGCGGGACGACGGATGGCGGCGGCCACCACCTCGTAGCCGATCACCAGCACGCGCAGGTCGTGGCCGGCGTGGTAGCTCTCCAGCAGCACGCGCGAATCGAAATGGCGGGCGGCCTCGATGGCCTCCTCGACCTCGTCCGCGGTGCGCAGGTCCACCGCCACGCCCTGGCCCTGCTCGCCGTCCACCGGCTTGACCACCAGCGAACCGTGCTCGGCGAGGAACGCGGCGTTTTCCTCCGCGCTGCCGGCCAGGCGCTGCTGCGGCTGGCGCAGGCCGGCGTGCTGCAGGGCGCGGTGGGTGAGGACCTTGTCCTGGCAGAGGGTCATGCTTACCGCCGTGGTCAGGTCGGAGAGCGATTCGCGGCAGCGGATCTGCCGGCCGCCCTGGGTCAGGGTGAACAGGCCGCCCTCGGCGTCGTCGACGCGCACCTCGATGCCGCGCCGGTGGGCTTCGTCGACGATGATCCGGGCGTAGGGGTTGAGGTCTTCCTCCGGGCCGGGGCCGAGGAACAGCGACTGGTTGATGCCGTTCTTGCGCTTGATGGTGAAGGTCGCCAGTTCGCGGAAGCCGAGCTTGCGGTAGAGCGCCTTGGCCTGCTGGTTGTTGTGCAGCACCGATAGGTCGAGGTAGGCCAGTTCGCGGCTCATGAAGTGCTCGACCAGGTGCCGCACCAGCGCCTCGCCGACGCCCGGCCGGCTGCATTGCGGGTCCACCGCCAGGCACCAGAGGCTGGAGCCGCCCTCCGGGTCCTGGAACGCCTTGGCGTGGTTGAGGCCCATCACCGTGCCTACCGCGACGCCAGTGTCGGCGTCCTCGGCCAGCCAGTAGATCGGCCCGCCCTGGTGGCGCGGGCTGAGGCGCTCGGTCTGCACCGGAAGCATGCCGCGCGCCAGGTACAGGCGGTTGATCGCCGCCCAGTCCTCCTCGGTATGTACCCGGCGGATGCGGAAACCGCGTGGCGGACGGCGCGCCGGGCGGTAGTCGGTGAACCACAGGCGCAGGGTATCCGAGGGATCGAGGAAGAGCTGCTGCGGGGCGTGGGCCAGGACCTGCTGCGGCGCCGCCACGTAGAGCGCGATGTCGCGTTCGCCGGGGGCTTCCTGCAACAGGTCGCGGGCCAGTTCCTCGGCGTCCGGGTAGGTCTGCCCGATCAGCAGGCGGCCCCAGCCGCAGTGGATGCTCAGCGGTTTCTCGGTGGGCTCGCTGTGATCTTCGGCGAGACGCGCCTGCAGGCGTTCGTAGGTGGGCGCCTGGATACGTTGCAGGCGCTGGTTGTGCGGGTGAGGCAGATGCAAGTGGCCTTTCATGATCGCTCCTGGTTCGGGCCCCTGCGTTGGGGGCCCATTTTCAAAGTCCCTGTTCGCTGAGCCAGAGGTTGAGGGCGGCCAGCTGCCACAGCTTGGAGCCGCGCAGCGGTGTGAGGTCTCCGTCCGGATCGCTCAGCAGGCGATCGAATATCGCCGGCTGGAACAGGCCGCGGTCCTGGCTCGGGTCGAGCAGCAGTTCGCGTACCCATTCGCGGGTGCGGCCCTGCAGGTGCTTGAGACCGGGCACCGGGAAGTAGCCCTTGGGCCGGTCGATGACTTCGCTGGGAATTACCTTGCGCGCGGCGCCCTTGAGCACCTGCTTGCCGCCGTCGCCGAGCTTGAAGCGGGCGGGAATGCGCGCCGACAGCTCGGCCAGGCGGTAGTCGAGGAACGGCACGCGGGCTTCCAGGCCCCAGGCCATGGTCATGTTGTCGACCCGCTTGACCGGGTCGTCGACCAGCATGATCGTGCTGTCCAGGCGCAGCGCCTTGTCCACCGCGGCCTCGGCGCCGGGGCTGGCGAAGTGGTCGCGGACGAAGCGCCCGGCGACGTCCTCGACGCGGAAGCGCTCACCGACGGTGGCCAGGTATTCCTCGTGGTCGCGGTCGAAGAACGCCGCGCGGTACGCGGCGAAGGCGTCGTCGGCGCCATCCACCTTCGGATACCAGTGGTAGCCGGCGAACAGCTCGTCGGCGCCCTGGCCGCTCTGCACCACCTTGCAGTGCTTCGAGACTTCCCGCGCGAGCAGGTAGAAGGCGATGCAGTCGTGGCTGACCATCGGCTCGCTCATGGCGCGGAAGGCCGCCGGCAACTGCTCGATCACTTCGTGCTCGCCGATGCGCAGGCGATGGTGGCGGGTGTGGTAGCGCTCGGCGATCAGGTCGGAATACTGGAACTCGTCGCCGCGCTCGCCGCCGGCATCCTCGAAGCCGATGGAGAAGGTCAGCAGGTTGTCCACCCCGGCCTCGTGCAGCAGGCCCACCAGCAGGCTCGAATCGACCCCGCCGGAGAGCAGCACGCCGACCTCGCGGGCGGCGCGCTGGCGGATCGCCACCGCTTCGCGGAGGCCGTCGAGGACGCGCTCCTGCCAGTCGTCGAGCGTCAGCTCGCGCTCGTCCGGGCGCGGGCCGTAGTCCAGCGTCCACCAGGTGCGCTGCTCGCAGCTGCCGTCGAGGTCGACGCTCATCCAGGTCGCCGGCGGCAGCTTCTTCACGCCCTCCAGCAAGGTGTGCGGGGCGGGAACCACTGCGTGGAAGTTGAGGTAGAAATTCAGCGCCTGCGGATCGAGGTCGCTGGCGATGTCGCCGCCCTTGAGCAGGGCCGGCAGGCTCGAGGCGAAGCGCAGGCGCGAGCGGTCGAGGCTGTAGTAGAGCGGCTTGATGCCGAGGCGGTCACGGGCCAGGAACAGCCGCTGGCGATCGCGCTCCCAGACGGCGAAGGCGAACATCCCATTGAGCCGGGGCAATAAATCGGCGCCCCAGGCATGGTACCCCTTCAAGAGAACTTCGGTGTCGCCGCCGGAGAAGAACCGATAGCCAAGGCTTTCCAGTTCGCCACGCAGTTCGGGGTAGTTGTAGATGGCGCCATTGAACACCATGGCCAGGCCGAGATCGGGATCGATCATCGGTTGGCCGGAAGCTTCCGCCAGGTCCATGATCTTCAGCCGTCGATGTCCGAGGGCGATCGGGCCCTGGGCATGGAAACCCCAGGCGTCGGGGCCTCGAGGGGCCAGGTGGTGGGTGATGCGTTCGACCGCTGCGAGGTCGGCTGCCTGGTTGTCGAAACGAAACTCTCCTGATATGCCGCACATATTCCTTACCGGTTCTCCGTTGGGGAAGTGGGTTACGTACTCCTTCCGGGTACATGACTTACCTAACAGAGGACCGTTACAGTTGGAAGGAGTTCTATACGAATTTTCCGGGCCTATCAGGACCCTTAACGAAGAATTTATTATGGTTGAAAGTAATAAGACCGCTGCCGATACCTATTCGCTCGCTATTTTCCGCGCCATCCGCCGCCTCCAGCAGGCCGCTGAAATCCACTCCAAGCGTCTCAGCCGATACGGCGGCCTGACCCCGCTGCAATTGCTGATCCTGCATGTCCTGGCGGTGGAGGGAGAACTGACCGCGACGCAACTGGCCAAGCTGGTCAGCCTGTCCCAGGCATCGCTTTCCGGCGTGCTCGACCGCCTCGAAGGACGCGGCCTGCTCTATCGTCGGCGCGACGAACAGGACCGGCGCAAGTCCTGGCTGCACCTCGACCCGGCCGGCCACGAAGCCCTGGCGGAGGCGCCGCCGCTATTGCCGGAGTACGTGATCGAGCGCTTCGCCGCGTTGCCCGAGTGGGAGCGCCACGGCCTGCTGGCCGCGCTGCTGCGCGCGGCCGACCTGTTCGGCCTGCCGGAAGAGGACGTCGAAGAAGAGTGAGGGCGTCAGGTTCGCTACGAAAGACAGTCGCGTCGGCGGTCTTTACCTGGCGAACCTGCCGATGCCTTGCCGACCCAGCGATATCCGCCCGACGACATGGCATGACCGTCGAGCAGGGCGCATAACGCCGCTTCCCCGGTGCCCCGGCCGCCGAGGAAAGCTACCCGCCGTAGAGCTTCTGCGCCGCCAGGGAGAAGCTCACCGCCACCAGCATCAGCGCGAACAGGCGTTGCAGGGTCGGGCCGCCGAGGCGCTGCGCCAGCAGGTTGCCGCCGAGCACGCCGACCGCGCCGCCGGCGGCGAGGCCGCCGAGCAGCGGCAGCGGCGGGTGGGCGCCGGTCAGGTAGATCAGGAAACCGCCGCCGGAGACCAGCGCGATCACCGCCATCGAGGTGGCGGTGGCGGCCATCATCGACAGCGGGGTGAACCAGAGCAGCCCCGGTACCACCAGGAAACCGCCGCCCACGCCCATCAATCCCGACAGCAAGCCGACCGCCAGGCCGATGCCGAGCAGCGGCAGGCTCCGTGCCTGGTCGCTGGCCTCGCGTTTCATCCCGGCGCCGCGCCACATGCGCCAGGCCGACCAGAGCACCAGCAGGCAGAAGGCGACGATCAGCACGCCTTCCGGGACGAAGCGGCCGAGCCATTGGCCGACGGCGTTGCTCGGCAGGCCGGCCAGCGCCAGGACCAGCACCGGCCGCCAGGCCACCTGGCCCTGGCGCGCGCGCGGGATGGCGCCGATCAGCGCCGACAGGGCGACCGCGCCGAGGCTCACGCCGATGGCGTCGCGCAGCGGCAGGTGCAGGCTGAGCAGCAGGGGCAGGGCGACCAGCGAGCCGCCGGCGCCGGTGAGGCCGAGCAGCAGGCCGAGAACGGCGCCGATGCCCAGGGATTCGAAGAGCAGTACATCCATCGTCGATCAACTGTTTCCGCGGGTGAGCCAGCCGGTGGTCCGGTATGGCCTGCGCGTGCGGCAGGCCCGAAGGGTAGCGCAAATCGGTGCGCCCGGGGCTTCAGCCGCGCTGCCCGCGCACCAGGTCGCGCAGCAGGAAGCGGTTCGGGTGGCAGGCCTCGGCCACCGCGCGCGGCAGCGGCAGCGGCTCGCCGCAGATCCACGCCGCCAGCAGTTCGCCGGACAGCGGCGCGCTGATCAGCCCGCGCGAGCCGTGGCCGCTGTTCAGGTACAGGCCTGGCAGCCAGGGGCAGGCCCGCTCCGGCACCTGGCGGGCGTCGCGGGCGAGCACCGCGTAGGCCTCGTCGAAGGCCGCGCGCTCGGCCAGCGGGCCTACCAGGGGCAGGTAGTCGGGGCTGGTGCAGCGGAACGCCGCGCGGCCTTCCAGGCGCTCCAGCGGCAGGTCGTCGGCGCCCAGGCGCTGCAACAGGTCGGGGGATATCTCCCGCAGCAGTTCGAGGTTGCCCTGGTGTTCGGCGAGGGTCGGCGCCAGGTCTTCGCTCTTGAAGTCGAAGCTGGCGCCGAGGGTGTGTTCGTCGCCACGCGGCGGTGCGACGTAGCCCTCGGCGCAGACCACGGTGCGCAGCGCCCGGCTTTGCGGGGTGGCCGGCAGGCGGGTGACCTGCCCGCGAATGCGCTTCAGCGGCAGCTCGGCGGCGGGCGGGAAGTCGCGGATGTCGGCGGCGGTGGCGAGGATCGCGAGTGGCGCGCGGGTCAGGCATTCGTCGCCGGCGTAGGCGCACCAGTCGTCGCCCTCGCGGCGCAAGCGTACTGCCCGGCCGCTCAGCAGGGTGATCCCGGGGGTGGCGGCCAGGGCCTGACACAGCGCGGGCGGATGGACCCAGCCGGCTTCGGGATAGAACAGGCCGCCGGCGGGCAGGGCGACGCCGGCGAGGCGCTCGGCCTGCTCGCGGTCCAGGCCGTGCAGCAGGTCGGCGGGGAAGGCTGCGGCCAGTTGCGCCTGGCGTTGCGCTTCCTTGGCGTCGAAGGCCAGTTGCAGTACGCCGCAGGCGTCCCAGTCGTGGCCGCGCCGCAGGCGTTCGAGCAGCCGGCGGGTATGGCCGAAGCCGCTGAGCACCAGGCGCGACAGCGGCGTGCCGTGGGCCGAGAGTTTCAGGTAGAGCACGCCCTGGGGGTTGCCCGAGGCTTCCCGGGCGAGGCCGGGATGGCGTTCGATCAGGGTCACCTGCCAGCCGCGCGCGGCGAGGCTGGCGGCGCTGGCGCAGCCGGCCAGGCCGCCGCCGACCACCAGTGCCGCGCGGCGCCCGGCGTGGGGCGCGGGGCGTGCGTACCAGGGCTTGCCGGCGTTCGCCGGCGGCCCTTGGTAGGTGCCGCTGAGCATCTCGCGCTTCTGTCCGTAGCCCGGTACCCGTTGCATGGCGAAACCGGCCTCGACCAGCCCGCGGCGAACGAAACCGGCGCTGGTGAAAGTGCCCAGGGTCGCCTGCGGCGCCGACAGTCGCGCCAGTTCGGCGAACAGTACGGGCGACCACATGTCCGGGTTCTTCGCCGGGGCGAAGCCGTCGAGGAACCAGGCGTCGACCCGCGCGTCGAGCTGCGGCAGGCACTCCAGGGCATCGCCCAGCAGCAGGGTCAGGCCGACCCTTCCGCCCGCGAACGCCAGGCGCTGGAAGCCCGGGTGCACGGCAAGGTACTGGCCCAGCAGGGCCTCGCTCCAGGGCGCCAGTTCCGGCCATAGCGCCAGGGCGCGGCGCAGGTCGGCGGCGGCGAGGGGGAATTTCTCCACGCTGACGAACTCCAGGCGCGCGCCGGCCGGCGCGACCCGCTCGAACAGCTGCCAGGCGCAGAGGAAGTTCAGTCCGGTGCCGAAGCCGGTCTCGCCGATGCACAGCACCTCGCCGTCGCCCAGCGCGGCGAAGCGCTCGGCCAGGCGGTTGGTGGCGAGGAACACATGGCGCGTCTCGTTGAGCCCGGAATGCCGGGAAAAATATACGTCGCCGAAGGCGCGGGATAGCGGCTGGCCGTTTTCGTCCCAGTCGAGCTGGGCATGCTGGAAGTCGGACATGGCAGAACCTGAAAAAGCGGATGGCGCATTTTACGGGGCTTTGCCGGCCAGCGGCGAGGCGCTGCGCGAACATGCCGCGGCGCCGCGCAGACAGCCGCACGCCGATCCGCTACCTTGAAGGACTCAGGTTAAGGGAGACCTCCATGTTCGAATCCGCGGAAGTTGGCCACAGCATCGACAAGGACACCTACGAGAAGGCCGTCATCGAGTTGCGCGAAGCGCTGCTCGAGGCGCAGTTCGAGCTCAAGCAGCAGGCGCGCTTCCCGGTGATCATCCTGATCAACGGCATCGAGGGCGCCGGCAAGGGCGAGACGGTCAAGCTCCTCAACGAGTGGATGGACCCGCGCCTGATCGAGGTGCAGAGCTTCCTCCGTCCCTCCGACGAGGAACTGGAGCGGCCGCCGCAGTGGCGCTTCTGGCGGCGCCTGCCGCCCAAGGGGCGGACCGGTATCTTCTTCGGCAACTGGTACAGCCAGATGCTCTACGCGCGGGTCGAGGGGCATATCAAGGAGGCCAAGCTGGACCAGGCCATCGATGCCGCCGAACGCTTCGAGCGCATGCTCTGCGACGAAGGCGCGCTGCTCTTCAAGTTCTGGTTCCATCTCTCCAAGAAACAGTTGAAGGAGCGTCTCAAGGCGCTGGAGAAGGATCCGCAGCACAGCTGGAAGCTCAGTCCGCTGGACTGGAAGCAGAGCGAGGTCTACGACCGCTTCGTGCATTACGGCGAGCGCGTGCTGCGCCGCACCAGCCGGGACTACGCGCCCTGGTACGTGGTGGAAGGCGCGGACGAGCGCTACCGCGCCCTGACCGTCGGCCGCATCCTCCTCGAAGGGTTGCAGGCCGCGCTGGCCACCAAGGAGCGCGCCAAGCGCCAGCCGCACGCCGCACCGCTGGTGTCGAGCCTGGACAACCGTGGCCTGCTGGACTCCCTGGACCTGGGCCAGTACCTGGACAAGGACGCCTACAAGGAGCAGCTCGCCGCCGAGCAGGCGCGCCTGGCCGGGCTGATCCGCGACAAGCGCTTCCGCCAGCATTCGCTGGTCGCGGTGTTCGAGGGCAACGACGCGGCCGGCAAGGGCGGCGCCATCCGCCGTGTCACCGACGCGCTGGACCCGCGCCAGTACCATATCGTGCCGATCGCCGCGCCGACCGAAGAGGAGCGCGCGCAGCCCTATCTCTGGCGCTTCTGGCGGCACATCCCGGCGCGCCGCCAGTTCACCATCTTCGACCGTTCCTGGTACGGCCGCGTGCTGGTGGAACGCATCGAGGGCTTCTGCGCACCGGCCGACTGGCTGCGCGCCTATGGCGAGATCAACGACTTCGAGGAGCAGCTCAGCGAGTACGGGATCATCGTGGTGAAGTTCTGGCTGGCGATCGACAAGCAGACCCAGATGGAGCGCTTCAAGGAGCGCGAGAAAACCCCCTACAAGCGCTACAAGATCACCGAGGAAGACTGGCGCAACCGCGACAAGTGGGACCAGTACGTGGACGCGGTGGGCGACATGGTCGACCGTACCAGCACCGAGATCGCGCCCTGGACCCTGGTCGAAGCCAACGACAAGCGCTTCGCCCGGGTCAAGGTGCTGCGCACCATCAACGACGCCATCGAGGCGGCGTACAAGAAGGACAAGTGAGGCCTGCCGGAATGCGGCGCCGTCCTCTCCAGGGGATGGCGACGCATACGCCGGATGAATGATCGGTGCCTCGCGCGATTGCCTCGCCTTATCCTCGCTCGATCCGGCCGCTGCCCCGGCGGCCGCCCGACAATAACAGCGAGGGTTCCCCCATGCGTGAAGTGGTGATCGTCGACAGCGTCCGGACCGGCCTGGCCAAGTCCTTCCGCGGCAAGTTCAACCTGACTCGGCCGGACGACATGGCCGCCCACTGCGTCGACGCGCTGCTGGCGCGCAACGACCTCGACCCGCTGCTGGTGGATGACTGCATCGTCGGCGCCGGCTCCAACGAAGGCGCCCAGGGCCACAACATCGGGCGCAACGTGGCGGTGCTCTCCGGCCTCGGCATCCAGGTGCCGGGGATGACCCTCAACCGCTACTGTTCCTCCGGCCTGCAGGCTATTGCCATCGCCGCCAACCAGATCGCTTCCGGTTGCAGCGAGGTGATCGTCGCCGGCGGCGTCGAGTCGATCACCCTGACCCTGAAGAGCGTCAACACCGACCACCTGGTGAACCCGCTGCTGCAAAGGGAGGTGCCGGGCATCTACTACCCCATGGGGCAGACCGCCGAGATCGTCGCCCGTCGCTACGGCATCACCCGCGAGGCCCAGGACGCCTACGCCCTGCAGAGCCAGCAGCGGATGGCGCGAGCCCAGGCGGACGGGCTGTTCGCCGACGAGATCGTGCCGATGACCACCCGCTACGCGGTGGAGGACAAGGCCAGCGGCGAGAAGCAGGTGCTCGACGGAGTGGTCGACCGCGACGACTGCAACCGCCCGGACACCACCCTCGAAGGCCTGGCCTCGCTGAAGCCGGCGTTCGCCGAGGACGGTTCGGTCACCGCCGGCAACGCCTCGCAACTCTCCGACGGCGCCTCGATGACCCTGCTGATGAGCCTGGAGAAAGCGCTGGCGCTGGGCCTGGAGCCGAAGGCCTTTTTCCGTGGCTTCACCGTGGCCGGCTGCGAGCCGGACGAAATGGGCATCGGTCCGGTGTTCTCGGTGCCGAAGCTGCTCAAGGCGAAGGGGCTGAAGATCGCCGACGTCGATCTCTGGGAACTCAACGAAGCCTTCGCCTCGCAGTGCCTGTACTGCCGCGACCGGCTGGAGATCGACAACGAGAAGTACAACGTCAACGGCGGCTCCATCGCCATCGGCCACCCGTTCGGCATGACCGGCTCGCGCCAGGTCGGTCATCTGGTCCGCGAACTGCGCCGGCGCAACCTGCGCTACGGCGTGGTGACCATGTGCGTCGGCGGCGGCATGGGCGCCAGCGGGCTGTTCGAAGCCGTACGCTGAGCCCGTGCGCGACGGCGGGCCCCGCAGGTCGGGGCTCGCCTCATGGGTTTTATTTACATGACGCTCCGTGCCATCCCCGGCGACTCGCGCTAGGCTAGGCGCCTTTTTCCTTGCATAGGGATGTAGCGATGTCCACCGAGCCCAACTCGCCGTTCGTCGACGACCCGCTGAGCGCCGTCGATGCACGGATTCTCGGCAGCCTCGTCGAGAAGCAGGCGACCACTCCGGAAACCTATCCGCTGACCCTCAATGCCCTGGTCCTGGCCTGCAACCAGAAGACCAGCCGCGATCCGGTGATGAACCTCACGCCCGGCCAGGTCGGCCAGAGCCTGCGCCAGCTCGAGGGGCGCGGCCTGGTCAGGCTGGTGATGGGCAGCCGCGCCGACCGCTGGGAGCACACCCTGGGCAAGGGCCTGGAATTGGTGGCGCCACAGGTGGCGCTGCTCGGCCTGCTGTTCCTGCGTGGTCCGCAGACCCTCAACGAACTGCTCACCCGCAGCAACCGCCTGCACGATTTCGACGACGTCGAGCAGATCCGCCACCACCTGGAACGCCTCGCCGGCCGTGGCCTGGCCGTGCACCTGGAGCGTCGCGCCGGGCAGCGCGAGGAGCGCTACATGCACCTGCTCGGCAGCCAGGCCGACCTCGAGGCCGCCGTGGAGGCGATGGGCAGCGACCCGGAACGCGCCGCGCCGGCCGCTCTGTCGGCCGATGCGGAAGCGCGGATCGCCGAGCTGGAGACGCGCCTGGCGGCGCTGGAGGAGCGCCTGGCCAGGCTCGAAGGAGGGGCGTGATATCGCGGGAGGGCGCAATCGGTGACATGCAGGTTTCGGCGGATAACCGCGAGCGGTTGTTCGCCCTACGGCCCGCAGTGACTTTGTGGGCGGCGCTGCCTGTCGGGTAGGGCGCATAACGCCAGCGGCGTTATCCGCCGATGCGCCGCCCCGCAAGGCGAACGCCAACCCAAAAAAGCCCGGCTATTGCCGGGCTTTTTCATGCGCGCGCGTCGGTGGCCGATCAGGCCTCCGGCTGTACCGGCACGTGGATCAGTTGCAGGCGCTCGCTGCTCCAGGCACGGGTGCTGTTGGTCAGCTCGATGTCGTTGTTCAGCTTGCGCCCGTAAGACGGCACGATTTCCTTCAGGCGTGCCTGCCACTCGGGGGTGGCGACCTTGTCCTTGAAGGCCTTCTCCAGCACCGACAGCATGATCGGCGCGGCGGTCGAGGCGCCCGGCGAGGCGCCGAGCAGGGCGGCGACGGAGCCGTCGGCGGCGGTCACCACTTCGGTGCCGAATTGCAGTACGCCGCCTTTCTCGGCGTCCTTCTTGATGATCTGCACGCGCTGGCCGGCCTGCACCAGCTTCCAGTCCTCGTCGCGGGCTTCCGGGAAGTACTCGCGCAGCGAGGCCATGCGGTCGTCCTGGCTGAGCATCAGCTGGCCGATCAGGTACTGGCTGAGATCGAAGTTGTCGATGCCGGCGTTGAACATCGGGCCGATGTTGCTGCTGGTCACCGAGCCCGGCAGGTCCCACAGCGAGCCGTTCTTCAGGAACTTGGTGGAGAAGGTGGCGAACGGACCGAACAGCAGAACCGGCTTGCCGTCGATCATGCGGGTGTCGAGGTGCGGCACCGACATCGGCGGCGAGCCCACCGAAGCCTTGCCGTAGACCTTGGCCAGGTGGCGCTTGACCACGTCCGGGTTGGTGGTGGCGAGGAACGAACCGCCCACCGGGAAGCCGGCATAGCCTTCGGCCTCGGGGATGCCGGACATCTGCAGCAGCTTCAGCGCGCCGCCACCGGCGCCGATGAAGACGAACCTGGCCTTGACGCTGGTTTCCTTGTCGCCGTTGGCCAGGTCGGCCATGGTCACGGTCCAGGTGTTGTCGTCGTTGCGCTTGAGGTCGCGGACCTCATGTTGCAGGCGCAGCTTGAAGGTGTCCTTGGCCGACAGCGAGCCCACCAGCTGGCGGGTGATCTCGCCGAAGTTGACGTCGGTGCCGATCGACATGCGCGTGGCGGCGATCTTCTGCCCCGGCTCGCGGCCTTCCATCACCAGCGGCACCCACTGCTTGATCTGCTCGGGGTCTTCCGAGTACTCCATGCCGCGGAACAGCGAGCTGTGCTGCAGGGCGGCGTGGCGCTTCTTGAGGAAGGCGACGTTGTCGTCGCCCCAGACGAAGCTCATGTGCGGGACGTTGTTGATGAACGACTTCGGATCGTTCAGCACCTTGCGGTCGACCTGGTAGGCCCAGAACTGCTTGGAGATCTCGAAGTTCTCGTTGATCGCCACCGCCTTGCTGATATCCATCGAGCCGTCCGCGGCCTCGCTGGTGTAGTTCAGTTCGCAGAACGCCGAGTGACCGGTGCCCGCGTTGTTCCAGCCGTTGGAGCTTTCCTCGGCGACCTTGTCCAGGCGCTCGACCATCTCGATGGTCCAGCCCGGTTCCAGTTCGTTCAGATAGGTACCCAGGGTGGCGCTCATGATGCCGCCACCGATCAGGAGCACGTCGACCGGTTTTTCCGATTCGACGCTGTTTTTGGAGCAACCCAGCACGCTGACGCACAAAAGCATCAATAAGATTTTTTTCATGGATTTACCGCTAGAAAACGTGGAGAAGCGTGGATACGCACGACGTGGCAGGTATTCACCGGGTGAATGATACTGGAACTCACCCCCGATGTGAGTGCGTTCACATGCGGTGACATTTGCCTCGGCGTTCCGCCGAGAATACCTGCCTTCCCTTTCTTGAACGTTTCAGCCGCCGGGAAATAAATTCCGCGCCTGTATCGTTTCAGTGGGAACCCGGCGCCTGGATTTCCGCCGATTGGCGCATCCTGCGGATATACGCGTCGATTTCCCGCTCCGCGTCGAAACGGGTGAAGTAGGGACCTTCCAGGGTCCCTTCGCGGGTGGAGAAGAAGTACTGGCCATTCACCGAACTTATGCGATCGCTGCGGAAGCGGGTGGCCGGGACGGGATCGGTGGAACGTTTCCCCAACATGACGGCGACTCCTGGATGGCGGGCCAAGGTGATTTCAGTGTAGGCGGGGGTTGGCCGGGCGGCAGGCCGGCGGACGAAAGGAGACGGATTTCCAGGCGAAGGGTTGGGTATTCTATTTTTGGTTATAAGAAAATCTGAATTTATTCTTTTTAACGTCGACCGGCCTTGGGCATAGTGGGTTCCAACACGAACAAGGAGTGACCCCATGAGCCTCAGACTCGGCGACATCGCCCCCGATTTCGAACAGGATTCCAGCGAAGGGCGCATCCGCCTCCACGAATGGCTGGGCGACAGCTGGGGCGTGCTGTTTTCCCACCCGGCCGACTTCACCCCGGTGTGCACCACCGAGCTGGGCTTCACCGCCAAGCTCAAGGACCAGTTCGCCCAGCGCGGGGTCAAGGTCCTGGCGCTGTCGGTGGACCCGGTGGACTCGCACCTGAAGTGGATCGACGATATCAACGAAACCCAGGACACCCGGGTCAACTTCCCGATCATCGCCGACGCCGATCGCAAGGTCTCCGAACTCTACGACCTGATCCACCCGAACGCCAACGACACGCTGACCGTGCGTTCGCTGTTCATCATCGACCCGAACAAGAAGGTGCGCCTGATCATCACCTACCCGGCGAGCACCGGGCGCAACTTCAACGAGATCCTCCGGGTGATCGATTCGCTGCAACTGACCGACGAGCACAAGGTCGCCACGCCGGCCAACTGGGAGGACGGCGACGAGGTGGTGATCGTGCCTTCGCTGAAGGACGAGGAAGAGATCAAGCGGCGTTTCCCCAAAGGCTACCGCGCGGTGAAGCCCTACCTGCGCCTGACGCCCCAGCCCAACCGCTGAGGCCGGATTCGTCCCGCCTGCATGGGCAGGCACGGCAGGCGGGACTTTTTATTCGACGGTGCGTGCCGTCATGCAACGCTGTTTAGCCACGAGCAGGGTTTTTGGCCGGTTTCGACCGGCCCTCTTTTTTATGTGCGCCAGCGCGTCGCCGCGACGCTTTCTATCCGCCATCCGTTTCCGAAACCGGCTCTGACTTGCCCGCCAGACGGGGAGAAGGCTCGCTCATCCACCTCCTTCCAGGAGCAGACGCATGATCGCCGCTCTCCGTCGCTGCCGGGCCTGGCTGGCCCTGCTCGCCGTTCTTGCCGTGTTTCCCGCGGCCGAAGCCGCCGACGCCCCCGCTGAAATCCGTCTCGACTATGCCTACTACGCCCCCACCAGCCTGGCGCTCAGGAAGTTCGGCTGGCTGGAGAAAAGCCTGGACGGCAGCGGAACCCGGGTGCGCTGGGTGTTCAGCCAGGGCAGCAACCGTTCCCTGGAGTACCTCAACGCCGGCAGCGTCGATTTCGCCTCGACCGCCGGCCTCGCCGCGGTACTCGCGCGGGCCAACGGCAGCCCGGTACGTACCGTATACGTCGCCAGCCGCCCGGAGTGGACCGCGCTGCTGGTGCGCAAGGATTCGCCGATCCGCAGCCTCGCCGAACTCAAGGGGCGCAAGGTGGCTGCCACCAAGGGCACCGATCCCTACCTGTTCCTGCTCCGCAGCCTGCACAGCGTGGGCCTGGACAAGAACGACCTGCGTATCGTCCACCTGCAGCATCCCGACGGCCGGGTAGCCCTGGAGAAGGGCCAGGTCGACGCCTGGGCCGGGCTCGATCCGCACATGGCGGCCAGCGAGTTGCAGGCCGGCTCGCGGCTGCTCTACCGCAACCTCGGCTTCAACAGCTACGGCGTGCTCAATGTCCGCGAGGATTTCGCCGAAGGCCATCCGCAACTGATCCGCCAGGTGCTGGCGGCCTACGAGCAGGCGCGCCACTGGGTGATCGGGCATCCCGACGAGGCCGCGCAACTGCTTGCCGAGGAAGCCGGCCTGCCGCTGGAAGTGGCTCGCCTGCAACTGTCGCGCACCGATTTCAGCCAGCCGCTGCCGGGCGCCGAACAGGTCGCCGCGCTCAAGGCCGCGGCGCCGATCCTGGCGGACGAGCGCCTGGTGCGGCCGGGCGTGGACGTGCAGAAGGTGGTCGACGAACTGATCGCGCCGCAGTGGGCCGCCGAGGTCATCGGCGGTGCCCCGTTGGCGCGCACGGAGCCCTGAGCCATGGTCAGCCAGAGCCTGCGACTGGCCCGGCGAGTCTCGCGCCGGGCGTGGCGACTGCGCGTGCCGGGCGCCTGGCGGGCCTGGGCCTTGCCGCTGCTGGCGCTATCGTCGTGGGAAGCGCTGGTGCGCCTGGGCTGGCTGCCGGCCTACCAGATGCCGGCGCCGAGCGGCATCCTGCTGACCCTGGTGGAACTGGCCCGCGGCGAACTGTGGGGGCATGTCGGCGCGAGCCTGGCGCGGGTCGCCGCCGGCTTCGCGATCGGCAGCGGCCTGGCCCTGGCGGTCGGAACCTGGGTCGGCCTCAGTCGTCGCGCCGAAGCCTACCTCGAGCCGAGCTTCCAGGCCCTGCGGGCGATCCCCAGCCTGGCCTGGGTGCCCTTGCTGCTGCTCTGGTTCGGCATCGACGAGACGCCAAAGATCGTCCTCATCGCCCTCGGCGCCTTCTTCCCGGTCTACCTCGCGCTGGTCGCCGGGGTACGCGGGGTTGATCGCAAGTGGGTGGAACTGGGGCGGCTCTACCGTTTGTCGCGCTTCGCCCAGGTCCGCCGCATCCTCCTTCCGGCGGCGCTGCCGAACCTGTTCACCGGCCTGCGCGGGGCGCTCAGCCTGAGCTGGATGTTCCTCGTCGCGGCGGAGCTGATCGCCGCCACCCAGGGCCTCGGCTACCTGCTCAGCGACGGTCGGGAAACCTCGCGTCCGGACCTGGTGATCGCCGCGATCCTGGTCCTGGCGGCCCTCGGCAAGCTCAGCGATGGCCTGCTCCGCTCGCTGGAGCGCCGGGCCCTGCGCTGGCGCGACAGCTTCGACGGGGAGGGCGGCGCATGAGCGGCCTGCTCGACCTGCTGGAGATTCGCAAGGCCTATGGCGATACGCGGGTGCTGGAGGGCGTGGCGCTGTCGCTGGCGCCCGGCGAGGTGGTCAGCCTGCTCGGCCCCAGTGGTTGCGGCAAGAGCACCCTGCTGCGGATCGCCGCCGGACTGGACGATGACTTCCAGGGCACTGTCGAACGCAACCCGATCCTCGGCTTCGGCCCGGACGGCGAGAACGGCCGCAGCGGCGGAATCGGCGTGGTGTTCCAGGAGCCGCGCCTGTTGCCCTGGCTGACGGTGGCGCAGAACGTCGGTTTCGCCGACGGCTGGCTGGAGGACGAGCACTGGGTCGAGCGCCTGCTCGCCGATGTCGGACTGGCCGGCTGCGGAGGATTGCTGCCCAAGCAATTGTCCGGCGGCATGGCGCAGCGCGCGGCGATCGCCCGCGGTCTCTACGGACGGCCGCAGGTGCTGTTGCTCGACGAGCCGTTCAGCGCGGTCGACGCCTTCACCCGCATGCGCCTCCAGGACCTGCTGCAGGACGTGGTGCAGAACTACGAGATCAGCGTCCTGCTGGTCACCCACGATCTCGACGAGGCGTTCTATCTCGCCGACCGCGTGCTGCTGATGGGCGGCCGTCCCGGACACATCCGCCGCGAGTTCCACGTACCGCTGGCGCGTCCCCGCGATCGCCGGGCGGTGGAGCTGGCCTACTTGCGCGGCGAGGCCCTGACCGAAATGCAGCGGGCGCACGTGCTCTGAGGCAAGACCCCGAGCGGGTTCTTATATTCTTTATGGAATAAATAAATGAATAAAAAACATTTATTGGAATATGAGGCCGCCTGTTAAGGTCTATGCAACTTGGTTAGCAAGCCAAACGAATATTCTGTTTTCCGGTTATAAGGAATCCCCCCATGCTCGTCGTTTCCATCGCCGGAAGTCCCAGCGTACGCTCCCGCTCCGGGGTGTTGCTGGAGCGTGCCAGGGACTGGCTGAGCCGTCGCGGCGTCGAGGTGGCCAGCCACCAGGTGCTGGATTTTCCCGCCGAGGACCTGCTGCGTGCCCGCCTCGACAGTCCGCCGGTACTGGCGCTGGCCGAGCAGATCGGCCGCGCCGACGGCCTGCTGGTCGCCACCCCGGTGTACAAGGCCTCGTTTTCCGGCGCGCTGAAGGTCCTGCTCGACCTGTTGCCCGAGCGCGCCCTGGAGCACAAGGTGGTGCTGCCGTTCGCCACCGGCGGCAGCAGCGCGCACATGCTGGCCGTGGACTACGCATTGAAGCCGGTACTGGCCGCGCTCAAGGCCCAGGAGGTGCTGCACGGCGTATTCGCCGTGGACAAGCAGATCGCCTACGCCACCGAGAGCGACCCGGCGCGCCTGGAGCCGGTCCTCGAGCAGCGCCTGGAAAACGCCCTGGAAACCTTCCACCTGGCCCTCTCGCGACGGCCGCAGCCGATCGACCCGCAGTTGCTCAACGAGCGCCTGGTGAACGCCCGCTGGAGCATCTGATCCGTCCGCCGCCAGCGCACGCGCGCCGCGGCCCGATTGCACAACGCACACACGACGACCTCACTGTTCCGTCAACGGCGCGGCAGGTTCGGCACCCACAACGACAAAGGAGAGCGCCATGCGCACCATCGCTTTGCGTCGTGGACTGGCGGCCCTGCTGGTGGCGGCCCTGTCCTACGGCGTCCAGGCCGACGAGAAGTCGGCCAACACCCTGCGGATCGGTTATCAGAAATACGGCACCCTGGTCCTGCTCAAGGCCCGCGGCACCCTGGAGAAACGTCTCGCCGAAGACGGCGTGAAGGTGCAATGGACCGAGTTTCCCGGCGGCCCGCAATTGCTCGAGGGACTCAATGTCGGCAGCATCGACTTCGGCGTGACCGGGGAAACCCCGCCGGTATTCGCCCAGGCCGCCGGCGCCGACCTGCTCTACGTGGCCTACGAACCGCCGGCGCCGACCAGCGAGGCGATCCTCCTGCCGAAGGACTCGCCGATTCGTTCGGTGGCCGAGCTGAAGGGCAGGAAAGTCGCCCTGAACAAGGGCTCCAACGTGCATTACCTGTTGGTCCGTGCCCTCGAGCAGGCCGGCCTGAAGTACAGCGACATCCAACCCGTCTACCTGCCGCCGGCCGACGCCCGCGCCGCCTTCGAGCGCCACAGCGTCGACGCCTGGGTGATCTGGGACCCCTACCAGGCCGCCGCTGAGAAGCAGTTGTCCGCGCGGGTCCTGGTGGATGGTCGCGAGCTGGTCGACAACCACCAGTTCTACCTCGCCACCCGGACTTACGCGCAACGGCATCCGCAGGTGCTCGACAAGCTGGTGGACGAGATCCGCCAGGTCGGCGACTGGTCGCGGGCCAACCCGCAGCAGGTGACCGAGCAGGTCGCGCCGCTGCTCGGGTTGCCCGCCGACATCACCCTGACCGCGGTGAAGCGCCAGGGCTACGGCGCGCAGTTGATCACCCCGGCGGTGGTCGAGGCGCAGCAGAAGATCGCCGACACCTTCACCCAGCTGAAGCTGATTCCCAAACCGCTGAGCATCAAGGACGTGATCTGGACGCCATCGGCCGGCAAGGTCGCCAGCGCACCCTGAGCCCGTACCGCCCACATACCGACACGATCATCGCGCGGCTACGCCACGCCGGCGCGCTCACCCTGGAGTCAATTGCGATGAGCCTCGAGATTTTCTGGTTCCTTCCCACCCACGGCGACGGCCACTACCTGGGCACCACCCAGGGCGCCCGTGCCGTCGACCACGGCTACCTGCAGCAGATCGCCCAGGCCGCCGACCGCCTGGGCTTCGGCGGCGTACTGATCCCCACCGGACGCTCCTGCGAGGACTCCTGGCTGGTCGCCGCCTCGCTGATCCCGGTAACCCAGCGCCTGAAGTTCCTCGTCGCGCTGCGTCCCGGGATCATTTCGCCGACCGTGGCCGCGCGCCAGGCGGCGACCCTGGACCGGCTGTCCAACGGCCGCGCGCTGTTCAACCTGGTCACCGGCGGCGATCCCGACGAACTGGCTGGCGACGGCCTGCACCTGAGCCACGCCGAACGCTACGAGGCCTCGGTCGAATTCACCCGCATCTGGCGTCGCGTGCTGGAGGGCGAGACCGTCGACTACGCCGGCAAGCACATCCAGGTGAAGGGGGCCAAACTGCTCTATCCGCCGTTGCAGCAGCCGCGTCCGCCGCTGTACTTCGGCGGTTCCTCGGAGGCCGCCCAGGACCTCGCCGCCGAGCAGGTCGAGCTGTACCTGACCTGGGGCGAGCCGCCGGCGGCGGTTGCCGAGAAGATCGCCCAGGTACGCGAGAAGGCCGCCCGCCAGGGCCGCCAGGTGCGCTTCGGGATCCGCCTGCACGTGATCGTCCGCGAGACCAGCGAGGAAGCCTGGCAGGCCGCCGATCGCCTGATCGCGCACCTCGACGACGACACCATCGCCCGCGCCCAGGCCTCCCTGGCGCGCTTCGACTCGGTCGGCCAGCAACGCATGGCCGCGCTGCACGGCGGTTCGCGCGACAACCTGGAAGTCAGCCCCAATCTCTGGGCCGGCGTCGGCCTGGTGCGCGGCGGCGCCGGCACCGCGCTGGTCGGCGACGGACCGACGGTGGCGGCGCGGGTCAGGGAGTACGCCGAGCTGGGCATCGATACCTTCATCTTCTCCGGCTACCCGCATCTGGAAGAGTCCTACCGGGTCGCCGAACTGCTGTTCCCGCACCTCGACGTGCAGCGCCCGGCGCAGCCCAAGGGACGCGGCTATGTCAGCCCGTTCGGCGAGATGGTGGCCAACGACATCCTACCCCGGCAGGCCGCGCAGAGTTGAGAGCGGTCGGAGCGAACGACATGAGCATTTCCAAACGACTGGCCGAGCGCCTGGCGCCCTGGGCGCTGCCGCTGGTCCTGCTGGCGGTGTGGCAGGCGGCGGTGGAGTTCGGCTGGCTGTCCAGCCGCATCCTCCCCGCGCCCAGCGCCGTACTCGAGGCCGGCTGGACGCTGCTGCGCAGCGGCGAGATCTGGCAGCACCTGGCGATCAGCGGCTGGCGCGCGGCGATCGGCTTTCTCATCGGCGGCGCCATCGGCCTGGTGCTGGGCTTCGTCACCGGCCTGTCGAAGTGGGGCGAACGCTTCCTCGACAGTTCGGTGCAGATGATCCGCAACGTGCCGCACCTGGCGCTGATCCCGCTGGTGATCCTGTGGTTCGGCATCGACGAGTCGGCGAAGATCTTCCTGGTCGCCCTCGGCACGCTGTTCCCGATCTACCTGAACACCTACCACGGCATCCGCGGCATCGACCCCGGCCTGCTGGAGATGGCGCGCAGCTACGGGTTGTCCGGCTTCGCCCTGTTCCGCCAGGTGATCCTGCCCGGCGCGCTGCCGTCGATCCTGGTCGGGGTGCGCTTCGCCCTCGGCTTCATGTGGTTGACCCTGATCGTCGCCGAGACCATTTCCGCCAGCTCCGGCATCGGTTACCTGGCGATGAACGCCCGCGAGTTCCTGCAGACCGACGTGGTGGTCCTGGCGATCCTGCTCTATGCCGTCCTCGGCAAGCTCGCCGACCTCGCCGCCCGCGGTCTGGAACGCGTCTGGCTACGCTGGCACCCGGCCTACCAGGTCAAGGGAGGTGGCGCATGAATGCCCACAACGCCGCCCTTGGCGGCACTCCGCAGCGCCTCAAGCGCGGTATCCCGCTGGCCCTGCGCGGAGTGGCGCGGCGCTTCGGCGAGCGCGAGGTGCTCAAGGACATCGACCTGCTGGTTCCGGCCGGGCAGTTCGTCGCTATCGTTGGCCGCAGCGGCTGCGGCAAGAGCACCTTGCTGCGCCTGCTGGCCGGCCTCGACCAGCCCAGCCGCGGCGAGTTGCTGGCCGGCTCGGCGGCGCTGGCCGAGGCCCGCGAGGACACCCGGCTGATGTTCCAGGACTCGCGCCTGCTGCCGTGGAAGCGGGTGATCGACAACGTCGGCCTCGGCCTGCGCGGCGACTGGCGGGCGAAGGCCCGGCAGGCGCTGCGGGCGGTCGGCCTGGCCGAGCGTGCCAACGAGTGGCCGGCGGCCCTGTCCGGCGGGCAGAAGCAACGCGTCGCGCTGGCTCGCGCGCTGATCCACGAGCCGCGCCTGCTGTTGCTCGACGAGCCGCTCGGCGCGCTCGATGCGCTGACCCGGATCGAGATGCAGCAACTGATCGAAGGACTCTGGCGCGAACACGGTTTCACCGTCCTGCTGGTCACCCACGACGTCAGCGAGGCGGTGGCGGTGGCCGACCGGGTGATCCTCATCGAGGACGGCGAGATCGGCCTCGACCTGCCGGTGGAACTGCCCCGGCCGCGCTCGCGTGGCTCGGCGCGACTGGCCGCGCTGGAAGCCGAAGTGCTCAACCGGGTGCTGGCGCAGCCGGAGCTGCCGCCGCAACCCGAACCCGTTTCACCCCTGCCCACGCAACTGCGCTGGGCGCTCTAAGCAACCATGCCTCGTTCCGAATCCCCCCAGGAGAAACGCCATGACCATCAAAGCCATCAACGTTCGTAACCAGTTCAAGGGCACCGTGAAGGAAATCATCGAAGGGCCGGTGCTCTCCGAGATCGACGTGCAGACCGCCGCCGGGATCGTCACTTCGGTGATCACCACGCGTTCGGTGAAGGAACTGGAGCTGGCCATCGGTAGCGAAGTGATCGCCTTCGTCAAGTCCACCGAGGTATCCATCGCCAAGCTGTGACGCTGGCTGCGCCGCGCTTGCGGCGGCGAGAAGGGCGGGGACCCCGATGGGGCCCCGCCTTTTTTCGTCGCGTATCGGCAAGGCCGGCCGGTGGCGACGGCTGGCGTGGGTCGCTATGGAGCGGTCGGTAGGGCGAATAACCGCTCGCGGTTATCCGCCGTGGGGGCGACCGGGACTTCTCAGCCCCGGCGCGACAGGGGCTGGCGCTCGAAATGCACGCCGGCCAGGCCGGTCTGTTGCAGGGCGCGGATGTTGGCGTGGTCGTCGCCTTCCGGGTTGTCGCGCACCGCACGGTAGTGCTCGCCGAAGGCCAGCAGGGTTTCCTCGAGGCTGAGGCCTT
Organism: Pseudomonas sp. CP-1; assembly: GCF_021213715.1. NCBI lineage: Bacteria > Pseudomonadati > Pseudomonadota > Gammaproteobacteria > Pseudomonadales > Pseudomonadaceae > Pseudomonas > Pseudomonas sp. CP-1. The sequence continues at coordinate 584,782 of NZ_JAJQKY010000002.1, forward strand.
CGAGGATGGCGAAGCCCAGGGTCTTGCAGGAACCTTCGTTCTGCCCGGCCGGGTTGCTCACGCTGCCGTTGTCGAAGGCGCTCGGCGTGTAGCTGTAGTGCTCGGCGATGAACGCCAGGGTGTCGGTGAACAGGTGGTGTTCGCTGCGCAGACGCGCGCGGAAGTCGGTCAGGGTCATCGAAACAGGCTCATGGTGTCTGGGGCAGGGTTGGCAAGGGGCCCGGTGGCCTCAGGCGTTGCCCTGGCTCTTGGCGAAGGCGGCCTGTTGTTCCGGGCTCGCTTCTTTCTGGTACTTGGCTTTCCACTCGGCATAGGGCATGCCGTAGATCTCTTCGCGGGCCTGGTCATTGCTGACTTCCACCCCGAGGTCGTCGGCGGCGGCCTTGTACCACTTGGACAGGCAGTTGCGGCAGAAACCGGCGAGGTTCATCAGGTCGATGTTCTGCACGTCCTTGCGGGTCTGCAAATGATGGACCAGGGTGCGGAAGGCGGCGGCTTCGAGTTCCAGGCGTTGCTGTTCGGTGAGGTTGGCTGCGGTCATGGCGGTGTTTCTCGACGATGGCTCGGGGCAGGGTGAAGGCACAGGGCCAGGTCCGGCGATGATAAGAGTTGGCGCGGCCGGCGGGCAACGCTTGTGCGCGTCTTCGCGCGGTTCGCTCGTCGGCCGCCTCAGCGGTGGCCGGCGAGGGTGATCGAGACTGACTCGGCGAAGCGCAGCGCGTGCGGCTTGTCCACTTCCACCTCGGCGTAGCGCACCGCCGGGTTCTCCATCACCAGGTCGAGGATTTCCTGGGTCATCCGTTCGAGCAGGGCGAAGCGGTTCTCCTCGACGTGGCGGATGATCGCCTTGGTGATGGTGCGGTAGTTCAGCGCGTGCTCGATGTCGTTGACCTCCACGGCGTCCGCGGCCGGGTAGAGGATGGTCAGGTTGATCAGCACGTCCTGCTTGTTGAGGATTTCCTCCTCCTTGATCCCGATGAAGGTGCGCAGGCGCAGGTCCTTGACGCGGATTCGCGCCATTCCCGGTTCCAGTCGCGGCATGTCACTTGCTCCTTCCGATCAATTGCAGAAATTCCTGGCGGGTGGTGTTCGAGTCGCGGAACGCGCCGAGCATCACCGAGGTGAACATCTGCGAGTTCTGCTTCTCCACCCCGCGCATCATCATGCACATGTGCTGGGCCTCGATCACTACCGCCACGCCGGCGGCGCTGGTCACCTGGCGGACCGCCTCGGCGATCTGCCGGGTGAGGTTCTCCTGGATCTGCAGGCGGCGGGCGAACATGTCGACGATCCGCGCCACCTTCGACAGGCCGAGCACCTTGCCGGTGGGAATGTACGCCACATGAGCCTTGCCGATGAAGGGCAGGAGGTGGTGTTCGCACAGGGAGTACAGCTCGATGTCGCGGACGATGACCATTTCATCGTTGTCCGAGGCGAACAGCGCGCCGTTGACGATTTCCTCCAGGGTCTGGCCATAGCCGTGGCAGAGGTACTGCATGGCCTTGGCCGCGCGCTTCGGGGTGTCGAGCAGGCCTTCGCGCTGCGGGTCTTCGCCGAGACCGACGAGGATCTCCCGGTAATGCTGGGAAAGTGCTGGGTTCATAAGGGGTCCTTGGCGCCTCACTTGACGTGGCGGCCGCCGTTCACGGTCAGGGTGGTCCCGGTGACGTAGGGGTTGTCCAACAGGTAGCGAAGGCTCTGGTAGATGACTTCCGGCCCCGGCTCGATGCCGAGGGCGGATTTCGCCAGGGTGCGGGCGCGGTATTCGGCGTCGTCCCCGTCGTTGAACATCACCAGCGCCGGTGAAATGGCGTTGACCTTGATCCTCGGCGCGAAGCGCGCGGCGAACGACAGGGTCAGGTTGTCCAGCCCGGCCTTGCTCGCGCAGTAGGCGATGCGCCGGGCGCTGCCCTTGCGCGCCACGTCGTCGGTGAGGTGGACGATGTCGGCGGGCTGCGAGCGTTCCAGCAGCTCGGCGCAGTGCAGGTTGATCAGGTAGGGCGCGAGCATGTGCACGCTGAACAGTTGCTGGAACGCCTCGGCTTCGTGGCCGGGCGTCTCGGCGACCCAGTCCGAGGCGTTGTGGACGATCGCTCGCAGGCTGTCGGTATGCTGCCGGAGGGACCCGATGAAGGCGAAGATGCCGGCCTCGCTGGCGAAGTCGGCGTGCAGGGTCAGCGCGCCGGCCTGGCGCAGTTCGTCCAGCGCCGGGCGTTCGCTGCGGTAGCTGACGATCACCGACTCGCCGTCGGCCAGCAGGCGGCGGGCGCAATGCAGGCCGACACGCTGGCTGGCGCCGGTGATCAGGATCGGGGCTGTCGCCATGGGGCTCTCACAGCAGGCGAAGGGAATCGGATGGATGCAGGGTACCCGACTGAGCCAGTCGGGCAAAGCCTTGCGCTACGGCCCACCCCGCCGGGGTGGGCGGCAAGCCGTCAGTGCGCTTCCGGCAGGCTGGCGGCGCGCTGCGGGCGGCGGTGCAGCCAGGGGGCGAGCAGACGGCTGGAGAGAGGGATGAACCAGTAGGTCATCAACGGGGTGAGGACCAGCGTGCTGAGCAGCACCCGCGCGGCCAGCGACAGCTCGCCGAGGTAGGGGCCGGCGCCGAGGTTGAAGGCCAGCGAGACCGGGAAGAACGCCAGCCAGATCGCCACGCTCTGCTTCCAGCGCGGCGGTTTGCGGTTGTCGTCGAACCAGGCGGCGAGTCCGTGGGCGCGGTGCTCGCGCGGTTCGTCGAAGAGTCCCTGGCCGCGTTCGAGCCAGGCCTGGCGCGAGGCGGAGTGGGCCCAGGCGGCGAGGGTGGCGTCGTCGGCGAAGCGAAAGATCATCTGGAATTCGTCTCCGCCGGCGGGCGGCGCCAGCGCCCCGGAGCCGAGGTAGCCGGGGAAGTCGGCGGCGAGGGCTTCGCCTTCGCGCTGCCAGGCGAGGAAGTCGCGGTAACGGCCGGCGGCGACGCGGCGGGCCACCAGCAGGGTAACGGGAGCGGTAGACATCGTGTATCTCCTGGAACGGTTGAGCGCGCTTCGTGGGCGCCCTCGGACAACGGCGCAGCGCCGGGGGTGGTGGGCTGCGTCGGAGGACAGGCAAGGATCGTTCCCGCCGTGGTGGCGAAGGTTCGCTGCCGTGTCTACGGCAGCGCGATGACATCCCGATGACAGGGCGCGCACCGAAATGGTGCTTTTGCGGCTTGTCTGCATTGATTCGGTGCGCCCCGATCGGCGAGCGCATGCGGCATAATGCCCGGCTTACCCCTGTTGGCTTACGGAGTGTTCATGAAAGTCGCCATTCTCTCCGGCTCGGTCTACGGCACCGCCGAAGAAGTCGCCCGGCACGCCCAGAAATTGCTGTCCGCGGCCGGCCTCGAGGCCTCCCATCTGCCCCGCGCCAGCCTCGACGAACTCAAGGCCTTCGCCCCCGAGGCATTCCTGGTGGTGACGTCGACCACCGGCATGGGCGAACTGCCGGACAACCTGCAACCGCTGTACTACGCGATCCGCGACCAACTGCCGGCCTGGCACGGCCTGCCGGGTGGGGTCATCGGCCTGGGCGATTCGAGCTACGGCGACACGTTCTGCGGTGGCGGCGAGCAGGTTCGCGAACTGTTCGGCGAACTGGGCGTGCGCGAAGTGCTGCCGATGCTGCGCCTGGATGCCAGCGAAACCGTTACCCCCGAGACCGACGCCGAGCCTTGGCTGGCCGAGTTCGCCGCCGCCCTCAAGGGCTGATCCCGGGCGTACCCCGCCGAGGCGGCGGATAACCGCGTGGCGGTTATTCGCCCTACACGGGGAGGGAGCAAGCGGTAGGGCGAATAACCGCCCCGGGCGTTATCCGCCGACACGTCTGCCGAGGTGGCGGATAACCGCGTAGCGGTTATTCGCCCTACACGGGGAGGGAGCAAGCGGTAGGGCGAATAACCGCCCCGGGCGTTATCCGCCGAAACGTCTGCCGAGGTGGCGGATAACCGCGTAGCGGTTATTCGCCCTACACGGGGAGGGAGCAAGCGGTAGGGCGAATAACGCCTCCAGGCGTTATCCGCCGTAGCCTCTGCCGAGCTGGTGGTTATTCGTCCTACGCCGGGCTTTCCTCCAGCGGCCGCTCGCGCAGCAGCTCCAGCCAGGCCTGCGCCGCCCGCGACAGGTAGCCGCCACGGCGCCAGATGAAGGCGATGTCCCAGCGCAGGTCCGGCTCCCTGAGCNGCCTCCAGGCGTTATCCGCCGTAGCCTCTGCCGAGCTGGTGGTTATTCGTCCTACGCCGGGCTTTCCTCCAGCGGCCGCTCGCGCAGCAGCTCCAGCCAGGCCTGCGCCGCCCGCGACAGGTAGCCGCCACGGCGCCAGATGAAGGCGATGTCCCAGCGCAGGTCCGGCTCCCTGAGCAGGACCCGCACCACTCCCGGGCGTTCGATCTCGCGAGCGATCGCCCGTGGTAGCAGCACCACCCCCTGGTTGGCCGCCACCAACGCGCCGAGGAAGTCGGCCTGGCCGCTGCGGCCGCCTTCGCGCGGGCTGAAGCCGGCCTCCAGGCAGGCGCGCAGCAGGCGGTCGTTGAGGGTGAAGCTCTGCTGGTAGAGCAGGAACGGGCTGTCCGCCAGTTCGCCGAGGGCGACGCTTGCGGCAGCGGCCTTGGGATGCCCGGCCGGCAGCAGCACGTCCAGCGGTTCGTTGCAGAACGGCTGGTAGTCGAAGCCGTCGTCCGTCGGGGTGAGGCTGCCGGCCAGTTCCAGCTCGCCGGCCAGCACCGCCTGCTCCATGGTCTTGCTGCCGCCTTCCACCAGGTGCACGGCGATGTTCGGATAGCGCCGCCGGTATTCGGCGAAGCGTTGGGCGAACAGCGCGTCGGCGCCGAGCAACGGCAGGCCCAGGCGCAGTTCGCCGCGGTTGAGCTGGCTGAGATCGTCCAGTTCGCTGAGCAGGTCGCGGCGCAGCCGCAGCATCTCCTCGGCGCGGCGAAACACCACGGCGCCGGCGTCGGTCAGGCGCACGTGCGGCCCGTTGCGTTCCAATACCTGCACGCCGAGGCTCTGCTCCAGTTGGGCGACCTGCTTGCTGATGGTCGACTGGCTGGCGTGGCGGACCTGCGCCGCCTGGGTGAAGCTGCCCTGGCGGACCACTTCGACGAAGCTGCGGAGTTGACGGAATTCCATTCTGGAATGGCTCTCATGCGGACAATTCGCTTTGGGGATGATAGGCCGGGCCTTATCCTTTCTCCATCCCCGATTTCCCAGCCAAGGCCCTTCCCATGTTGCCCCCGCTCGTCCGCCGTCTGTCCCGCCTTGCCGCCGAACTGGCGGTACTCATCGCCTTCTGGTGGGCCGGCGGCTGGCTGGCGAAGGCCATCGGCCTGCCGCTGCCGGGCGGGGTGGTCGGCCTGGCGGCGCTGTTGCTGCTGTTCGCCAGCGGCCTGCTGCGTCCGGCCTGGCTGCAGGCCGGCGCCGGCCTGTTGCTGGCGGAGATGTTGCTGTTCTTCATCCCGGCGCTGATGAGCCTGCTCGACTACGGCGCGCTGCTACGCAGCGAGGGCTGGCGCATCCTCCTGGTGATCATGCTCAGCACCCTGCTGGTGATGCTGGTCACCGCGGTGTCGGTGGAGTGGATGTGCCGCTGGAGGGCGCGCCATGAGTCTCGATAAGCAAGCCCTGTTCTGGTTGGCGGCGACCGTCGGCGGCTACCTGCTGAGCCGCCAGCTGTACCGCCGGGTGAAGTGGTACTGGCTGTCGCCCATCGTGTTCGTCCCGGTGCTGCTCTATGCCCTGGCGATTCCCACCCATACCCGCTACGCCGACTACGCCCGCGACACCAATTGGCTGGTGGCGCTGCTCGGTCCGGCGACGGTGGCCTTCGCCATCCCGATCTGGCAGCAGCGCGAGCTGCTGATGCGCCACTGGCCGGCGCTGCTGGCCGGGATGTTCGCCGGCACCGCAGTGGCCATCGGCAGCTCCTGGGCGCTGGCCCAGGCCCTGGCGCTGGACGGCCAGGTCACGCTGTCGTTGCTGCCGCGCTCGATCACCACGCCGTTCGCCATGGAGATGTCCCACGACCTGGGTGGCGTGCCGGAACTGACCGCCGCCTTCGTGATGATCACCGGGGTGTTCGGCGCGGTGATCGGCGGAACCCTGCTGCGTGTCCTGCGCTTGCGCACGCCGCTGGCCCGCGGCGCGCTGTTCGGCGTCGGCGCGCACGGCGCCGGCACCAGTCGGGCCTACGAGTTCGGCGGCGAGGAAGGTTCGGCGGCCGGTCTGCTGATGGTTCTCACCGGGCTGTTCAACCTGCTGGTCGCGCCCCTGGTCGCCCACTGCCTGTAGCCTGCGCGCATAGGCCGGCTGAATCCTCCGCCATTCAGCCGGCGCGCGAGTGTAAGCCCGGCGACAGTCGCCGGAGGAGGGCGGGGCTAGACTGCGGGCATCCGATAACGACAAAAGAGGATGCCGCCGTGACCGCCGTTCACTCCCTGCCCGCCGATGTGCAAGCCCAGGTCTCCGCCGCCGAATGGCAGACCCGCGTCGATCTCGCTGCCTGCTACCGGCTGGTCGCCCTGCACGGTTGGGACGACCTGATCTTCACCCACATCTCGGCCAAGGTGCCGGGCACCGAGGACTTCCTGATCAACCCGTTCGGCCTGATGTTCCACGAGATCACCGCCTCCAGCCTGGTGAAGGTGGACGCCAGCGGCAAGAAGCTGATGGACAGCCCCTACGAGATCAACCCGGCCGGCTACACCATCCACAGCGCGGTGCACGAGGTCCGCCATGACGTCGAATGCGTGCTGCACACCCATACCGCCGCGGGGATCGCGGTGTCCTGCCAGAAGCAGGGCCTGTTGCCGCTGTCGCAGCAATCGTTGTTCGTGCTCTCCAGCCTGTCCTACCACGCCTACGAGGGCGTCGCCCTGAACCATGAGGAAAAGGCCCGGCTGCAGGCCGACCTGGGGACCAGCAACTTCCTGATCCTGCCCAACCACGGCCTGCTCACCTGCGGCGGTTCCATCGCCGATACCTTCCTCATGATGTTCACCCTGCAACGCGCCTGCGAGGTACAGGTGATGGCGCAGAGCGGCGGCGCCGAGCTGATCCACATCCCGGGGCAGATCCTCGCCGGCGCGCGCGACATGATCGCCGGGGTGATGCGCAGCAAGACCGGCATGGGCGGCCAGCTCGCCTGGCCGGCGCTCCTGCGCAAGCTCGACCAGCAGAACCCGGGCTACCGCCAGTGACCGCGGCGCTGCCCGGCATTCCCCTGGAGGCCTGGCGGAGGCGCGGCCGCACTCTGGATTTCAAGGGCTTCCCGATCCGCTACTGGGAAGCCGGGCAGGGGCGGCCGTTGCTGCTGATCCACGGTTTTCCCAGCGCCGCCTGGGACTGGCACTACCTCTGGGAGCCGCTGGCGCAGCGCTACCGCGTGCTGGTCTGCGACCTGCTCGGCTTCGGCGATTCGGCCAAGCCGCGCGCCCATCGCTACAGCCTGCTGGAGCAGGCCGACCTGCAACAGGCGCTGCTCGGCCACCTGGGAGTCGACGAGCCGCTGCACGTGCTGGCCCACGACTACGGCGACAGCGTCGCCCAGGAACTGCTCGCCCGCCATCACGAAGGCCGGCTGCGGCTCGCCTCCTGCGTGTTCCTCAATGGTGGACTGTTCCCGGAAACGCACCGCCCGGTGCTCAGCCAGAAGCTGTTGCTGAGCCCGTTGGGCGGGCTGTTCGGCCGGCTGTTCGACCGCCGCGCCCTGGCGCGCAACTTCGCCAAGGTCTTCGGCCCGCGCAGCCAGCCCGGCGAGACCGAGCTGGATGCCTTCTGGAGCCTGATCGAAAGCAACCAGGGGCAGCGGGTGATGCATCGCCTGATCCGCTACATCGTCGACCGCCGCGAGCAGCGTGAGCGCTGGGTGGCGGCGTTGCAGCACGGCGGGGTGCCGTTGCGGGTGATCGACGGAGCCGTCGACCCGATCTCCGGGGCGCACATGGTCGAGCGCTACCGGCAACTGGTCGCCGATGCCGACTGCGTGCTGCTCGATGGCATCGGCCATTATCCGCAGATCGAAGCGCCGGCGGCGGTGCTCGAACATTACCTGGCGTTTCGCGCCCGACTGGATGATTCAGAGTTTTCTTAAGCGAGTTTGAGATTGCAGCAAGTGCCATCGCGCAAGGATCGGGGCTAGGGTGCTGGCGCCTCGCTGGACGAGGCGTTTCGTCACCCATGGAGGTCTCCATGCACGATCCCGTTTCTCCCTTGCGCGTGTTCGACGAGGGCTCCTGGTTGTTCCGCCAGATGGTGCAGGCGCAGCCGTTCATCCGCCAGTCCGGGATGGTCCTCGCCGAACTCGGCCTGCTGCTGGCGCTCGGGCTCGGCTACCTGTGCTGGCAGGAAGGCAGTCGCTGGTACGCCGTCGGCGCCGGCCTCGCGTTGCTCGGCAGCCTGCTGCTGGTGGTGGTCCGGCACAACTACGACTGGTGGCTGTTCAAGCTCGGCCCGCGTGGCCGGCTGTACATTCCGTTCGACTGAAGCGGAACATCCCGCTGCCTTATCGGGCGCCATTCATGGCGGCGCGAAGCCTTGTCCCCGCCGGCGGGCTGGCCGACACTCGGGCAATCCTTCCTACTGCCCTGGAGTCCCGAACATGAGCGATGCCCTGCGTTTCGACGACCAAGTCGTGATCGTCACCGGAGCCGGCGGCGGCCTTGGCCGCGCCCACGCCCTGCTGTTCGCGAAGCATGGCGCCAGGGTGGTGGTCAACGACCTCGGCGGCAGCACCCATGGCGAAGGCGCCAGTGCCTCGGCGGCGGACAAGGTGGTGGCGGAAATCCGAGCCGCCGGCGGCACCGCGGTGGCCAACCACGACTCGGTCACGGACGGCGGCAGGATCGTGGAGAACGCGCTGGACGCCTTCGGCCGCGTCGACGTGGTGGTCAACAATGCCGGCATCCTGCGTGACAAGACCTTCCACAAGATGGAGGACGCCGACTGGGACCTGGTCTACCAGGTGCATGTCGAAGGCGCCTACAAGGTCACTCGCGCCGCCTGGCCGCACTTGCGCGAGCAGGCCTACGGGCGGGTGGTGTTCACCTCCTCGACCTCGGGCATCTACGGCAACTTCGGCCAGAGCAACTACGGCATGGCCAAGCTCGGCCTCTACGGCCTGACCCGCACCCTGGCCCTGGAAGGGCGCAAGAACAATATCCTGGTCAACGCCATCGCCCCCACCGGCGGTACGCGGATGACCGAGGGGCTGATCCCGCCGCAGGTCTTCGAGCAGCTCAAGCCGGAGCTGGTCAGCCCGCTGGTGGTCTACCTCGGCAGCTCGGCCTGCGAGGATACCTCGGGGCTCTATGAGGTCGGCGGTGGCTGGATCGGCAAGGTGCGCTGGGAGCGCAGCCTGGGCTTCGGCTTCGATCCGAAGGCCGGCTTCGATGCCGAGGACGTGGCCGCGCACTGGCAGCAGATCTGCGACTTCGAGAACGCCGCGCACCCGGCGGACAACGTCGAGGCGCTCCGTGAAATGATGGCCAACCTGCAGAAGCACGCGCTCTGAGACGCCCGGCGGATGCGGCGCGGCCGCGGGAAAAGGACTAAGGTGAAGACCGGCTGACGCCGGTCTTCTGCCATCCGGCCGGTGTCTTTTTTCGCTTTTTCCGCAGGGAGTCTGTCATGAGTGTCATCGTCGAACGCAACGGCCCGGTCACCACCCTGGTCATCGCTCGCCCGGAGCGGCGCAATGCGGTGGACCGGCCGACCGCCCAGGCCCTGGCCGACGCCCTGCGCGAGTTCGAAGCGGACGATACGGCGCGGGTCGCGGTACTCACCGGCAGCGGCGGCAATTTCTGCGCCGGCGCCGACCTGGCGGCGGTGGCCGAGGATGGCGAGCGGCGCAATCGCCTGGAGGCGGAGGGCGACGGACCGATGGGGCCGAGCCGCATGCAGCTCGGCAAGCCGCTGATCGCCGCCATCGAAGGCTATGCGGTGGCCGGCGGGCTGGAGCTGGCGCTGCTCGCCGACCTGCGGGTGATGGCCGAGGACGCCATCTGCGGAGTGTTCTGCCGGCGTTTCGGGGTGCCGCTGATCGATGGCGGCAGCGTGCGCCTGCCGCGGATCGTCGGGCAGGGCCGGGCGCTCGACCTGATCCTCACCGGGCGTCCGGTGAAGGCCGACGAAGCGTTGCAGATCGGCCTGGCCAACCGGGTGGTGCCGAGCGGTTCGGCGCGAGCCGAGGCCGAGGAGCTGGCGGCGGAACTCGCCGCCTTCCCGCAGACCTGCATGCTCGCCGACCGCGCCAGCGTATACGCGCAGTGGGAACTGTCCTTCGACGTGGCCCTGGCCAACGAATTCCAGGGCGGGCTGGCGGTGATCGAGAGCGGCGAGACCCTGGAGGGCGCGCAGCGCTTCAAGGATGGCGAGGGGCGCCACGGGCGCTTCGAGTGACGCCGTCGCGCCGCGTGGGCTAGCGGTGGATGATCACGTAGCTCTTGCGCACGGTTTCCTGCACATCCCACACGCCGAGACTGTTCTCCGGCAGCAGCAGGGCATCGCCGGCCTCGATGCGGATGGTCTCGCCGCCGTCCGGGGTGAAGGTGCAGCGGCCTTGCAGGAAGTGGCAGAACTCCTGCTCGACGATCTGCCGCCGCCAGCGTCCGGGGGTGCATTCCCAGATGCCGGTTTCCACCTGGTCGGTGCGCTCCACGGCGTAGGCGCGGGTCTGCGCGACCGGCTCGCCAAGGGGCACCGCGACCGGGCTGGCGGCGCCAAGATCGGCGCCGGCGGTATTTTTCAGAAGGGTCAGGGCCATGCGGTTTTTCCTCTGTGGGAGGTGGAGGGGATTCTCAGCGCATCAGGCTTTCCATGCCGGCCGCGAGGGTTTGCGCCAGGCTGCGGCGCCAGGGCGCGCTGTGCGGATCGGCAAGGACCCGGTCCTCATGGACGAAACTGCGGATGATCGCGTTGTAGCCGAGCCAGCGGCAGGGTTCCGGTTCCCAGCGGGCCAGGCTGTCCAGTGGACGCTCGCCCAGCACCCAGGGCTGCCGCAGCAGCTCGCTGTCCTCGCCGAGGATCAGCGCGGCCAGGGTGCGGCCGCCGAGGTTGCTGGCGCCGACCCCTTCGCCGCCGTAGCCGCCGGAGAGGGCGATGCCACTGGCGCGGTCGAGCAGCATGTGCGGGCGGAAGCGCCGGGCCATGCCGAGGTTGCCGCCCCAGGTGTGGCTGATCCTGGCGTCCTTGAGCAGCGGGAAGAGTTCGCCGAACAGGTAGCGACGCAGGCCGACTTCCTCGTCGTCGAGGCTGAAGTCGTTGCGCAGCTTGCCGCCGAAGCGGTAGCCGCCCCGCGCGCCGAAGGCCAGGCGGTCGTCGGCGGTGCGCTGGCCGTAGGTGACCTGGCGGCTGAATTCGCTGAAGGCCTGGCCGCGCTCCAGGCCGATCTCCGCCCAGACCGACGACGGCAGCGGCTCGGTGGCCACCAGCAGACTCTGCACCGGCAACTGGTAGTGGCCCAGTGGCGGCAGGCTGGCGGCATAGCCTTCCACCGCCGGCACGATCCATTCGGCGCGTAGTTCGCCGCGCTCGGTGCGCAGCAGGCCGCGTTGCCAGTGCAGCACCCGGCTCTTCTCGAACAGCCGCACGCCCAGGCGCTCCACCGCGCGGGCCAGGCCGCGCGCGAGCCTGGCCGGCTGGATGGTGGCGCAGTGCGGCGAATGGATCGCCCCGTAGCTGCCGGGGATGCGCAACTGCTGGTCGAGTTCCTGCGGCGTCAGCCAGCGGTAGTCGCTTTCGTCCAGGCCTTCGGCATAGAGATCATGCAGATAGGCGCGCAGGCGGCGTTCCTGTTCCGGGTAGCGCGCCGCGCAGTAGAGCACGCCGCCCTTGCGGTAGTCGCAGTCGATGCCTTCCTCTTGCAGCACCCGCGCGACCTCGTCGGGAATCCCGTGCAGCAGGTCGTAGCCGGCCCGGCGCCGTTCCGGCGGCAAGCCGGCGAGCAGGCCGTCCTCGCCGAGCAGGTTGCCCATCAGCCAGCCGCCGTTGCGCCCCGAGGCGCCGAAGCCGGCGGTTTCCGCCTCGACGATGGCGACGCGCAACTGCGGCGCCCGGTGCTTCAGGTAATAGGCGGTCCAGAGGCCGGTGTAGCCGGCGCCGACGATGGCCACGTCGACCTCGAGGGATTCTTCCAGGGACGGGCGCGCTTCGAGCGGATCGTCCAGTTGATTCATCCACAGGCTGAGGTGGCGCCAGGCCGACATAGAGGGCTCCATAGCGAGAGGGAAGGGGGAATGCGGCGAGAGTAGGAAGATGCCGTGCGCCTGTCGTGCGCGCGGGTCCGCTGGGAAATCTCAGCGGCGCGACGACAGGCGCTTCAGGTATTCGCGCGGAGACTGGCCGGTGTGCTGGCGGAAGCAGCGGTAGAAGGCCGACAGCGAATTGAAGCCGGCGGCGAAGGCCAGTTCGTCGACCCGTCCGGGCAGCTCGCCGGAAAGCTGGCCGAGCAGGTGTTGCAGGCGGGTCTGGTTGACGTACTGGTAGAAGCTCAGGCCGAGCACTTGGTTGAGCAGGTAGGAAATCTGGTTGCGCGTATAGCCGGTGGCATTGGCCACCTGGGTCAGGTCCAGGTCCGGATCGAGATAGGGCTGGGCCTGCTGGAAGTAGTGCTCCAGGTCGCGCGCCAGCAGGCTCAGCTGCTTGGCCGAAAGCCCCAGGCGGCTGGCCGGCGGCCGGCCGTCGCCGCCGGCCTGGGCTCCGCCGCCGCTTTCGTGGACCAGCGAGGCGTATTCGTTGATGCGCCAGATCAGGCCGTCGCGCACGGTGATCGCCTCGCTGGCGCGGAACGAAGCCAGGCGGCCGCTGAGGGTCACCCGCAGGCGGTACTGGATGAAGGCGGTATCGCCGTCGAAGCGGATACGGTCGGTGTGCTCCAGCGACTCGTCGGGGCCCTTGGGCATGGTCGCCTCGACGTACTCGCGAAGATCGGCCAGGCGCATCCGGCGGTTCTGGAAGAAGTCGTTGTATTCGACCTCGGGATGATAGAGCGCCATCACCGCGTCGATGTCGCGGTGTTTCCAGCTGAGGTGGTAGCGCATGACCGTCTCGCGGGTGGCGTCGGCGAGGTCGCGGTCGGCGGGAATGGTCTGTTCGGGCTGCATGCAGCGAAGGATGCCATCGCCGCCGCCGGCGGAACAGTGCCGCGCCGTCATCCATGCACTGGATGACGGCGTATCCATCCTGCATATGGCGTTCGCCGAGGCGCTTTCCAGGGCCCCTGTTCACTCTTTCGGGCGACAGCCGGAATACCTCCTTGGTGCGCTTACCGCCGTTCGGGTCGCTGGGTAGGGTGTAGCCACCTCGACCCTGTCAGGAGAGCCGCATGACAACAACAAAAAGGCGCGGAATCTTCCCTCTGCACGCACTCGCTGCGGCCACAGCCCTGGGTTGCGCCACCCAGGCCTCGGCCGTGTCATTCAACATCGGGGAGATCGAAGGGCAATTCGACTCGTCGCTGTCGGTGGGGGCCAGCTGGTCCATGCGTTCCGCCGACAAGGACTACATCGGCACCCGCAACGGCGGCCACGCCTCGTCGCAGACCTCCGACGACGGCCGGCTCAACTTCAAGAAGGGCGAAACCTTCTCGAAGATCTTCAAGGGCATCCACGATCTCGAACTCAAGTACGGCGACACCGGCGCGTTCTTCCGTGGCAAGTACTGGTACGACTTCGAGCTGAAGGACGAACACCGCCTGCTCTACGACATCGACGACCACAACCGTAAGGAGGGCGCCAAGTCCTCCGGGGCGCAGCTGCTCGATGCCTTCCTCTACCACAACTACAGCATCGGCGACCTGCCCGGCAGCGTGCGGGTCGGCAAGCAGGTGGTGAGCTGGGGCGAGAGCACGTTCATCCAGAACTCGATCAACAGCATCAACCCGATGGACGTCGCCGCGTTCCGCCGGCCCGGCGCGGAGATCAAGGAAGGCCTGATCCCGGTGAACATGCTCTACCTGTCCCAGGGCATCAGCGACGCGCTGACCGTCGAAGGCTTCTACCAGTTGGAGTGGGACCAGACGGTGATCGACAACTGCGGTACCTTCTTCTCCACCACCGACGTGGTCGCCGATGGCTGCGAGCGGATGGTCTACGCCGGCAGCGACTTCGACCCGAACCCGGCCAACGGCTACCGCTACCTGCCGCGCGCCGGCGATCGCGATGCCCGCGACAGCGGCCAGTGGGGCCTGGCCCTGCGCTGGTACGCGGCGGAGCTGAACGACACCGAGTTCGGCCTGTACGCGATGAACTACCACAGTCGCAACCCGTACTACAGCGTGATCGCCGGCAACGGCCTGGCCACCTCCGACCCGGTCACCGGGCGCTCCACCGGCTATTACTTCATCGACTATCCCGAGGACATCCGCCTCTACGGCCTGAGCTTCCAGACCAACATCGGCAGCACCTCGGTGGCCGGCGAGCTGAGCTACCGGCCGAACATGCCGCTACAAATCAACAGCACCGACATGTCGATCGCCGCGATCTACCCGACCACCCTGTTCGGTAACCCGATCTACGACAGCGGCTTCGCCACCCCGCGCGCCGGCGAGGTGATCAACGGCTACGTGCGCAAGCCGGTGACCCAGGCACAGGTGACCGTCACCCAGTTCTTCGACCGGGTACTGGCGGCCGACCGCCTGACCGTGGTCGGCGAAGTCGGCTACAACCACCTCAGCGGGGTCGACGGCGACGACCTGCGCTACGGCCGCGACGCCATCTACGGCATCGGCGAACTGCCGAACAACGCCTTGTGCACCGGCGCGCTCAACGTGGCCAACCCGCAGGAGTGCAACAGCCACGGTTTCTACACCCGCAACTCGTGGGGCTACCGCCTGCGCGGGATCCTCGAATATCCCAACGTGTTCGCCGGGGTCAACCTGAAGCCGAACCTGGCCTGGTCGCACGACGTCGAGGGCTACGGGCCGAACTTCAGCGAGGGCGCCAAGGCCGTCAGCGTCGGCCTCGATGCCGACTACCAGAACACCTATACCGCCAGCATCAGCTACACCGACTTCTTCGGCGGCAACTACAACCCGATCAACGACCGCGACTTCCTCGCGGTGAGCTTCGGGGTGAACTTCTGAGGTCCGCCGCCCCTCGGGGCGGCCGCTTTCGCGGATACGAACAAGGATAACGACGCATGAAAACAGCACGACTCCTGTCCTCCGGGGCGCTGGCCCTCAGCCTGCTGGCCGGTTCGGTGACGGCGGCGGTTTCGCCCGACGAGGCCGCCAAGCTCGGCAGCAGCCTGACCCCCATCGGCGCGCAGAAGGAAGGCAACGCCGACGGCAGCATCCCGGCCTGGACCGGCGGCCTTGCGGCCAGCGCCGGCAAGGTCGACGGCAAGGGCTTCCTTTCCGATCCCTTTGCCGACGAGAAGCCGCTGTTCACCATCACCGCGCAGAACGTCGAGCAATACAAGGACAAGCTCTCCGACGGCCAGTTGGCGATGTTCAAGCGCTACCCCGAGACCTACCGGATCCCGGTGTACAAGACCCATCGCACGGTGGCCCTGCCGGCCGAGATCGACGAGGCGGTCAAGCAGAGCGCGCTGAACGTGCAGCCGATCAACGACGGCAACGGCCTGTCGAATTTCGAGAAGAGCCGCTACTACGCCTTCCCGATCCCGAAGAACGGCGTCGAAGTGCTCTGGAACCACATCACCCGCTACCGCGGCGGCAACCTCAAGCGCATCATCGTCCAGGCCACCCCGCAGACCAACGGCAGCTTCACGCCGATCCGCTTCGAGGAGTCGGTGGCGTTCCCGCAGAACATGCCCGACCTCGACCAGAGCAAGGCGGCCAACATCCTCACCTTCTTCAAGCAGCAGGTGATCGCGCCGGCGCGCCTGGCGGGCAACGTGCTGCTGGTCCACGAGACCCTCGACCAGGTCAAGGAGCCGCGCCTGGCCTGGGTCTACAACGCCGGCCAGCGCCGCGTGCGGCGCGCCCCGCAGGTGGCCTACGATGGCCCGGGCACCGCCGCCGATGGCCTGCGCACCTCGGATAACTTCGACATGTTCTCCGGCGCCCCGGACCGCTACGACTGGAAGCTGGTCGGCAAGCGCGAGATGTACATCCCCTACAACGCCTACAAGCTCAACGACCCGACCCTGAAGTACGGCGACATCATCAAGGCCGGGCACATCAACCAGGACCTGACCCGCTACGAGCTGCACCGGGTGTGGGAAGTGGTCGGCACGGTGAAGCCGGGTGAGCGGCACATCTACGCCAAGCGCCACATGTACATCGACGAGGACAGCTGGCAGATCGCCCTGGTCGACCACTACGACGGTCGCGGCCAGCTCTGGCGGGTCGGCGAGGGCCACGCGCAGTACCACTACGACCAGAAGGTCGCCGGCTACACCCTGGAGGCGCTCTACGACGTGATAGCCGGTCGCTACCTGGCGCTGGGCATGAACAACGAGGAGAAGCGCGGCTACGAGTTCGGCTTCAAGGCCTCGTCCGCCGACTACACGCCGGCCGCCCTGCGCAACGCAGGGGTACGCTGAGTCCCGGCCAGTCGCGACGAGCGTGGCGGCTTGTGCC
This sequence comes from Pseudomonas sp. CP-1, assembly GCF_021213715.1. NCBI lineage: Bacteria > Pseudomonadati > Pseudomonadota > Gammaproteobacteria > Pseudomonadales > Pseudomonadaceae > Pseudomonas > Pseudomonas sp. CP-1. The sequence continues at coordinate 601,333 of NZ_JAJQKY010000002.1, forward strand.
GACGCGCTCGTTCGTTATGACGGCCCATCACCCGGCGCAATCATCGTTCAGCAGCGGGGCAGGCGCGGTCTAGGCTCCCGGCAAGGCGCTTCGACAGAACAAGAGCACTGCCATGACCGAGCCGACCGAGCTGCCCGCCGCCTTGCCGCGGCTGCCGCCGCAGCACCTGCCGCGGCCCCGTTTGCACCAGCCGCTGCTGCGCGGCGAATGCCGCCTGCGACTGCTCTGCGCGCCCGCCGGCAGCGGCAAGACCGTCCTCCTCGGAGAATGCGCGCGGCGGGCGCCGCCTGGCGTGCAGGTGGTCTGGCTGGCGCTGGGCGGGGAAGCGCTGGACCCCGCGACCTTCCGCCGCCGCCTGGCCGGCGCCCTCGGCTTGCCCGAGGACAGCGACGAAGCGCAGCTGTGCCGGCGGCTGCGCAACGCATCCGCGCTGTGGCTGCTGCTCGACGATTACCCACGGCACCCCGACCCCGCCCTCGACGCCTGCCTCGATCGCCTGTTGAGCGCGGCCTCGCCACGGGTGGGCTGGTGGCTGGCGAGCCGGCGGCGGCCGCAGTGCAACCTGGCGCGGTTGCTGCTGGAAGGGGAGTTGCTGGAGGTCGACGGCGGCCTGCTGGCGTTCGATGCCGACGAGGTCGCCGAACTGCTCCGCCTGCACGGGCGCAGCGCCGATGCCGCTACGGCCGGGGCACTGCTGGAACGCAGCGGCGGTTGGTGCGCCGCGTTGCGCTTGCGCCTGCTGGTCGGCGAAGAGACGGCCGGACCGTTGTTGCAGGAATACCTCCAGCACGAGTTGCTCGACGAGCTGCCGCCGCCGCTGGCCGACGCCGCGCGTGCCCTGGCCTGGCTGCCGCAAGTCGGTCCGGAGCTGTTCCGCCGGCTGTTCGAGGAACTGCCCCACGGGCTGGACGACCTGTTGGCGCGGGGCTTCCCCCTGCTGGCCGATACGAACCAGCGCTACAGCCTGCCGCCGGCGATCCGCGAGGCCTGGCGCGAATCGCCGCAGCGCCCGCAGCGGGACTTCCACCGGGAAGCCTGCGAATGGTTCGCCGAACACGGCGAGACCCGCGAGGCGGTCGACCAGGCGCTGGCCGCCGACGAACCGGAAACCGCCGCCGGATTGTTGCAGAAGCTCACCGAGGAGCAATTGCTGCACGGCCACAACATCGGCATGGTCCTGGCCCTGCGCGACGAACTGCCGGCGGCGCTGCTGGCCAGCACGCCGCGCCTGGTGATCCTGAATGCCTGGGCGCTGCTCTACGCCGGACGCCTGGCCGAAGCCGAGGACTGCATCGGCCAGTTGGCGCGCTTCCTGCCGATGCCCTCGGCGTCCCGCCAGCGGGTGCTGCTGGCGCAATGGCAGGGCTTGTTCGGGATCCTCCTGCACTGCCGCGGCGAGCGCGGCGCCGCCGACTACCTGCGCGAGGCGCTGGAGCAACTGCCGGAGGACGCCTGGTCGCAGGGACTGATCTGCCGCTCGGCGCTGATGCAACTGGCGATGATCGAGGGGCGGATGGACCAGGCGCGGTTGATCGGCCGCGATGCCTTGCGCCTGGCGCGCGAGCACGACAGCCTGATCTTCGAGGCGTTGATCGAACTGGAGCGGGCGCAGTGGCTGGAGCAGCGCGGCGAACTGCTGCGCGCGGAAGGCGTCCTCGATCGCGCCCAGCGCTACCTGGAGGACCTCGGCCAGCAGGGCAGCCCGATGCTCGGCCGGATCGCCCTGCGCCGCGCGCGCCTGTGCCTGCAGCAGGGCCGCGAGGTCGAGGCCGGGCACTGGTATCGGCTGGGGCTGGAGCAGGCACGGGAGAATCTCGATCCCTGGGCGCTCTACGGCTACCTGGGACTGGCCTTGCTGGAAGCCGGGCAGGGCGACCTGGACGCGGCGTTCAACCGCCTGCTGGAGGTCGAGCGGCTGATGCAGCAGCGCCATGTCCCCGATCCGCTGTATCGCGGCGCGCTGCTGCTGGTCAGCTCCGCCCTGACCCTGCAGCAGGGAAGGCCGGCGCAGGCGCGGGAGATCCTGCTGCGGGTCCGCGCCTACTTCCAGCCGGGACGGGCGCGCCTGTCGCCGCCCTCCGAACCGGAGCTGGAAGCGCGGGTAGAGCACCAATTGGCACTGGCCGAACTCTACAGCGGCGAGGCAGCCGCCGCCGAAGCGCGGCTGCGCGGGCTGCTCGCCATTCTCGAGGCGCAGGGGCGGCAGACGCTGCTCTGCGAAGTGCGCATGGGTATCGCCGAGTGCCAGTTCCTCTCCGGACAATTGCCCCAGGCCCAGCAGACCCTGCGCAGCGGCCTGGAGCTGGCGGAGCGGCTAGGCCTGCAACTGCCGCAGCGGCGACTGCGGGATCGCCAGCCGCAACTGTTCGCCGCCCTGCCGGGGGAAGAAGAGGAGGGGCTCAGTCCGCTCAGTTGTCGGGAGCTGGCGGTGCTCGGCCTGATCGCCCAGGGCTGCTCCAACCAGGAGATCGGCGAGCAACTGTTCATTTCCCTGCACACGGTGAAGACCCACGCCCGGCGGATCAACGGCAAGCTCGGGGTGGCCCGCCGGACCCAGGCGGTGGCGCGGGCCAAGGCCCTCGGCCTGCTCGCCTGAGCGGCCTCAGTGCAGGGCGCGGCCGGTCGGCGGGGCGAGTTCGCCCAGGCGCTGGCCGAGGCGCAGTTGCTCGGTGGGATCGTCGCTGAGCAAGAGCGCGCGTTCCAGGTCGTAGCGTTCCGCCTGCGGGCAATCCAGTTGCCGATAGAGGCCGGCGCGGGCCTCGTGGTCGGCGGCGCCCACCGGGCCGAGTTCGATCACCCGCTGGGCATCCTTCAGCGCGGCCAGCGGCTCGCCGGCGGCGCTGTGCAGTTGTCGCAGGTTGCGCGACAGACGCTGGAGGATTTCCCCGGGAGAGGCCTGCTTCAGGTAGGCGGCTTGCAGCTCGCTCTTCGGCCCCTGCAGGCGCAGCAGCAGTTCGCGGCAGTCGGTGGGATAGAGGCGCCGTCCGGTGGCCGGGTCGAGCAGATGGTCGGCCTGCGGCACGCGCAGCAGGAAGCGTCCCGGGAAGTTCACTCCGACCAGCGGAATGTCCAGCCGCCGCGCCAGTTCCATGGCCACCAGCGCCAGCGACAACGGCTGTCCCTGGCGCCGCTGCAGCACCAGCGGAAGCAGGGCCGAGCGCGGTTGCAGGGGGAAGTCGTCGTCCTCGCAGAAACCCTGTTCGCTCATTCGCCGCAGCAACCCCTGGGCGCGCTCGCTGGCCGAGGCGCGGTCGTCCAGGCTCGCGCCGATCTGCCGGACGAGTTCGTCGAGCTCGCGCAGGGCGTGGGCGGGCGAATACGCCGGGAGGTGCTCCGCGGCGATCCACAGGGCCGCCTCGAACAGCGCTGGCGGTTCCTGGGCGAGACAATCGAGGCAGGCTTGACGCGGGTCCATGGCTTTCCTCCTGGTGCGCCTGGATCGCTGCGGACGGGCCGTTCGGAGCACGCCGGGGCCGGTTTCGAGCGGGCGGACCCCAAGGTTGTAACCGTCCGCCGAAGCTTCGTCCAGTACCCGGCTCGGCGAGCGCCGCCGCCTGGTCGTCGGCCTTGCGGGCGTTTCGCCGACGCCTGCCTATACTGAAGGTGCCGGGCGGCAACGGCCCGGCCCGGACAACAAGCAGCAAGCAGGGGAGCCCCAGCATGTTCGACATGATGGACGCGGCCCGGCTCGAGGGTCTCCACCTCGCCCAAGACCCGGCCACGGGACTCAAGGCCATTATCGCCATCCACAGCACGCGACTCGGCCCGGCACTGGGTGGTTGTCGCTACCTGCCTTACCCCAACGACGAAGCCGCCATCGGCGACGCCATCCGCCTGGCCCAGGGCATGAGCTACAAGGCGGCCCTGGCCGGGCTGGAGCAGGGCGGCGGCAAGGCGGTGATCATCCGCCCGCCGCACCTGGACAATCGCGGCGCGCTGTTCGAGGCCTTCGGGCGCTTCATCGAAAGCCTCGGCGGACGCTACATCACCGCGGTGGACAGCGGTACCTCCAGCGCCGACATGGACTGCATCGCCCAGCAGACCCGCCACGTCACCAGCACCACCCAGGCCGGCGACCCCTCGCCGCATACCGCCCTCGGCGTGTTCGCCGGGATTCGCGCCAGCGCCCAGGCGCGCCTCGGCAGCGACGACCTGGAAGGCCTGCGGGTCGCGGTGCAGGGGCTCGGCCACGTCGGCTACGCATTGGCCGAGCAACTGGCGGCGGTCGGCGCCGAGCTGCTGGTCTGCGACCTCGATCCCGGCCGGGTGCAACTGGCCGTCGAGCAGCTCGGTGCCCATCCGCTGGCGCCGGAGGCATTGCTCTCCACCCCATGCGACATCCTCGCGCCCTGCGGCCTGGGCGGCGTGCTCACCAGCCAGAGCGTCAGCCAGTTGCGCTGCGCGGCGGTGGCCGGGGCGGCGAACAACCAGTTGGAGCGGCCGGAGGTCGCCGACGAGCTGGAGGCGCGCGGCATCCTCTATGCGCCGGACTACGTGATCAACTCCGGCGGCCTGATCTACGTCGCCCTCAAGCATCGCGGCGCCGACCCGCACAGCATCACCGCGCACCTGGCGCGGATTCCCGCGCGGCTCACCGAGATCTATGCCCATGCCCAGGCCGACCACCAGTCGCCGGCGCGGATCGCCGACCGTCTGGCGGAACGGATTCTCTACGGCCCGCAGTGACGGGCCGGCGTTTCCGGCGAGGCCGCCAGCGGGCCTCGCCAGCGGCAGTGCGGGCCACCCCCGCGGTGCCGCGCGTGCACGCCGCCACCCGCGGCGCGACCCTGAGCGGCACGCCTACCCGGCGTGCGGAGGAGGTTTGCGATGGTTCACAACCGGATCGACCCGCCTTTCACCCGCTACCTCGACAGCGACGGTCGGCCCCTCGGCGAGTTGCCCGCCTGGGCCGGCGACAGCGACGCGCTGGTCGGCCTCTACCGGCAGATGCTCCTGACCCGCCTGTTCGACCAGAAGGCGGTGGCCCTCCAGCGTACCGGACGGATCGGCACCTATGCGCCAACCCTCGGCCAGGAAGCCATCGGCGTGGCCATTGGCAGCCAGATGCGCGCCGAGGACGTGCTGGTGCCCTATTACCGCGATACCGCCGTGCAATTGATGCGCGGCGTGCGCATGGAGGACATCCTCCTCTACTGGGGCGGCGACGAGCGCGGCAGCGACTACGCCGAACCGCTGGCGGCGCAGGACTTTCCCATCTGCGTGCCGATCGCCACCCAGGCCCTGCATGCCTGCGGGGTCGCCTCGGCGTTCCGCATCCGCGGCGAGCACCGGGTGGCGGTGACCACCTGCGGCGACGGCGCCACCAGCAAGGGCGATTTCCTCGAGGCGCTGAACGTGGCGGGCGCCTGGCAGTTGCCGGTGCTCTTCGTGGTCAACAACAACCAGTGGGCGATCTCGGTGCCGCGGCGCATCCAGTGCGGCGCGCCGACCCTGGCGGAGAAGGCGGTGGGTGCTGGCTTCCCCGGCGAACAGGTGGACGGCAACGACGTGCTGGCGGTCGCCGAACGCGTCCGCGCGGCCCTGGAGCGCGCGCGCCAGGGCAAGGGGCCGACCCTGCTGGAGTGCATCAGCTATCGCCTGTGCGACCACACCACGGCCGACGACGCCAGCCGCTACCGTTCCGCCGAGGAGGTCAACCAGGCCTGGCGCGAGGAGCCGATCAAGCGCCTGCGCGCCTTCCTCGCCGGCCGCGGCCAGTGGGACGAGGAGCGCGAGCAGGCGCTGGTGGGCGAGTGCCAGGCGCGGGTGCAGGAGGCGGTGGAGCGTTTCGAGACGTTCGCCGCGCAGGCGCCGCAGGCACTGTTCGAGCATGTCTACGCGCGCTGGCCGGCGGTCCTGGAGGAGCAGCGCGAGCAATTGCTGGAGCGCGCCGCGCGGCGGCAGGGAGGGGCCGAACATGAATGAGCGCAATGGCGAAGCGAAACGCCTGGCCCTTCTGGAGGCGGTCAACCTGGCGCTGCACCGGGCCATGGCTGAGGACGAGGCGGTGGTGGTGCTGGGCGAAGACGTCGGGGTCAACGGCGGGGTGTTTCGCGCCACCCTCGGCCTGCGCGAGCGCTTCGGCTTCAAGCGGGTGCTGGATACGCCGCTGGCGGAGAACATGATCGCCGGGCTGTCCATCGGCATGGCCGCCCAGGGCCTGAAGCCGGTGATGGAGATCCAGTTCATGGGCTTCATCTACGCCGCCATGGAGCAACTGGTGTCCCACGCCAGCCGCCTGCGCAATCGCACCCGCGGCCGCCTGGCCTGCCCGTTGGTGCTGCGCACGCCGATGGGCGCGGGAATCCGCGCACCGGAGCACCACAGCGAGGCGACCGAGGCGATGTTCGCGCACATCCCCGGCGTCCGTGTGCTGGTGCCGTCGTCGCCGGCGCGGGCCTACGGCCTGCTCCTGGCGGCGATCGACGATCCCGATCCGGTGATCTTCCTCGAACCGACCCGGCTCTACCGGATGAACCCGCAGCCGCTGGCGGACGACGCCCGGCGCCTGCCGCTGGACAGTTGCTTCACCCTTCGCGAAGGCGGCGACCTGACCCTGGTCAGCTGGGGCGCCAGCGTCCACGAGACCCTGCAGGCCGCCGAGCGCCTGGCGCAGCGCGGCATCGAGGCCGAAGTGATCGACGTCGCCTGCCTCAAGCCGCTCGACCTCGACACCCTCGAAGCTTCGGTGCGCAAGACCGGTCGCTGCGTGATCGTCCATGAGGCGCCGAAGAGCGGCGGCCTCGGCGGGGAAATCGCCGCGAGCCTCTACGAGCGCGTCCTGTTCGATCTGCGGGCGCCGATCCAGCGGGTCGCCGCGGCCGATATCCCGCCGCCGCTGTACCGCCTGGAAGCGCTGTACATGCCCGCCGTGGAGGACATCCTGGCGGCCTGCGACACCGTGCTCGGCTACGCCTGAGCCGAGGGGAGACGACCATGAAGCACTTCAAGCTGCCCGACCTGGGCGAGGGCCTGCAGGAAGCGGAAATCGTCGAATGGCACGTCAAGGCCGGCGACAGCGTGCGCGCCGACCAGCGCCTGGTCTCGGTGGAAACCGCCAAGGCGCTGGTGGACATCCCCGCGCCCTACGACGGGGTGGTGGGCAAGCTGTTCGGCGCCGAGGGCGACATCCTCCACGTCGGCGAACCGCTGGTGGGCTTCGAGGGCGAGGAGGCGGACGCCGGTACCGTGGTGGGGCGCCTGGAGGGCGGCGGTAGCGCCCTGGAGGACCGTTTCTTCATCGGCGCCGCACCATCCACCCGCGAGCACCTGGCACCGCGCGCGACCCCGGCGGTGCGCCAGTTCGCCCGCCAGCAGGGCGTCGAGCTGGCCGGCCTGAGCGGCTCCGGCCCGGATGGCCTGATCACCCGCGGCGACGTCGAGGCCGCCGCCCAGGGCGCCCGCGAACGCTTCGGCGGCGAGCGCTTGCGCGGGGTACGGCGGAGCATGGCGCTGAACATGGCGCGCTCGCATGCCGAGGTGGTGCCGGTGACGATCTACGGCGACGCCGACCTGCATCGGTGGAAGACCGCACGCGACCCGTTGATCCGCCTGGCCCAGGCGCTGGCCGAGGCCTGTCGCGCCGAGCCGACCCTCAACGCCTGGTTCGATGGCGCCTCGTTGTCGCTGAAACTGCATGAGCGGCTCGACCTGGGGATCGCCGTGGACACCCCGGACGGCCTGTTCGTGCCGGTGCTGCGCGACGTCGGTGCGCGTTCGGCGGAGGACCTGCGCGCCGGTATGCGGCGCCTGCGCGAAGACGTCCAGGCACGCTCGATCCCGCCGGCGGAAATGCTCGGCGCGACCCTGACCCTATCCAACTTCGGCACCCTGTTCGGCCGCTACGCCAACCCCGTGGTGGTGCCGCCGCAGGTGGCCATCCTCGGCGCCGGCGGCATCCGCGACGAAGTAGTGGCCTGGCGCGGCGAGATGGCGATCCACCCGATCCTGCCGCTCTCGCTGACCTTCGATCACCGCGCCGCCACCGGTGGCGAGGCGGCGCGTTTCCTCAAGGTACTGGTGAACGCCCTGGAGCAGCCCGACGGCTGATCAGCGCCGGCGCTCCAGCCACCATGCCAGCAGCGCGCCGAGGGCATAGGCGAGCAGGTCGAAGCCGTCGGCGGTGCTGCCGAGAACGATGCGCAGCACGGGGCTGGAGAATTGCCAATGCAGTTGCGCCGCCAGGTACTGGCCCAGTTCCAGCAGCGCGCCGACGGCAAAGGCGGCGGATGCCAGCCAGGCGGCCGGCGCCCTGAGCGCGCTGCCCATCAGGTAGTAGAGCCAGACCACCGCCAGCAGGTCGCCGCCGAAGCTGCGTATCCAGCCCCAATGCCGGCCCAGGGTGGCGAGCAGGACCAGCAGGCCGAACAGCAGCAGTGCCAGCAGCAGGCTGCGCCGGTCCAGGCGCCAGCGTCGGGAGCGGACGGGGGAGGCGGGGAGAGCGGGCATGGGGCCTTCCTGGTCGATGGGGCTGCCGGGCGTTGTACGGCAAGCGCCGGTTTCCGGCAAGCCGGGCGCGGGTCGGACAAGCGCCGCGCGGACTCAGCGGCGTCGCAGGCTGGCGAGCAACTGCTCGATGAAGGCGTCGCTGCCGGAGCTGTCGAGGTAGTGCACCTGGGGACCGTCGAGCAGGTAGAGCGCGTGGTAGGGCTTGCCGGCCTGGCTGCCGCGCAGGCGATAGACCTCGGTGCCGGCCACGCGGTAGCGGCTGACGCTGGCGCGCCGGTCGCACAGGCCGAGGGCCTGGCGCTGCGCCTGGAGACGCTCGCGCTCGGCGTCGGGCAGGCCGTCCAGCGGCAGGGCTCCGAAGAGCAGGCGAACCTGTCGCGGAAGGTCGAGCCGTTCGCCCTCGTCCGCGCCCATCTCGTTGCCTTCGAGCAGGCGGTGGGCGAGGTAATGACCCTCGGCGTAGCGGGCGATCAGCAGGTCGCCGCTGTGCAGCAGGGTGGCGGGGGCCCGTTGCAGGTCGAGTTGCAGTCTGCCGGTGCCGCCCAGGGCCAGGACCTGCGCGGCGCCGGCAGAGGCTGCCGGTGTCTCGGCGTCCGTGGCCCGGAACGGGCAGGCGAGGGCAGGGGCGCCGGTGAGGCCGAGGAGGACGCACAGCAGGCCGGCAAGTTGTCGCGGCATGTTTCGGCTCCTTGCGCTTTGCTTGCAGCGGCGGCTCATTCGTCCGCGGCGTTTTCCTCGAACAGTTCGTTGAGGGCGTCCGGCTGGTTCTTGAAGGCGCGGGCGAAGGCGTCGCGGTTCTTCGCCATGAAGATGCCGAGTTCTTCCACCTGTTCCTCCTTCAGCGACGGCACCGCCTTCTGCAGCACCTCGGCCAGCGTTTCCGCCAGCTCCAGCATCTTGTCGTAACGATCGGCTTCAGCCTTGTCCATGAACAAACGCTCCTGATCCCGGCTGCTGCGGTACACCACTTCGACGGCCATTCATCACCTCTGTGCCTTCTGAGTCGCAAGGTTGCTTTGACTGGTTATCCATACAGTATATGGCGTCTTGCCGTCCGTGGATAGCGCCAGGATTGCTGGCGCATTGCCGGGGCGGTCGTCGTCTGACAGAAATGTCACGCCGGGCTCATGAGCCTGACAGTCTCCGCAGCGTAGTTTCAGGCTGAACGTTCTACCAAGGAGACATCCTCATGAGAGTGATCCCGTTGGCACTTGTCGCGCTGCTCGGCCTGGCGCCGCTGGCCCAGGCGCAGCAGCAGCCCTACGGACCCAACCCGGACTCGAAATCGCTCCGCCAGCATTACGTGGAAGGGCGCCTGGACATCGCCCGGGTGATCTACAAGACCGACCTGTGGAGCGCCTGTGGGATCGTCCCGGCGCGCCTGGTCTACGAGGACTCGCAGGGCGAGCGGCATACCGTCGAGTACAAGGCCTGGGGCAGCGGTTGCAGCGGCAATTGAGCGAACCCGGCGCGGCACGGGCCGCGCCGGGTTTTCCTCGGCTCCCGCGCTTCTGCTAAGGTTGCGCGCCTGCCGCCCGTTGCGCGGCGCATACCTTCCGCCCCGCAAGGATGCCCGGCATGCAAGACCTCGGTTTCGCCCTCCTGCTCATCGGCTATGTCTGGTCCGTGGCCAGCGGCGGCCGCCGTTCGATCCCCTGCGCATTGCTCTGCCTGCTGCTGTTTCCGCTGGCGCAACTGGCCTTCGCCATCAACGACGCGCCGATGCGCCCGCCGCTGGCGCTGGCGGCCTTTGGCGCGGGCCTGGCCTACCTCGGCGGCGGCTCGGTGTTCGGCTGAGCCCGGCATCTCACAATAATACGATTGAAAATCATTATCATAAAAAATATGCTGCTGCCCTTCTGAAAGGACGTGGGTGGATGCGCCGTTGGCGGAGCAGGATCTCAAGGCACTGTTTCTCAGGCATGCCCGGCAGTTGCAGTCGTATCTGTTGCGCAAGACCCGCGATCCGCACCTGGCGGCGGACCTGGCGCAGGAAAGCTTCCTGCGCCTGGCCGAGCAGCGGCACAAGGAGCCGATCGAGCATGTCGACGCCTATCTCTACCGCACCGCGCACAACCTCACCATCGACCATTACCGGCAGGAACGGCGGCGCCGCACCGAGACCCGCCCCAACGACGACCTCGCCGGGTTCGTCGCCGACCAGCCCGGCCCCGAGGAGTCCGCGGTGGATGCCGATGCGCTTGCCCGCCTGCGCGAGATAGTCGCCGAACTGCCGCCGCGCACCCGTGAGATCTTCCGTCTCAACCGTCTGGAGGGGCTGACCCATGCCGAGGTGGCGAGACGCCTGGAAATCTCCGATAGCTCGGTGCAGAAGCACCTGGCCCGCGCCCTGGCCCATGTGATGCAGGCACTCGAGGATTCCCGCTGAATGGATTACCGAGTCTTGCCGGTTCGCGCGTCTGAACCTCTATAACGACCAACGAGAGCCGCACGTGAACAGCCCCCAGGAACAACAGCAGATCCGCCAGCAGGCCGCCGAATGGGCGATCCGCCTGGACGGCGGCGACCTCGACCGGTCCCGGCGCGAAGCGCTGGACGGCTGGCTGGCGGCCGACCCCCGGCACCCGGCCGCGCTGGCGCTGGCGCAACGGACCTGGAAACAGCTGGGATCGCTGGCCGAACCGCGGACGATGGTTCAGACGCCGGTCGCCAGCGCGCCGCGCCGCGCCGGGGGGCGGCGCAAGGGCTGGCGCGGCTGGGCCGCGGCGGCGGCGGTGCTGCTGGCCCTGGGCAGCGCCTGGAACGAACGCGACGCCGGCGTGAGCTGGCTGGCCGACCACGCCACCGGCAAGGGCGAGGTGCGCATCCTGCGGCTGGTGGATGGCAGCGAGGTCGAACTGGACGCACAGAGCGCCATCGATGTCGCCTACGACAGCCGCGAGCGACGGGTGCGCCTGCTCGAAGGCAGCGCGATCTTCCGCGCCGCCCCACGCGCGGGCCGGGAGACCCGGCCCTTCGTGGTGGAAAGCGCCGGCGGCAGCACTCGCGCGCTGGGCACTCGGTTCCTGGTCAGCCGCAACGACGACGGCAGCGTCCAGGTCGGGGTGCTCGAACACCGCGTCGCGGTGGCCCTGGCGCATCCGCGCACGGGGACCGTCGGACGCCGCGAGCTGGGCGAGGGCGAGAGCCTGCGCTACAGCGCGGAGGGCGGCGTCGAGGCGCCGCTGGGCGGTCGCCTCGACGACCTGACCAGTTGGCGGCGCGGCCTGCTGGTCTTCGACGAGCAGCCGCTGGGCGAGGTGGTGGCGCGCCTCAATCGCTACCGGCCGGGGCATTTGCTGGTGGCTCCCGGTGCGTTGGCGCAGCGGCGGGTCAGCGGGGTATTCCGGGTCGCCGACCTGGAAGCCTCGTTACAGTCGATCAGCGATGAGCTGGGGGTGCGCAGCCTGAGCCTGGCGGGAGTGACGCTGCTGTACTGAGCGGCGTGATCGCTTCCGAGAGCCTCGACCACGGGCCGGGCAGTCGTCCCGTGCGCTTGTTCCGGCAGGGGCCGGGAAGCGCATTTTCGAGCCGTGGATCCCGCCGGCGAAAAATTTTCTCGATTTCCGTTACTGACTTTCCCTGCCTCCATCGTTCTCTTAACGAGACTGATTCTTATTACACAAAAACGATGGAGTGTAGGCGCTGTCATGAAACATCGTGGATGGAGTGCCGTGCGAGGCGGTCGCAAGGGGGCGCAACTGGCCCTGGGGCTGGGCCTGGTCCTGCTGGGAACGGCCGCGCTACCGCTGCATGCGCAAGACGGGGCGGACTCGGCGAGCCAGCAGCAGACCGCGTTGCGCCGGGTCCGGCTGGACATCCCGGCACAACCGCTGAACCGCGCCCTGCTGCGATTCGCCGAGCAGGCCGGGGTCCAGGTGTTCTTCGACAGCCAGCGTTTCGCCGGTCTCGGCAGCGCAGCGGTGCACGGCGAATATGTGCTGGCCGACGGCCTGAGCCAGATGCTCCAGGGCAGCCCGGTGGAATACCGCTTCTCCGGCAAGGACCAATTGAGCCTGATCCGCGTCAGCCAGGACGACCTGGTGCAGATGTCGCCCTCGGTGATCTCCGCCGCGCGTCCGGACGACTGGGTCTACCAGACGCCGCATTCGGTCAGCGTGATCGGCCGCGAGCAGATCGAGCGCAACCCGCCGCGGCATGCCGCCGACATGCTCGAGGAAACCCCCGGGGTGTACTCCTCGGTGAGCCAGCAGGATCCCGGCCTGTCGGTGAACATCCGTGGCATCCAGGACTACGGGCGGGTCAACATGTCGGTCGACGGCATGCGCCAGAACTACCAGCAGAGCGGCCACCAGCAGCGCAACGGGACGCTCTACGTCGATCCCGAGCTGCTCAGCGAGGTGGTCATCGACAAGGGCGCCAGCTCGGCCATGGGCGGCGCCGGGGTGATCGGCGGGATCGCCAACTTCCGCACCCTGGAGGCCCGCGACCTGGTCAAGCCGGGCAAGCAGGTCGGTGGCCGGGTGCGCCTCACCAGCGGCCTGGGCGGCGACGCCAACGGCACCCACTTCATCGGCAGCGCGGCCTTCGCCATCGGCACCGAGGCCTGGGACATGCTGGTCGCCGCCAGCGAGCGCCACCTGGGCGACTACGACCCGGGGACCAAGGGCAGCATCGGTGAGCTGCGCACCGGCGCCTGGTTCAATCCCGAGGCCGGGCAGCGGGTCAAGCATTCGCCGGTGGCCTACTCCGGCTACGTGATGCGCTCGCGACTGGCCAAGCTTGGCGTCGCCCTGCCGCAGGACCAGCGCCTGCAGTTCAGCTACCTGACCACCCAGGTGTCCTACGACGACGCCAACATGCTCAACACCGAGAACCAGGCGCTCTGGGAAAAGCTCGGCAGCAGCGACGTGCGTGCGCAGAACTTCGCCATCGACTACGGCTACGCGCCGGACAACCCGCTGGTGGACTTCAAGGCCAAGCTCTACTACGTCGACAACCGCAACCGCCAGCAGACCCTGCAACGCGGTATCACCCCCGGCTACTCGATCACCTACCAGACCGACACCTACGGCGCGCAGGCGCAGAACACCTCGACCTTCGCTCTCGACGAGCTCTCCACGCTGCGCGCCAACTATGGCCTGGAGTTCTTCTACGACAAGGTGCGGCCGGACTCCAGCCAGCCGCGGGCGAGCACCTCGGCGGTCGACTTCCCCGCGGCCGAAGGCATGACCCCCAAGGGCGATCGCGCCCTCGGCAGCCTGTTCGCCCGTCTCGACTACGACTACGACGACTGGCTCAACCTCAACGCCGGGCTGCGTTACGACCGCTACCGCCTGCGCGGCGACACCGGCTTCAACGCGCGCACCTTCATCCTTGGCACTACCCGGCAGACCGACATGCCGCTGCAATACGCCGTCGACCGCGAGGAGGGGCGCTTCTCGCCGACCTTCGGCCTGTCGGTCAAGCCCGGTGTCGACTGGTTGCAGCTGTTCGCCACCTACGGCAAGGGCTGGCGCCCGCCGGCGGTGACCGAGAGCCTGATCACCGGCCGCCCCCACGGCGGCGGCGCGGAAAACATGTACCCCAACCCGTTCCTCAGTCCGGAGCGCTCGAAGGCCTGGGAAGTCGGCTTCAACGTGCTGAAGGAGAACCTCTGGTTCAGCGACGACCGCCTGGGCCTGAAGGTCGCCTACTTCGACACCCGGGTCGACGACTTCATCTTCATGGGCATGGGCATGCAGCCGCCGGGCTACGGCATGGCCGGGATCGGCAACAGCGCCTACGTCAACAACCTCGACAGCACGCGCTTCCGTGGCGTCGAGTACCAGCTCGACTACGATGCCGGGCTGGCCTACGGGCAGCTCTCCTACACGCACATGATCGGCAGCAACGACTTCTGTTCGAAGACCGCCTGGCTCGGCGGCGTCACCCAGACGGTGAAGGGCAGCGGTCGCCGCCCGCCGGTGATCGACATGCGGCCGGACGAGCAGGCCAACGCCGCCACCCATTGCAGCGCGGTGCTCGGCTCCGCCGAACACATGCCGATGGACCGCGGCTCGCTGACCCTGGGCATGCGCTTCTTCGACCGCAGGCTGGACGTCGGCGCCCGTGCCCGCTACAGCGAAGGCTACTCGGTGGCTGGCGGCGCCACGGTGTCGCAGGCCGGCGTGTACCCGGCGGACTGGAAGGAATACACCGTCTACGACCTGTACGGCAGCTACCGGGTGAGCGATGAACTGACCCTGCGCCTGGCCATGGAGAACGTCACCGACCGCGCCTACCTGGTGCCGCTGGGCGACGTGCTGGCCTTCACCCTCGGTCGCGGGCGGACCCTGCAAGGCACCCTCGAATACCAGTTCTGACCCCCGTTTTGCCCAGTGAAGGGCAAAACCGGAGCGGGCATCCGTGCGCTCCGGCATTCACCACTCGTTGAATTGGAGTTTTGGCATGAGCATTTCGATTTCCTACAGCACCACCTACAGCGGCTGGACCGTAGCGGATTACCTGGCGGACTGGTCGGCCTACTTCGGCGACGTCAACCATCGTCCGGGCCAGGTGGTGGACGGCAGCAATACCGGCGGCTTCAACCCCGGTCCGTTCGACGGCAGCCAGTACGCGCTGAAGAGCACCGCCAGCGACGCGGCCTTCATCGCCGGCGGCGACCTCCACTACACCCTGTTCAGCAACCCCAGCCACACCCTGTGGGGCAAGCTGGACAGCATCGCCCTCGGCGACACCCTGACCGGCGGCGCCTCCAGCGGTGGCTACGCCCTGGACAGCCAGGAGGTGAGCTTCAGCAACCTGGGCCTGGATTCGCCGATCGCCCAGGGCCGCGACGGCACCGTGCACAAGGTGGTCTACGGCCTGATGAGCGGCGACAGCAGCGCCCTGCAGGGGCAGATCGACGCGCTGCTGAAAGCGGTCGACCCGAGCCTGTCGATCAACTCCACCTTCGACCAGTTGGCCGCGGCCGGCGTCGCCCATGCCACCCCGGCTGCGGCAGCGGCGGAGGTCGGCGTGGTCGGCGTACAGGAACTGCCGCACGACCTGGCCCTGGCGGCCTGAGCAACTGTCCACGATAGCGTTCGTGGACTGCTTGCGCTAAAGGCCGGAGAGGAGTTGGCGCTCCTCTCCGGCGCACGAACCGCCGTCGTTGCACCTCGCACCCGTGGCGACGGCGGCCCCCGGATTGTTCCTCCGCCGGCCGTGCCCGGCAAGCGGAGACTGCCGCAATGTCCTCCGGGCCCGCTCGCGGCCCGGACACCCACAGGACCCGACTCCGATGAAGCTCCGGCCGGCCTCGCCGCGCAATGAAATCCTCGCCACCCTCGGCCGCTTCCGCCCGGCGCTGCGCAGCGTCGCGCTGTTCACCGCGGTGATCAACCTGCTGATGCTGGCGCCGTCGCTGTACATGCTGCAGGTCTACGACCGGGTGCTCGGCTCCGGCAACCACATGACCCTGCTGATGCTGACCCTCATGGTGCTCGGCCTCTACCTGCTGCTCGGCGCCCTGGAGTGGGTGCGCAGCCTGGTGGTGATCCGCCTCGGCGGCCAGCTCGACATGCAACTCAACCAGCGCATCTACGACGCCTCGTTCCGCGCCAGCCTGGAGCGCGGCGAGCAGGCCGCCGGGCAGGCGCTGAACGACCTGACCAGCCTGCGCCAGTTCCTCACCGGCAACGCCCTGTTCGCCTTCTTCGACGCGCCCTGGTTCCCGCTCTACCTGCTGGTGATCTTCCTCTTCAGCCCCTGGCTCGGCCTGCTCGCCCTGGTTGGGGCGCTGTTGCTGGTGCTGCTCGCCTGGGTCAACGAAAGCCGCTCGCGCGAACCGCTGGCCGAGGCCGGGCAACTGTCGATCCTCGCCACCCAGCAGGCCTCGGCCAACCTGCGCCAGGCGGAAACCCTGGCGGCAATGGGCATGTTGCCGGCCATGCGTGCGCGCTGGTTCGCCCAGCACCAGGCCTTCCTTGCCCGGCAGAACCTCGGCAGCGAGCGCAGTGCGGCGATCGGCGCGACCTCCAAGGGCGTACGCCTGGCCTTGCAGTCGCTGGTGCTCGGCCTCGGCGCCTGGCTGGCGGTGGAAGGCCTGATCACCCCGGGGATGATGATCGCCGGCTCGATCCTGATGGGCCGCGTGCTCAGCCCCATCGACCAGTTGATCGCGGTCTGGCGCCAGTGGAGCGGCGCGCGGCAGGCCTACCAGCGGCTGGCGCGGCTGCTCGAGGAGAATCCGCCGGCTGCCCTGGGCATGCCGCTGCCGGCGCCGCGCGGCGCGTTGCGCGTCGAGCGGCTCTGCGCGGCCGCGCCGGGACGCGAGCAGGCATTGTTGCAGGACCTCGGTTTCGCCCTGGAGCCTGGCGAAGCGCTCGGCGTGATCGGGCCG
Source organism: Pseudomonas sp. CP-1 (assembly GCF_021213715.1). NCBI lineage: Bacteria > Pseudomonadati > Pseudomonadota > Gammaproteobacteria > Pseudomonadales > Pseudomonadaceae > Pseudomonas > Pseudomonas sp. CP-1. Next base: position 618,128 of record NZ_JAJQKY010000002.1, read on the forward strand.
TCCGGTTCCGGCAAGTCGACCCTGGCGCGTTTGCTGGTGGGCGCCTGGCAGCCGCTGTCCGGCGCGGTGCGCCTGGACGGCGCCGACCTGCGGCAGTGGAGCGCGGCGGCACTGGGGCCGCACATCGGCTACCTGGCCCAGGACGTGCAACTGTTCGCCGGTAGCATCGCCGAGAACATCGCGCGCTTCGCCGAGGTGGATGCCGAGAAGGTGGTGGCGGCGGCGCGCCTGGCCGGCGTGCACGACCTGGTGCTGCGCCTGCCGCAGGGCTACGACACGCGCCTTGGCGACGGCGGCGCCGGACTCTCCGGCGGCCAGCGCCAGCGCATCGGCCTGGCCCGCGCGCTGTACGGGCGACCGGCGCTGATCGTGCTCGACGAACCCAATGCCAGCCTCGACGAGGCGGGTGAGGCGGCCCTGGCCGAGGCCATCGCGGCGATGCGCCGGCACGGCAGCAGCCTGGTGCTGGTCACCCACAAGCCGGCGGTGCTGGCGCTGACCGACAAGCTGTTGTTGCTGCATGGCGGACGCCTGCAGCGTTTCGGCGCGACCGCCGAGGTGCTTGCCAGCGCCTCGCCGCCGGCCGCTGCGGCCCCGGCGCCGACACGGCCGACGCCGGCGTTCGGTTTCGGCTACCGGCCGGGACCGGGGATGCCGGTCGGCGGTGTGCCGGGAGGAGCGGCGCGATGAGCGGCCAGGCGCGGTTGCGCGAAGTCGGCGGCGCGGCGCTGGAACTGGACGAGAAGCGTTTTTCCCGGCTCGGCTGGGGGCTGGTGCTGCTCGGCTTCGTCGGCTTTCTCCTGTGGGCCGGGTTGGCCCCGCTGGACAAGGGTGTCGGGGTCTCCGGCACGGTGATGGTGGCCGGTAGCCGCAAGGCCGTGCAGCACCCTACCGGTGGCCTGGTCAGGCACATCCGCGTGCACGAAGGCGAGCGGGTGGAGGCAGGACAGGTGCTGCTGGAGATGGACGCTACCCAGGCCCGGGCCCAGGCCGATGGCCTGTTCGCCCAGTACCTGGCGGCGCTGGCGAGTCTGGCGCGGCTGAGCGCCGAGCGCGATGAAAAGGCGCGGATCGAGTTTCCCGCCGAGCTGCTGGCGCTGGACGACCCGCGCCTGCCGACCCTGCTGGAACAGCAGCGGCAGTTGCACGACAGCCGTCGGCGGGCGCTGCGCCTGGAACTCGATGGTCTCACCGAGACGGTCGCCGGCAGCCAGGCGCAACTGGACGGCCTGCAAGCCGCGCTGCGCAGCAAGGAGCAGCAGCGCGCCGCCCTCGAGGAACAGTTGCGCGGCCTGCGCCAACTGGCCAGCGAGGGCTACGTGCCGCGCAACCGCCTGCTCGACAGCGAGCGCCTGCTGGCCCAGGTCAACGGCGAGATCGCCGGCGACCTCGGCAGCCTCGGCAGTACCCGCCGGCAGATCCTCGAACTGCGCCTGCGCATGGCCCAGCGGCGGGAGAAGTTCCAGGAAGAGGTGCGCGCCAGCCTGGCCGACGCCCAGGTGCGCGCCGAGGAGTTGCGCAACCGCCTGGCCAGCGCGCGCTTCGACCTGGCCAACAGCGAGGTACGGGCGCCGGTCGCCGGCCTGGTGGTCGGCCAGGAAGTGTTCACCGAGGGCGGCGTGATCGCGCCCGGCCAGCAACTGATGGAAATCCTCCCGGAGCGCCAGCCGCTGCTGGTGGACGCTCGGCTGCCGGTGGAGATGGTCGACAAGGTCCGCGTCGGCCTGCCGGTGGAGCTGATGTTCAGCGCCTTCAACCAGAGCACTACGCCGAGGGTGGAGGGCGAAGTGACCCTGGTCTCGGCCGACCGCCTGCTGGACGAGCGCAGCGAGGCGCCGTACTACCGGGTGCGCATCCGCGTAGGGGAGGAGGGCGTACGTCGCCTGGCCGGCCTGGAGATCCGCCCGGGGATGCCGGTGGAGGCCTTCGTTCGCAGCGGCGAGCGCTCGCTGTTGAACTACCTGTTCAAGCCGCTGGCCGACCGTACGCACCTGGCGCTGGGGGAAGAATGAATCGCCTGCGAGCCTGCCTGCTGTCCTCCGTGCTGCTTTCGGCCTCTTCGGCCCAGGCGCTGGGCCTGCTGGACGCCTACCAACTGGCGGTGCGCCACGACCCGACCTTCCAGGCGGCGCTCCACGAGCGCCGCGCTGGCAGCGAAAACCGCGCCATCGGCCGTGCCGGCCTGCTGCCGAGCCTGCGCTACGACTACAACAAGGCGCGCAACGACTCCACCGTCAGCCAGGGCGACGCCCGCGTCGAGCGCGACTATCGCAGCTACGCCTCGACCCTCAGCCTGGAGCAGCCGCTGTTCGACTACGAGGCCTACGCGCGCTACCGCCAGGGCGAAGCCCAGGCGCTGTTCGCCGACGAACAGTTCCGCGGGCGCAGCCAGGAACTGGCGGTGCGCCTGTTCGCCGCCTACAGCGAAACCCTGTTCGCCCGCGAGCAGGTGGTCCTGGCCGAGGCCCAGCGGCGCGCCCTGGAAACCCAGCTGGCGTTCAACCAGCGTGCCTTCGAGGAAGGCGAGGGCACCCGCACCGACCTGCTGGAGACCCGCGCCCGGCTGAGCCTGACCCGCGCCGAGGAGATCGCCGCCGGCGATCGTGCGGCGGCGGCGCGGCGTACGCTGGAAGCGATGCTCGGGCAGGCACTGGAGGATCGCGAACTGGCCGCGCCCATCGAGCGTTTCCCGGCGTTGCGCCTGCAACCGGCGACCTTCGAGGGCTGGCGCCAGGTGGCCCTGCAACGCAGCGCCGAGCTGGGCGCCCAGCGCCATGCGCTGGAGGCGGCGGCCTACGAGGTGGAGCGCAATCGTGCCGGCCACCTGCCCAGGCTCAGCCTCTACGCCAGCAGCAGCAAGACGCACTCGGCTTCGGAAAGCACCTACGAGCAGAAATACGACACCGACAGTGTCGGCCTGCGTCTCAGCCTGCCGCTGTTCGAGGGCGGGCGGGTGTCGGCGGCGACCCGCCAGGCCGGCGACAAGTACGCCCAGGCCCAGGCCGAGCTGGATGCCCAGGTGGCCAGTGTGATCAATGACCTGCACAGCCAGTTCGACCTGACCGCCAGCAGCCTGGCCAAGGTGCGTGCCTATGAGATGGCGGTGGCGGCGGCGCGCGAACAGGTGACGGCGACGCGGCGCAGCGTCGCCGGCGGGGAGCGGGTCAATCGCGACGTGCTGGACGCCGAACAGCAGTTCTACGGCGCCCGCCGCGACCTGGCGGAAGCGCGCTACGCCTACCTCAACGCCTGGCTGCGCCTGCGCCAGCTGGCGGGGGTGCTGGAAGACCGCGACCTGGCGGTGCTGGCCGCCTATTTCGGCGCCGGCGAAGGACGCGCGCAGGTCGCCGCTGCCATCAGATAGCTATCGGCCAGCGTGCCTCGCCTTGGGTCATCTCCTGCAACAGTTGCGGCGCGCTGGTGCCGTTTTCGATGGCGATGCCGAAGCGGATGCTCTCGATCATCCGCTGCAACTGTTCCAGGTCATGCAGTTGCGCCGGTCGGATCAGGCGCTTGGCGGCGACCCCGCGTTCGTTGGAGAGGGTGAGGACGATGCTGCCGTCCGGCCGCTCCAGGCTGAGGTTGACCCGGTACTCGGCCTGGAAGGCCTCGGTGAGGAGCTGGAAAGGGCTGCTGTCGGTCATGGCGGACCACCTGAATGCTGTCGTGCTGGTTGGGACTGGGTGCCGCCCGGAAAGTTCTTTGTCACCGCCGGGCTGTACCCTGCGCCGACGTGCGGACGTCTATCTGCGCACGTGCCTTGGCCTGGGCCTTGCACGCTTCGGGCCAGGTGGCCGTCGTCTTTGTCGGGAGAAGCTATGAAACAGAATTGGGCCGAGCGCCTGCGCGCAAGCATGCACCACCAGGCGGAGAGTCTCGGCAACCTGCTGGTGGAGGCGTTCCACTACCTGGCCCTGTTCGCCATCGGCGCCACGGTGTTCTGGGCGGCGGGCGCGGCCTTCCTGGGGATGGTGAACAAGGGGCATGCGTCGATCGATGACATCCTCCTGCTGTTCATCTACCTCGAGCTGGGCGCGATGGTCGGTATCTACTTCAAGACCAACCACATGCCGGTACGCTTCCTGATCTACGTGGCGATGACCGCGCTGACCCGCCTGATGATCGCCGACATCCAGCACAACCATACGCCGGACGATGGCATCATCCTGGTCTCGGTGGCGTTGCTGCTGCTGGCGCTGGCGATCCTGGTGGTGCGCTTCGCCTCGGCGCGCTTCCCTTCGGCGAAGTCCGACGGCGCCGCCGCGCGGCGGGTGGCGAGCGAGGACGCCGAAGGGGAAGCCTGATTCGTCGCCGCGCCGGAGCCGGTCTCCGGCGCGCTTCCGCCCGGCGCGCCGGCCAGCGCAACGGCCTGGCAATGTACTACCATCGCCCGGTCGTGTTCAGGAAGCCTGCCCCATGAAGGGATGGAAACTCTTTACCCCGTTGCTGATCCTCGCGATCGTCGCCATCACCCTCTACCTGCGCCTGCACAATCCGCCCCTGCTGTTGCAGGGCGAGGCGGACGCCACCAACGTCATCGTTTCCTCCAAGGCCAAGGGCCGGGTCCAGGTGCTGCACGTGCGGCGCGGCGACGAGGTGAAGCAGGGCGACCTGCTGATCAGCCTCGACAGCCCCGAGCTGGAAGCCCAGCTCGATGCCTTGCACGCGGCGCGCAACCAGGCCCAGGCGCAGCTCGACGAGTCGCTCCACGGTACCCGCGAGGAGAGCATCCGCGCGCTCAAGGCCAGCCTGGCACAGGCCGAGGCCGAGTTGCGCAACGCCGAGTCGGATTTCCAGCGCAACCAGCAGATGGTCGAGCGCGGCTTCCTCTCGCGGACCCAGTTCGACCTCTCGCGGCGTGAGCGCGATGTCGCCCGCGACCGCGTCGCCGAGGCGCGGGCCAATCTCGACGAAGGCCTCAAGGGCGACCGCGAGGAGCGCCGCCAGGCGTTGCAGGCCGCGGTGCGCCGGGCCGACGCGCAGATCGCCGAGCTACAGGCCCAGATCGACGACCTGCAGGTGCGCGCGCCGGTCAACGGCGAGGTCGGGCCGATCCCCGCCGAACAGGGCGAACTGATCAACGCCTACAGTCCGCTGCTGACGCTGGTGCGGCTGGACGACAGCTACTTCGTCTTCAACCTGCGCGAGGACATCCTGGCCAAGGTGCGCAAGGGCGACCGCATCGTCATGCAAGTGCCCGGCCTGGGCGGCGCCGAGGTCGAGACCGAGCTGCGCTACATCGCCCCGCTGGGCGATTTCTCGACCAGGCGCGCGACCCGCGCCACCGGCGATTTCGACCTGAAGACCTTCGAGACCCGCTTCTACCCGTTGCAGCCGACACCCGGCCTGCGCCCGGGCATGAGCGCGCTGTGGCGCTGGACGAACTGAGCGATGGCGTGGGCCGCGCTGAAGCGCAACGCCAGCCGTTTCGTCCAGGCGTTCAACACCGAGACGCGGATCGCCTGCCGCAGCTGGACCATCCACTGGCTCGGCTGGTGCTGGCCGCTGCTGCTGTTCGGCGTGATCAGCGGCGTCTACCAGGCCGGTACCCTGCTGGACATGCCGCTGGCGGTGGTCGACAAGGACCATAGCCAGCTGTCGCGCAAGCTGATCCGCGACCTCGACGCGACCTCCCACGCCCAGGTGATCACCGTTCCCGCCGGCGTCCAGGAGGGGCTCGACGCGATCCGTCGGGCCGATGCCTACGCCTTGCTCTACATCCCGCCGGACTTCGAGGCCGACGTGCTCGGCGGGCGCGCGCCGAAGGCCGAGCTGTACTACAACGCGCTACTGTATTCGGCCGGCTACGCCGCCACCCAGGACTTCTCGGCGCTGGTCGCCAGCCTCAACGGCGAATTGCGTCCGCGCCTGGCCGCCGGGATGCCGGCGGCGCTGCCGCACCTGGCGAGCATCAGCGTGTCCTACGACAGCCTGTTCAATGCCAGCGGCAACTACATCTATTACCAGCAGTTCGCCGCCATCGTGCACCTGCTACAGCTGTTCGTGATCGTCACCATGGTCCATGTGCTGGCCCGCGAGGCGCCGGAACTGCGCGCCTCCTCGCCGCACATCCTGCGGGCCAAGGCCCTCGGCGTACGCCTGGTGGGCAAACTGGCGCCCTACACGCTGCTGTTCACCGCGCTGCTGATGCTGGAAATCTTCCTGCTGGTGGCGTTCTCCGGCGCGCGCATCAACGGCAGCCCGCTGGCGATGCTGATGATCACGCTGTTCTACGTGATTGCCGCGCAGAGCGTCGGGCTGGTGCTGTTCGTCTTCACCGCCAACCGCTTCACCGCCTATTCGCTGGTGGGCATGCTGATCGGCGTCGCCCAGACCTACTCGGGAGTGCTGATCCCGGAACTGGCGATGCCGACCCTGGCGCGGGTGATCGCCGAGGCCGAGCCGCTGACCCACACCCTGCACGGCCTGTTCGACCAGTTCTTGCGCCAGGCGCCGCCCAGTTCGGCGCTCTACACCTGCGCCAAGCTGGCGCTGTACCCGCTGATCGCCTACATGATCGCCAAGATGCGCCTGCGCAGCCGCCTGGACCTGAGCCCGATATGAAGAACTACCTGCAGATCCTCCGGGAAACCCTGAAGGCCATGCTGTCCAAGCCGATGTGGCTGATGGTCGTGGCCTCGGTGTGCATCACCTCGCTGCCGTACATGAACCACACCGCCCTCGACCTGCCGGTGGCGGTGGTCGACGAGGACCACAGCGACGTGTCGCGCGAGCTGGTCCGGCTGCTCGATTCGGCGCCGAAGGTCGCCGTGGTCGGCTACGACAGCCTGCCGCAGGCCAAGCGCGACCTGGCCTGGCGCGAGCTGTACGCGATCATCGTGATCCCGCTGAACTTCGAGAAGCGCCTGCTGCGCGGCGAGGCGCTGGTGATCCCGTACTTCGGCGATGCCACCAACCGCATGGCCAACGGCCAGATCCAGCAGGACATCTCGGCGGTCTACAGCGCGCTGACCAACCGCTACAACGCCGCCCTGCTGGAACGCGAAGGCTTCACCGCGACCCAGGCGCAGGTGGTGCTGAGCCCGCTGGTAGGGCAATTGACCGACCTGTTCAACCCCGGCATCAGCTTCGCCGCGATCGTCCTTCCGGGGCTGCTGTCGCTGATCCTGCAACACAGCCTGCTGCTCGGCTGCACCCGCGGCAACATCATGCTGCGCGGCGGCACCCCGCGCTACATGCGCCAGCCGCTGTCGACCCGCTTCGGCCGCTACAGCGCGCAACTGCTGATCTGGACCGTGCTGGCGATGCTCTTCTACGTGATCTGGCCGCACCTGCTGGGCTATCGCCAGTCGGCCTCGTTCTTCATGCTGCTGGGGATCGTCCTGCCGTTCCTGATCGCGGTGATCGCCCTCAGCGAGTTCATCGCCGAGCTGCTGCCCACCGAGGAATCGGTGTACCTGACCATGACCTTCATCACCCTGCCGCTGTTCTACATGGCCGGCTACAGCTGGCCGGAACAGGCCATGCCGGACTGGGTACGCTGGCTGGCCGACGCGATCCCCTCGACCTGGGCGATCCGCGCCATCGCCGAGATGAACCAGATGGACCTGCCGCTGCGCGAAGTCAGCGACCATGCCCTGGTGCTGCTGGGCATGGCCGCCACCTATGCGTTGCTGGGTACGCTGCTGTACCAGTACCGCAACTGGCGCTGGGACAACGTCAAGGGTTGGTGAAGCGGCGCAAGGCCGGCCATACTCGGCTGGCGTTCGCACAGGGAGATGAAGGAATGTTTCGTTCGGGGCTTTCTTTGCTGGTGCTTCTGGGGCTCGCCACGCTCGGCGGGTGCGGTTCCGTCAACACGCTGGTACGCGATGACGCCAGCGCCGCCCACGACCTGCGCCTGAAGGCGACCGCCTGCACCAGCCTGCCGCGGGTGTACAGCGGGGTCAGCTACACCTTCTGCCGGCTCAACGTGAAGACCGGATCGCCGGTGGCGCCGGCGCAAGCCGACGGCATCCTCGAGGTGCTGGCCCTCGACTTCGCGCTGTCCGGGGTGATCGACACCCTCGCGCTGCCCTATACCTCGTACCGCCAGTACCGCGACGGCAACCTGTCCCTGGCCAACTGAGTCAGGGAATCAGCGGCAGCACGATCTCGTCGCTGCGGCTGATCCCGGCGGTCTCGCTGCGGCACAGGTCGAGGAACTCGCGCATGGTCGCGGTCTGGTACTTCTGCTTGTGCCAGATGAAGTAGAACTGCCGGCGCAGGTCCAGGCCGGGCGTTTCCACCGGCACCAGGCTGCCGCGGCGGAAAGCGTCGCGCAAGGCCAGGCGGGAAATGCAGCCGATGCCCAGGCCGGACTCCACGGCACGCTTGATCGCCTCGGTGTGCTCCAGCTCCAGGCGGATGTTCAGCGGCCGCGGGTGATGACGCATGGCCTGGTCGAAGGTCAGGCGGGTGCCGGAGCCCTGCTCGCGGAGGATCCAGGCCTCCCGCGTCAGCCGTTCCAGGTCGGCGCCGCCCCGCCGCGCCAGCGGATGCTGGGGGGCGCAGAACACCACCAGTTCGTCCTCCATCCAGGGTTGCACCTCGATGTCCGGATGCCGGCAGTCGCCCTCGATCAGGCCCAGGTCCAGCTCGTAGTGGGCGACCTGCTGCACCACCTGGGCGGTGTTGTGCACGTGCAGGCGCACCCGGCAGTCCGGCTGGCGCTGCATGAAGGCGCCGATCAGCAGCGTGGCCAGGTAGTTGCCGATGGTCAGGGTGGCGCCGAGGTCGAGGGAGCCGAAGGCGGTCTTGCCGTTGAGCAGGTTCTCGATTTCCTCGCCGCGGTCGAGCAGCGCCACCGCCTGCGGCAGCAGTTGGCGGCCGAGGGCATTGAGGGTCAGGCGCTTGCCGGCGCGGTCGAACAGCTTGCAGTCGAACTGCCGCTCCAGCTCGCCGAGCGAGGTGCTGGTCGCCGACTGCGACAGCGACAGCCCCTCGGCGGCGCGGGAGACGCTCTCCTGCTGGGCCACGGCGACGAACACCTCGAGCTGGCGGAGGGTGAATTTCATCCAGGCTTCCTCGTCTAGAGCGAAAGGCCCCGCGACATTTTGCCGTTCCGTCGGCGGGGTTGGCTCGGTTATCCTTGCGCCCCGTCCGCGGGAGCGATGGGAGCCCTCGGCGGCCGGCGGCCGACCGATATCGTGTTATCCCATATCCATATTCTGGATAAGCATTATCCAGACAATTCATTTTGCGGATATTTTGGCAACCGATAAAATGCCGCGCAACTGCGTCACGTCTGCTGCTGTTGGTGTGCGCCCGCGTTTTCCTAGGAGTCTTTGATGAGCAATCTGTACACCGAGCGCGTTCTCAGCGTGCACCACTGGAACGACACCCTGTTCAGCTTCAAGACCACCCGCAACCCGGGTCTGCGCTTCAAGACCGGCCAGTTCGTGATGATCGGCCTGGAAGTCGACGGTCGCCCGCTGATGCGCGCCTACAGCATTGCCAGCCCGAACTACGAAGAGCACCTGGAGTTCTTCAGCATCAAGGTCCCGGACGGCCCGCTGACCTCGCGCCTGCAGCACCTGAAGGAAGGCGACGAGCTGATGGTCAGCCGCAAGCCGACCGGCACCCTGGTGCACGACGACCTGCTGCCCGGCAAGCACCTCTACCTGCTCAGCACCGGCACCGGCATGGCGCCCTTCCTCAGCGTGATCCAGGACCCGGAAACCTACGAGCGCTACGAGAAGGTGATCCTGGTCCACGGCGTGCGCTGGGTCAGCGAACTGGCCTACGCCGACTTCATCACCAAGGTCCTGCCGGAACACGAGTACTTCGGCGACCAGGTGAAAGAGAAGCTGATCTACTACCCGCTGGTGACCCGCGAGCCGTTCCGCAACCAGGGCCGCCAGACCGACCTGATGCGCAGCGGCAAGCTGTTCGAGGACATCGGCCTGCCGCCGATGAATCCGCAGGACGACCGTGCGATGATCTGCGGCAGCCCGAGCATGCTGGAAGAGACCAGCGCCGTGCTCGATAGCTTCGGCCTGAAGATCTCGCCGCGCATGGGCGAGCCGGGCGACTACCTGATCGAGCGCGCCTTCGTCGAGAAGTAGGCCTCCGCCGCGCCTCGTCGCGCCAGGCGAAGAAAGCCCCTGCCGTATCCGCGGCAGGGGCTTTCTGCTTTCCGGCCCCCGCTCAGTGCGCCGGGTGCCGGTGCGGGTGGTCGCCGCCCACGCCTTGCAGCACCGTCTGGTCGATCTCGTCGAAGCGCAGTACCCGGCCGCCTTCCTCGGCCGCCAGGCGCGTCGCGGCCTCTTCGTCGGCGAACGAGGCGAGGGTGGCGCCCATGCCGCCCGGCCGCTGGATGCCGACCACGTAGTAGGCGCGGGTGGCGTCGATCAGGCGGGCGTCGTCGGGGTGCCGCCAGTCGGCCTGGCTCATGTCGTGGACATACAGGCGCGCCTGGCCCTGGCGGTTTTCCGGTTGCAGCCACCAGCCGAACAGTTCGGCGGTGGAGCAGAACTTGCGCACCGCGCCGGGAAGCACCGCCTCGCCCTTGGGACCGGGCATTTCCTCGATGAGCATGCCGCAGACGTGGCATTCGTCGCCGCTGGCGATCGGCACCGGGCCGAGTGCCGTGGCGTCGTCCCGCGACGCATCGCAGCCGGCCAGCAGCAGGCCGAGCAGGAGCGTGCCGAGCAGAGGGCGCAGGGGGAGGGTATGACGTTGCATGGAGGAACCTCGTGAGTCAGATGGGGCGGCGGCGGAACAGGCCGTGGGCCAGCGCCAGGGCAGCGCAGGCCCAGAGGGCCAGGGCCAGCCAGAGGGCGCTGGCGGACACCGGCAGGTCGCTGGCCAGGGGAACCACCCCGCCGGCGGCGGCTGCGTCGAAGCCGGACAGGTTGATCAGCCGGTAGAGGTCGGTCGGGTTGAGCAGCAACAGCCAGGGCAGCAGCCGCGGGCTCAGGTGACCCTGGCTGAGGACCAGGATCGCCAGCAGGGCCAGGTCGAACAGCAGGACGAAGAAGAACCACAGGCCGAGCGCCTGCCCGGCGGCGCTGGATTTCTCGCCGGCGCGGCTGCTCAGGGCGTAGGCCAGGGCGAGGAACACGCAGCCGAGCAGCAGCGAGGAACCCATGAAGCGGCCGAAGGCGCCCAGCAGGATGGCCGCCTCGACCTCCGGCACCAGCACGAGGATCGCCAGCGCCGCGCTGCCGAAGCCGATCAGGGTGGCCAGGGCGAGGATCAGGCCGTGACCGAGGAACTTGCCGAGCAGCAACTGGCCGCGCCCCAGCGGGTAGGTCAGGAGCAGCAGCAGGGTGCCGCCTTCCTCCTCGCCGACGATGGCGTCGTAGGCCAGCAGCAGGGCGATCAGCGGCATCAGGAAGGTGGCCAGGCTGGTCAGGCTGGCGACCGTCGCCGGCACCGAGGTGAAGCCGACCTGGCCGGCCGCGGCGGCGCCGAACCAGGCGATGCCCACCGAGAGCAGGGCGAACAGCAGGCTGATCGCCAGCAGCCAGCGATTGCGCAGGCCGTCGGCCAGTTCCTTGCGGGCGATGGTCCAGACTACGGGCATGGCGTGGCTCCGGTGGGGGCGGGGGACATGTGGTGGCGATAGAGGTCCTCCAGCGACGGCGGCAGGATCTCCAGCTCGAACTCGCGCGCGGCCAGCAGCGCTTCCAGCACGCCGTCGCGCTCGGCATCGTCCAGCAGTACCTCGATGCGCTGGCCGTCCAGTCTCCGCGCCGCCAGGCCGGCCCGGCGCCAGCGTTCGAGCCACTGCGGGTTATGTGGGCTGGCCAGGCGCACGCGGGTCGGCAGAGCCGCCTTGCGGCGCAGTTCGGCGAGGCTGCCGGCCACTTGCAGGCGGCCGCCGGCGAGAATCGCGGCGCGGTCGATATGCGTCTCGACGCCGGGCAGCACATGGGAGCAGAGGACGATCCCGGTGCCCTGGCCGCGCAGGCGGTCGAGCAATTGGTAAAGCTCGACGGTGGCCAGCGGGTCGAGGCCCACCGTCGGTTCGTCGAGCAGCAGCAGGCGCGGCTCGCCGAGCAGCGCCTGGGCCAGGCCGAGGCGCTGGCGCATGCCCTTCGAGTAGGTTTTCAGGCGCCGCCTGGCGGCATGGCCGAGGCCGACCTGTTCCAGCAGGCGCGCGGCCTCGGCCGGCGCCACGCCCTTGAGGCGGGCGAAGTGGCGCAGGGTTTCCGCGCCGCTGAGCTGCGGGTAGAAGGTCACGTTCTCCGGCAGGTAGCCGAGCTGGCGGCGCGCCTCCAGGCTTCTTGCATCGTGGCCGAGGACCCGCACGCGGCCTTCGCTGGGGGCCAACAGGCCGAGGACCAGCTTGATGGTGGTGGTCTTGCCGGCGCCGTTGTGGCCGAGCAGGCCGAGCACCTCGCCGGGCTCCAGGCGCAGGTCGAGCCCGCTCAGGGCGGTGAGGGCGCCGTAGCGCAGGGTCGCGCCGTCGATCTCGACCAGGCTCATGGCCTCGGCTCCGCGGCGGGCATCCGCATCAGCGGATGGCTGTCGCGCACGCCGGGCGAGCGCACCACCGGGAAGGCGCGCTGGACCCAGCGCAACAGCTCGATGCTCGGGCTGTTCAACAGCAGGCGTACCTGCGGGTACAGCCAGATCAGCCGGTCGACGTTGTCGTTGGGCTCGTAGGCGACGTCGCCGAGACCGTCGTCGTTGCGGTCCCAGCCCAGGTAGTCGCTCCAGTAGTTGCCGCGGCCGTCGGCGGACCACTCCTGCTCGCGGCTGGCGACGTACTTGACCTGCTGGCGGTTGCCTATGAAGGCGTTGCCGGCGATGCGATTGTCCTCCGAGCCGGCGGTGAGGTGGATGCCCAGGGCGCTGTCGGCGAAGCTGTTGCCTTCGATGCGGTTGAACAGCGAGTTGTAGATGAACAGCGCCTTGCCCTCGGCGCCGGAAATCATCGCGTCGCCGGTGCTGCCGCTGCGCACGCCCTCGACGCGGTTGCCGGCCAGGGTCGAGTAGGTGATGTAGTTCATCAGGATGCCGTAGTTCTCGTCGTCGATGGAGCGGTTGCCGGTCACGGTCAGCTTGCGGCTCTGCATCAGCGCGTAGCCGGTGCGGGTGCGCCGGGTCAGGTTGTCGGTCACCCGGCTGTTGTGGGTGAACATGTAGTGCACGCCGTAGCGCAGGTCCTCGAAGCGGTTGGCTTCGATGCTGCTGTCGTTGGAGGTGTCGATGTAGACCCCGTCGCGGGTGTGGCTGACCCGGTTGCCGCGGACCAGGGCGTCCTTCACCGCATAGAGGTGGATGCCGTTGCCGCGATCCTGGGAGCGCACGCTTTCGTCGCCCTCGATGCGGTTGTCGAGCACCTGCGCGCCCACCGTGGCGTCGAGCCAGACGCCGAAGCCCGCGCCGCGCAGGTCGTTGCCGCGGATCACGGCGCCGCTGGCGGCCTTGCCGACGAAGATCGCGGCGTCGAGTTCGGTCAGGTTGCGCCCCCAGTTGCGCAGCCGGCAGCCCTCGACGGTGATCCCGGGGCTGGTCAGGGTCAGCAGGCTGCCGTGGCCGCCGCCGTCCAGTTCGGCGCCGGCCTCGCAGCGCAGGTGCAGCGGCCGGTCGATGACGAAGTTGCCGGCGTAGCGGCCCGCCGCCAGGCTCCAGCGGCCATCGCCGTCGGCCCGCAGCGGCAGGCCGTCGACCGGCTCCGCGCGGGCCGTGGCGAGGCCGAGCAGGAGCAGGGCGAGGAGCGGCCCCGCCCGGCGCCCGGCCATTGACCGCGCTGAGTGGATCAAGCCTTTTCCACCAGCATCCGCCCGCACATTTCCATGTGCAGGGCGTGGCAGAACCAGCTGCAGTAGTACCAGTGCACCCCGGGCTTATCGGCGACGAAGGTGATCGACGAGGTCTGTTGCGGGCTGATCTCCATGCAGACGCCGTGGTTGACCATGACGAAGCCGTGGGTCACGTCCTCGATCTCGTCGAGGTTGGTGATGGTCACGGTGACTTCGTCGCCCTGCTTCACCTTGAACTCGGTGAGGCCGAAGGAGGGCGCCATCGAGACCATGTAGACGCGGACCTTGTTGCCCTCGCGGATGACCTTGTTGTCCTTCATCAGGTCGATGCCGTCCTTTTCCGCGCGCTTGACCGTCTCGGCGAAGAACGGGTCCTTGCGGTCCCAGATCTTGCGGGTCTTGATCTGGTCGCGGCGGGCGAGGATGCAATCGTGCGGTTCGGCGAAGGTCGGACCGTCGTGGACCAGCTTCATTTCCTCGCCGGAAATGTCGATCAACTGGTCGTTCTCCGGGTGCAGCGGACCGGTGGGCAGGAAGCGGTCCTTGGAGAACTTGCTGAGCACCACGATCCACTTGCCGTCGGCTTCGCTGGTCTCGCACAGGGTGGCGTGGTTGTGCCCCGGCTGGTACTGCACGTCGAGTTTCTGGCGGATGTAGTCGACCTTCTCGCCCTTGTAGGCGCGCACCGCGTCGGCCAGGTTCCACTTCACCAACTGGCTGTCGATGAACAGCGTGGTATAGGCGTTGCCTCGGCCATCGAAAGTGGTGTGCAGCGGGCCGAGGCCCAGTTCCGGCTCGCCCACCACCACGTCGCGCGGGTCGGCCAGCTTGCCGGCGAACAGGTCGCCGAGGCGCTCGATGGCGATCATGGTGCAGGTCGGCGAGAGCTTGCCGTTGGCGATGAAGTACTTGCCGTCCGGCGAGGTGTTCAGCCCGTGGGGGTTCTTCGGTACCGGGATGTAGCGGGTCACCGGGCTGTCCTTGCCGTCCTTGCGCCGGCCGTCGACCACCGGCACCTTCGAGTCGCCGAGGGTGACGAAGCGCTTCGCCTTGATCTCGGCCTCGATGCGCGGGATGTCGAACACCACCACCCAGTCGCGCTCGTTGCGCATCATGCCGCCGAGGTCGACGGCCTTCTCCGAGTTGTAGCAGGTGGAGGCGGCGAACCTGCCGCTGTAGTCCATGTCGGTGTTGTCGAGGTTGCCGTCGACGATCACCTGCCAGGCCACTTCCATGGTCTCGGCGTCGATGGCGTTGTACAGGGTGAAGGCGTTGTCGCCGGACAGGTCGAAGGTCGAGCCGTCGTTGGGATGGGGGATGATGAACTCGGCGTTGCAGAACACGTAGCGGGTATGCGGCACCTTTTGCAGGCGCAGGCCGTGGATCGCCTGGACGTTGGGAATGGTGACGATGCGGTCGCATTTCATGACGTCCAGGCGGATGCGCGCGACCCGGCTGTTGGCCTTGTCGTTGATGAACAGGTACTTGCCGTCGTACTTGCCGTCGGTCATCGAGATGTGCGGATGGTGGCAGTCGCCGTTGAGGAAGCGCGCGCTGTCGCCGAGGACCCGCTTGCTCTCGTTGGTCAGGCCCCAGCCGGTGGCCGAGTCGACGTTGAACACCGGTATGCGCATCAGCTCGCGCATCGACGGCACGCCGAGCACGCGTACTTCGCCGGAATGTCCGCCGCTCCAGAACCCGTAGTACTCATCCAGTTCGCCGGGGGCGACCTCGGCCTTGCTGCGCTCGCCCTTGCCCGCGGCCCGGGCCTCGCGGCCGACCACCGCGCTGCCCAGGGCGCTGGCGCCAACCAGGGCGGCGGCTCCGGTCAGCGCCGAGGCGCCGAGGAAGCCGCGGCGGTTCAGGCCGTGGGTTTCTTCGTGGGGGCTTTTCGTGTCGTCGCTCATCTCGTGTCGTCCTCAAGGGCAGTCAGGGGAAAGGGAGCCAGGTCAGAGGTTCTCCGCGGGTATTCGCGCGTTGTCCGCCGGCGCGCTCTTCGCGCGCTTCTTGCGCTTGTTCACCAGCGGCGGGCACTTGTCCTGGTCGTGGTAGGTCATCTGGCAGTCGAGGCAGTAGTGGCATTCGTTGGCCTCGATGCGGCCGTCCGGATGGATCGCCTGGATCTCGCATTCGCGGGCACAGAGCTGGCACGGCTTGCCGCATTCCGCGCGGCGCTTGAGCCAGTCGAACAGGCGCGCCTTGGCCGGGATCGCCAGGGCCGCGCCCAGCGGGCAGAGGTAGCGGCAATAGACCTTGCGGGTGAACAGGTTGACCACCAGCAGCGCGACGGCGTAGGCGACGAACCACCACTGGCGGTCGAAGCCGAGGGTGATGGCGGTCTTGAACGGCTCCACCTCCGCGGCCTGCTCGGCCAGCGCCAGGGATTCCAGGGAGAGACCGAAGAGCACCAGCAGGATGATGTACTTGATCGCCCAGAGCCGCTCGTGCACGGCGAACGGCACCTGGAACTGCGGCACGCGGAGCTTGCGCGCGAGTTCGTTGAGCAGTTCCTGTAGCGCACCGAACGGGCACAGCCAGCCGCAGAACACGCCGCGGCCCCAGAGCAGCAGGCTGGCTGCGGTGAAGGTCCAGAGGATGAACAGCAGCGGGTCGCTGAGGAACAGCTCCCAGCGGAAGCCTTCGAACAGCGCGTGGACGAAGGTCAGCACGTTGACCACCGATAGCTGGCCGAGGCTGTACCAGCCCAGGTAGACCAGCGTGAACGCCAGGTAGCCGGTGCGCAGTCGCTGCATCAGGCGCGGCCGTCGCACCAGGCGGTCCTGGAGGAAGAGGATCGCCAGGAGCAGGACGAGGGCGGTACAGAGGACCCCGATCTGGAAACTCTTCTGGTACCAGACCCGCAGCCACAGCGGCCGGGCAGCCTCTTCCAGGGCGGCCAGTTCCTCGGCCGTTGGCTGCGGCCGCTCCAGGTATTCCTCGGGCGTCTGGCAGGCCAGCTCGAAGCTGGTGAATACCCCCGCCACCGGGCCGGTCTGGCGCCGCACGAGCAACTCCAGGGTCCAGGGCGAGCCCGGATCGAAACGCTGGCTGGCGCGGGCGACGAAGATCGCCATCTCGCGGAACTCCGGCATGCCTTCGGCGTAGACGTCCGACAGGCGCTGGTAGTCGAGGTCGCGGAAGCTGATGATGTCGCCGAACTGGCGCAGTTGGACCCGATCGAAGATGCCACCGCGCACGTAGCCGGAACCCTTGAAGGAATACTCGCCGTCGCCGAGCACGACGAAGGCGTATTCGCCTGGCTTCAGCGACGCCATCAGTTCGCGGTACTGGTTGTCGCCGAGCAGGCTGCGGCCCACCGCGGGAGGGTTGAGCAGGGCGCTGTAGAGATCGATGAACGGCTCGTCGCGGTGCGCCGCGTCGGCCTCGCCGATGCCTTCGGCCTCGCTGCCCTTGAAGGCGTCGTCGATCTGCCCGCGACTCAACTGCAGGCGGCGGATCGCGCCGTTGCCGAGCAATTCGCTCCAGCTCGCCGTCGCTGCCGGCTGCTGGCGCACCTGCGCCGGCTTGGGCCGCACATTGCCGCGGTCCTCGATCAGGCCGAGGGCAACCGCCACCGTATGCGCGGCGCGCATGACGATCTCGTTGACCACCATCACCGTCACCGTGGCGCCGCTCACCGCGTCGACGGTAACCGCCTGCGGGTCGCTGGAGCGGCCGACCACCACCCGCTGGTCGGCGCGCACGCCGTCGTACCTGGCGCTGAAGGCGTGCAGCTTCTCTTCCGGGATGCCGATCAGCAGGATCGGTTCGTGGTGTTCGAGGACGTAGGCGTCGCGGATAACCGCCTGCGGATCGAGGATCACCTGCAGGTTGATCGGCTTGCCGGAGTAGGCCGGGATGTCGGTGACGCTGAGGGTCTGGAAGGCGTAGCCGAGGGTTTCCTCGCCCTTGCTCAGGCGGCGTACGCCGTAGTCGCCTTCGGGGTCGCCGATCCGCTCGACCGCGGGGAATACCTGGGCGATGCGCAGACGCTCCAACTCGCTGAGTTCGGCACCCTGGGCGGCGAGGCCGACCAGCAGGAGCATCCAGGCGAAGACACACCGCCACGATCCGGCGGAAAAACGAAGGGCGCGCATAGGTTCCATCTACTACTGGCTACCGGCGAAAAAAGGGACGCCGCGCTGCGGTGGGGTCTGCGCCTGGCGGTGGAATCGCTTCCGTTGCCGGATGCTAGGAGGTGCGGGGGCGGAACGCGCTTGATGAAAGTCAAGAAGTGGAGATGAGGAGCCAGCGAGGTTGCTGGCACTGAGTGTACCGAGTCGCCCCTCTCCCTTCAGGGAGAGGGGGAGAGGGCTGCCCGAGGCTCAGGCCAGGCGTTGCCCGGATACCGCCGGATGGTACAGCGGCTGCACCTTGTTGCCCGCCGGGTCGAGCAGGTGGAAGCTGCGCGCGCCGTCGCCGTGGTCGAAGGGTTGGTCGAGCAGGGTCACGCCCAGCGCCTTCAGGTAACGGTACCAGGCCTCCAGTTCCTCCACGCTGTCGACGACGAAGCCATAGTGATCCATGGTCTGCAGGCCGTTGCTGGCGGCGTGGGCGCGGCCGAGGGAAAGGTTGTCGTTGCCGCAGGTGAGATACACCAGGTCTTCGTTGGCGCGGTTCAGCACTTCCATGCCCAGCACGTCGACATAGAAGCGCTCGCATTCTTCCAGGTTGGGCACCAGCAGGGCGAGGTGACGCAGGCCGTTGAGGCGGGAGGGGCGGGCAGGGCGGTCGGACATGGGCTTGCTTCCTTTTTTGTATACAATAATTTTGTAAATCTAAAACAAAAGGAAGTTTCCGTGTACTGCATCTTTATCAAGACCCGCCTCAGGCCCGACTGCGCCGAGGCTTTCATCGATGCCATCCAGGTCAACGCCGCCGCTTCCGTGTCCACCGAGCCCGGCTGCCTGGTGTTCGACGTTTCCCGCGACCGACAGGACCCTGACCTGGTCTATCTCTACGAGATCTATCGCGATGACGCGGCCTACGAGGCGCACACCCGCACCGCGCATTTCCGCGACAGCCGGCCGTTGGTCGAGCCGCTGATCCTCGAACAGGAAGTCTTCGAAAGCGACGCGCTGGCGCTCAATCCGCTGCGCTGAGAAGGCTCAGTCGCCGCGGGCGACGTCCAGCACGCGGATCAGGTCCGGGCGCGGGTAGTGCCAATGCACGTCGAGGTCCCACAGGCGCACCCCGTAGCGGCGCCCGGGCTCCGGCTTCTGGTAGGCCGGACGCGGGTCCTGGGCCAGGCACTGCTCGATCAGCTCGGCCACCGGCTGCCGCAACCGCTGGCCGTGCTCATGGGCCTGGCGCCGCGCCTGCTCGCTCCACTCCACGGCGATGCCCGGCGGCCGCGCGTCGGCGATGCCGTTGCGGGCGTCGGCCACGGCGTCGGCGTAGGGTACGTAGGGCTTGATATCGAGTACCGGGGTGCCGTCGAGCAGGTCGATTCCGGACAGCCACAGGCGCCCCGCTTCGAAGCCCTCCAGGCGCACCACCGACTGGCCGATGCCGTTCGGCCGATGGGTGGCGCGGGTGGCGAAGACTCCCAGCGAGCGGTTGCCGCCCAGACGCGGCGGGCGCACCTTCAGTCGCGGCTTGTCTTCCAGGGCCTGGTGGAAGAGGAACAGCAGCCAGACATGGCTGACCTGCTCCAGGCCTTCCAGCGCTTCCGCCTGGTCGAACGGCGGCAGCAGTTCCAGGGTCCCCCGCGCCGCCGGCGCGAGCAGCGGCTGGCGCGGGATGGCGAACTTCTCCATGAAGCAGGAGCGGATGTAGCCGATGGGAGAAACGCTGTGGGTCATGGCGGGACGAGGCGAGCGGTCGGGGGCGTCATGTTACCCGGATTGGCGGCGCTCAGAGATGAAAACCGCCGTCGATGGGGATCACGTTGCCGGTCATGTAGGCACCGGCGGTGCCGGCCAGGCTGATCGCCAGCGCCGCCATCTCCTCCGGGCGACCCCAGCGGCCCATGGGAATCGACGCGCTGTCCGCCTCCAGTGCCTGCGGGTCATTGGCGATGTGACGGGTCATGCGGCTCGGGAAGCGTCCGGGAGCGATCACGTTGACATTGATGTGCTCGCCGACCAGTTCCTTCGCCAGCATCCGCGACAGTTGATGCAGCGCGGCCTTGCTCGGCCCGTAGGCATAGGCTTGTTCGCCCATGGCGCTGATGCCCGCCACCGAGCCGATGTTGATCACTCGCGCCGGATTTTCCGCGCTGGCCGAGCGGCGCAGCAGCGGCAGCAGTTGCTGGATGCAGGAAAACACCGAGGTGACATTGAGCTGCATGACCTTTTCCCAGCCGGACACCGGATAGCTTTCCAGCGCTGCGCCCCAACTGGTGCCGGCGTTGTTCACCAGGATATCCAGCCGCGCGCTGAGTTCGCCGAGCGCCTGCGCCAGGCGCCGGGCACCGGCTTCGCTGGAAAGGTCGGCAGGGATCGCCTGGCAATCGCCGTAGGCCGAGAGGTGTGTGGCGGTGTCGGCGCAGGCCTCTGCGTCACGTGCGCAGATGAAGACGCGGGCGCCGGCTTCGAGAAGACCCTGGGCGATCATCTGGCCGATGCCGCGGCTGCCGCCGGTGACCAGGGCGACGCGACCGGCGAGGCTGAAATAGGGATGCATGGGAAACACTCCGGGCTGGGCAGGGGTGACCAGCCTACGATTCGCCTCGCTGCCGGCGCAGCACTATCCAGGTACGGAATGACGTGGCATCCGTGGCTCAGCGGCTACCGCGGCGATGCCACAGATACAGGTAGGCGATCAGGTTGACCAGCAGAACGATGGCGCCAAGGATCCATTGCACCGTCGGGGTCAGGCCGGCGGGATAGATCAGCGGCAACAGGTAGTGCTCGACGAAGCCGCCGCTGTAGCCGGCGTCCCCGGCGGCCCGGCGCAGACGATTCTCCAGCGGGGTCAGCGGACAGGGCAGGCCGAGGAACTCAACGGCGCAGCCCCAGGCCACCGCCGGCAGGTGCAGCCAGGCCAGGCGTGGCCAACGCAACGGCAGCAGGCCGCCGAACAGGACGAACAGGATGAAGCCCAGGTGCAGCCAGACCAGGGCATCGGCGGCCAGGCGATAGCTCATTCGGCTCTCCCTTGTGGCGTTGGAGGGATAACGCCACCGCTACAGGGGCCGGCGGATAACCGCCTTGCGGTTACTCGCCCATGGTTGGGCCACCCATAAAGAAAAAGCCGGCGAATGCCGGCCATTTCAAGCGCTACGCGTGGGCTTCGGCGCTCAGGCCTGGGCCAGCTCCGCATCGTGTGCGATCAGGGCGACCAGCGCGTTCTGCTGACGGTGGGTCAGCTGGCGGAAACGCTGCAGCAGCTCGCGCTCGTGCAGGCTGAGTTCCGGGCTGTCCAGGCGAACACCGAGATTGTCTTGCAGCGCCCCTTCCTGGAGCAGGCTCTGCTCGAGTCGGGCGATGATCTCGGAGTTCATGCTGCGGTGATGGCTGCGAGCGACTTCTGCGATCTGCTCACGCATGCCCTCGGGCAGACGAACGACGAATTTGTCAGCGGTACGGCTGGAGTAGGTAGGAGTTGCCTGTTTCAGTGGGCGCATACATTGAACCTGTAGAGTCAGGGAAAAGCGGTGCCGAGGAAGCGTTCATTGTTCTCGGGCCTATGACCACGATTTCCGCCAGCCGTTCAGTCTGTTATTTCGGAAACAACAATTAGTTGACGTCAATTGTGCGTTGCGTGACGGCGTTTTGCCAGTACCAGCTATCTGAAATGCGAGCGATTCAACAAAAGCCTAGTTTTTTACTGGGGTTAGATGATGGCCTTCTGACCACCGGTCGTTCAATGGATTGTCACTCGACTGTCATCGTCACTTCACCGGTCTGACACAGTCTCCTCCTATCTTGGTCTACACCAGATGGCGCCGCTGGCGTCTTCGTGCAACCGATTGGAGGGGAGAACGATGAGCGCGGTGATCCGTGTCGACAGCCTGAACAAGACCTTTGCCCGCAAGCAGGCGCTTTTCAACCTGAAGCTGGAGATCCAGGCGGGCGAGATGGTGGCGTTGATCGGTGCATCCGGCTCCGGCAAATCCACGCTCCTGCGTCACGTCGCCGGGCTCGCTCGCTGCGACCGCGACAACGGCGGCAGCATCGACGTGCTGGGTCGCCGCCTGCAGGCGTCCGGTCGCCTGAGCGGCGAAGTGCGCCGCCTGCGCGCCGACATCGGCTACATCTTCCAGCAGTTCAACCTGGTCAACCGCCTCAGCGTGCTGGACAACGTCCTGCTCGGCTTCCTCGGTCGCATGCCGCGCTGGCGCGGTTCGCTGGGGCTGTTCAGCGCCGAGCAGAAGCGCCAGGCCCTGGAAGCGCTGGCGCGGGTCGGCCTGGCCGATCTCGCCGGGCAGCGCGCCTCGACCCTCTCCGGCGGCCAGCAGCAGCGCGTAGCCATCGCCCGCGCCCTGACCCAGAAGGCCGAGGTGATTCTCGCCGACGAACCGATCGCCTCGCTCGACCCGGAGTCGGCGCGCAAGGTGATGGACATCCTCGCCGACATCA
Source organism: Pseudomonas sp. CP-1 (assembly GCF_021213715.1). Lineage (NCBI taxonomy): Bacteria > Pseudomonadati > Pseudomonadota > Gammaproteobacteria > Pseudomonadales > Pseudomonadaceae > Pseudomonas > Pseudomonas sp. CP-1. The sequence goes on from NZ_JAJQKY010000002.1 coordinate 640,371, forward strand.
ACCGCCACGACGGCAAGACCGTGGTGGTGACCCTGCATCAGGTCGACTACGCGTTGCGCTATTGCCCGCGCGCGGTGGCCCTGAAGGGCGGCCGGATCCTCTTCGACGGCAGCAGCGAGCACCTTTCCGAAGGCTTCCTCAACGAACTCTACGGCGCCGAAGGGGACACCCCGTTGCTGTTTTCCGACCGTGCCCGGCGCGGGGCGGAGAGCCAGCCGGAACTGACCCTCGCGCGCGCCTGACGTCATTCGAACCGCATAAAAACCCGCCAAACCCTGCCCAGGAGTTCTCTCCATGTTGAAACGCTTCAGTCGTGTGCTCGCGGCTTCCGCCCTGCTCGCCGGCTCCCTTGCCGGGATGGCGCACGCCGACCAGCCGGTGATCAATTTCGGGATCATCTCCACCGAGTCGTCGCAGAACCTCAAGAGCATCTGGGAGCCCTTCCTCAAGGACATGAGCCAGCAGACCGGCTACCAGGTGAAGGCCTTCTTCGCCCCCGACTACGCCGGGATCATCCAGGGCATGCGTTTCGACAAGGTCGACATCGCCTGGTACGGCAACAAGGCCGCCATGGAAGCGGTGGATCGCGCCCACGGCGAGATCTTCGCCCAGACCGTCGCCGCCAGCGGCGCGCCGGGCTACTGGAGCCTGCTGATCGCCAACAAGGACAGCAAGATCGACAGCGTCGAGGACATGTTGGCGAACGCCAAGAGCCTGACCTTCGGCAACGGCGATCCGAACTCCACCTCCGGCTACCTGGTGCCCGGCTACTACGTGTTCGCCAAGAACAACGTCGACCCGGTCAAGGCCTTCAAGCGCACCCTCAACTCCAGCCATGAGGTCAACGCCCTGGCGGTGGCCAACAAGCAGGTCGACGTCGCCACCTTCAATACCGAGGGCATGGAGCGCCTGGAATTGACCCAGCCGGAGAAGGCCAGGCAGCTCAAGGTGATCTGGAAGTCGCCGCTGATCCCGGGCGACCCGCTGGTGTGGCGCAACAACCTGAGCGACGAGCAGAAGAACAAGCTGCGCGACTTCTTCTTCAAGTACGGCGCCAACGCCGAGCAGAAGAAGGTCCTCGCCGACCTGCAATGGTCGAAGTTCCAGCCCTCCGACGACGACCAGTTGCTGCCGATCCGCCAGCTCGAGCTGTTCAAGCAGCGCACCGACGTGGCGAACAACGCCAACCTCGGCGCCGAGGAGAAGGCCGCCAAGCTGAAGGCCCTCGACGAGGAGCTGGCCAAGCTGGAGAAACGCATGGCCGAGCGCGAGCAGAAGACCGCCGCCAACGCCGGCTGATCCACCCCGGGCGCGGCCGGCGCCGCGCCCACCCGATTCGCCAATACCGCTGTCGAGATTCCCGATATGAGCACTCTGAGCACCACCGCCGCGGCGGCCGCCACCGGCAAGCCATCCTGGGGACGCCTGGTCGGCTGGGGCCTGTTCCTCGCCATCCTCGCCTGGTCCTGGAAGGGCGCGGAAATGAACCCGGCCGTGCTGTTCCGCGACGCCGGCAACATGGCGACCTTCGCCGCCGACTTCTTCCCGCCGGACTTCGGCAACTGGAAGCTCTACCTCAGCGAGATGCTGGTCACCGTGCAGATCGCCCTCTGGGGCACGGTGCTGGCCATCGTCTGCGCCATCCCGCTGTCGATCCTGGCCTCCGAGAACATCGTGCCCTGGTGGGTCTACCAGCCGGTGCGGCGGGTGATGGATGCCTGCCGTTCGATCAACGAGATGGTCTTCGCCATGCTCTTCGTGGTCGCCGTCGGCCTGGGCCCGTTCGCCGGCGTGCTGGCGCTGTTCATCAGCACCACCGGGGTGCTCGCCAAGCTCTTCGCCGAGGCGGTCGAGGCGATCGACCCCGGTCCGGTCGAAGGCGTCCGCGCCACCGGTGCCAGCGCCCTGCAGGAGGTCATCTTCGGGGTCATCCCGCAGGTCCTGCCGCTGTGGATCTCCTATTCGCTGTACCGCTTCGAGTCCAACGTGCGTTCCGCCACCGTGGTCGGGATGGTCGGCGCCGGCGGCATCGGCGTGATCCTCTGGGAGGCCATCCGCGGCTTCCAGTTCGGCCAGACCTGCGCCGTGCTGATCGTCATCATCGTGGTGGTGAGCCTGATCGACGTTCTGTCACAACGCCTGCGCAAGCTGTTCATCTGACGACGCGAGGAGGGCGCCTGGTGCGCCCTTTCCAAACCATGCACTTGTCTAGACAAAGCGAACCGCTGTACCGCGAACTGGCCGAACGGCTGCGCCAGGAACTGCTGGCCTACCGCCCTGGCGACTACCTGCCCGGCGAGATCCAGCTGGCCCAGCGCTTCGCGGTGAACCGCCATACCCTGCGCCGGGCGCTCGACGAACTGGTGCTCGAAGGCCGCGTGCTGCGGCGCCAGGGCAAGGGCACCCAGGTCCTGGAGGCGCCGACGATCTACCCGATGGGCGCCGCCAACGCCTACACCGAGTCGCTCTCGGCCCAGGGCCACCGGGTCGAGGCTCGGCTGCTGGAGGCGCGCCAGCGTCCGGCCGGCGCCGCCGAGGCCACCCACCTGGGGATCGGCGAGGGCGGGCGGGTGCTGGAACTGACCACCCTGCGTTACCTCGACGGCCAGCCGGTGAGCCTGATCCGCCATTGCTACGCCGTTTCCCGCAGCGAGCTGCTCGCCGACTACCAGGGCGGTTCGCTGCGTCGCTACCTGGCCGACAAAGGCCTGCCGCTGACCCGCACCTACAGCCTGATCGGTGCGCGCCTGCCCAACCGCGAGGAGGCGGCGCGCCTGCTGATGCCCCGCCATGCGCCGTTGCTCACCGTCCTCACCCTGTCCCGCGACCGTACCGGCCAACCGGTGGAACTGGCCCAGTCGATCAGCCGCGCCGATCGCTTCCAGTACCAGGTCGCCCCCTAGGAGAAGCCCATGACCGCCTTGCATTCCGATCCCACCATCGCCGCACGACAGCGCTGGATGGGCGTGCTCGCCCGCGCCCGTCGCGAGGAGCTGGACGCCCATGCGGACGCCCTGCGCGATGCCGACTATCACCTGCTGCGCGCCGCCGAGACCGGCATGACCCTGGTGCGCGGACGCATGGGCGGCACCGGCAGCCCGTTCAACTTCGGCGAGATGACCGTGACCCGCTGCGTGGTGCGGCTCGCTGACGGACGCACCGGCTACAGCTATGTCGCCGGGCGCGACAAGCGCCACGCCGAACTGGCCGCCCTGGCCGACGCGCACCTGCAGGGCGCCGATGCGGCGGCCTGGCAGGCGCGCCTGATCGAACCGCTGGCCCGTACCCAGGCCGAGCGCCGTGCCGCCCAGGAGGCGGAAATCGCCACTACCAAGGTGGAGTTCTTCACCCTGGTCCGAGGAGAAGATTGATGACCAGCGCTTCGCTTCCCAGCCCGGCGGATACCGCCGCGCTATTGCAACCGGCGTTCCAGGACCCGGTCCTGGACGCCCAGCGGAGTTTCCGCGCGGCGCTCAAGGCCCTCGCCGAACCGGGGCTGGTACGCAACCTCGACCGCGCACCGGCGCTGGCCGCGTTGCAACCGGCCAGCTACGCGCTGTGCCTGAGCTTCCTCGACTCCGACACCCCGCTGTGGCTGGCGCCGGGTCTCGACAGCCCGACGTTGCGCGCCAACCTGGCCTTCCATTGCGGCTGCCCGATCGTCGCCGAGCGCGAGCAGGCGCTGTTCGCCTTGCTCGACGAAGGCGAGCTGGACGACCTGAGCGGCTTCGACAGCGGCAGCGACCGTTATCCGGACCAGTCCTGCACCCTGCTGATCCAGCTCGCCGGCCTCGATGGTGGCGACTCGCTGGAGTGGCGCGGACCGGGTATCGCCGAGGTGCGCCAGGTGGCGTTGCCGGTGAGCGCCGGGTTCTGGGCGCAGCGCGCCGCACGCACCGAATTCCCCAGGGGCCTGGATGCCTTCTTCGCCGCCGGCGAGCGCATCCTCGGCCTGCCACGCAGTACCCGGGTCAGCGAACCCGTCGAGGAGGTGGCCTGATGTACGTAGCCGTCAAGGGTGGCGAGAAGGCCATCGACAACGCCCATCGCCTGCTGGCGCGCAAGCGCCGCGGCGATACCGCGCTGCCGGAGCTGTCGGTGGAGCAGATCCGCCAGCAGATGCCGCTGGCCGTGTCGCGGGTGATGACCGAGGGTTCGCTGTACGACGAGCAACTGGCGGCACTGGCGATCAAGCAGGCGGCCGGCGACCTGATGGAAGCGATCTTCCTTCTCCGCGCCTACCGCACCACGCTGCCGCGCTTCGCCGCCAGCCTGCCGCTGGATACCGCCGGGATGCGCCTGCAACGACGGATCTCGGCGACCTACAAGGACCTGCCGGGCGGGCAACTGCTCGGTCCGACCTTCGACTATACCCATCGCCTGCTCGACTTCAGCCTGCTCGCCGAGGGCGACTACCCCGGCCCCGAAGTGGAGCGGGGCGCGTCCCTGGAGCCTTGTCCGCGCGTGCTCGGCCTGCTCGACCGGGAAGGCCTGATGACGCCGGAGTACGAACTGCCCGGCGCGGTGCCGGATATCACCCGCGAGCCGCTCGACTTCCCCACCGGCCGCGCCCAGCGCCTGCAGGCCCTGGCCCGCGGCGACGAGGGCTTCCTTCTCGCCCTGGGCTATTCGACCCAGCGCGGCTACGGCCGCAACCATCCGTTTGCCGGGGAGATCCGCATCGGCGCCTGCGAGGTCTGGCTGGAGCCCGAGGAACTCGGCTTCGCGGTGCCGGTGGGCGAGATCGAGGTCACCGAGTGCGAGATGGTCAACCAGTTCGTCGGTTCCCGCGAGGAACTGCCGCAATTCACCCGTGGCTACGGCCTGGCCTTCGGCTACGCCGAGCGCAAGGCGATGGGCATGGCCCTGGTCGACCGCGCCCTGCGCGCCGAGGAATACGGCGAGGAGGTGGTGTCGCCGGCGCAGCAGGAAGAGTTCGTCCTGATGCACTGCGACAACGTCGAGGCCGGTGGCTTCGTCTCGCACCTGAAGCTGCCGCACTACGTCGATTTCCAGTCCGAGCTGGAGCTGATTCGCAAGCTGCGTCGTCCCGGCGTCGCCGAATCCGCGCAACCCACTGTCCAGGAGAAGCGCGCATGAGCCTTTCCCCGCAAGCCAGCGCCGCGCCGGAGCAGGGCTACAACTTCGCCTACCTCGACGAGCAGACCAAGCGCATGATCCGCCGCGGCCTGCTCAAGGCGGTGGCGATCCCCGGCTACCAGGTGCCCTTCGGCGGCCGCGAGATGCCGCTGCCCTACGGCTGGGGCACCGGCGGCATGCAGGTGACCGCGGCCATCCTCGGTGCCGACGACGTGCTCAAGGTGATCGACCAGGGCGCCGACGACACCACCAACGCGGTATCCATCCGGCGTTTCTTCGCCCGCACCGCCGGGGTCGCCACCACCGAACGGACCCCGGAGGCGACGGTGATCCAGACCCGCCACCGGATACCGGAAACCGCCCTGAGCGGCGAGCAGATCATGGTCTACCAGGTGCCGATCCCCGAGCCGCTGCGCTTCATCGAGCCTTCCGAGGCTGAGACCCGGACCATGCATGCGCTCAACGACTACGGGGTGATGCACGTGAAGCTCTACGAGGACATCGCCACCTTCGGCCATATCGCCACCAGCTATGCCTACCCGGTGACGGTGGACGAGCGCTACGTGATGGATCCCTCGCCGATTCCCAAGTTCGACAACCCCAAGCTGGACATGAACCCGGCGCTGATGCTGTTCGGCGCCGGTCGCGAGAAGCGCCTGTACGCGGTGCCGCCGTTCACCCGGGTGGCGAGCCTGGACTTCGAGGACCACCCCTTCGAGGTCCAGCGCTGGGAGGAAAGCTGCGCCTTCTGCGGCAGCCACGAGTCCTACCTGGACGAACTGATCGTCGACGACCGTGGCGGCAAGCGCTTCGTCTGTTCCGACACCGATTACTGCACGCAGCGGCGTGCCCGCCAGGAAGAAGGGGAGGACGCGCAATGAACGCGGTCTGCGAATCCATCGATGCGAGCCTCGACGCACGCGACCGGCCGCTGCTCTCGGTGCGCGGCCTGACCCGCCTGTACGGGCCGGAAAAGGGCTGCCAGGAGGTCGACTTCGATCTCTACCCCGGCGAAGTGCTGGGCATCGTCGGCGAGTCCGGCTCGGGCAAGTCGACCCTGCTCTCACTGCTCTCCGGGCGCTGCCCGCCGGACGCCGGCACGGTCGCCTACCGCGACGACGGCGACCGCTGGCTGGACCTCTACGCCGCCAGCGAAGCCGAGCGGCGCACCCTGCTGCGCACCGAGTGGGGCTTCGTCGAGCAGAACCCGCGCGACGGCCTGCGTATGGGCGTGTCCGCCGGCGCCAACATCGGCGAACGGCTGATGGCCCAGGGCGTGCGCCACTACGGTCGGCTGCGCCAGGCCGGGCTGGACTGGCTGGAACAGGTGGAGATCGATCCGCTGCGCATCGACGACCTGCCGCGAACCTTTTCCGGCGGCATGCAGCAGCGCCTGCAGATCGCCCGCAACCTGGTCTCGGCGCCACGCCTGGTGTTCATGGACGAACCCACCGGCGGCCTCGACGTGTCGGTGCAGGCGCGCCTGCTCGACCTGCTGCGCGGCCTGGTGCGCGAGCTGGACCTGGCGGTGGTGATCGTCACCCACGACCTGGCGGTGGCGCGCCTGCTCGCCGACCGCCTGATGGTCATGCGCCGTTCGCGGGTGGTGGAAGCCGGTCTCACCGACCAGATTCTCGACGACCCGCAGCATCCGTACACGCAATTGCTGGTGTCGTCGGTCCTGCAACCCTGAGCCGAAGCGTCGGCGCCGGTCCGCGCGACGGGCGCCCGGAGAAGTAGCGATGAACAACCTGATCGAGGTCCGCGACCTCAGCAAGACCTTCACCCTGCACCAGCAACAGGGCGTAGTGCTCAATGTGCTGCGCGGGCTCAACTTCAATGTCGCCGGCGGCGAATGCCTGGTGCTCCACGGACGCTCCGGCGCCGGCAAGAGCACCCTGCTGCGCACGCTCTACGGCAACTACCTGCCGGCCGGCGGCAGCATCCGCCTGCGCCACGCCGGCGACTGGCTGGAACTGGTCGGCGCCGAGCCTCGCGAGGTGCTCGCCGTGCGCCGCCAGACCCTCGGCTACGTCAGCCAGTTCCTGCGGGTGATCCCGCGGGTGGCGACCCTCGACGTGGTCATGGAGCCGGCCCTGGCCCGTGGCTGGAGCCGCGACAGCGCCGAACTGCGGGCGCGCAGCCTGCTGGCCCGGCTGAACATCCCGGAACGCCTCTGGCAACTGGCGCCGGGCACCTTTTCCGGCGGCGAGCAGCAACGCGTCAACATTGCCCGCGGCTTCATGGTCGAGTGGCCGATCCTGCTGCTCGACGAGCCGACCGCGTCCCTCGACGAAGCCAACCGCCAGGTAGTGCTGGAACTGATCGGCGAAGCCAAGGCCGCCGGCGCCGCGTTGATCGGCATCTTCCACGACCGCGCCGCCCGCGAGGCGGTGGCCAGCCGCTACCTGGACATGAGCCAGGAGCTTTCCCGCCAGGAGCAAGCCCATGTCGTCTGAACGCGTTCTCAGCAATGCCCGGGTAGTCAGCGCCGAGCGGGTCTTCGTCGGCAGCGTGCTGCTGCGCGACGGCCTGATCGCCGCGGTCGACGAAGGCCGCAGCCACTTGGCCGGGGCCGAGGACCTGGGGGGCGACTACCTGCTGCCCGGCCTGGTCGAGCTGCACACCGACAACCTGGAGAAGCACATGACCCCGCGTCCCGGCGTCGACTGGCCGTCGGCCTCGGCGGTGCTGGCGCACGACGCGCAGATCGTCGCCGCGGGGATCACCACGGTGTTCGACGCGCTGTCCATCGGCGACGTCAACCCCAAGGGCAAGCGCATGCAGCAGTTGCCGAAGATGCTCGAGGCCATCGGCGAGGCCGCCGCCAGCGGCGACGCGCGCGCCGACCATCGCCTGCACCTGCGTTGCGAGGTCAGCCATCCGCAGACGCTGGAGGTGTTCCGCGAACTGGTCGAGCATCCGCTGGTGCAACTGGTCTCGGTGATGGACCACGCCCCCGGCCAGCGCCAGTTCGCCAGGCTGGAGAAGTACCGCGAGTACTACCAGGGCAAGTACCACCTGAGCGATGCCGAGATGGACGCCTTCATCGTCGAGCAGGTAGCCAACTCCGAGCGCTACAGCGACGCCGCCCGTGCGGCCATCGTCGATGTCTGCCAGGGACGCGGCCTGTCGGTGGCCAGCCATGACGACGCGACCCTCGCGCATGTCCGCGAGTCGGCCGGCTACGGCATGGCCATCGCCGAGTTCCCGACCACCGTGGAGGCCGCCAGGGCCAGCCACGAGCATGGCCTGCAGGTGCTGATGGGCGCGCCCAACGTGGTCCGCGGCGGTTCCCACTCGGGCAACGTGGCGGCGGCGCAACTGGCGGGAATCGGCGTGCTGGATATCCTTTCCAGCGACTACTATCCGGCCAGCCTGCTGCATGCGGCCTTGCTGCTCGCCGGCGAGCACAGCGAGTATGATGCGATCCGCTACGACCTGCCGCGCGCGGTGGCGATGGTCAGCCGTACCCCGGCGCTGGCCGCCGGGCTGACCGATCGTGGTGAAATCCGCGTCGGCCTGCGCGCCGATCTGCTGCAGGCGCGGGCGCTCGGCAACAACCAGCCGGTGGTGCGTCAGGTCTGGCGCGGCGGGCAGAGAGTGTTCTGATGACAGGCAGACTGATTTATCTGATGGGGCCTTCCGGCTCGGGCAAGGACAGCCTGTTGCAGGCCGCGCGCGAGCCCCTGGCGCTGCGCGGCTGCCGTATCGTGCGGCGGGTGATCACGCGCTCCGCGGAAGCGGTGGGGGAGGACGCCCAGGCGGTGACTCCGGCGCAGTTCGACACCCTCGAGCGGGCCTCGGCGTTCGCCATGAGCTGGCGCGCCAACGGCCTTTGCTATGGCATTCCGGTGCAGATCGACGAGTGGCTGGCGCAGGGCTACGACGTGCTGGTGAACGGCTCGCGCGGCTACCTGGCGCAGGCCCGCCGGCGCTATCCGGATCTGCTCGCGGTCCTGCTCGGGGTGAAACCCGAGGTGCTGCGCCAGCGCCTGCTGGCGCGCGGCCGGGAAAGCCCCGAGGAAATCGAGGCGCGCCTGGCGCGCAACGCCGAGTTCGCCGCCGGCCTGGAGGGCCCGCTGTTCCAACTGGACAACTCCGGTGACCTCGACGACACGCTACGCAGCCTCCTGGCCCGTCTCGGCAGCGACCGCGCATGCGCCTGACCCTGCTCGGCACCGGCGATGCCCGCCAGGTGCCGGTCTACGGTTGCGATTGCCCGGCCTGTCGCAACGCGCGCGCCGACGCCGGCCTGCGTCGCCGTCCCTGTAGCGCGCTGCTGGAGTGCGCCGGCCAGCGCTGGCTGATCGACAGCGGCCTGGTCGATCTCTGCGAGCGCTTCCCGCCCCATAGCCTCGACGGCATCCTCCAGACCCATTACCACGCCGACCACGCCCAAGGCCTGCTGCACCTGCGCTGGGGCCAGGGCCTGGTGATCCCGGTGCATGGCCCGGCCGACCCGGAGGGCCTCGCCGACCTCTACAAGCATCCGGGCATCCTCGATTTCAGCCAGCCCTTCGGCGCCTTCGAGCGGCGCCAGTGGGGCGCGTTGGCGGCGACCGCGCTACCGCTGGTCCACTCGAAGCCGACCTTCGGTTACTTGCTGGAGGGGGCTTCCGAGGAGGGAACGATACGGCGTCTGGCCTACCTCACCGATACCGTCGGGCTGCCGGCGGACAGCGCCTCGCGATTGCTCGCGGCGCCGCTGGACCTGCTGGTGCTGGACTGCTCGATGCCGCCGCAGGAGCGGCCGCCGCGCAACCACAACGACCTGACGCGGGCATTGGAGTGCATCGAATCACTGCGTCCCCGGCGGGCCGTGTTGACTCACGTCGGGCATGCGCTGGACGCCTGGCTGCTGGACCACCCCGCTGCGTTGCCCGAGGGGGTGGAACTGGCACACGACGGGATGTGCCTGCCGCTGTGAGCGACGCTGTAGCGCCCGGCAAGGCGTTGTGGGGCGTTGTGGGCGAAATTAGTCCAGGCTGGGATCGAAGCGGATTCGCCGACCTACCACCAGCGCAAACAGCAGCCAGGCGCCGGATATGCCCAGCAGTCCCCAGGCGCACCAGGCGAGGAGGGTGGCATCGGGCGGCAGGCTCAGCGCCAGGATCGCGCTGGCGATCACCACGAACAGAAGAATGACGGCGGATCGTGACATGGTTCACTCCCGGAGCCCTCTCCGTCGGGCTCGCTGTTCCTTGTGCCGGCTCAGTGGCGCCGAGGTTCCGTGGCGCCCTTGTCGCTCAGCGGAAGCTTCGCTGGATATTCGTCTCCTCCGCGCTCTATCAGCCAGAGCAGCCCGTAGACGCCGACCGAAAGGGCCAGGGCGGTCAGCGGCAAAGCCAGGATCCACATGTTCTTTCTCCCTTCCGCCCGCCAGCATCCCGGGGACCTGTGCGGCGGTGTAGCGTCGTTGGATGCCGGTCTCCCGGCGCTTGCTTCGTCAGAATGTCCAGGCCTGTTCGTCAGCCGCGGTCACCAGCGCCGTGCCGCGCTCGTCCTCGCCTACGGTGACGATGCGCGGGGATTCTTCGGGCGCCTGGATCACCAGTCGCTGCGCAGCGGGTGCCCACTGCGGTGTTGCGTTGCTGTCCAGCACTACCGGCTTTTCGCCGTTGCGTTCCTGCGTCCTGTCCTCGTCGCCCAGTGCGCTGTTCTGGAAGACTACGAGAGCCAGCAGGGAAAGAAGTCCGGTGCCGACCAGGTTGCGTGAGCTGCTCATGTTCACCTCCATTTCGTAGCTTTGCCAGGCAGATGGCCAAGGTTTGATCCTGAGGGTCTTGTAGCAGCGGTTGTGCCAACTTTTTTCTATAAAAAATCCTTTTAAATCAATGAATTATATATGTGTCCGAGACTCTCTCGCATGCACTTTGCACGGATGGGCATTTTGCCGGTTGCAAAATGCATGATGCTGTCAGCCCAGATGCAGCGCCAGGCTTACGCCGTGGCTGGTGAACCCTAGCGCGGCATAGAAGCGCTGCGCGGTTTCCCGGTCCTGGTGACTGGAAAGCGCCAGTTTGTAGCAGCCCCAACTGCGCGCTCGCTCCACGGCCCGGCCGATCAGTTCGCGGCCTACGCCCTGGCCGCGGGCGTGGCGGTCGACCACCATGTCTTCGAGAATTGCCGAGCGGGCGAAATCGTGCGCCAGGTGTTCGATCAGATGCAGGGTGCAGGTGCCGAGCAGGCGCTCGCCGCGCTCGGCCACCAGGGTGACCCGGTCGTCGCGCGGTCGTTGCAGCTGGATGGCCAGCAACGCCGGGTCCGGGCGCGGATCGGCGCTACCGAGTTGCTGTAGCAGCAACGACAGGCGCGGCGCGTCGTGCTCGCTGGCGATCCGCACATCGAAGCTGGCGAAGGGGGAGTCCGGTATCCGCGGCTGGCGCGGGGCGTCCGGCAGGTCCTGTGCGGCGGGAATGGCGACGGTCTGGTTCATGCTGCACCTCCAGGGTTGCGGAAAATTATGCGCAGCCTTGGTGGCAGTGGCATGACAAACGCTTTCTCTGCCGTTAACATGCCGCCCCGTCAGCGCATCGTGCATTGCGCCGCTGGACTCCGATGGAGATGGTCTTTCTGTCGAAAGCCGGCATGGCAAAAAGCACCGGCGCGATTCGTCCTCGTAGTTTAATGGATAGAACGGCCCCCTCCTAAGGGGTCGGTACAGGTTCGATTCCTGTCGGGGACGCCACCTTCTTTCTTTACCTTGCCTCCCTCCAGGCGCCATGCCTGCGCTGTCCGGCCTGCCGGCATGGCAGGCCGGCGTCGCCTGGGCAATACTGTGGAAACATGGTTTGCCGACGACCGACGGGAGGGCGGGCATGTCTGCCAATCGGGTGAATATTCGCCTGGCCCGGGTGGAGGACGCAGAGATGATCGGCGCGTTCGTACGCCGGCTGACTCGCGAGCATGTTGCCCGTGATTTCCCTCCACAGGGGCGGCGTTTCCTTCAGCGAGCCCTTGGCACTCCGCGAATCCTGGAGGGTATGCGTGGAACCTGCCGCTATTTCGTCGCCGAGGAGCGGGGGAAAATGCTTGGCGTCGTCGCCACTCGCGACGACCATCATCTGCTCATGCTATTCGTCGCGGAAGAGGCCCAGGGCCAGGGGCTGGCGCGTGCCCTCTGGGCACGTGCGCGCGAGGCTTGTCTCGAGGCGGGATATTCGGGTGTCTTCACTGTCAGCGCGGCGCTGGGGGCTGTGCCGGTCTACCAGAGGTTCGGTTTCGTGGCGAGCGGTCCGGTGACCACCGAGCACGGTGTGACGCGTCTGCCGATGACGACCCGGTGAGGACATCCTCCCAGCAGGCGTCGGCTAGCTGCCTTCCGGCGCCGCGAGGGTGGCCGACACGGAGCCTGCGGTCGTTGTCGTTTCGTGCCATACGCCCTTTGGCACCAGAAGCCAGTCGCCCGGAAACAGGTTATAGGTTCGCATCCGCGTCGGCGCCTCGAGCTCCCGCCCGTCGTAGATGACGTGGCGCTCGCCATTGGGCAGGACGCAGTTGTGGCTTGGCTGTTCCACCGCGGGCTTGTCGCCCAGCCTCCAGGTCTTGCAGCCGAACAGTTGCACGATCCATACGGTACGAATGTCGAAATGCAGCGGCGCTCCGCATCCTGGCGGAGAGATATAGGCGTTGACCCGATCGATCACCGCCGCGCCGCAATCACGCGGCTTCAAGCGTTCGCGAAGCTCCACCACCGTGCGTTCCAGATTCATGTAGCAGCGCGTCCCGGCCGGTCTGTCCGGAGCTCCGCTTGCCGGCAGCGCTATTTCCAGGTGCGCGCCATCCGCCGCGCGCAGCATGACCTTGGCTGGGCTTTGGCTGAGCGCGACGACGAACAGGCGATCGGTCCGGGGATCGAGTACGCCCGGGTCGTGTCCATGGGAATGCACGATGTCCATCTTCTACAGGGCGCCCGCTTCGTCCTGGTTTTCCGTTCGAGGACGCGAATGGTCGACGATGTCCGGTTCCAGGGCACCGACTCCGAAGACGGCGAATACCGGTTCGCGCAGAGGGTCGAAGCCGAGCAGGTCCTCGAACAGTTCATCGCGCAGGGCAATGGTGGTGAAGGCGCCAAGGCCTAGCCATGACGCGGTGAGCAGAAGCGATTGCCCGCTGAAGCCGATCTCGGCCATCACGGCCCGGGCGACGCGCGAAAAGTCGTATTTCCAGGCCGTGCGCGGAAGGAACGCGGAGCAGAGAAAGATGACGGCGGCTTCCCGAACCCATTCCTGGTCTCCGCAGGCCTTGGCGATCCACTCGTGTGCATCCCCCGTCCACAGGCGCTCCAGGCCGTGGCGGCGAACGGAATAGTGGTAGATCCCTCTCTCGATGCCGTCGACGTTGAGGACGATCGGATAGACTTCGACCGGATGTAACGAGCCGCCGCTCGGCGAGGTCTTGCGGACGAACACGTCGCCGAGAGGGTTGGGTACGCTCTTGATCATGCCCCAGGCGAACTTGAGCAGGCTGGACAACTGGGCTTCGGTGAGGGGATGGTCCGCGTATCGGCGAGCCGTCCTCCTGTTCAGCATGGTTTTCGGGAACGAGGGTTCTCCTCTGGAGGCCGTCATGCGTGGTTCGCTCAATGGACTGAACGGTGCCGCCGGATATTCCATGAAGGCGGATGCCTGACGCGTGACGGCTGCCTTCTCGGCCAGGGCGGCATTGAACTCCGCGGGTGGGGCGAAGATCGTCTCCCTGCTCGTCCGTGTTGCGAGCAGGAAGCGCATGGCGTCGCCCCAGCCCGCACCAGGGGCGCGCAGGCGGGTTCCCCTCAGATCCTCGGCGCGCACCGTCAGCACATCGAGTTCCAGCAGATCGTGCAGAACGCCGATGGCTCTGTTGACAGACTCCGCCTCGCCTCCCTGCTCGAAGGCCCGGCTGACGAAATCGTCGGGTTCGATCCAGTCCATGAACAGATCCAGCAGCGGTATCGCCTCCCTGGAAAAGGCTTTGCTGGCGCCAGTGGCGCGGTTCTCGAGGACGATCTGATCGTCGAGCAGCGTTACTCCCACGCCGTCCGAGAGATGCAGGGCGTTGCCGCTGATCCGCAGGGTGGCTGGCTCATCCGTTTCAACCTGTCGCTTCTGCATTCGCTTTCTCCCGCTCGTGCCGGACCCGTCCGCGAATTTCGCCATCCAGTTCGGCGAGTTCTTCGGCAAGCCGCTCGACGATGATTCTTCCCTGTTCCGTCAGGTTGGCGTCTCCTTGCAGCATGGGGGTCGCCTTCAGGCAGCCGGACAGGATCAGTAACGCGCGGCCCCGGCATTCGGCCGCTTCCCGTCCATCCAGGTTTGCTCGGCGCCAGTAGTACTTGACCAGTAGGGCGTAGATGTAATGGGCATGCAGGAAGCCGAAGAGATCACGACGCGAGCCGGACCACGGCAGCACGTAGTTGGCCTCGAGCGGTGTCTGCGGGAGGGTCAGCCTGGTCATTTCTCCAAGTTGGTAAAGAACCTGATGTCCGGTTTCATGGACGATCGACTCTTCAAGATCGAGAAGTGATTCATCCATGTTGCCCAGGTAGACGATTCCGGAGTAGCGCGCCGCCGAGCAACTGCGAAATGCCGCATCCGGAAGGTAGCCGAAGATGCGCACGCACTCCTCGATCTGCGCATGCAATTCGGGCCAGGCCGTTTCGATGTTCTTCAGGGCGCTGCCGAGAAGGCCGGCTTGCATTCTCAACGGATGGCCGATGGTGCGTCCTTCTTCTCCGGAGGAGGAGGGGGCACGACTGAAATCATAGGTTGGCGGTGTCGCTTTCATGACATAGGGATGCAGATCCTCGCGCTGGAGTGCGATCGCGCTGCCGGGGACGTAGAGGTTGGCCTTGCCTGTGAGTCGACGCTCGACGTCCTGCAGTACCGAGGGAAGTTTCGATATATGGCGGATGAGTTCTTCCGTGCGCCTGTTGGCCGATGCGCGGAGGAAAAAACGCAGCCAGATCGAATAGACGGGATCATCGAAGACGAGCGTAGATCCTCCTTCCCCCTCCCGGAGATTGAGCAGCGGCTCGGGGAGGCCAGGCTCCTGTGCCGTCCTCAGCACTTCGTCGCATTGTTTCAGGGCATCGAGACCCAGCTGGGTACGCTGCGCAAGGATGGCCTTGCGCAGCGAGTGGAAAGCCCCGAGCCCCCTGTCGGGCTGGAATGCCGAGTTCCAGGGGCGGTCGGTGCCCGGACTCATTGAGACTCACCCTTCAGATTGGCTAGTTGTTTGCTTCCCTGTTGCTGTTGTTGGTCAAGGATAGCGGCCAAGCCTTGGAGGAACTGTCGACCTTTCTGCTGTTGCTGCTGGTCGAGCAACGCGGCGAGGTCCTGCAGGGTGCGGCCTCCCTGCTGTTGCTGTTGGTCGAGGACCGCGGCCAGGTCCTGGAGGAACTGCCGGCCCTTCTGCTGTTGCTGCTGGTCGAGCAACGCGGCGAGGTCCTGCAGGTTGCGGCCTCCCTGCTGTTGCTGTTGGTCGAGGACCGCGGCCAGGTCCTGGAGGAGCTGTCGGCCCTTCTGCTGTTGTTGCTGGTCGAGCAGCGCGGCGAGGTCCTGCAGGTTGCGGCCTCCCTGCTGTTGCTGCTGGTCGAGGATAGCGGCCAGGCCCTGGAGGAACTGCCGGCCCTTCTGCTGTTGCTGCTGGTCGAGCA